>JAZLHV010000028.1:0-65170 GCA_045617045.1 Lachnospiraceae bacterium
TGATATGTACCCAGAATCCTGGACACATATTTATGAACTAGGCAGAACACATGGATGCTATCCTGTATTGTACAGGTGGCATCCATTTTGTTTTTGCCTGAATTCTTTTATTATTATAATAATCTATATATTCTTCAACAGCTTTTGAGAATTCTTCAAAAGAAGAATAGTTCTTCTCATATCCGTAATACATCTCATTTTTTAATCTTCCAAAGAATGTTTCCATTATGCAATTATCATAGCAATTCCCTTTTCGTGACATGGATTGAATAATGCCATGCTCTTGTAAAGCATTTCTAAAATATGCATGTTGATACTGCCAGCCTTGATCTGAATGAAATATAAGACCCTCAACTTCAGGAAACTTGTCAAAAGCTCTATTAAGCATTCGTTCTATCTGTTCAAGATTGGGACTCATTGATAAATCATATGAAATGATTTCATTTGTATTCATGTCAAGTACTGGAGATATATAACACTTCCCCCATGAAAAGCTGAATTGCGATACATCAGTTGTCCATTTCTGTAATGGCGCAGTTGTACTAAAATCTCTGTCTATTATGTTATCAGCAATCTTGCCTACTTCCCCTTTATAGGAATGATACTTTTCCTTTGGTCGTTTACCCGCTAATCCTGCTTCATGCATAAGCCGCTGGACACGCTTATGATTCACCTGATATCCACGATTGGTTAGTTCCTGGTGAACACGTCTTACACCATATCTACCCTTATTGGATTCAAAAATACTCTTAATATCTACCAGTATTTCTTGATTACGCTCAGAAACAACATCTTTCTTACTAATCTCAAAATAGTACGTAGATTTAGCCATGTGCATGGCTTTAAGAAGATACTTTAATTGGTATCCTTTTTCTCGGAGTTCTTTAATGATTGCTGCTTTTTCGCCTTGAGTTGCGCAGCCCATTTTTCTTGCCTCAAGGCGATCCTTTTTTTTATTACTTCGTTCTCGGCTTTTATATATTCGTTTTCCGCTCTTAAGCGAATTAATTCTTCGCGTTCAGATTCGGTAAGCGGTCTAGGTTCAATTGCTTTTTTCATATCATGAACTGTAGATGGACGTCCTTTCTTTTTTTCTACTAATCCATTATATCCGCTAGATTTGTATTTTTGAATCCATTGATAAAGCATACCAGGATTAATACCGGCTTTTAGTGCAATATCAGTTCTTGATTTACCAGAAATGACTTGTGAAACTAGATATAGCTTTTCTTCTGGAGTCCAAACCTTATTAAAAGCCTTATGTTTTAAGACTTCTGGACCATTTGCATCGACCATGCGAGCCCATTCTCTAACACTTTTCTTAAAGCGTTCCTCTGTTGTGTCATTTGGTGTATCTGGATATGTACCGGATTTATACAAATCAACACATAATAATTTGAATTCGTAACTATAACGCATAAAAATACCCTCCTTACTGGTTTGTCCAGTAAAGAGGGTACATATCAGTTCGGCATGAGGGTCGTTTTTTATAAATGGATTTTGCGATAAAGATATCGGTTTTGCGAAAACGCTTAACCGTTTACTTTTACAACCCATACTCCGTCTATTTTACGAATACATCCGTCTTCGGGAAAACGGGGCATTTCTAAAAACTCGGGGTAAGCGCCCAATTCTATTTCGCGACCGACATCAATCGTGGTTATCGTTATTCCTAAGTAGTGGCTTGCGAAGGCGGCAAGGCTGTGGGTGGAATTTACCGCGTAATCGCCCGAAACCCCGACGTAACCAATCATATCTGCGGCAGTGATATCTGTTGAAGGAAATTCGGAAGCGTCGAGAATACCGCCTAAAATTGCGACGGGGTCGCCGGCAGTATAGCCTTCTTCGGCATAGAGTCTGTCGGTTATACGCTGACAGATTGAATAGGTGCGCTCGTAGCGTTCACTCAATCCGAAATATGCGACGTTGGCGTAAACCGCAAATTCAAAGGAAAGCAAACTACCCGCAAGAATAACCGCCAGAAAGGCCGGCTTTGAAATCTTAACGGCACGCCCATGTAACGGCAGACATCTGTCGGCAAGTACAATCATAAAAGCAAGCATGAACGCCCATGCATATCTTAATAGCAGGTGATAATACATATTCGGTGAAAGAATGCAAATCAGTGTTGAACCGAAAGGAAGACAAAGTACAAGAATTGCCGTAAGTACATATCTTAAAACGGATTTATGGCGCCCTGCTTTTACAAACAGATACACAAATGAGACAGCACCGATAAGGACTGTAAGCACAACGGCAATTTTCATGGCGGTCGATGTGGTTAAAACATTTCCGTATAAGGCAAAGTCAAAAAAGGTCTTTGGGGCGGTTTTTAACCCTTCCCATATGTTGGCTAACGGATTGCGGAGAAGATTATCGGTTCCCTGATAACCGGAGATTTCGACTTTCTTTACGGCGAGCATGATTTTAAGCGTTACGATGTAGAAGGCGTATCCGCCGACGCCCATTATCACGTATTTGGCTGCTTTTACGAATATTTCCTTAACGGAATCAATCTCAATAATCGCAAGAAGCAACGAAAAGATGCAGAGTACAATCGTTACGGTAATGTAAGCCTGATATATTCCGAGGCTTAAGCCGAGACACAAAATACCGAAAATAAAGCCGTATTTGAAACGATCGGTTAAAAAGAAAGCGAGTACCGCAAGCAAAACGGCAAGCATATAGCCGTCTATAGTGAACGAGTAAGCAAAGGTTGAAGTAACAGAGGGAAACGTTACAAGCAATGCACCGATTATCCCGGCAAGCATGCAGGATTTAACGTTTAAGGCTTCTACGGTGATTACAGCCGTAAGTGCAATCCATAAAATTGCAAGAACACCGTTAAGCCACGGAAGATCGTAATCAGAACTGATGTGGCAGGCATATTTTAAAAACTGTCGACCGGAAGTAATCATATCCTGATCGGAATATAAATTCCACATTGAATCGTATGTAAGCAGATTATTGGTCATTGCGTACATATGAGTTAAAAAGCCGGTGATAATTGTGGCTAAAAATGTTGTTTTCCATATAGGTTTAATCTTAAGCTCTGCAAGCGACATATTGACCTCCGTTTCACAAGCCAAACACGTAAAATAGTATAATTGCTGCAGGCGCAAAAAGCAATCTTAAGACTATATTAAGTAGACTTTTCACGCTAAATAAATTATTATGAAGGGTGGACTAATAAGGAGGCAATGCCATGGATACAGTTACAAAAGTTAAAGAAATTATGGGGGAGATACTTGGAATTGCGCCTTGCGATATCCCGCTTGATGCAGGCATCGGCGACTTGAAAAATTGGGATTCGTTGCATCATCTGAAGATTATTGCAAGACTCGAGGAAACATTCGGTTTTAAGATGACATCAGAAGTGCTTCTTGATATTGAAGATGTTAACGACATCATTAAGGCGGTTGACGCCGGGAGGCAGCAATGAAGACAATAGCGGAGCAAATTTTTGATAATGCCCTGAAAACACCTGACAAGGTTGCTGTTACAGACGGTTCATTAAGTCTTACTTATTCTGAACTTGTCCGTCAGATTGCTTTCGCAAGGAAACGTCTTGTTGAAGTTTACGGACTTAAAAAGGGCGATGCGGTAATTATTGCGGCCAACAAGCAGCTTTCGTTTGTGTCGGTGTATTTTGCGTGCCATATTTTGGGCGTTACGGCGTTGCCGATTGCGCCGGATACAAATGAAAGACGTTTTACATTGATATATAACAAGGTCATGCCGAAACTTGTAATCGGATTTACCAATGAGGCCCTTAATTTAAGCGGAGTTGAGCTTGGAGAATTTGAGGGCTTTATCGATGAAACCGTGTTTGAGTTTCCCTCGGAGGATCTTGTTGCCGATATTATTTTTACAACAGGAACCACAGGCGAGCCTAAGGGCGTTACATTAAGCCATAAGAATATTTCTGCGGCGGCTTTGAACATTAACACATTTATTAAAAACAGCCCGGATGATGTCGAAATGCTTGCGCTGCCGATATCGCATTCTTTCGGACTCGGAAGGTTGCGCTGTGCTCTTTCATACGGTCAGACGGTTGTAATACTCGGAAGCTTTGCAAACATGAAGCGCTTTTTCAGATTTATGGAAGAGTTCAAAGTTACCGGCTTCGGAATGGTTCCGGCAAGCTGGGCCATGATAAAGAAATTAAGCGGCGAGAAAATTGCGGATTATAAAAATCAGCTTCACTATATTGAAATCGGAAGCGCACCGATGCCGATACCGGACAAGAAGCTTTTGATAGGGCTTCTCCCGGACACAAGAATATGTATGCATTACGGTCTTACGGAAGCGTCCAGAAGTGCATTTATGGAATTCCACGAAGAGGCCGACAGACTTGATACTATCGGTAAACAGTCGCCAAATATGTATATAAAGATATGTGACGATAACGGAAATACCGTTCCCGATAATGCAGAGGGCGAAATATGTGTAAAGGGTGATGCCGTTACGAAGGGTTATTATTTGCTGCCGGAAGTGAATGCATCGTCTTATTTCGGTGAATATTTCAGAACCGGTGACTGGGGCGTAAGAGACAAAGACGGATATCTTAAGCTTTGCAGCCGCAAAAAGGAACTTATCAATGTCGGCGGCAAAAAGGTAAGCCCCATGGAAGTTGAGCAGGTTCTTTCGGAGCTTAATTTTATTGACGAATGCGTGTGCGTCGGTATGGCAGATCCCGAGGAAATCATGGGCGAAGTGGTTAAAGCCTTTGTGGTAACATCTGAGCCTTCAAAAATCGTGAAGGAAGAAATAAACGGACTGATTGCCGGTAAACTTGAAGATTATAAAGTTCCCGCGGCTTACGAAGTAATTGATGCGATTCCCAAAACTTCGTCGGGTAAGATTCAGAGATTGCAATTAAAAAAATAACGAGGCTTTCACAATGAAAAATATAGTTATTTTAGGTGCGGGCGACCTTGGAAAATGTGTCGCAGCATATATTGAAGATATCAACAAGGATGAGCTTACTTACAATATTTTGGGATATCTTGATATGCCCGAACGCGTCGGCGAGACTCTTTACGGCTATAAGGTTATCGGTACGGATGACGATTTGATGACTTTATATCGTGAAAAGAATGTATATGCCGTTACCACCAACCAGGATGGGAGGATTCGCCGCCATATAGTTGAAAAGTTCCCCGAGTTTTCAAATTGGGAGACGATAATACACCCAAGGGCAACTATCCTCGGAAATGCCGATATCGGTAAGGGTTCAATCATTTGCCCGAATGCAACGGTGGGCATAGACACCAAGGTGGGGGCGCATTGCTTAATAAGTGTTGCCGCAAACATCGGGCATGACGATTGCATAGGCGATTATACATCTGTTATGCCGGGGGCTATTTTATGCGGACATGTTACTGTCGGCGCGTTTTCGTATGTTGCTACGGGGGTCAGCATAGTTCCGCTGATGAATGTCGGAGAAAACACCTGTATAGGTGTCGGGAGCGTGGTAATAGAAGATATTCCGTCCAATGTTACCGCAAGCGGAAATCCCTGCAAGCCTGTAATGAAACGTAAAATGAAATAGAGGAGAGGATTATCCTATGAGCGACAAAGTTCTGATTATCGCTGAAGCCGGTGTAAATCATAACGGAAGTGTGGAAACTGCCTGCAAATTGTGTGATGCTGCCAAGGAGGCGGGCGCTGATATAGTTAAGTTTCAAACTTCGAAACCCGATAAGATTGTTTCAAAGTTTGCGCAAAAAGCAAAATACCAGCAGGAAACAACCGGTAAGGGTGAAAGCCAGTTGGACATGATTAAGAAAATTTCATTAAGCTATGATTCTTATCGCATCATCAAAAAACATTGCGATGACATAGGTATGAAGTTCTTATCGACACCGTTTGAGTGCGAGAGCGTAGACTTCTTAAAGGAGCTTGGCTGCAATATATGGAAAATTCCGTCCGGTGAAGTTACCGATTTGCCGCAGCTTGAAAAGATAGCATCCATGCATGAACCTGTTATTCTTTCAACCGGAATGTGTACCCTGGATGAGATTCGGGAGTGCGTTAATGTACTTAAAAAGAACGGCGCGGGAGAAATAACACTGTTGCACTGTACTACGCAGTATCCGGCACCTTTTGAAGAGATAAATTTGAATGCCATGGAGACGCTTAGGAAAGAGTTTGGCTGTAAGGTCGGTTATTCAGATCATTCGCTGGGAATCGAAGTACCTATCGCGGCGGTTGCCATGGGGGCAACGGTTATTGAAAAGCACTTTACACTGGATAAGAATATGGTGGGTCCGGATCACCGCGCAAGCTTAGAGCCTTCTGAACTTAAAGCAATGGTTTCGGCTATCAGAAATATAGAGAAGGCAAAAGGATCGTCGGAAAAAACACCTACGGTATCGGAAGCACCGAATCGTTTGATTGCCAGAAAGAGTATTGTTGCAGCACGTGCAATTAAAAAGGGCGAGATTCTGACCGAGGAAAATATAACAATGAAGCGTCCCGGAAGCGGCATTTCACCTATGAAGTGGCGTGAAGTGGCAGGGACATGCGCAAAGCGTGATTTTGAAGAGGATGAATTAATAGAATTATGAACCGTCTGGCAATCGTAACCGCAACCAGAGCTGAATATGGACTTTTAAGCCGTGTAATCAAGGCTTTTCAAGACGACCCGGATATTGATTTAAATGTGGTGGTGACCGGTACACATTTATCGGAGGCACATGGGATGACCGTCAATGAAATTAAAAGTGACGGGGTTGTTATCGACCGTGAAATTCCGATACTTTCGGCCCAAAGCGGACCGCGCGGAATATCTGAGACTATGGCAAATGCCCTTGTGGGATTTACGGAATACTTTGAGGATATTAAGCCGGATTGTGTGCTTCTTTTGGGAGACAGATATGAGACGTTGGCAATTGCCGAGGCATGCATGAACTGTCGCATCCCAATAGCTCACATAGGCGGCGGCGAGGTCACGGAAGGCGCTATTGACGAGGCCGTCAGGCACTCAATTACCAAAATGTCGTATATTCACTTTACGAGTGCCGGGGAATTCAAAAAGAGGGTCGAGCAGTTGGGTGAAGATCCCGAAAGAGTATTTTTTACGGGAAGCCTCGGAGTTGAAAACTCCATGAAGGAAAATTTCATCTCAAAGAAGGAATTGGAAGCATATATAGGTTGCACTCTTGGGGAAAAGTATGCTGTCGGAACATTTCATCCCGTAACGCTTGAAAAGGATTCGGCGCGCTTTGAGGCAGCAGAACTGATTAAAGCAATTACGGCCTTTAACGATATTAAGTTTCTTTTTACAAAAGCAAATGCCGATGATGGCGGTAATATAATTAATGCGATGCTTTCTGAAGCCGCAAAAGAGTTCCCCAATATCATTTTGGTGGATTCGCTTGGCAAGCGCAGATACTTAAGCGCATTGAAAAACTGTGAATTTGTAATCGGAAATTCATCAAGCGGACTGTTGGAAGCACCGTGTTTTCACATAGCGACAGTAAATATAGGCGATCGCCAAAAGGGCAGACTTCGCGGAGAAACGGTTATAGACTGCGGCAATAAATCCGGTGAGATTATAACTGCCATAAATGAAGCGTTAATGCGCAAGGCTTCGGGCGAATTTGCAAATTCGGTGAGCCCTTACGGTGATGCGAATGCTTCGGTGCAGATTCATGATATTTTGAAAAAGCATCTTTGTGCTAATAATTTTGATTTAAAGAAAAAGTTTTTTGATAAATAAAGCAGTGGACAGAGGTATATATGAAGGTTATTGTAATAGGCCTTGGCTCTATGGGAAAGCGCCGCATCAGGCTGTTAATGAAAATCGGAAATATTGAAATCGCCGGCGTTGACACTAATAAAGAGCGTGCCGATGAAGTTAAAGCCGAGTATGGCATTGATACGTTTGAAACAATCGAAACGGCAGTCTTAACTTTTGAACCTCTGTGTGCATTTGTATGTACATCACCGATTTCTCATGCCGGGATTATAAACACATGCCTTAAGCATAAGTTAAACGTATTTACCGAAATCAATCTTGTGGATGATATGTACGAGGAAAATATTGCCCTGGCCAAAAAGATGAATGTAAAGCTGTTTTTGTCGTCGTCGAGGCTTTATAAACTTGAAACAGAGTTTATCAGTAAACGCGTTCACGAGTGCAGGGGGCCGTTTAATTACATTTATCATATCGGACAATACCTTCCCGACTGGCATCCGTGGGAAAGCTATAACAGCTATTTTATCGGTGACAGACGCACAAACGGGTGTCGTGAGATATTTGCGATTGAATTACCCTGGGTGGTTACCTGTTTTGGCAAGATTGTAAAATGCGAGGTAATGTCCGGCAAAAACACCGGTTTGAACATTGATTATAACGATAACTATACAGTTCTTTTTGAACACGAGAACGGCACCAGAGGGACAATGGTAGTGGATGTCGTATCGCGAAAAGCTGTGCGCTATTTTGAGGCGTTTGGCGAGGATTTATATGTATCCTGGAACGGAACGCCGGATTCGCTTAAAGAATATGATTTTGAGGCAAAGAAGGATATCCCGATAACCTTTGGCGATGAAGAGCACGTTGAAGGCTACGCCGCATTTATTACCGAAAAGCAATATATGCGCGAAATTGAGGCGTTTTTGGACAACGTTGCGGGTAAACCTCGGGAATGCTTATGGGATTTTGAAAGGGATAAAGAAATATTGAAACTTATTGACCGAATTGAGGAGTAGTCTGTGAAAATTGCTTTTACCGGAATAGGCTCGATTGCCAAAAAACATATAGCAAATCTCCGTAAAGTGCTTAACGATCGTGCTGTGGACGCAACCATTGATGTTTACCGTTCGGGAAAAGGGCAGGATATTTCGGATGATATTGCATCACTTGTTGACAATGTGATTGCGTATGATTATGCGACACCTGTTACGCAACATTATGATATTGTTTTTATCACTAACCCGACATCGAAGCATTATGATACATTAAAGCTTTTTTATGGGTGTGCCGATGCTTTTTTTATCGAAAAGCCGGTATTTGACAGAACCGATGTGGATTTAAGCTTTATTGATGCAGGTGCCGGTAAGCTGTTCTATGTTGCCTGTCCGGTAAGATACAATTCTGTTATCCGATATGTTCACGACAATATCGATTTTTCAAAAGTTATCTCGGCGAGAGCCATAAGTTCAAGCTATCTGCCCGAATGGAGACCGGGAACGGATTACCGTAAATGTTACAGCGCCATACAGGAATTGGGGGGCGGTGTTGACATTGATCTTGTACATGAGTGGGACTATCTTTCGTATCTGTTCGGTCCGGTGAAGGAAGGCTTTGCCATTCGCGGGAAACTCTCAAATCTGGAGATTAACAGTGTTGATACAGCCATATACGTTGCCAGAACGGATAAAACGGCATTGGAAGTTCATCTTGACTATTTCGGAAGAAAATCATTGAGGTGTCTTGAACTGTTTATGCAGGATGATACCGTTGAATGCGATTTGCTAAAGGGTACGGTTACTTATCTTAAGGAAAATAGGACACTGTCGTTTGATAACGACAGAAACATATTTAAAATACGCGAGTTGGAAGCTTTCCTGGATATGGTTTCGGGTATCGGAAAGAATGACAGCACTATAGAGCATGGGCTCAGGGCGCTTAAGTATGCCAAGGGAGAGTTTTAAGTTATGAGAGTGTTATTTACAATATGCGGTCGCGCGGGTTCCAAAGGTGTCAAAAATAAAAATATAAAAGACTATCTTGGCACGCCGCTTGTTTTTTACACAATCGCCGCAATAAAGCTGGCGGCCGAAAAAATGGCTGAAAGCGGTGAATTCATGTATGACGTTGTTGTTAATACGGATTCACGGGAGTTGGCAGAGCTTGCAATGTCGCAAAACTCGGTTGACGTTAAAATTTTGTGGCGCGAGGCTGAGCTTGGCGGTGATAAAGTGCCGAAGGTTGCGGTAATAAAGGACTGTTATAAACGCGCCTGCGAGATGAACGGATGCGATTACGATGTTGTTGTGGATTTGGATATTACATCACCTTTGCGAACGGTCAAGGATATTGTAAATATAATTAACACTAAGGTTTCCCGTAAGGATGTTGACGCAGTATATTCTGTTACCGGTTCGAGGCGGAATCCTTATTTCAATATGGTTAAAGAAGAAAACGGGTTTTTCACAAAAGCAGTTGCTTCAAACTTTACGACAAGACAGGAGGCTCCGGCTTTTTATGATATGAATGCTTCCCTGTATGCGTATAGTCCGCTTGCGCTTCAAAACAAGCCGCCGGTAGGTTTCTTTAACACAAATGCTTATGCAATAATTATGAAAGACACGGCCGTGCTTGACATTGACAGTGAGGAAGATTTTGAACTTATTGCCGTTATCGGAGAGTATATGTTTAATAAATATCCCGAATTCGGAATGATAAAAGAAGAGGCGGAGAAACTTTAGTTTATGGATAAGAAAAAATTGCGCTTTTTGTTTCCTCTGATTCACTTTTTAGCTTCGTTCGGATACGAACGGTTGCTGTTTTTGTTTAACGAATTTGACAGTATGTACACGGAAGCACTTTATCCGGAAGTTATAAGTGATAAAACTGAATATATATTAACGTATATTGTTACAAAACTTTTTGCCGGCGTATTTATATGTCTTTTGTGGCAACTGGTGTTTTTGATAGTTGACAGGAAAATTCCGCGAAAGGTGTTTGCGACGTTTGCGGTTATTTTCTGCCTGGGTGTAGTTGTCGGATTACTGGTGTGGCCGGAATGCTACGGAATATCGATAGACAATTATATTACGTATTATTATGCCTTACGGTTTATTCCTTTTTATTGGCATCATATGTTTACGGGCTGTATTTACGGAGCCATGATGATGGTGATTCCCGTAACGGCAGCGATTGCATTGTTGCAATGGCTGTTTTTGGTGTGGACCGTAGGTTATCTTTTCTTCAGAATATACAAATCATCACGCTTTAAAAAGAATACCGAATGGTTTGCCTTGGGACTTCTTTTATTGCCGGAGTTTTTTGAGGTTGCCGTAAATCCTTACAGAAATGTTTTATATACTATTTTGTGTATTAATTTCTTTACGGTTATAACAATGGATGCCCTTGACAAAGTATCACTTGATAAAGGGCGCATTATTTATCTTGTATCGGTCGGAAGTATTGTGACTTTGTGGCGAAGCGAAGGGCTTGTATTGGGGGTACTGGGAGTATTGGCGGCAGTGTTTGCGGGATATCGCGCAAATCTTAAAAAAGCTGCTTTTGCCATCGCAATTTTTGCCGCGTGCGTATTTGTAATCGGGCGCCCCCAGAAAATAGGAAATGCAAAATATTACGGAAATGATTATCTCATTGTAAGCTCTATAAGGCCTATTCAATATATCCTCAACAGCGAATACTCAAATCTGACATATGACGGCGCCGGGGAAGATATAGCTGCAGTCGAGGCAATCGTGCCGTTGAATGTACTTAAACAGTGGGGATTGTACGGTTATGTTTCAAATAATCGCGCTCAGGGCCGTGAAGACATTGACCAGTCTTTTGCATCAAAAGAAGAAAAAAGTCGCTTTATCAAGGCATATGTACGGTTGGGGATTCATAACATAAAGCCTTGCCTTGTGAGTCAGCTGAATTATTTTTACAAGGCGATGGGCATTGATTTCCAATACTATGCTCCGGAATATCGCGGGGAGGATACCGGTATGCCTGAGTATAGACTTGCCGCATGGGATAAGGGTATGCAGGAGTTTTCCCAAAATGCATCTATGGGTGCATGGCAAAATTCTTCTTTGAGAACAGCCGGTTATAATATATTTGCCCAAATAAGAGACAAGTATATTGTTTTTCTGGATGCTGTAGGGTTAAGCGTATTTGCACATGTTGCCATGCTTGCATTGACAATAGCTTTGCTGATAAGAGAATTTGTCAATGTCATCCGCAAAAAATATGATAAGCTGTTTTTGGGCTTAATGCTTTTGGTGTGGCTGCTTGAACTTGGAGTAATAATTGTCGGAATGCCGTTTTCGTATTCTCTTTATCTTTATCCGTTCTTCTTTACGGTTACGGTACTTGAGTTTATGTACTTTGCTGTTACCAGTTGCGACGAAACTCCGACGGAGAAATCCCCTCAACTTTCTTAAAGCATTTTGAAAAATAGTACGCGGATTCAAAACCGCATTCTTCGGATATGACATCGATGGTGAAATCGCTGAAGCGAAGAAGCTGCTTGGCTTTGGTGATCCTTAAACTTGTGATGTAGGTGATTATTGAGGTGCCGTATGCATCTTTGAAAATTCTGGTAAGGTAATATTTGTTTATGTAAAAGCGCTCGGCAAGCTCGTCGAGCGTTATTTTTTTGCAGTAGTTGTCGTTGAGATACTGTTTGATTTCGGCAAGCTCGCGCACTTTTAACGCTTCGTGGTGCCGGTTGGGATTCCAGCTGTGCTCCATAATCAGTGTTAACAGGCCGGCCAGTCCTTCGTTGATGCGCATGTCCTTTAGATAATCGTCGGAACCGGCACTTTTGAAAATCATATTCCATGCGGAGGTTACCGCTGTGGGATTTTCGGCTGTGAAAACCGGTTCGCCACCGCGCTCAAGATATTTAGTATAAATATTCATCATGTTGTTTCCGTAGAAATGAATCCATTTTATTGTCCATGGGTTGGCACCGGTTGCATGTACATATGGGCTTTTACAGTCAATAAAGGCACAGTCCCCCTTTTTGAGTGCATACTCGTTTTGGCGGTATTTTAAAGTTCCGGCACCGTCTTCCACATAAAAGAACAGAAAGGAAGATAAATCCGAACGACCGCTGGAGTGTGGCATTAATACTTTTACCTCGCCGATTTCCTGAAGATATGTAAGACTTTGAACAGCGAATGTCGAAGGGGTATAAATCAATCTTCGGGTGCTGGCACTTTCACTTCGAAATAATGCTTCCTGCATAAATTAACGTCCTTCTTTTAACGTAAATATTTAACGTAAACAATGTTATCACTTATGTCAATATTTTACAAATGCAAGTCAAAAACACGCATTTTACATGCCTTTTTGGCGCTCTAAAATGTACAAGAAAGCAGGAAGGAGGCATTATACATATGATGGAAAAGAATGCAAAAATCTATGTTGCCGGACATCGGGGAATGGTTGGCTCGGCAATTGTACGTGAACTTGTAAGACAGGGATATACAAACATTATTACAAGAACGCATCGGGAACTTGATTTAATCGATCAGGTTGCGGTGCAGAAGTTTTTCGAAGCTGAAAAGCCGGAATACGTTTTTTTGGCAGCTGCCAAGGTAGGCGGAATTGTTGCCAACAGCGAGGCCCTTGCCGACTTTATGTATGATAATATGATGCTTGAGATGAATGTAATTAATGCAGCGTGGAAGAATGGCTGTAAGAAACTCGAATTTTTGGGAAGCTCCTGCATATACCCCAGAATGGCACCCCAGCCGATGCCGGAATCGTGTCTTTTGACTTCGGAACTTGAAAAAACCAATGAGGCATATGCTTTGGCAAAGATTTCCGGGCTGAAGTATTGTGAGTTTTTGAATCGCCAGTATGGCACGGATTATATTTCCGTTATGCCTACAAATCTTTATGGACCCAATGACAATTATCACCCTACGCACAGCCATGTGCTTCCGGCACTCATAAGACGTTTCCATGAGGCCAAGGTAAACGGTGCGGAAAGCGTAACCTGCTGGGGAGACGGTTCGCCTCTTCGCGAGTTTTTATATGTTGACGATTTGGCAAATTTGTGTGTCTTTCTGATGAATAACTATAGCGGAAATGAAACCGTAAATGCAGGTACCGGCAAGGAACTTACCATTAAGGAACTTACGGAAATGGTTGCCAAAGTTGTCGGATTTACCGGTAAGATAAATTGGGATACCGAAAAGCCGAACGGAACTCCCAGAAAACTTCTCGATGTTTCCAAGGCAACAAAGCTTGGCTGGACTTACAAGACAGAGCTTGAGGAAGGCATCAAACTTGCTTATGAGGATTTCTTGAACAATCCCATGCGCGCAGAACGATAAATTGTTTTTTTACTGTAATCGTAAGGTTTTCTTAAGACTTAAAAGTGGACTGTTGTCCACTTTTTTGCTATTATAAGATAGTGTGCGTTAATGATTTGAGAACGCACGAAAGACTATTTCACTTAAAGAGGATACGGTTTTGAGTAAAAAAGTATTGGTCACCGGAGCAGGTGGATTTATCGGCAGTCATCTGACTGAACTGTTGGTTAAGGAAGGCTTTGATGTGCGCGCTTTTGTGCACTACAATTCGTTTAATACATGGGGATGGATTGATTCGTTTGACCCCGAAGTCAAAAAACAGATAGACGTATTCGCGGGAGATGTCCGCGATCCGCATGGCGTTAAGGAGGCGATGAAGGGGTGCGATGCCGTGTTCCATCTTGCTGCATTAATAGCCATTCCGTTTAGCTATCATTCACCGGATGCATATGTTGACACGAACATTAAGGGAACATTGAATGTGCTTCAGGCAGCACGCGATTTGGAAACCTCGCGTGTGCTTGTTACCTCCACCTCGGAAGTATACGGGACGGCGCAATATGTTCCGATTGACGAACATCATCCCTATCAGGGGCAGTCTCCGTATTCGGCCACAAAGATTGGCGCAGACAGACTGGCAGAGTCGTTTTACAGAAGCTTTGAGCTTCCGGTTTCAATCGTAAGACCTTTTAATACGTTTGGCCCCAGACAGTCCGCACGTGCGGTTATCCCTACAATCATTACGCAGCTTCTTGCGGGTAAAGAAGAAATAAAACTCGGTTCTTTAACACCGACGAGAGATTTCAATTTTGTAAAAGATACGGCTAACGGTTTCTATCAGATTTACAAATCCGATAAGGCTGTCGGCCGGGAAATAAATATTGCAACGCAACGCGAAATTTCGATAGGAGAGCTTGCGGGCGAGCTTATCAGGCAGATTAATCCCAATGCTAAAATTGTCTGCGATGAGCAGCGCTTGCGCCCCGAAAAGAGCGAGGTTAACCGTTTGTTGGGGTGCAATGAGAAAATTCATGCTTTGACAGATTGGAAGCAGCAGTACACCTTCGAAGAAGGAATTGCCGCAACAATTGAGTTTTTGCGTGCAAACATGGATAAATACAAGGCTGATATATATAATCTGTAAAGCCTTTTATGGATTTTGCTTTACAATCGGCAAAGCAGAACGGAGATTAAATGTCTGAAAATAAATTTATACCTCTTTCGGTGCCTAATCTTAAGGGAAAAGAACTTGAATATATTACCAATGCCGTTGAGACAGAGTGGGTATCTACGGCCGGCCCTTATGTAAGCGATTTTGAAGAAAAAATTGCAAAATATGTCGGAACAGCCGGAGCGGTTGCGTGTCAAAGCGGAACAGCAGGCCTGCACATTGCGCTTTTGCTGTGCGGAGTAACCCCCAATGATATGGTTATTGTTCCGACCTTGAGCTTTATTGCATCCGTAAACCCCGTTAAATATATAGGCGCCGAGCCTATGTTTATGGATTGCGACGATTCGCTGTGCATAGATCCCGTTAAACTTGAAAATTTTATTACCGGAGAATGTGAACTTAAAGGTGATGTTCTTTTCCATAAAAAGACAGGGCGCAGAATCCCGGCTTTTGTGGTAGTTGATGTATTCGGAAATATGGCTGATATGGAGGCATTAACCCGAATTTCCGACAAATATCACATCAAAATGGTAGAGGATGCCTGTGAAGCCATCGGTACATGCTATACGGAAGGTGAGTTTAAAGGACGCTTCGCGGGTTCTTTCGGTACTGTCGGAGTGTTTTCTTTTAACGGTAATAAAATAATTACCTGTGGCGGTGGCGGTATGATAGTTTCCAACGATGTTAATCTGCTAAAAGAAGCTAAGCACCTTACCACGCAGGCCAAGGCCGATGAAGCGAATTTCATTCACGACGAAATAGGCTTTAATTACAGGCTTACAAACCTTCAGGCTGCGCTCGGACTTGCACAGTTGGAACAGCTTGAGGGCTTTATTGACGTAAAGATTAAAAACTATAACAAATACGTAGAGCTGCTTGACGGCAGGAACGGATTAAAGATTCTTCCTTTCCGACGGGGAACGCGCAGCAATCACTGGTTCTATTCATTGGTGGTGCCGGAAGAATTTGAGAGCGATTCACACGGTTTGATCGATAAACTTAAAGCTGAAGGTATTCAAAGTCGCCCTATATGGGGCCTCATTCATGAACAGAAGCCTTATGAAGGCTCATATACGTATGATATTGCAGCGGCTAAGGACTATTGGAAAAAAGTTATTAACCTTCCGTGCAGCACTTCACTTACCGAAGCCGATGTAATTAAAGTAGCAGACGTTATATTGAATGCCGAATAGTTTTTGCGGCAGAACGGAGATTTTAATGGATTTCCATAAACTCTTAATAAATCAAAACTTAACAGTTCGCAAGGCTATGGAGATGCTTGCGGAAATTAATCCCAAGATAGTTTTTACTGTCGATGGCAGCAAACTTACCGGTGCACTTACGGATGGCGATGTCAGACGCCATCTTTTGAAGGGGGGTAAGATTGACGATTGTTGTATTGCGGCGGCAAACCATAATCCGTTGTGCGCTCATAGCGTCGATGAGGCTGTGGATTTGTACAGTGCGCGCAATTTTATCGCAATTCCGATAGTTGATTTGGACTACGAAATTAAAGACGTTTTTGTGGGTGGGAGACAGGAAATTGTCGCTTCTCCTTTGAATATTCCCGTCGTTATCAACGCGGGCGGCAGAGGTACCAGACTTGACCCGTTTACACGGGTACTGCCCAAACCCTTGATTCCTGTCGGAGAGCTTCCGATTATTGAGCATATAATGCAGCATTTTGAAGCTTTTTCGTGCAACAGATTTCACGTAATCGTCAATTATAAAAAGCAACTTATCAAGGGTTTTTTCAATGATTCGGAAAAACCATATGATGTTTCGTGGTATGACGAGTCAAAACCTTTGGGAACAGGCGGCGGATTGAGCCTTTTAAAAGGCAAAATGCACGAGACTTTCTTTTTCACGAATTGTGATATTTTGCTGCAAAGCGACTATTCGGCCATGCTTAAGTTTCACCGTGAAAACAACAATGCAATCACAATGGTGTGCGCCTACAAAAATGTAACGGTTCCTTACGGTGTTATTGAAATGGGTGAGAACGGTACTATTGAGAAAATGACCGAAAAGCCGGAGATGTCTTTTTTGACAAATACCGGTATGTATATTGTGGAGCCATATGTTCTTGACGATATAGAAGATGATGTTTCGGTAGGTTTTCCGGATATTGTCGAGCTTGAAATGAAAAAGGGCAGAAATGTTCGCGTTTTCCCTGTGCCCGAAACAGAGTGGCTTGACATGGGCCAGATGCCCGAACTTGAAAAAATGCGCGAACGCCTTTACGGCAATGATTAGTTAAGAAACGGAGAGATTATGTTTCCATTTGACAAAAATATCCGCGTGGAGGGTCCAAGACTTTATTTGCGACCTATTACCGAGGATGATACGGATATGATTCTTTCATGGAGAAATTCCGAAAGAGTTGTAAGCTATTTTCTTTACAGAAAGCCCATCAGCAGGGCAGAACACCTTGACTGGCTGCACAACAAGGTTTATAAGGGCCTGGTGCATCAGTTTGTTATTTGCGAAAAAGAAACGGATAAGCCTGTCGGATGCGCTTACATGCAGCATTTTAACGAGGAAAAACTTGAAGCGGAAGTCGGAATGTTCATGGCAACGGATTTACCGACCGGTACAGGCTACGGAACAGAAGGTTACGGACTGCTGAAAAAGTACGGTATCGAAATACTCGGCCTTAAACGTTTATTTGCGGAAGTACTTGCCAAAAATATCGCCAGCATTCGCATGAATGAGAAGAATGACTATGTTTTTGAAAGCCTTAAGAAAGATTTTCCGGTTTCGGACGGGTCTTTTGAGGATCTTCGGGTTTATGCCTACAATGTTTCGGAGGAAAAATGAACGTCGTTAAAGATAGAAAACGAAATAAGATATTAGTGTTTTTGAGTTTTGCACTGTCGATATCACTGGCAGTGCTTATTGCTTTAAAATTCAAAATCGGATATTCGGATGCCACGGACATTACAATTCGCGATATTGCCAGCGGTGCGTACACAGGTAAACCCGATGCACACCTTATAACGGTTATGTATCCGTTTGGACTGCTTCTTAAAGCTTTGTATTCTTTGGCAAGTACTATTCCCTGGATGGATATGTTTGCCGTTTTGTTTGTGTTCTGCGCTTTCTTTGCGATTGTGTGGCGCACAGCTTCAATCGGCGAAACAATGTTTTTAAAAATTGTCGGAATGCTTCTTTCGGCTTCGATTATTTTGATTTTGTATCTAAAGTATGTTGTTTCTCTGAAATTTTTCGCGATTTCTTTCCTGCTTGCGGCAACGGCAATGCTGTGGGCGGCAACGGTCGGAACGGTGAAAACGGAGGTGTCAAAGGCTGATGATGCTTTCGTGATTGTTTTGTTTATGACGTTTTCGCTTATGTTCGACTACAGAGCATTCACCATGTCTGTTCCGCTTGTAATTTTTGCAACGCTGTTTTCTTTTGTAAGAAGTGAAATAGAGGAGATGGGCAACATCAAAAAAAGAAGGAAAATCGGCAAGCGTATTGTTGCGTGGCTGATTCCCGTCGTTATTTGCCTGGGTATAATTGCAGGAACGTTTTTGTGGAATTTGACGTCTTACAGCATCGACGACAGAGCAATGTATTTTATCTTTGCAAACAGCAATCCGGAAGAAACGTTTAAAGCTGACTTTTGGGAGGGAATGGTCTCATTGGGTAAAGCCCTTTATGCATTTACGACTTCCCTGAGTGGGCTGATTGCTGTCATGGCTTCGATGGCGGCGATTTCCGTTTGCTTTGTTAAACGTGACAGAGTGGGCGCCGCAGCATCGGTTTTAGGCGTTGTATATGAATTCACCCTTGCCGGATTTTTATATATGAACGGTTGTCTTGGCGAAGATACTTCTTTGGCCCTTACATTCTATATTGTGATTTATGAATCGGGTGTTTTGCTAAGGGGATTTGTACGTGGATTAAAGAAGGAGCTGGCAAGCGAGTTTAAGAGCGTTGACTTTGAGGATATATATTCGGAAAAGCCTGAGGACAGGAAAATTACAGGCGTGTTTTGGACAATTGTGCTGGGAATACCTTGCGTTGTTTTTCTGCTTTTGGCAGGGGCATATACATACACATCGGTTTGCAGCGAAAATGCGGCATATGTCCGAAGAACCGATGTCTGGTCGGAAATATCGGGAGAATTTGATAAGCGAAGCGAAAGCATTTTCCTGATATCCGAATCGTGCTCGGATATGGTTACGGCAACGCTGTTTTCAGATGCACAAAGCCTTCAATGCAAAAATTTTCACTTTGTAAAAACTGTTGCCAGTGATACCGAGCTGGAAAGCAATCGTATAATTAACCTTGGCGTCAGCGACTTGATTTATGCACCGGCCGAGAATAATAACGTATTTCTGGTATGTGACAGCTTGGAACAGGCATCGGAGTACGCTGATTTTTTTGTGGCGAGCGGCTACGGAGACATTCATCTTTCCAATGAAACATTGTTGTGCTCCAATGGCGTGAAAACCGTGTTGGGAAGATACCTTAGATAGACATATACACAGGATATGTACAAGTCGTGTGCATTAAGAAATCTTTAAGCAAATATTAACAATCCCCTTTGAATAAAGGGCGCATTTGGAGTATACTATAGTATGATGCGCTCTTTGTGCAAAGGGGATTTTTGATTTGCATACTGATATATCGCATCACATGATTTCGCATCCGTAGCAACCCGTTTACAGATAACGGGGGCTAAATCCAGACGGTTGCGTGTACAGGGTAAAAATGAGTTTGGTAAGCTTTGTAATTCCATGCTATCGTTCGGAACAGACACTTTTGAAGGTTGTCAAAGAAATCGACGATACTATGGCAACCCTTGAAAAATATACGTATGAAATAATCCTTGTAAATGACTGCTCGCCTGACGGTACATGGGAAACCATTAAGTCGGTTGTCAAAGAACACGATAATGTGACAGGCATAAATTTTGCAATGAACTTCGGACAGCATAGCGCACTTATGGCAGGGCTTAGAGAAACTAAAGGCGAGTTTGTGGTGTGCCTTGACGATGACGGACAGACACCGGCTAATGAGGTTGGTAAGCTTTTCCACGCACTTGAAGAGGGACATGATGCGGTATATGCAAGCTATGCTCATAAGAAGCATTCACTGTTTCGCAATTTCGGAACGCTGATGAATGAAAAAATGGCTGAACATCTTCTGGGCAAACCGCGTGACTTGTTTGTGTCAAGTTATTTTGCAGTGCGAAGATTTGTGGTTGATGAGATGGTAAAATATCAAAACTCGTTTCCGTATGTAATCGGACTTGTGCTTCGCACCACAAAGAATATTGTTAACGTTGAAGTTACGCACAGAAACCGTGAGGTCGGAAGATCCGGATATACCTTCAAAAAACTTTTGAATTTGTGGGTAAACGGTTTTACTGCTTTTTCGGTTAAACCTTTACGTGTGGCAACCGGATGCGGTGTGCTTATGGCAATTGCGGGCTTTTTGTATGGTATTTTCACAATCATTAAAAAATTAGTGTTGGGTAATCAGGTCGCAATCGGATATTCATCACTTATGAGCGTAGTGGTGTTTACCGGCGGAATGATAATGCTGATGCTTGGCATGGTAGGCGAATATATCGGACGTATGTATATAAGCATGAATAGTTCACCGCAGTACGTTGTCCGGGAAAAAGTTGTATCAAAAACATGAAAAAGAATATTTTTGCAATAATAATTGCATTTGTTTTGGCAGCGATATGCTTTCTTCCGCTTCTCATTGTACCGCCTAAGGGCACTGAAAAGTATGATGTGGTATATTTCGGGGACAGTATTGTCGCAGGAGACGGATATCATGATACGGTAGCCGACTATTTGGCGGAATACACCGGGCTGGATGTGCTGAAAGCCGGGTTTGGCGGCACCACGATGAGCGATTTTGACCTTGAAAATCGTGAAGGCTATACGTTGTCGGCATATACGATGTATGCGTTGTCGAAGGATTCAAGGCTTAACGATTTTTCGTTTGTCCAAATGTCATATATACCGGAATATTCGTATGCCGGTGAGTATTGGGGCGAGTATGCTCAAAACATTAGTAAGCTTGATTTCGATTCGGTGAAGTTTGTTATCATCGAGCAGGGAGTTAACGATTATTCAATCGGAATTCCGATTGAAAACAGTTTTGACAGGTATGATGTGCAAACATTTGCCGGAGCACTCCGAACCGTAATCGAAAATATTCGCGCGGGGTTTAAAAATGCAACGGTTATTATTACAACACCGACCCATTGCTTCATTGATTCCAAGTACTGCGATTTATACGATTTTGGCGGTGGAGTTTTAAAGGACTACGTTGATGCCGAAAAAGAAATTGCTCGTGAATACGGTATTTTCGTTGTTGATAATTACAGTGATATTACTATTGACGGGCAAAATGTTGATGAGAAAACGCATGACGGACTTCACCCGAAACCCGAATGTGCCCGCGAAATTGCTTTAAATGTTTTCGAAAAAGCAGCGTCTTTATTTGAAACTCGATAAATACAAATATTATTTGCGTGATGAGATGATTATGATGCCTGAAAATTTCTTTGAAAAACTGAATAAAAAGCTTGGCAAAGAGGGAAAGCTTGCTTTTCTGTCAACGTTTATCATAGGAATTTTAACGCATATGGTGGCATTGACATCCGATATCCCCAATCATGACGGATTGGAGTACATGTACACTACTCACGACAACATTACTTCGGGTCGCTGGTTTATTAAGCTGGCAACAGGGATTTCCTCATATTATTCCATCCCGTGGTTTAATGCGATACTTGGCTTTATATATCTTTCCGCAGCTTCGGTTATTCTTGTTAAACTTTTAAAGGTAAAGAGAACGGTTTTCGTGGTCTTTATTGCGGCTATGCTTGTAACCTTTCCGTCAATAGCATCGAATTTTGCGTATGCATTTACGATTGACGGATATATGTTGAGCGTTCTTTTGACCGTCTTATCGGTATATCTTGTTGAACTTAACAGATTCGGCTTTATATGGGGAGGCATTGCACTTGCTTTCAGCATGGGAATATATCAGGCATACCTTCCGATTGCGATTCTTTTGTGCCTTTATAAGGTGCTGATGGTTTTTGCCGCCGGTGAGAAGAAAGTTGAGCGTACCGGAATAAAGCGTGCACTTAAATATTTGTATATGGGAATTATCGGCGCGGGGCTTTATTACGTTATATTGAAAGTCTTGCTGGCAGTTCAGGGCAAAGAACTTGACTCGTACCAGGGAATCAATAATGTAGGCAGTGCGCGTGTCGGGCTTGTGGCACTGTTAAGAGAGATGTACGTTGATTTTGCGGGCTTCTCGATTAAGGGACATATATTATTTGCCAACGGATATGCTCTTTTGGCCGTGATTCTTTTAACGGTTACATTTGTAGTCTGCCTGTTTATTGCGGCCCGAAATGCCGGATGGCTTAAAAAAGTTTGGTTTTACTTAATTATGCTTTTACTGGTGGTGGCAGTTCCGCTTTGCACTAACATAATTATGGTAGTGTCACCGGACGTAACTTATCATCTTTTGATGCGCTATCAGTGGGCGTTTTTCGGAATTCTTGCTATAGCATTTATTAATTATACACTTGAAAATACAGAGAGCCTTAAACACGAAAATTCCAAAACCGGTGCGGTTGTTTCGTGGGCAACGATTTTGGCGGCTTTCGTGATTTGCTTTTCGTATATTGTATCTGACAATATTGCGTATTCGAATCTTCAGAAAAAATATGAAAAGACATATGCTTACTGTTTGCGCCTGGCAGACAGAATCGAGCAGACACAAGGGTACTATCAGGGAATACCGATTTACATGATAGGCGTGGTCGGTAATGATAATTTCCCTGTTACGGACAATACTCAAAAAGTTACGGATCATATGTTGGGACTTGACGGCGACTGGCTGTTGTATACACCTGCAAATTATGAGTTCTTTTTTAAGTACTTTTTGGGGTGCACGTTTAATTTTATTAAGCCTGAAGAGGCGTGCTATTATTACGACGAGATATATGTAAATATGCCGTCATTCCCGGATGCCGGCTCTACACTTGTTTCGGACGGTATTCTTTTTGTGAAGACAGAGAATGTGGATTATTCTCTTCGGGGAGGGCTTGAATGAATTCTGCGGCAAAAAAGAAAAACCTGAATATAGAGTTTCTGCGCGTACTTTCGATGCTGATGGTGGTAACGCTTCACGCATTCGGAAAGAGCGGACTGTTGAGAACGCTCAATGCCGACAAAACATTGATGACATATCTTGCATGGATTATCGAATCTTTTGCAATTGTGGCGGTTAATGTTTATGTGCTTGTTTCGGGGTATTTACTGTGTGAGTCGAAGTTTCGCTTCGGGCGGCTCTTTGAATTATGTTGTGAAGTGTGGTTTTACTCAATCGGAATATATGTTTTAAATCTTTTTTTACATTTGTCGGATGCGCCTTTAGGTTTAGATGACACTGTCCGGTGTTTGCTGCCGCTTAATATGGATACATATTGGTTTATGACGGCATACGTAGTGATGTATATTTTCAGTCCTTTGCTGAAGCTTGCTGCCGACAAAATGTCCCAAAAGAAGTTTTTAACGGTTCTATGCCTGTTTGTGGGTGCGCTGTCGATATTTAAGACAATCCTGCCGGTTGCATTGGTTACAGACAGAAAAGGGTACGATGCCATGTGGTTTTTTGCACTCTTCCTGATAGGAGCTTATATCAGAAAGTACGGTTGCGCATTTATAAAGAAGGCTTCCGGGGGCGGGCTTATATATTTCCTGTTCTGCTTTTTGATTTTTGCGGAAAAGTGGTGCCTGAATTTTGTATATGTTAAGACCGGACACCTTCAAACAATACAGGAAGTTCCGTATCACTATAATCACATATTTGTTCTTATTGCATCGATAGGTATTTTCGAATGCGTTCTTTTGTCAAAAGAAATACGCGGACCTTTGGGGAAAACAGTTGCTTTCCTTGCACCGATGACATTGGGCGTTTACCTGATACACGAGCAACCGGTACTTCGCTACAAATGGACGGAGTGGCTGGGACTTAACAGTATTTCGGGAGCAGGTATTTTGCCCGCGTGTAATATGCTGGTAAGGGTTATCGCCGCTGTTTTGGTGGTTTATATTGTTACGAGTTTTGTGGATTTTTGGCGCATTAAGCTTTTCAACCTTGTAAAAAGAATTTTTAGAAACTCGAAAATCGTTAAACTCTTTTCAAAAGCGGATGGATATATAAATGGTGACTAAAATCATTCAGGCGGTTAACCGCATCAGAAATAACAGAATATATGCGGCCGTGACGGCAGTGCTTTTCCCTCTCTGTATCGTTATATACGGTCTTTGCAAGGTCAATCGCGGTATAGATATTACGGATGCGGCTTATAGTCTCGGAAATTTTAAATATATTGATTCACTTTTTCCGATGTGGTATTATTCCACTTTTTTTGCCAACCTGACAGGACATATGCTTATGGGGCTTCCCGGAGCGGGAACTCTTTTGGGCATGAATATTTACACGGGACTCATCAAAGTGGGTACCGCTTTGATTGCTTATTTCTTTTTCACCGGTAAAGTTCGTGCCGCAAAAGAAGGCGTGTTCGCGGCTACATTGGCTGCGCTGGGGCTTTGCTGGTGTCCGACCCCTGCTTTGTACAATTATCTTACATACTTTTTCTTTGTGCTTGCGGTGGTGTTGCTGTACAGGGGCATCATAAGCGGCAAGAATGCGTACCTCTTTGCTGCGGGTATTGTGCTGGGCTTAAATGTATTTGTGAGGCTTCCCAATCTTGTGCAGACGGTCCTTATTGTGGCTTTATGGCTGGATGCCATATATCAGCATACAAAGTTTAAAGAATGTCTGCATAAAACGCTTGTATGTATATATGGCTTTTTGGCGGGACTTGTTCCGGGAATCGTGTTGGCAGGGTTGACCCGCGGATACGGAGAATACATAAAAGGTATATCGGATCTTTTCGGAATGACTTCGGAAGCCAAGGATTACAGCGCGATTGATATGGTTAAAAGTATTATTGCGTCGTACTGGTACAGTCTCAAATATTCCGTGTGGCTTATTCTTTTTTGCGTAATAGGAGCAATCTTTTTTAAGGTATTTCCGCAAAAATTTAAGTGGTTAAAGGGCCTTGCGTGCGCTGCCATGGGATTGGCATATATACTCTATCTCAGAAAGGCACAGGTCGTTTTTTTGAATTTCTCATCATTATCCATGGCGAAAGATTTGACGGCGGTTTCTTTGTGGATAGTTGATCTGGTTTTTGCATATATGATGTTTGCTCCAAAGACGGACAGAAGTGACAGAATACTGGTAACGGTTTCTCTTGTGATGCTTTTTGTGACCCCGCTTGGCGGTAACAATAACATGTATGCAACAATGAATTGTATGTTTATAGCATTTCCGACTATTGTTAAAGTGTTTACCGATTATAATGGCGGAAATGAGTGGTTAAAGGGTGTTAAATTTACAGCAACGATTCCGATTGCTTTCTTTGTGCTTTTTGCATTTCTGCACGGCAAAAACTATGTATTCAGAGATGGCGTCGACGCTCCCATGGATACATATGTTACAAACAATCCGATTGTCGCACATGTGAAGACCACACGGGAAAATGCCGAGAGGCTTGAAACGATTTCAAAGCTTTTTTTCGATGAAAATTTGTGTGACGGAACACTTCTTTTATATGGTGAGTTGCCGGGCATGAGTTACTATTTAAATACCGAGCCTGCAATCGAAACCACATGGCCGAGCTTAAGGTCGTATACGGCTCAAAAGTTTGAAGAAAAAATGAATGAGCTTGACATGGCAATAAGTCTTGGCAACGCTAAAATACCTTCGGTGATAATCTCGGCTGTCGAATATGAACAGATGCAGGGAGATAATCTGTCGGTAAAGCAAGAAATTCTTAAGGATTTTTTACAGAAATACAATCTTTGCATACGCTACAATGACAACGTTATGTGTGTATTTACGTCAAATTAATCATATATTGAAAGGCTGAATTATGGCAGACTACAAAATCAGATTTAATGTGCCTCCATTCACAGGAAAAGAAATGGATTACATCAGGCAGGCGGTCGACAATATGAAAATATGCGGCGACGGCGAATTCACCAAAAGAGATAATGCCTGGATTGAGGCAAAGACCAAAACGGCGAAAGCCCTTCTTACAACTTCCTGTACGCATGCCCTTGAGCTCGCGGCGTTGCTGTGCGACATAAAGGAAGGCGATGAAGTAATTATGCCTGCATTTACATTTGTGTCTACGGCAGATGCTTTTGTGTTAAGGGGCGCAAAGGTTGTATTTGTGGATATCAGACCCGATACCATGAATATCGATGAAACAAAAATCGAAGCGGCAATTACCGAGCGCACAAAGGCTATTGCTCCGGTTCACTATGCCGGCGTCGGCTGTGAAATGGATACGATTCTGGATATAGCGAAGCGCCATAATTTGTATGTGGTTGAGGATGCCGCTCAAGGTGTAATGTCTGAATACAAAGGAAAAGCACTCGGAACCTTCGGCGATTTCGGAGCATATTCTTTCCATGAGACCAAAAACTACAGCATGGGTGAGGGTGGCGCACTCTTAATACGTGACGGTAAAATGGCCGAAGAAGCTGAAATTATACGCGAAAAAGGCACTAACAGAAGTAAATACTATCGCGGTCAGGTAGATAAATATACATGGATGAACTATGGTTCTTCATATCTTCCGAGTGATATGAATGCGGCATATCTCTACGCACAGCTTGAGCTTGCGGATGAAATAAACGCAGCTCGCTTAAATTGCTGGAATATGTATAATGAAGAATTGGCTCCGCTCAAAGAACGTGGATTAATTGAGCTTCCGTATGTTCCCGCTGAATGTAAACATAATGCTCACATGTTTTACATTAAGGCTGCAAATATCGAAGAACGTACGGCTTTGATTGATTATTTAAAGGAAAACGGTGTTTATTCGGCATTCCATTATATTCCGCTTCATACCGCACCTGCCGGCTTGAAATTCGGCCGCTTCCATGGTGAAGATGTTTATACTACGCGTGAAAGTGAGAGACTTACACGTCTTCCGATGTACTATGGACTCAAGGAAGACGAGGTACAGTATGTAGTTGATAAGGTTAAAGAATTCTATCATGTTTAAGAGCCTTTCATTTAATGAAAACACAACATGGAAAAATTTTGCCCGAACGTTTTTTGCACTGGTTACAGTGATACAGACCGTACTGGCAATCGGCTGGATTGCGGGGAATGTATCGGCATACAGAGCTTCGGTTATATCCGATAATTATATTTCTGCGGCTGAAACATATGTTGTTGATGATTATATGGGTATCCTGTATGCGCTTATCATAAGAGCCTTGGGACATTCAACGCTGCTGTATTTCTTTCAGTTGCTATTGTGCTTTATATCAATGTGGGTGTTGCTTGGATTCTTAAAAAAGAACGGAGACACCAGGGTTGACATTTTGCGAAGAGTTTTACTGACTGTTTTCTTTGTGACGTGTGCGCCCGTTTTGGATGCCTGCTTTTATGTGCGGCCCGAGGCAGTAGCTCTTGCCTCTTTGCTGTTAATGTCCTCGTTTTTGATAGGGTATTATCGTGACAATAAGTCATATATGCTTCCGCTTGCAATTATTATGTTTGCGGTTTTGGGAATCCTCAAACCGGACTATGTATATGTGGCTTTTGTTGTTCTGCTTCCTTTTGCAGTGTGTTTGGCTGTAAAAAAGCGCAAATTAGCTATCCCGGAAATAGTATGTTACATAGGAATTGCTTTATTGTGCTTTTTGCTAAATAAGACTTTATGCACTTCGGGAGCATATTCGCGGGCAACAAGAACACCGGGATTGATATTTACCGAATGCGTGGCAGCGGATACTATTGATAAATCCGAATGGGTTATGGCATATAATGGTTTGGATTTTTCAACGGAATTCAGTGAGGCTATCGGTTCGCCCGAATGTTTTAACAGTGTTTTGATGCACAAATTCGAAGAAAATTATTCTTCCGAGCAGATGAAAGAATTGTACGGGATATTTATATCGGATGCGTTTAAACGTAAGCCGGGCGTAATAGTTAAAACTCTCGTCAGAAATATGTCCGGATATCTGCTTCCGGGCCTGATGGCTCCCACAGAATATTTGAAGCGGTCCGAAAACGTGATTCTTGCAACGAGACTTGACAATTTTGTGCTTAACAATTCCAAATGGGCCGTAACATATATTACGTTTGGTTATTCGGCAAATCTTTTATTGGTATTATTGGGCTTCATTGAAATAGGCCTTAAGCTTAAATTTGATGTTAGATCCAAAAGTCTAAACTACTGTTTTGCGGCAGTGATTTATATAATGCTGGTGACGGCACTTTATGCAACCGTGTTTACGGCGGGCGGCTTTGACTATCTGAATTCTCTTTTTAATGCATCGGTTCCGGTATTGGGACTGTCAGTACTTACAATAAGAAAAACGGCTGATATTAAAAGACAAAAACAGCAAATCAAGGCCGAAAAATTAAATCGAGAATAAACAAGTGGGAAAGAAGGGCGAAAAATGACGGCAATTCAGGCTATATATATTGCATTAATATTGCTGGTTATTCCTTTTTTAACCGGGTCTTGTTTCGCCAAAAAGGGCGAAAATGCAGTACTTTGCGTTATTATGGGTTTAATGATTGACTGGGTACTGTTTTATATATGCGCGGTGCCTTATGTCATTGGCGGCAAAAAATTAAGCCAGCTTTTAACGGTATACGAAATAGTTGTATTACTTGCTGCAGTCTCAGGCGGGATTTTGGGGGCACTTAAGTTTTTTCACAATCGTAAGCACACAGATTTGCAAAAAAGTGTGGCAAAGGAAATCAGTGCAATCAAAGGATACGAGTTATTTTATCTGTTGTTGTTTATTGCCTTGGTTGTTTTTCAGGTGTATATGTCGATTGCATATGCTTTCAATGATGGAGATGACGCTTACTATGTTGCCGTTTCACAGATTGCGGACGGCTCGGATACCATGTACGTACTTGACGCATATACAGGCTTTTCCTCGGGAATCGTTTTAAGATATGCTTTGGCACCGTTCCCTATTTGGATTGCATGTATTGCAAGATTTACGGGGGTAAATGCAGCTGCCGTCGCACATTCGGTAGTATCTCCTTTTATAATAATAATATCATATGTTATTTATTGGGAAATTTCCAAGCTGATTTATAAGGATAATCGCGAAAAGCGCTTTATGTTTTTGTGCATATACGCTTTTTTTGCTGTTTTTTCAAATGTTTCAACGGCCGTGCAGGAAACCTTTTTGCTGACACGTTCCAGACAGGGTAAAGCGTGTCTTGCGGGTGTTGTTGTTCCGTTTATGATATATCTTTTCTTAAGACTTTTAAGAAAGCACGAAAGCGCAAATGCGCAGCGTGTTGCCGTTTACGAATGCATAAGTTTATTCATTACATGCGCAGCGGCTGCACTTATGAGTATTTTCGGAAATGCTTTGGCCGTTATGATGGTATTCTTTATACTGGTATTTGCTTTTGTAAGAAAGTGGCCGTGGATTGAAAGAATTTTAATCGCAATGTCGGCAGTACCGGCAATGTTAGTGATTCTTGCATATATTGTGTATTAGGAGGGATATGTGAAACATGGATTACAGACCGATTCTAGATAATCTATCTTTTTACATGGGAAACGGCTTTTTGTTCCTGATCCTTCTTGTATGTATGATGTATCTTGCATTAAGCATGAAGAAAAGTACCGAGAAGTCATTACTTGTGTGGTATCCGGCAATGGTGCTTGGTGTATACTTTTTTCCGGGCTGGATGGTTTATTTTAAATATTTTTCCGACGGGGAAATTTTATACAGAATATTGTGGCTTGTTCCGGTCGGAGTGGTTATCGCATTCACGATGGTTGAGGTTATTTTTAAACTTCCGCAAAAATGGCGACCGTTTTTCTTTGCAGCGGCTCTGATGATATTGTTTGTTTCCGGAAAGTTTTTGTATGCAAACGTTAATTATTCCAGGGCAGAAAATATTTATCACGTGCCGGATACCGTTGTGAAGTTATGCGATGACATAAGGGTCGACGGTCGCGAGATTCGTGTGTGCGTGCCCGATGAATTTGTGAATTATGTGAGACAGTATTCGGCATATGTATCGCTTCCGTATGGCCGGGGGTCGCTTCTTGAGAATGACTATAATCGTATAGACAGCGAGATGCAGTATGTCCTTTCTTTGGATGTTGTGGATACAAAGAGACTGGTAGATACGTTACATGAGTATCATTGCCCATACCTTTTTGTAAAAGAGGGTACGGAATTTGACAGACCTCTTTCGGATTTTGAATTTGAGTATGTTAAAACTATTGATGGATATGATTTGTACCTTGATGCAACGGTATACATTGGAATCGATTACGTAAATTACACATAGAAAAGCAGGTTTGACAGAATGATTTTAAAAAAAGTATTACCTTTACTTGACAAAAAACAAAAAAGACAGATTGTCTGGTTGGTGTTGATGATGCTTGTCGGCGCAGCTTTGGAAACCGCAAGTATAGCTTTGGTGCTTCCGGTTGTTGCTGTTGTTATTTCCCCGGATGCCGTTGCAACCAATAAATATGCATCGTGGGCTTTTAATTTTCTGGGCTTTACCAACCACAAAACGTTTACCATTGTCGTTATGACCTTATTGATTGCGGCTTTTGTAGTGAAGAATATTTATTTGTTTTTGCAGTGGAAAGCCACATACGCGTTTGTATATCGCAATCAGTTTGCAACGTCGGAACGATTGATGAAAAACTATCTTCGCAAAAACTATGAGTACTATTTATTTGCGGATACGACCGTTGTGCAGAGAAATATCACATCCGATGTCAACAACATGTATGCATTGATACTGGCACTTTTGACGCTTGCTTCGGAATCCATTGTCTTTTTGGCACTCGTAATTGTGCTGGTGTTTGTGGAGCCTGTTATGTGTATTGTAATAGGCGTTCTTTTGCTGACGACGATGTTTGTGATTACAAAAATCTTAAAACCCGTAATGCATAAAGCAGGTGAAGATAATCAGAATTACTATTCACTGCTGTTTAAGTGGATATCGCAAATGGTTGTCGGCATAAAGGAAGTTAAAATCGGAAATAAAGAAAAATATTTTATTAAAGAGTATAAGCAGTGCGGAAACGGTTATGTGAATGCGGTTCAGCGTTATTCACTGTACAATAATACACCGAAACTTTTGATTGAAACGGTTTGCGTGGCGGGCATGATAGGGTACATGCTTGTAAAGGTGCTGTCGGGCGGAGATCTTTCGAATGATATTCCGATACTGGGTGCATTTGCGGTTGCGGCAGTAAAACTGATGCCGAGCGCCAATAAAATCAACAATCAACTTAATGCCATTGCATATTGCGAACCTTTCTTTTTAGAGGTCAGGGATCGCCTCTTAGAGGGTATTGAGGCCGAAAACAATGATATGACGTTTGCAGAGCAGGCGCCTGAAAAGTTTGATATTAAGCAGAGCATTTTCTTAAAGGACATTGTATACAGTTACCCTAAAACAGACAAACTTATTTTTGATCATGCGTCAATGGAAATACCGCTTGCATCGGCTGTGGGTATTGTCGGGACTACAGGTGCCGGTAAGACAACGGTTGTTGACATTATGTTGGGACTGTTGGAACTTCAGTGCGGAAATGTTTATGTGGACGATACGGACATAAAGGATGTATATAAATCGTGGCTCAAAAATGTCGGATATATTCCTCAAATGATATATATGCTTGATACGGACATACGTCACAACGTTGCCTTTGGCGTATCCGATGAAGATATAGATGATAATCTTGTATGGGCAGCGTTGAAAGAAGCACATCTTGATGAGTTTGTAAAGGGACTTCCGGAAGGTCTTAACACAAAAATCGGTGAGCGCGGAATACGTATTTCGGGTGGCCAGCGTCAGCGAATCGGTATAGCCAGAGCTTTGTACAGCGATCCAGAGGTTTTGATAATGGATGAGGCAACATCGGCACTTGACAATGAAACCGAGGCCGCAATTATGGAATCGATAAATTCACTTCATGGAAAGAAAACGCTTGTTATTATTGCACACAGGCTTCAGACAATTGAAAAGTGCGACATTATTTACAGAGTCGCAGACGGGAAAATCACACGCGAAAGATAAAGGAGAAATCGCATGAGCCTTATTTCACTTATTCTTCCTTCGTATAATGAAGAAGAAAATATCGACAATACTGTAAAGGTTTTGACCGAGACTCTTTCGGGAGAGGATTTTGATTACGAACTTGTTTTCGTAAACGATGGATCGAAGGATGGCACTTACGAAAAAATCAGGCAGGCATCAAAAAAAGATTCGAGGGTAAAGGGAATCTCATTTAGCCGAAACTTCGGAAAGGAAGCGGCTATATTTGCAGGGCTTAGCGTCGCAACCGGTGATGCATGTGTGGTTCTGGATTGTGATTTGCAACATCCGCCCAAGACTATTCACGCGATGGTTGAAAAATGGCGTGAGGGCTATGACGTAATTGAAGGAATAAAGACGGACAGGGGTCGCGAAAGCCTGTTCCATAAGCTTGCGGCAGGTACATTTTATAAGATTATGAGTAAACTTATCAAAATGGATATGCGCGCCACGTCTGATTTCAAACTGCTCGATCGTAAGGTTGTAGATGAACTTAACAAGTTGAAAGAATGCAATACGTTTTTCCGGGCTCTTTCTTTCTGGGTTGGATTTAAGACCGCAAAGGTTGAATATGAGGTTCAGGAAAGACAGTTCGGGAATACAAAGTGGTCATTAAAAAGTCTGGCAAGATATGCAATTAATAACGCTACAAGCTTCAGTACACTTCCGCTTGAGGTGGTAACATATTTGGGCGTCGGAATTACGTTTCTTGGAATAGTCGTTTTGATAGATGCATTAATAAGCTATTTTAAAGGTGTTTCAGCCTCCGGATATCCGTCAATTATGATAATGCTTCTTTTGATTGGCGGTTCCATTATGACCAGCCTTGGAATAATCGGTCACTATATAGCTAAGATTTACGAAGAAGTGAAGGGAAGACCGAAATATATTATCAGTGAGCATACCGATAACATTATGGGAAATATATAACATCAACACAAAAAGCCCTCGGATTTTGATGAATCCGGGGGCTTGCTTTTGCCGCAAAATATACTATTTAAAGTGATTTTTAATAAAGTTTACTATGTGATTTCCGTAAAGTAAAACACCACGTTCGGTAAGATCGTAACATTTAACATAGGTGTCCAGGTTGCTTTCGTTTGTGAAGTAGTAATAGTTGTCAATGAATGAAGCACCCAAATGCATGGTAACACTTGAACAGGTGTTGTAGTATCTTGCAAGATTGCCGTATCCGTAAGTATAGGCCGATGAAGGCGTCCAATCGTTGGCCTCAAGATCTAAGGTATAGGCCTGGAAGGGCGAGGCAACCATAATGGTAATCCAAGGTGCATTTTGCTGAAGCTCCATAATGGCAGCGGAATATCCGCCGAGATAAGTTGTCGGGGCACTGGGGTTTTCGGGGTCATCTATCGGAAGACCGGCCGAATAGTCAAGACTTGAATAAGCAAAAACTACAGTATCAACTGAGCCGATGTCTATAGAAGTAATGTTGTCCATAAAGTTTTGCCGCTCGGTATCATTGGAAAACATGTATGGTAAGACATATTCGATGGACTCGAAATTATTTGTCGTCAGGGCATTTATCAATGAAGGAAGCGAAAAAATATCGTGTACATCACTTCCGCATTGCGCACTGACATACGATGTTTCGACCGCAAGTGAAATTACGTTGGCTTCGGGTAATTTGTCTTTAATAAGCCTTTCGAGCGTTACGCCGCTTTTCTCGGCATTACGTGTCAGGTAATTGTTGCCGAACAGAACAATGGTGTTGACACCGTCGTCTTCTGCGAGAGCACGGTTTTCATCGGCGATGAACGAATGGTAATCAACGTACTCGGTTGCAAATGTTAAATCATCCTCGGACGGGGTATCGACGTTTACCGTTTTGTGGCTCCAGTTAACCAGACGTGTAAGGCAAAAAACTGCTACAATCAAAATCGCGACAAATGCTCCCAGAGTCAGCGCATTACTTTTGACAAATGAAAGAACATTTTCGCTAATCTTTGTTTTCTTTAAAAAAGAAAAATCAAATAACTTAAATGGTTTATTCGGCTTTTTCAAATCTAAGTCCTTTCTGTGCTAAACACGTGCTATTTTACTATTGAACTTAAAATAAATCTACAGAAACTTTTGGATTTAAGAAAATATTCAAAAAATACTAATGTCTTTAATTTGAATAAAACCCAATAGTTTGGTATAATGTTTCAGTATTGTGACCTAACGGAAAGCTTATATTTTCAAGCGTTTTCAGGTCATAGATAAAGGCATGAAAATATATTGATTTTTGCCACAATATTGATTGACGTATCCGTAGCCGGAGTCTTGCTGACGACTGCTAAATCTAATCGGATATGAATTCGGGATTAACATGAATTTTGAAGATAACAAGGAATTGGAAGGCGAACCGGTTGAACTTTTTATAGACGAAAACGAGGCCGGCGAGGAAATCGAAATAATACTTGAAGAAACCGAAGACGGTGAGATTCTTGAAGTTCTTGGAGAAACCGAAAGCGGCGATAACTTTGAAACCGTTGAGGAACGTGATAACGGCGAGCCCTTTGAAACATTTGAAGCGGCAAAGGCGTGTGAAGAGTCTTTGCCTGAAGAAACAGTATTCGAAGAGGCCGCATTCGCAGAAGCCGTTTACGAAGAACCTACGTATGAAGAGTCTGAATATGAAGAGCCGGCCTATGAGCCTTATGAAGCCGATACTTATGAGAGTGACGGTCCCGAACCGGAGTCATCGTTTGAGCTGTTCCATCGACGCAAAAAGGGCGACGAGATGTTTTACGATGATGAAGATACGGGCTCATCGGATTTTTTGGGCGGATTTGCCAATAAACTCCTTACGGGTTTCGGCATTCTGATTGCAATCTTCCTTATAGTTGCCGGAATTATAGTTTTAAATAAAAACAAGCCTGAAGAAGTTAAAGTTTCTTTTGCCGACGTCGGTACAAATGTTCAGAAAATCGGGTTGATAGGTGGCGAGCATATTACTGAAATAACAGATGCCCAGAGCTTAAGAATTGCCGAGATTAACGAAGCTATTCATGCTTATGAATACAATGAAGCGGATACGCCCGAGGGCACTACAACCGCATCGGCAACGCTGACATCAATTCTTAAGGATTTGAAGATAAAAATCGTAAATTCCAAGAATAAGCTTATTGCCAATGTTCCTTTCGAGCTTGAAATAACGGATTCCGATGGCAAGAAAACAACGGTAACGGATGAAGATAAAGACGGTATCGTTTATATTCCCGAGCTTTCGGGCGGAAAGTATACGGTTCAACTTATAAAACTTGACGGATATGACACCCTTTATGAGTTTGCACCGGAGAAACAGTCAATTACGGTAAAAAGTGAGCTTGATTACAAAAAAGTAGATGTAAAGAATGAAATTAAGTCAGCTACGCAGGTTGACTCTAAAACAGAAGATACCAAAGTGGCGGATACTGAAGTCGAGTCTGCAAATAAAGATACGGTCGGATACGTAATGTCGCAGAAACTCCTTGTTTCGGACGGATATGATGAAATAAAAGATCGTGCAACAATTGAAGACCCGGTTTCCACGATTCGTAAAAAGATGGAAACTGCGGAAAATCTTACGGTTAAAATTGCTGCACTTAATGGGAAAAGTATATTAAATGCACCGGTTAAGGCCGATGAAACGGACCCCACGCCGGACCCTACGCCGGAGCCTACGCCGGAACCCACGCCCGAGCCCACGCCCGAGCCCACGCCGGAACCCACACCGGAGCCTACACCGACGCCTACGCCGGAGCCCACACCGACGCCTACGCCGGAGCCTACACCGACGCCTACGCCGGAGCCCACGCCGGTTCCTACACCGACTCCTACACCGACCCCAACACCGACGCCTACACCTACACCTAAGCCGCAGGTACAGGCAACGGTTACGCTTGATGCTGCACAGCTTACGCTTCCCGGACGAGGCAAAATGCCTGAGGGTCAGACTGCACCCAATTCAACAACCGTTGCCAAGTCATCGGTTAAAGTTGAGCCGGAAGGTGCGCTTACGGTTAAATCGTATGCGTGGTCCGTTGAAAATGCGGCAGTTGTAACTGTAGATCAGAGCGGTAATGTTAAGGCGGCCGGAACAGGTACCACAAATGTCGTTTATACTGCTGAATTAAGCGACGGTTCAACTGTTACCGGAAAGGCTTCGATTACAGTAAATACCATAAAGATCACTTTTGCATGGGATGTTCCCAAGGTTGTGTTTGTGGGCGGAGATCCTCTCGAAATGAAAACTTTCGGAAGCGAAGGCAACATTACTTCACTGGTAACATATATGTCATCGGATACTTCGGTTGCAACGGTTGACGCAAACGGAATTGTAACTGCGGTTGCCAAAGGTAAAACGATTATTTCAGCCGCATTAAAGTCTAATCCGACGATAATGTATGAACTTGATGTTTATGTATATCAGAATCCTGCAAGCGATAAAGAAACAAAATTAACAGACACTGCCGGCAATCAGCTTTATGTTTATGATACAGCCAATAAAACATATGTTGAGGCAACTTATGCGGACTACTATACAGCCGAAAAGCTGTACAGAAAATCTGAAGTGTCTTACAAATATACCGGCTGGTGGAATCTTGACGGCAAGACGTATTATTTTGACGAAAACGGCAGGAAAGTAACCGGTGAGCAGGTAATTCTCGGAGCAAAATACAGTTTTGCAAGTTCGGGTGAGTTAAAGACCGGTGCCGGAGAACTCGGAATTGACGTTTCCAGCTGGAACGGAACGATAGACTGGGAGAAGGTTAAGAACAGCGGCGTTTCGTATGCAATTATCCGTTCGGGCTTCAGAGGCTCGACGGTTGGCGGATTGGTGGAAGATTCCAAGTTCGCTACCAACATAAAGAATGCATCTGCAGCGGGAATAAAAATCGGTCTTTACTTCTTTACCCAGGCTACGACCGAAGCTGAGGCTGTTGAAGAGGCATCGATGGTGCTTGAGCAAATCGGTGATTATAAGATTACATACCCGATATTCATTGACGTTGAAGCCGCAAGCGGCGGACGTGCAAATAACCTTACAAAGGCGCAGAGAACAGCGATTGTTAAGGCTTTCTGCCAGACAATTACAAATGCCGGTTACAAGGCGGGCGTATATGCCAACAAGAACTGGTTCACAAATTATATTGACACTGCAAAGCTTACAGATTACACAATCTGGCTGGCACAGTATGCTTCGGAGCCTACGTACACGCTTACAAGATATGATGTATGGCAGTATTCAAGTTCGGGCAGCATCAGCGGTATCAGTGGAAACGTTGATCTTAATTTGAGTTATTTATGCTATTAAAGAGGTTATTAAAGACTGCTTGAAAGCATTATTAAAATGATTTTATAAGAGTAGGAGAAAATATATGCGTACTTATTTAGTTACGGGTGGCGCCGGTTTTATCGGCTCAAATTTCATTCATTATATGTTTAATAAATATGACAATGATATTCGTATCATCAATGTTGACAAGCTTACATATGCCGGAAACCTTGAAAATCTGAAGGATATTGAGAACCGTGAAAATTATACTTTTGTGCGCGCCGATATATGTGACAGCGCTGCAATCGAGAAGGTGTTTACCGAGAACGATGTTGATGTTGTGGTGCACTTTGCCGCTGAAAGCCATGTTGACCGTTCCATCAGAAATCCGGAAGTTTTTGTGCAGACAAACGTGCTCGGTACTCTGGTGATGCTTAATAACGCCAAGGCTGCGTGGGAACTTCCCGATGGCAGTTTTAAAGAGGGAAAGAGATTCCTGCATGTATCTACCGATGAGGTTTACGGTTCGTTAGAGGAGGATGGCGGTTTCTTTTACGAGACAACTCCTTATGCACCGCACAGTCCGTATTCGGCCAGCAAGGCAAGTTCGGATATGCTTGTAAAGTCTTATATGGATACATATAAGTTCCCCGCAAATATCACAAACTGCTCCAATAACTACGGACCGTTCCAGTTTCCTGAAAAGCTTATTCCGCTTATTATCAATAATGCATTAAACGGCAAAAAACTTCCCGTATACGGTGACGGCAAAAATGTCCGTGACTGGCTGTACGTTATGGACCATGCCAAGGCAATTGATATGGTTATCAATAAGGGCCGACTTTTTGAAACATATAATGTCGGCGGACATAATGAAAAGCAGAACATTGAAATCATTAACATTATTTTGGAAACACTTCAGGAAATGCTTCCCGAAAACGATCCCAGAAAAGCTTACATTAATAAAGATTTGATTACATATGTAGCAGACCGTAAGGGACATGACCGCCGTTATGCAATCGCTCCCGATAAGATTAAAGCTGAAATCGGATGGTATCCCGAGACAATGTTCAAAGATGGCATCAAACTTACAATCCAGTGGTTCTTTGAACATGAAGAATGGATGAAAAACGTTACAAGCGGTGATTACCAGAAGTACTACGAAGAAATGTATAAGGGTAAATGATTATTACGGATTGAATTTGATGCAATCACATTAAAGCCTTAAGGTTAAGGCAGAATGGAGACTATATGAAGGGTATTATTTTGGCCGGGGGATCCGGCACCAGACTTTATCCGCTCACAAAGGCTGTATCCAAACAGATTATGCCTGTATACGATAAGCCGATGATTTACTATCCGCTTTCAACACTGATGCTTGCCGGGATTCGCGAGGTTTTGATTATTTCAACGCCCAGAGATCTCCCCGCATTTAAGGACTTGTTCGGAGATGGCAGTCAGCTTGGCATGAACTTCGAATATGCAATTCAGGAATACCCCAGAGGCTTGGCGGATGCATTTATAATAGGCGAAAAATTTATCGGAAACGATGCGGTTGCACTTGTTTTGGGCGATAACATTTTTTATGGTCAGAGCTTTTCAAAAGTATTGCAGAATGCGGCAAAAAGAACAGAGAGTGAACCCGGTGCAACTATTTTCGGATATTATGTGCGCGATCCGCGTGAATACGGAGTTGTTGAGTTCGGACCTGACGGCAAGGCAATTTCCATAGAAGAAAAACCGCAAAACCCCAAGAGCAATTATGCGGTTCCGGGGCTTTACTTTTACGATAATGATGTTGTTGAAATTGCCAAAAATGTTAAGCCTTCCGCTCGCGGTGAGATAGAAATTACCAGCATCAACAATGAGTATTTAAACCGCGGAACATTAAATGTCGAGACCATGGGACGTGGTTTTGCTTGGCTTGATACAGGTAATCATGATGCTTTGCTGGATGCCGCAAACTTTGTGGCTACATTTCAGAAACGTCAGGGACTTTACATTTCCTGTATAGAGGAAATTGCTTTTAAACGTGGATTTATTGATAAGGAACAGCTTTTAAAACTTGCTGAACCGCTTACAAAAACCAATTACGGAAAATATCTTGTAGAGGTTGCAAATGGACTCTAGACTGAAAAATTCGGTCATATTGCTGACATTTCTTTTGTGCATATCGATTGTCGCGATAGTTGTCGTTGCAAACCTTGATAAAATTCGCAACCTGAAGAATGATACAGCTTCTTCATACAGTGAATCAAAAGTTGAGCCTGCGACGTCTGCAAACGATGCAGGCTTTACGCGTATAGGCGGTGACTTGTATGCCTGGCAGAATGACCCCGGTTTCTTTGATAACGAATCTGACACATTGGCAAAGCGAATCATGGAAAAAATCTGTGATTTGTCGATAGCGTGTGTGAGCGTTGAAAAGGATGCGCGCGTTTTTGTAAGAGATTACGAGGGAAATTTAAAGACAGGCATAATGTTTGAAGTGGTTTTCAAACAGGGCGCCAAAGAGTTCTCCGTTAAAGATTATGATATGGACGGAATGGTTTATGCAGACAATCTTGAGACCGGCGATTACGAGATAAGCCTGTTGCCTGTTAGCGAATACACAGTTCCCGAGAAACCGGAAACACTTATGGTAAAAGAGGCGGTTGAGTATTTTGCCATTGAGGGAATCGATGCACTTATGAAAACCGTGGATGACATTTTGCCCGAAAAAGAAGACCTCATGGTGGTGACCGCTGCCGAAAACGTTTCCAAAACCGTCTTAACGTCAACAAATTTTGACCCGGCATGCGTATACGGAATTGACTTGCCTACAGATGTAAATTATGACAACATAGACTGGAATGAGGTGTATGCTTCGGGTATTCGTTTTGTGATGCTAAGAGCGGGCTTCAGAGGTGCCGCAAACGGGGCAATTGTTGTTGATGCCGACTTTAAGGAAAGCGCCAGGAAGGCATATATGGCGGGACTTGATGTCGGAGCTTACTTTTTCTCTCAGGCAATTGATGAGGTTGAAGCTGTTGAAGAAGCAAGCGCATTAATTGAGATTACCAAGGATGTTAATATAACATATCCGCTTTGCATAAGATTCGATCGGGCCGGTGGATTTTCGCGTGCCGATGAACTGGACTCAGAGACACGTACACTTGTTGCCGAGGCTTTTTGCCAGACAATAAAGAATATGGGATACACTCCGTGTGTGTATTCTTCATCGGACAGGCTGTTGGTAGGCCTGAAGTCAAAAAGAATTGAAAAGTATTGTGTGTGGATGGCTGAATTTACCAATCCGCCCGAATATGACGGAGTATATGATATATGGCAGTATTCCAACAGGGGAAAAATAAAGGGAATAGATGAAACGGTATATTTGAACGCTTCATACATTAAATAATATTTCAAAGGAGTGCCGAAGATATAATCTTCGGGTCTCGCCGTGCGACGGGACTGAAACAATATGGGAAAAATTACTGTTGAAACATGCGAAATTGAAGGTGTAAAAGTTATTACACCACAGGTTTTTTACGATGAGAGGGGCTATTTTGTTGAGACCTATCAGCAGAAAGATTTTGAAGCATGCGGAATTGATGTGACTTTTGTGCAGGATAATCAGTCTGCTTCCAAAAAAGGTGTATTGAGAGGACTTCATTTTCAAAAACAGTTTCCACAGGATAAGCTCGTGCGGGTACTTCGCGGATCGGTTTATGATGTATGTGTTGACTTAAGAAAAGGTTCAAAAACGTTTGGCAAGTGGTTTGGCGTTGAACTTTCCGAGGACAACAAAAAGATGTTTTTTATTCCGAAGGGTTTTGCACATGGCTTTTTGGTGCTTTCGGATTATGCGGAATTTGCCTATAAATGCTCTGATTTCTATCATCCCGGTGATGAGGGCGGCATAAAATATGATGATCCCGATATTGGCGTAGAATGGCCTATAGAAGAGGGAGTTGAACTTATTTTAAGCGACAAGGACACAAAGTGGAGCGGTATTGCCGAATATGTCAAAGAAAATTCATAACAACAAAATTTCATTAATATGGAAGCTTGCGAAAAATGATTTTAAGAATCGTTATGCAGGCTCCTATTTAGGTGCTGTATGGGCAATGGTGCAGCCGGTTATTACCGTGCTGATGTACTACATTGTTTTTGACAAGATTTTCCAATCGAGAGCTGAGGCTGTAGCAGGGGATATTCCGATTCCGTATGTTTTGTTTTTGACGGCCGGCCTTGTTCCGTGGTTTTATTTTTCGGAAGGACTTACAAACGGTACATTAGCGCTTTTACAGTATGACTATCTTGTAAAGAAGGTTGTGTTTAAGGTTGAAATACTTCCGATTGTTAAGATTGTTGCGGCTACTTTTATACACGCTTTCTTTTTGTGCGTGCTGATAGTAATCGGGTGCGTGTACGGATATTATCCCGGAGTACATACGCTGCAGCTTCTGTATTACAGCTTCTGCATGTTTATGCTGGTGCTTGCTTTTTCTTATATAACATCGTCAATAGTGGTGTTCTTTAAAGACTTGAATCAGTTGATTCAGATTGTGCTTCAGATAGGAATGTGGGCAACGCCTATATTGTGGAATCTCGGAAAAATACCCGAAAAGTGGCAGTTTGTAATAAAGCTAAATCCCGTAACGTATATCGTTGGCGGATATAGAAATACAATTTGCAATCATACCTTCTTTTTGAACGATTGGCAGTATACGCTGTATTTCTGGTGCTTTGTGGGTGTGTTCATGCTGATTGGCAGAAAGATTTTCAAAAAACTTATGCTTACGTTTGCAGACGTTTTATAAGCTAAAAATAAACGTTGCGGCATAGCCTATGCCACAACTAAACGGAGATTTATGGACGGATTTATGGGAGATAACAAAGAAATTGCCATTAAAGTTGAGGACGTAGTAAAAACATACAAGCTCTATGCTTCAAATCGTAACCGTATGGCCGATACATTCGGCTTGGGCAAAAAGAAGCAGCTCTATACGCCGCATAATGCTCTTAACGGCATAAATCTTGATATATATAAGGGTGAGACAATTGGCATTATCGGAACTAACGGTTCGGGTAAATCGACGTTGTTGAAAATAATAACGGGTGTTCTCAATCCGACATCGGGTTCGGTAACCGTTAACGGAAGAATTTCGGCTTTGCTGGAACTTGGAGCCGGCTTCAATCGCGAATATAACGGAATCGAGAACGTTTTCCTAAACGGAACGATGATGGGCTTTTCGGATGCTGAAATAAAAGAAAGACTTCCGGAAATATTAAAATTTGCCGATATCGGTGATTACGTTTATCAGCCGGTAAAAACGTATTCATCGGGAATGTTTGTGCGCCTTGCTTTTGCGGTAGCCATAAACATAGATCCCGAAATTTTGATTGTCGATGAGGCGTTGTCTGTCGGAGATGTTTTCTTTCAGTCAAAATGTTATCACAAATTTGAAGAATTCAAAAAGGCCGGCAAAACAATTATTTTTGTGTCACATGATTTGAGCTCGATTGCCAAATACTGCGATCGTGTTATGGTGCTGAATAAGGGCGATAAGGTTTCCGAAGGTGCACCGAAAGAAATGATAGACATATATAAGCGTATTCTTGTAGGTCAATATGATGCGGAAGATACATCGGAATATATTAGGCCGGGTGCAATATCGGGGGTCAATAATCCCAATGTCTTGGAATACGGATCGAAAGAAGCCGAGTACGTGGACATAACGTTGTATGATGACAAAAATCTTACAACGGATTCATTTATCAAAGGCTCGGAATTTACCATTAAGCTTACGGCTAAATTTAAAGAAAGCGTTAATCAGCCGATATTTGCCTTTACGGTTAAAAATGTTAAGGGAACCGAAATATGCGGCACTAACACAATGTATGAACGGGTTTTCTTTGACACGATCGAAGCCGGTAAAACGGTTACCGTCTCATTTACCCAAAGACTTGATTTGCAGGGCGGCGAGTACATTCTTTCTTTTGGCCTTACCGGCTACAAAAAGGATGAGTTTACGGTATATCACAGACTCTATGATGCAGTTTCGATTACTGTAATTTCCGAACAGAATAAAGAAGGTTTCTACGACATGAACAGTAGGATAACGACTGATATTAAATGATTTCATAAGGCATATGGTGCAAAAATAATGGCAGAAAATGTGAACCGTGATTTAATTGAATATGTTGGCAAGGTTAAGCTTGACCTTTCCAAGTATTGCGGAACCGATCTTTATACGGATGGAACCGTGGAAGATGAACTCTTAAAGATTGCTGAAGAGTATTCCGAAGAAGAGTATAACAGTGTGATTTCCAAACGCCTTGACTGGACGGTGTTGTATCATTTTTCGCATGTCAGGGAAAACATTGTTTCATGGATTCCGTTCAAAAAAACAGATAAGATTCTTGAAGTGGGTGCCGGATGTGGCGCAATTACGGGGGTTTTTACGCAAAATGCAGGTGAGGTTGTTTCTTGCGATCTTTCTAAAAAGCGCAGTCTTATAAATGCTCATCGTCACAGTAATGCGGACAATTTAACAATTTCGGTCGGCAATTTTTCGGATGTTGAGAAAGACCTTCCGAACGACTTTGACTATGTGTGCCTGATAGGTGTTTTTGAGTACGGACAGTGCTATATTGAAGGCGAAAAGCCTTATGAAGAATTCTTAAAAATGTTAAATAAGCATTTAAAGCCGGGGGGCCGTTTGATTATTGCAATTGAAAACCGTCTGGGGTTGAAATACTTTGCCGGCTGCACTGAAGATCACATAGGGGATTGTTTTAAAGGCATTACCGGTTACGATAAGTCTGAACGTGTTATGACCTTTTCAAGGCCTGCACTGGAAAGTATATTTAATAGTGCGGGTATAAGTAATTATCATTTTTATTATCCTTATCCGGATTATAAGCTTATGCATACGCTTTATTCGGATAAACGTTTGCCCAAAGCAGGCGAGCTTACCGATAATCTGCGCAATTTCGACCGCGACAGACTGTTGCTTTTTGATGAAAAGAATGCGTACGATACGCTTATTGAAGATGGACTTTTTCCTACGTTTTCAAACTCGTATCTTGTAGTGCTGGGTGACGATTTTAATATCGATTATGCCAAATTTTCCAATGAACGTGCACGTGAATACGCAATTGTGACTACTTTGGAAAGCTGCGATGCCTCGCAATACGGATTTCAATCTGATTGTGTAATCAAAAAGAAAGCAATATTCCCCGAGGGTGCTTCACATATTGCAAATATGGCCGAGTACTGTAAGCTTCTTACAAAACGCTTCGAAGGCTCACCTCTTAATGTAAATAAATGCGTACTTTCGGATGATTCGTTAACGGCTGCGTTTGAATATGTTAACGGTTCTACGTTTACGCAACTTCTTGATGAACACCTTATTAAAAATAATGATAAAGAAGGCTTCTTAAGACTTATTGATAAGTATATCGGGCTTGTATCTTACAACGAAAAATCCGTTGTATCCGATAGGGATATGATTTTTGACAATCTTCTTATCGAAGACGACGGCACATACACTCTCATTGATTACGAATGGAGCGAAAAAGAAGTCATTCCGGCAAATGAGATTGTATGCAGAGCGTTACATACTTATTTTATTACATCCGGAAAGCGCGGGAAGTTTAATTACGATTTAATTTGCGATAAAACGGGGATAGATTCAGAAGGTTATAAGGCTCTTGTTGAGGCCGAAAAAGCCTTTCAAAGCAAGGTTACGGGCGATATGCGGTCACTTGCTTCTCTGTTCGAGGTAATGGGCAAAAAACGCATTGATTTATTAAAACAAGGTGAAAACCCTGTATTTCGGTTTCAAATTTACCGTCCGCTGGAAGATAGCTCTTTTTCGGAGGCAAAATCGGAGTTTGTGAATAATGCGTATCTTCCCGATGATCGGGTATGCGTAAAGACATTGATTCCTCAAAACGAAATGACCATCAGACTGGATCCTTTGATGTCTTCGTGTATCGTGTCGATAGATTCTGTTACGGTTAACGGAAAGGATTTTAAGCTAAACGGTTTTAAACGTGTAATCACGAACGGCAGGCGTAAACATAAAGGCGTGTATTTGTTCACCACAAATGACCCGAATATTGTGCTTGATTTAAAGGGATATTTGGATCGCGATATAAATTCTTTTGAAGCAAATCTTACAGTAACCCCTGTTGTCAAGTCATTGGTTGAAAGAATGTAAAAATGGGTTTAAAGGAAGTTTTTGACAAAAAGAACCGTGAAAGGGACATCGCTGAATACTCAAGGAGCCTTGCAAAAAAGCTTCGCTCTTTTGATGCGTGGATTAGCGAACGTGAGCTTTCACTGCCGAAATTTGATATGAGTGTATCCAATGATACAAAAAGATATGGGGCGCCCGAAGATTTATTTCGGACGCCTTTATGCGAGTATGTCACCAGAATCGACCATGTAACATTTCACATTGTTCCCATGGAAAAAATACGTGATAATTTTTCGATTCGAAAGTATATCGAAGATATCATTATTTTTGTGAACGGTGAGCTTTCGGAATCCGCCTTGTATCTGATTGCTCAAAAATTTATGGAATTTCCCGATTGTTCGATTGTCTATGGCGATGAAGATATTGCAACGCCTGATGACGGTGCGGAAATGATTTACGGGAAAATTCAAAACGGTAGCCGTCATAATCCGTATTTTAAGCCTGACTGGTCGCCGCATGCATTCATTTCACATTTCTATTTTTGCAATATAGTTGCAATTAAGAGAGCCGGCTTTAAAGATATCGGATGGACCGGAAATCTTACCGGAGTAAAGAGCCTTTACCATAACTTATTAAGATATATATTTAAAGACCTCACAACGGCAGAAACTGCGGTTCGCCATGTTGACGAAATATTAGTTCATGTAAGCGACTATTCAAACAATCGCATTACGGATGAAAAGGCTGTGGAATTTGCTAAAAAATGCAGAAGACCCGAAAAAAGTACAAATAAAATAACTGTTGTTATACATGGAAAAACAATTCCCGCAGATATGCTTGAATCAATATCGTTAAAGCTTAAGCTGCAGTCGTTGGAGTTTGGGTGCGAAACAGAAGTGTTCTGTACGGAATATGCAATAAACAGCGCTGAATTTAACAGTATATGTACTAAAGCAAACGGAAACATCCTTTATTTATTAAGTTCAGATTTAATAAATGACACATCTTTTGATGATTTATACATAAGATACTTGAAAAAAGCATTGGATTATTCCTTTACCGGTGCTGTTTCATGCAAGATTATTTCAAACGATAACAGGGTAGTGTCTGCGGGCATCTTTAATAATGCAATATATCCGGTGCACAAGTTTGAAGGGTATACATGCTCACCCGAAGAGACCGAAGGCGTTCATGAAAATGAATCCGAAACGGATGATTTTATTAAAGAGGATTTTTTATATTACCCTGCAAATGTTACGGCAGTTACAAGTTTATGCATGATGGTTGATAAGGATCTTTTCAAAAGGGTCGGTGGGTTTAATACAGAATTGCCTGTTGTGCTTGCCGAATTTGAATTCGGTTTAAAGATAAATAATGAAGGCTACAGGAATGTATCTTTAAATAATTTGTCGATGAAGTGTGACTGCGCATATTCCCGCAAACAGCATCCCACCCCGGCATTTGACGAAAAACTTAACCCGTTTTCGGATATAAGAGATTCTTTTTACAATAAATATCTTGTGTATGACTGCTATGACGAAAGAATGGCACCGCAGTCGGAATATTGCGTGGCAAGTTATGAGCCTGCCTTGATGCATAATCAGCTAAATGCATCTTTATATAATCTGAAGGTAACCGATGATGTTCTTTTTGAACTGGAATATGCCGGAAATTCCGGGAAATTTTCGAGAGATTTTGAATCAATGATGATTGAAGGATATTCTTTGCTGTTAAGCGATGACAATGCTTTTTATGAGAGAGCTTTGCTTATAAATATTGACGGCAACGAGTGCCTTTACAAATATGAGGGTGTTCCGAGAATGGATGTTTCACGGAGGTTTTCGGGGGTATCGCATGTTGAACTGAGCGGGATTCTTGTTAGGCTTAATGATGTAATGTATGCCGCAATATGCAATGCAAAAATTGTAACCTTACAAAATTGCTTTATTTACCGTGGCACCAGGACTGGTCTTATTTCGGAGCCGTTAAGGATAAAATAAACGTAAATAAGGGTTATTCCTCTTGATTTGTTAATGTTCATTCGCTATAATTTCAATGGTTTTTGTGTAAAAATGTTATGCTTAAATTTCTGTTAAGTAAATTATTGATTATGTATAAAGCGAGGAAGAAAGAGTTATGAATGTAAAAGAGCAGTACAATTTCTGGTTGAACGATGCGTACTTTGACGATGCCACAAAGGCTGAACTTAAGGCAATTGCCAATGACGAGAACGAAATCAATGAAAGATTTTACAAAGATCTTGAATTTGGTACCGGCGGCCTCAGAGGTATTATCGGCGCGGGTACAAACCGTATGAATGTTTACACGGTCAGAAAGGCTACGCAAGGTCTTGCCAATTATATATTGAAGCAGGGCGGAAAGGACCGCGGAGTTGCAATTGCATATGATTCACGCCGCATGTCACCGGAATTTGCCGACGAAGCTGCTCTTTGCTTAAACGCAAACGGTATCAAGGCATATGTGTTTGACGCATTAAGACCTACACCCGAGCTTTCTTTTGCACTTCGCACAAAGAACTGTATTGCCGGAATTGTGGTTACGGCAAGTCACAACCCTCCCGAGTATAACGGCTATAAAGTATACTGGGAAGACGGCGCACAGGTTACCGCTCCCAAGGATAAAGAAATCATTAATGAAGTTAAGGCAGTTACGAACTACGCTGACGTTAAGACAATGGACAAAGCCGAGGCACTTTCCAAAGGTCTTTACGTTGTAATCGGCAGCGAAATTGATGACCTTTATATGTCAGAGCTTAAGAAGCAGATTATTCATCCTGAAATAATCAAGGCTGTTGCCAAGGATATCAAAATCGTATATTCGCCTTTCCATGGCACGGGTAATGTTCCGGTTCGCCGCATTTTAAAGGAATTGGGCTTTGAAAACGTCTATGTTGTTCCTGAACAGGAATTGCCCGATCCCGACTTTACAACCCTTGAATATCCTAATCCCGAGGATCCCAAGGCCTTTACACTTGCCCTTGAGCTTGCACGTAAGGTTAAGGCCGATGTTGTGCTTGCAACAGATCCCGATGCAGACAGACTCGGAATTTATTCGTATGATACCGCTACGGACGATTATGTTTCGTTCACGGGTAATATGTCCGGCATGCTTATTGCCGAGTACATTCTGCGTGAGCGCACAAAATTAAATGTTATGCCGGAAAATCCTGCAATGGTTAAGACCATAGTTACCACAAACATGGCAGATCCTATTGCTAAGAAGTACAATGTAAAGCTTATTGAAGTTCTTACCGGCTTCAAATACATCGGCGAGCAGATTAAGTGGTTTGAGGAAAATAAGACCAACAATTACGTATTCGGTCTCGAAGAAAGCTACGGCTGCCTTGCAGGTACACATGCCCGCGATAAGGACGCTGTAGTAGCTGTTATGTGTTTGTGCGAGGTCGCAGCCTGGTGCAAGTCAAACGGCATTACGCTTTGGGATCAGATGATGAACATATACAAAGAATACGGTTTCTATAAAGAAGACTTATACACCATTACACTGAAGGGTATGGACGGTTCCGTTAAGATTCAGGAAATGATGGAGAAGCTTCGCAGCAATCCGCCCAAACAGCTGGGCGAGTGGAACGTTCTTTCGTTCAGAGATTATGCCAAGAATGTTGTCGTTGACATGGAGACCGGCGAGAAGAGTGAAACCGGGCTTCCCGAGTCAAATGTATTGTATTTTGACTTAAACGATAATTCATGGTGCTGTGCAAGACCTTCGGGAACAGAGCCCAAGATTAAGTTTTACATGGGTGTTAAAGGCAAAGACCTTGCTGATGCCAAGGAAAAAGTTGCTAAGCTGACTGCTGAATTAAAGGCTGTATTGTAGGTCGTTATTGTTGACCTAAGTCTATGCTTTCTGTTTATTGCGTTTGTTGCTTTATTGCACAATGCCTAAGCACGGAGAATATATGGGAAACATCAAAAAAACCATACGTTATTTTAAACGCAACGGTATTAAAAACACTTATTATGCTGTAATGGAACGCCTCGGTGAAAGAGGCGTTTCTTTTGATACAAAAGAGCCGGACTTTGATGCGTCGCGTTCAATTGATTCGTATACGTATCGCCCGCGTTTCAGCATAGTTGTACCTGTTTATGAGACGCCCGAACAATATCTTCGGATGATGATTGAATCGTGCCTTAAGCAGACATACAAAGAATTTGAACTGATACTTGCGGATGCATCCAAAACGGATAAACCGTATAAAGTTATTTCAGAGTATTCCGCACTGGATTCACGTGTTAAATATGTAAAGGTCATGGAAAACAAAAGCATCTCCGACAACACAAATGTCGGCATAGATGCAGCATCGTGCGAATATATAGCGTTACTTGACCACGACGACCTTCTTACGGAAGACGCGCTTTACTGTAATGCGCTTGCAATCTGTGAAGCTAAGGCTGCGGGCATCAGTCTTAAACTTATTTATTCGGATGAAGACAAGTGTGACTCGCAGGCAACGAAGTTTTATGACCGCCATCACAAGCAAAAATTAAATCTTGATTTACTTTTATCCAACAATTACATATGCCATCTTGCCGTAATTGATGCAAATTTGCTTAAGAAGCTTCGTTTTCGCCACGAATATAACGGCTCACAGGATCATGATTTGTTTTTACGTGTATGCGGCGAAGTTTTGTATGATGAAAACGGATACAATATCGGTAAAGAAAAAGAAATCTTCCATATAAAACGTGTTCTTTATCATTGGCGTTGCCATGAAAACTCGACAGCCTTCGATCCTGCCAGCAAGGAGTATGCGTATACGGCAGGCAAAGCCGCCGTAACCGATTTTGTGGCAAGTCATTATGGGAAGCGTCCGGTAAATCATCTTAAGCACCGTGGCTTTTACGGCGTTACATGGGCCGAGAATTCGGAAAAATTGTTTGAATTAAGACCTGAACTCGGAGCGGTCGGCGGGATGCTTTCAAGGAAAGGGCATTTTGTTAACGGTTTTACGGATATTCAGAATACGGTGTGCTTTAAAGGTATGAATGAAAATTTCACGGGTCACAGACACCGTGCGGCGCTTGCGCAGGAAGTATATTCACTTGATATACGAACTATAGAAGTTTCAAAACAGTTTAAAGATTTTATGGACGGTATTTACACACAGTACATTGAAACATCGGATAAAATATCTGCGGATAAATCTCTTTCGCAAAGAGAACGCATCGACGCAATCGATAAGGTCGCCATGGAAATGGGTGTTAAAGTTTGTGAAGAAATTCATAGACGCGGAAAACTTGTCTTATACATTCCGGAAATGAACAGACGGGCTGATTTATAGCAACAGGTGCAAAATTAAGAAAGTCTTAATTTGTTTTAGAATAATTTTCGCTGTAACATTATGATAATGTGTTCAAAGAGGGGAGACCTTTAACACGATTTTTTGGGAGGCTATATGGCACCGCAGAATAACACCGCAAAAAAGAAGACTCCGGTCGGGAAAATTATTTTATTTGTTGCAGAACTTGTAGTTTTGGCAGCCTTATTTGTTGTAATGTACTTCATAACGCGTGCTACCGATGAAGACGAAGGTGTTGCTCACATCAGCATCAGAGAAGATGACATCAAAGTAAGCATGAACGAAAATGTAGTTGAAAACGTAACCATGAAGGGCTATAAAAACTACGCATTGTTCGGTGTTGACTCACGTACCAGCCAACTTACCGCCAGAACCCGTACCGATACTATAATGATAGCTTCGGTAAATCAGGACACCAAAGAAGTAAGACTTGTATCTGTTTATCGTGATACATTTTTGAATCAGATGGGTTCCTCGCCTGATTACGGAAAGTGTAATGCTTCCTATGCATACGGCGGAGCGGAGCAGGCCATCAAAATGTTAAACAGTAACCTTGATATGGACATTGTAGACTTTGTTACCGTTGGTTTCGAAGGCTTACGAGACGTTGTTGACGCACTTGGCGGTGTATATATTGAAGTTGATGAAGATGAAATATTCCACCTTAACAATTACATGATTGATATGGTTAAGAATATGGATGACGTTGATTCTTACACTGCTGTTACCGAGACCGGCTATCAGTTGTTAAACGGACTTCAGGCTACAGCATATTGCCGTATCCGTTATACAGCCGGTAACGATTTCAAACGTACAGAAAGACAGCGTGAAGTTTTGAAGGCTGTTTTGGAAATTGCCAAGACCGCATCACCTTCAACACTTACTAAGATTTGCAATAACGTATTCAGCGAAGTATACACGTCTTTGGAAATGTCTGAGATACTCGATCTTCTTTCGGGCATCGCCGAGTATTCGATTGCTGACGAAAGCGGTTTCCCTGCGGCAGGTATGGTTACCACCGGTACAATCGGTTCCAAGGGTAGTTGTGTAATCCCGATTGATCTTGAAAGCAATGTAATCTGGCTTCACAAATTCCTGTTCAACGAAGACGATTATGTGCCTTCATCAACAGTTACCGAATACAGCAAGGCAATTTACGATGAGACAGATTCTTACCTTAAGCAGGGTGATTGATTGCCAGCTGAAATATTAAAAGAATGTAAAGCATCCCGGTTTTTTATCGCGGATGCTTTTATTTTTTTTATCCTTTGGTATAATAATAAAAAAGAAAGCGGCCGATGGCTTCGGCCGTTTTTGTTATGATAATGCAAGGATGGAAATGCAATGAAAATTGATTTGGCAATCGTTACATATAAGCCTTCGGAGAAGCTTATTAATCTTATTGGCAGTATGTCGGCACAGACATGTCCCCTTAACAAGATTATTATTATGAATATAGAGCAGAAATACTTTGAACGTATCGCATTTTCTTCAAAATTTGTGGACAGTCACAAAAATATCGAAGTTCACCATATTTCACGACGCGAGTTTGACAATGGTAAGACGCGCAATCAGGCGGTAAAGTATTCGGATGCAGACGGAATACTGTTTATGGATCAGGATTGCGAGCCGACAGATGAAACATTGCTGGAAAAGCTTGTTAAGGCAATTTCCGATGATGCAAATACTGCTTTTGCATACGCAAGACAGATACCCGTACAGGAAGCAACGGAAAGCGATAAATATATCAGCCGCTTTTACTATCCCGAGGATAGCTGTCTAAAGTCGATTAAGGACTATGAAACCGACGGCTGGACGGCCTATCTTAACTCCAACGTATGTGCGCTTTACAAACGTGATATTTTCGATGAGCTTGGCGGGTTTACCAATCATGCAATTTGCAATGAGGATGTTATTTACGCTGCGAATGCACTGAATGCGGGCTATAAAAGTGCATACGTTGCCGATGCAACCGTAGTTGTCGATAAGCGGCTTACAATAAGCGAGCGCAAAAAGAAACACTTTGACGTAACCGTTTCGCGTCTCAAACATCCTGAAATTTTCGATATGAACGATATCAAGGCAAGTGAGAAGAAATTGAACCATATGTGCATTGCTTATTTAAAGCGTTCGGGATTTGCACATGAAATACTTAAATATAAGCGACTTGTGGCTGCAAAACGTATTGCAACCGGCAAAGCATTAAGGTACAGACACCTTTCGCAAAGCGCACTGGCCAAAATAAGCGCTAACCCGACATATTGGGCTCGGGATGAAATACTTCGCGATCGCGCAGGCATAAACGGTCACGGCGGCTATGGCCGCAGCGAGGCCGAGATGCAGATGCTTTCGCAACCTCCTGTAGTTAAAAACCGGATTACGGATAAATAATTTTCGACTGTGTTTTGTATATTTTTATTTTTTGAACACAACTTTTTCACAATTTGAAAGTATAGTGATAATGCAATAAAGGAAAGGAGATTGACTATGGACGAATTCAACAACATAAATGAATCCCAAAACAGTGATGTAAACAGAGACGTAAATAAAGACGTAAATAAAGACGTAAATAGTTACACAAATACTTGCGCAAATGATTATGTGAGCAGAGAAAATGATTTTTCCAATGCATCGCAGGCAGAGCCGGTCAGAAATTACGTACCCTATGCTACCACAATTACAGATCCGTCAGAAGCCAAACGGATACTTAAGGAAGCTAAAAAGAAAGCAAAAACAGAAAAGGCAGAGGCAAAAAAAGCTAAACGAGCCGCGAGAAAGAACAGCGTAGGTCGTAAATGTTTTGCTGCGATTTTGGCAGGCCTCCTTTTCGGCGCAGCGGCAGCCGGAAGCTTTTACGGGGTAAACCGAATTGCAGGCGTTGATTTGCTCGCTAAGTTTTCGGGCAACGATGATATAAAGCAGGTTGAAAGCTCAATCAGCGATCTTGAAAAGCTTGTTATCAGTAATATGAGCGGTAATAATGCTATAGCTGCTCCTGTTTCAAATGAAACGTTTTCCACTGTTGTGACGGATGTAACCGAGGTAGCCAAGAAGGTTATGCCGGCAATGGTTTCGGTTACAAATCAGGGCGAGACAATAATCAGTTATTGGGGACGTCAGTATTCACAGGAATCGACATCAAGCGGCTCGGGAATTATTATCGGCGAGAGCGATACCGAGTATTTAATTGCCACAAACCATCACGTAATCGAAAATTCCAAGATACTTACCGTTCAGTTCGCAGATGAGCAGACGGCCAACGCATACGTTAAAGGATACGATTCCTCGATGGATATCGCCGTAATAGGTGTATCGAAGACGGACATGAGTATCGATACCCGTGCAGCGGTAAGAGTTGCCGAACTCGGAAATTCAGACTCGCTTCAAATCGGTGAGCCCGCAATTGCAATCGGTAATGCCTTAGGCTACGGTCAGTCCGTTACAACCGGTGTAATCAGTGCCCTTGACCGCCGGATAGAAATCGATGACGGCAGCAAATTTGACGGTCTTATCCAGACAAGTGCTGCAATTAACCCCGGTAACTCGGGCGGTGCACTTTTGAATATCAAGGGTCAGGTTATCGGCATTAACTCATCCAAAATCGGCGGTTCCACAATTGAGGGAATGGGCTTTGCAATTCCCATCAGCGAGGTTAAGGACATTATCGGTGAATTCGCCAGCCGTGAAACCAAGCAGCAGATTGCCGAAGAAGAACGCGGCTATCTCGGTATTTCGGGAAGTAATACCGTTGATTACAACCTCACGCAGTTAGGATATCCTGCCGGCATATATGTTACGAAAATATATGAAAGCTCGGATGCCGTGGCAGCCGGTCTGTTCACGGGTGATGTTATCACCAAGCTTAACAGTCAGACCGTAACCACAATCGAACAGCTTCAGGAAGCGTTAAGCTATTATCGCATCGGCGAAAAAGTTTCACTTACATTTACCAGAAATGTTGATGGTCGGCTTAAAGAAATGTCGATAGAAGTTACTTTAATCAGTAAGAGCAGTTTTGAGAACGAAGAATAGATTTTTTGAGGCAGCGGACGGAGTTAATCCCTCCGCTGTTGCGACCGCACTCGGCGCGAGCGTTTCGCATACGAAACGCTTTTTTATAAAGAAAGTGAGTGCCACGGCAAAACGGATGGTGATATCGCGGCAACTGTCAAACCGTTGAAAGTTGGGGTTGATAAATTAATTCAAACTAACTATAATGATTTGTGGTTTTTATGCGAAAGCATAACATGAAAGGAGTTCAGGATATGAACAATAAATGGGTTCGCGGCGCTATTCCCGCGTTGCTTCTTCACTGCAGTATCGGTACTGTTTACTGCTGGTCAACATTCTCAGGTGAAATCGCCAATTACATCGGCGCTTCAAAGAGTGCCTGCGAATGGGCTTTCTCACTTGCAATTTTCTTTTTGGGTATGTCTGCGGCGTTTTTGGGAGATGTGGTTGAAAAGAACATTCACAAGTCATCTTTAATAGCTACAATATGCTTTTCGGTAGGTATGGTAGGAACCGGCTTCGCTATTTTGTTAAAGAGCCTTCCTTTAATCTTCTTATTCTACGGTTGCATTATGGGTATCGGTCTTGGTACAGGATATCTTTCCCCTGTTAAGACACTTATGCTCTGGTTCAAGGATAGAAAAGGTCTTGCAACAGGTCTCGCTGTAGCAGGCTTCGGTCTTGCAAAGGCAATCGCATCACCTGTTATGCAGAAGATTCTTACAGCATTCGATAACAATCCTGCTTACATGTTCTTCATTATGGGCGGTGTATATTTTGTGATGATGTTTGTAGGTCACTTACTGTTAAAGAAACCCTCCGATTGGGTTGAAAAACACTCTGAAGGTGGCATCAAAGAGTTCTTCAAGACTTTGGCTTCAAACTTCAAATATTCTTTTGGCAACAAGACATTTATCGGTATCTGGATTATGTTCTACATCAACATTACATGTGGCCTTGCACTTATCTCTCAAGAAAAGATGATATTCAAGGCTATCGGTCTTAGCGTTGAGCTTGCAGCAACATTGGGTTCTGTTACCGCTATTGCAAATGCGGCAGGTCGTCTCGGCTTCTCTGCATGGGCAGATACATTTAAGGATCGTAATACTATTTACAAGTTAATCTTTATCCTTTCGATTGTCTTTACCGGTGTTACGGTTGTTACTCAGGGTATTGTTAACGGCGCCGGCGCAATTGCTTTGGCAGTTATCTGCATCGGCCTTCTCATTATGGTAAACGCAGGCTATGGTGGCGGTTTCTCAAACGTTCCCACACTGCTTTCCGATCACTTCGGCATGGAAAAAATTTCCGCAGTTCACGGAATGTGCTTGTCAGCATGGGCTATGGCAGGTCTTACCGGTAACCAGATGGCTACGGCAATCGTTAACCATGTAGGCAAGTTCCGGGAAATTACACTTTCCGACGGCAGCACCGCAAGCGTTAACCCTGTAGGCTATCAGACAGTTCTCTATGTTACCCTTGCTCTTTACGTTGTTGCTTTGATTATCAGCTGCATTATGATTCCCAAGGCCGGCAGCAAGGCTAAAGAAGAAGCATAATAGCAGAAGTAAATAGTAAATAAATGTAAAAAAAGCCTGTTCGGCAATTTAAACCGGACAGGCTTTTTTATAAAAGGTTCTTCAAAATTATTCCGAGGTTTCACCGGTCTCGGCTATGGCTTCCGCCGGCACTTCGGTTCGCATCTCGATTATCGGCCCGCCCACACCGTTTATGTATTCGGGTGTAATCGTAACTTTACCGATATTTTTGTCTTTCGGAATTTCGTACATGATGTCTAACATGAATTCTTCGATAATGGCACGAAGCGCACGCGCTCCGGTGTCACGCTCCATTGCTTTCTGCGCAATAGTATCCAATGCTTCATCGGAAAACTCAAGCTTAACCTCGTCGAGTTCCAAAAGCTTCTGATACTGCTTTAAAATAGCGTTTTTGGGCTCTTTAAGGATTTTAACAAGCATATCCTTGTCCAACAGCTCCATAGGGCATATTACGGGAAGACGTCCCACAAATTCGGGAATCATGCCGAACTTCTTGATGTCTTCGACGGTCGCTTTCATCAGGATATTTTTTTCGTTGTTCCATTTATCTTTAAGCTCTGCGGTATAGCCGATGGAGGTCTTTTTGTTAAGACGCTGCCTGATAACTTCCTCAAGGTCGGGGAAGGCGCCGCCGCATATGAAAAGAATGTTGCGCGTGTTGACGGTCGCAAGCGGAACCATTGCATTCTTGGAGTTCGCACCGACAGGTACTTCAACCTCAGCTCCTTCCAACAATTTCAAAAGACCTTGCTGAACAGACTCACCGCTTACATCACGGGATGTGGTTTCTTTTTTCTTGGCAATTTTATCGATTTCATCTATGAAAATGATACCGCGCTCCGCGCGCTCAACATCGTTGTCGGAAGCGGCTAACAGCTTGGAAACAACCGACTCAATATCATCACCCATGTAGCCGGCTTCGGTAAGAGAGGTGGCATCGGCAATTGCAAGCGGAACATCAAGAAGCTTTGCAAGGGTCTTAACGAGATATGTCTTACCGCAACCTGTGGGGCCAATCATCAAAACGTTTGACTTTTCAATCTCTATATCGTTCATGGTGCCGGTCGCAACACGCTTGTAGTGGTTGTAGACGGCAACAGAGATGATTTTCTTGGCGGCGTCCTGACCGATAACGTACTCGTCGAGCTTTTCTTTAATCTTGTGAGGCGGCAGAATGCTCTTTATGTCAATGGGCTCTAAAGGCTCTTTTTTCTTTTTGACACGCTGCCTATCGGGCATGCCGCCCATCATATCGTTGAGATTTATGAAACTGATGCCGGGAAATCCGATAGGGCGTCGGATATTGCTGTTTTTGCAATCCTGGTTGGGAATATCCGAAGGCTGCGAGTCGGGTGCTTTTTCGGGAGCATCGGGACCCTCGGGCGCGTCTGTTGCAACCGTAGTGGCAGCCTTTGAAGTATTATCTTCGGACGTGCCCGTAGCACTGTCGGGTGCTTCGCCGGGTTGTGCTTCCGAAGGCTTTGCGGCATTGGGGTTTCCGAAAAGCTTTGAAAAAGAAAGATTAAATTCACCGGGCTTGTCACTTGAAAAATCGGTTGTGAAGCCAAGGCTTTCCGCCATATTTATAGCATTTTGTACGCAATCGTTGCAGACGGTGAGACCGCCGGGAAGCATTAACATCTTTCCGGCAACGTTTTCGCTGCGCCTGCATATCATACATACCTGTTCGTATTCTTCTGACATGTTTTTGGTCCTTTCACATTGTGCACTTATTATATATGAAAGAAAAACCACACACAAGTGAAGAAAGTCTAAACTTTTTATGTTGTAATGTGAAAATCTGTATGATACAGTTAGAGAGTATTCGGGTGGGAATAAAGAAAATCAGCCGTTTCTCGGCAAAAGGAGAATCATGAAGGAATTTAAACCTGTAAAAGAAGGTAAGGTACGTGAGATTTACGATACCGGCGATAACCTAATTTTAGTAGCAACAGATCGTATCAGCTGCTTCGATGTTATTTTGAATAACACAGTTACAAAAAAGGGAACGGTGCTTACTCAAATGTCCAAGTTCTGGTTTAACATGACCGAGGACATCCTTCCCAATCACATGATTTCAACAGATGTTAACGATATGCCTGAATTTTTCAGAAATGAAAAGTTTTCCGGCAAGTCAATGCTTGTAAAGAAGCTTACGATGCTCCCGGTAGAATGCATTGTACGTGGCTACATTACGGGATCGGGCTGGGCAAGTTACGTTGAGAACGGTACGGTTTGCGGCATTAAGCTTCCCGAAGGGTTGAAAGAATCCGACAAACTTCCCGAGCCGATATATACTCCCTCCACAAAGGCTGAAATCGGCGACCACGACGAGAATATTTCTTTTGAGCAAAGTATTGATTACCTTGAGGCACGTTTCCCCGGCAAGGGGCTTGAGTATGCCACCAAGCTTCGTGATTATACAATTGCTCTTTACAAAAAGTGTGCCGATTATGCACTCACAAAGGGCATAATCATTGCAGATACCAAATTTGAGTTCGGTCTTGATGAGAACGGCAACATTGTAATCGGTGACGAAATGCTTACACCGGACAGTTCACGTTTCTGGCCCGCTGATGTATATGAACCCGGTCACGGACAGCCTTCTTTTGATAAACAGTTTGCACGAGACTGGCTTAAGGCCAATAAAGACCACAATTGGACGCTTCCACAGGATATCGTTGATAAAACCATCAGCAAATATCTGCAGGGCTACAAGCTTATTACCGGTACGGATTTGTAATTTGCATAGTAAATATATGAATGGTAAAGTTTGAAAGCATTTGGGGACAAGCTATGAAAATTGGGGAAATTACAGATGATTCTGTAATCAGCGTTAACATTGCCAGGGGTGACATGAGCGCGAATTTAAGCACTACCATTGCATACGTAACGGATGGGGCATTATATGTTAATCCGTTTGTGCATAATGGTGCCATATTGAATTTTGCAGTTCCGGACTTGCGAATTGCATTGTATGCGGTTAAACCCGGAGAGGTTCCGAATTATTGGCCGAGTGTTTCGGTTACAAGGGAAATGCTTGAAGGTAACGTTTATCACTGCATCCGCACCGATGCGCCGGGCGTGCGCCACAACAGGCGCAACGCGTTCAGAGTGTTTGTGGGTGAAGAAGCAAACGTTACGCGTGAAGCAGGCGTTGAAATTGAGAAAGTAACCGTTAGGGATATTTCGGCTACGGGCGTCGGCTTTTTGACGTTGCCTGTTGACAGACCGAAATATTCGCTCGGAGATACGATAAGGCTACGCTACATGGATAACGATCAGCGTTTTAACATAGACGTTACGGCCAAGGTCGTAAGGACCGAGCTTACCGATAAGGGTTGTGTTCACGGATGCGCATTCACAAAGGTGTATCCCGCAATTGACAGATATGTTGCCAACAAGCAACTTAAAAATCGCGGCAAAAAAACAACTCCGAGATTTTAACGCATGTTTTGAAAATGTTTCAACAAAGTTTAACTTGACATTGCACTTTTACGTACGTATAATGTGATAGCGTGCGTGAAAGTGCATTCTTTTTTATGTTGCGCAAAAACGCATGACTAATACAGAAAGGATGATAACAGAATGCCCACATTTAACCAGTTAGTAAGAAAGGGTCGTCAGGATAAGATTTACAAGTCCACAGCTCCTGCACTTCAGAAGGGTTTTAACTCTCTTCACAAGAAGGCTACCGAACAGGCAGCTCCCCAGAAGCGTGGTGTTTGTACAGCAGTTAAAACAAAGACCCCTAAGAAGCCTAACTCAGCTCTCAGAAAGATTGCCAGAGTACGTCTTTCAAACGGAATCGAAGTTACATCTTACATTCCCGGTGAAGGCCACAACCTTCAGGAGCATAGCGTAGTTTTAGTACGTGGCGGCCGTGTTAAAGACTTACCCGGTACCAGATACCACATCGTTCGTGGTACACTTGATACTGCAGGTGTAGCTAACAGAAGACAGGCCCGTTCAAAATACGGCGCTAAGAGACCTAAGGCAGGCAAGTAATTTGCCGAAGTTTGTAAGTACCACAAAGACTAATTAGTGTTGGATTCTGTTTTTCAGATATACCTGCATGTACACAAGTTGTGAAATTAGTACACGTTGTGAGTACCGATGATTTATTCGGAGCGAAGAGCTCCCGAAAGTAACTTTTTTTTCGAATGAATAAGGAGGGAAGAACCGTGCCACGTAAAGGACATATTCAGAAAAGAGACGTGTTAGCAGATCCTTTGTACAATGACAAGGTAGTTACCAAGCTTATCAACAACATCATGCTTGATGGTAAGAAGAGCGTAGCTCAGAAGATTGTATACGGCGCATTTGCTACCGTTGAAGAAAAGAGCGGTAAGCCTGCTCTTGAAGTATTCCAGGAAGCTATGAATAACATGATGCCTCTCTTGGAAGTAAAGGCAAGACGTATCGGCGGTGCTACATATCAGGTACCGATTGAGGTTAAACCTGACAGACGTCAGGCATTAGCACTTCGCTGGTTAACCATGTTTTCCCGCAAACGCGGCGAGAAGACAATGGAAGAGCGTCTCGCTAACGAAATCTTAGATGCAGCTAACAATACAGGTTCAGCTGTAAAGAGAAAAGAAGATATGCACAAGATGGCAGAAGCAAACAAGGCTTTTGCACATTATCGTTTCTAATTTCAGTAGGAGGAAAAAATATTGGCTGGAAGAGATTATCCGCTTGAGCGGACCAGAAATATAGGTATTATGGCCCATATTGATGCCGGTAAGACTACTACTACTGAACGTATCTTATATTACACCGGTATTAACCACAAGATTGGTGATACTCACGAAGGTACTGCAACCATGGACTGGATGGAACAGGAGCAGGAAAGAGGTATTACCATTACATCTGCGGCTACTACATGCCACTGGACATTACAGGAAAACTGCAAGCCCAAGGCAGGCGCATTAGAGCATCGTATCAACATCATCGATACACCCGGTCACGTAGACTTCACTGTTGAAGTTGAGCGTTCACTCCGTGTACTTGATGGCGCTGTAGGCGTGTTCTGTGCAAAGGGTGGTGTTGAGCCTCAGTCAGAAAACGTATGGCGTCAGGCTGATACCTACAACGTACCTCGTATGGCATTCATCAATAAGATGGATATATTAGGTGCAAACTTCTATGGTGCTGTTGACCAGATTCGTAGCCGTCTCGGCAAGAATGCAATCTGCATTCAGTTGCCTATCGGCAAGGAAGATGAGTTCAAGGGTATCATTGACTTATTTGAAATGAAAGCTTACATCTATAACGATAACCTTGGTGAAGATATCACAATTTGTGATGTTCCCGAGGATATGAAGGATGAAGCAGCTGTTTATCATGATGAACTCATTGAGAAGATTTGTGAACTTGATGACGATCTTCTTATGAGATATCTTGATGGAGACGTTCCCAGTAACGACGAGCTTAAGGCAGCTTTAAGAAAGGGTACTTGCGAATGTACAGCAGTTCCCGTATGCTGCGGTACAGCTTACAGAAATAAGGGCGTTCAGAAATTACTTGATGCTGTTATCGAGTACATGCCTTCACCTATCGATATCCCTGCTATTAAGGGCGTCGATTTGGATGGCAACGAAGTTGAGAGACATTCCTCCGATGAGGAGCCTTTCTCAGCATTGGCATTCAAGATTATGGCAGACCCCTTCGTAGGTAAGTTAGCATTCTTCCGTGTATATTCCGGTACCATGAATGCAGGTTCCTATGTACTTAACTCATCCAAGGACAAGAAAGAACGTGTTGGCCGTATCTTACAGATGCACGCTAACAAGAGAGCTGAGCTTGAAAAAGTTTACTCAGGTGATATCGCTGCAGCAGTAGGCTTTAAGTTTACCGGTACAGGTGATACACTTTGTGATGAGCAGCATCCCGTTATTCTTGAATCCATGGTATTCCCTGAACCGGTTATTGAGCTTGCTATCGAGCCCAAAACAAAGGCAGGTCAGGGCAAACTTGGCGAAGCTCTTGCCAAGCTTGCTGAAGAAGATCCTACCTTCCGTGCACATACCGATCAGGAAACAGGACAGACTATCATCGCAGGTATGGGTGAGCTTCACCTTGAAATTATCGTAGACAGACTTCTTCGTGAATTTAAGGTTGAGGCTAACGTTGGTGCTCCTCAGGTTGCTTACAAGGAGTGCATCACAAAGCCTGTTGAAGTTGATTCCAAGTATGCTAAGCAGTCCGGTGGTCGTGGTCAGTACGGTCACTGTAAAGTTAAATTCGAGCCCATGGACTACAACTCTGAAGAAACCTTCAAGTTTGAGTCTACCGTTGTCGGTGGTGCTATTCCCAAGGAATACATCCCCGCAGTCGGCGAAGGTATCGAAGAAGCTACCAAGGCAGGTATCCTTGGCGGATATCCCGTTCTTGGTGTATATGCTAACGTATACGATGGTTCTTACCATGAAGTTGACTCTTCGGAAATGGCATTCCACATTGCAGGTTCACTTGCATTCAAGGAAGCTATGCAGAAGGGTGCACCTCAGTTACTTGAGCCCATCATGAAGGTCGAGGTTACGATGCCTGAAGACTACATGGGTGATGTAATTGGTGATATCAACTCCCGTCGTGGACGTATCGAAGGCATGGATGACCTTGGCGGCGGCAAGATTGTACGTGGTTATGTACCGCTTGCTGAAATGTTCGGTTATTCTACAGACCTTCGCTCGAAGACACAGGGTCGTGGTAACTACTCAATGTTCTTTGAAAAGTACGAACCCGTACCGAAGAACGTTCAGGAGAAAGTTCTTGCTGCAAAGGCAAAATAAGGACTTGAAAAGGGTGCATGATTCTAATATAATTACGATTAGTTAGGCACATTTTAAACTAAAAATTAAACATTCATTTAAATTATGGAGGACTATTACAATGGCAAAACAGAAATTTGACAGATCTAAGCCCCACTGTAACATTGGTACCATCGGTCACGTTGACCATGGTAAAACAACCTTAACCGCAGCTATCACAAAGGTTTTAGCTGAAAGAGTTGCAGGTAATGAAAAGGTAGACTTCGAAAACATCGATAAGGCTCCCGAAGAAAGAGAGCGTGGTATTACCATTTCTACCGCACACGTTGAGTATTCAACAGAGAAGAGACACTATGCACACGTTGACTGCCCTGGCCATGCTGACTACGTTAAGAACATGATCACAGGTGCTGCTCAGATGGATGGTGCTATCCTCGTTGTTGCTGCTACCGATGGTGTTATGGCTCAGACAAAAGAGCACATCCTTCTTTCCAGACAGGTTGGTGTTCCTTATATCGTAGTATTCATGAACAAGTGCGATATGGTTGACGATGAAGAACTTCTTGAGCTAGTTGAGATGGAAATCACCGAGCAGCTTGAAGAGTACGACTTCAATGATTGTCCTATCGTAAAGGGTTCTGCTTTACAGGCACTTAACGATCCTAACGGTCCTTGGGGCGACAAGATCATGGAACTTATGGACACTGTTGACTCCTACATTCCCGATCCTCAGCGTGAGACAGATAAGCCTTTCCTTATGCCTGTCGAGGACGTATTCACAATCACAGGTCGTGGTACCGTTGCTACCGGCCGTGTAGAGCGTGGATGCTTACATATGTCCGATGAAGTTGAAATCATCGGTATCAAGGAAGATACTCAGAAGTCAGTTGTTACCGGTATCGAAATGTTCCGTAAGCTTCTTGATGAGGCTCAGGCTGGTGATAACATCGGTGTTCTTCTTCGTGGTATCAACAGAACAGACATCGAAAGAGGTCAGGTTCTTGCTAAACCCGGTTCAGTAAAGTGCCACAAGAAATTTACTGCACAGGTTTACGTATTAACAAAGGATGAAGGTGGTCGTCATACACCTTTCTTCAACAACTATCGTCCTCAGTTCTATTTCAGAACAACAGACGTAACAGGCGTTTGCAACCTTCCCGCTGGTACCGAGATGTGCATGCCTGGTGATAACGTAGAAATGACTATCGAACTTATTCACCCCATCGCTATGGAGCAGGGTCTTACATTCGCTATTCGTGAAGGTGGTAGAACAGTAGGTTCAGGCCGTGTTGCTACAATCATCGAGTAATTTGCACGTTAGCTTTGAGCTAAGCGCATAAAGATAATAAGGAACAGTCCCTCATGCTTGCATGAAAGGGACTGTTTTTTATTGTCTTTATAGGCATTTAGCGAATGCCGTGACCGACATGCAGCGAAGCGAAATGGAGGTGCGCTTAGTGGCTTCCGAGGATTTCCTCGGGAGCCTTTTTACGTGTGGAAAAATATGAAAATGTCATCAGTGGTTCTATTTTGGTTCTATTTTTTCAAGGAATAGAACCGGAAACCGTGATGTGTAGCTGTCAAGAAAAGTGGACATTTTTTTGATACAAGTAGACAATGTTTTGATACAAGTAGACAG
>JAZLHV010000029.1:0-12764 GCA_045617045.1 Lachnospiraceae bacterium
TTGGATCGTTATGCCCGATGCAGATACAGGCTGGTCAAGATGTGCACAGGGCTCATCAGTACATGATGGCGCTAAGTGCTATGTAACATACGAGCAGATCGCAGCAGTTTGCGGCGAAGACAAGTCCACATGGGGTGCAAGAATGCAGTGTGAAGGTTCTTCCGCTTGGGAAGTATATGCAGTTTCAATCGGTACCATGGAAGACGTTCCCGAAGGTTTCGCACTTCACGGTCTCAAGGAAATCGAAGGCTTTGCTAAGTCAGGCGCAGCTTGGAGCCAGGATGGTGTTGAACTTTCCGAGGATATGCTTGCTAAGTTAGTTCCCGGTTCAGTTGTTAAGATCAGCTACACATCAGAAGACGGCAACCTTTGGTTAGTAATGCCTGGGGCAACAAGCTGGACAAGAGTTGGTCAGGCCGGCACAGATGATCCCGCTATTTGCGATGGTTCTACCTGTTACGTAACTTATGAACAGATTGAAGCTCTTTGCGGCGAAGACAAGTCCACATGGGGCGCAATGATGCAGTGTGAAGGTTCTTCCGCTTGGGAAGTTTACTCTGTAAGCATCGGACAGCGATAATTTGGAGGACAATAGGTTATGAAAAATATTAAGAAATTAGTAGCACTTGGTCTTGCTGCTTTGCTTGCTTTATCTACAGTAGCATGTGGTGAAGAAACAGGTTCAAGCCAAACAGGTGCAAGCACTTCCACTAAAAAGGATACGGGTGCTAAACGTGAAATCACCATCGGTTCATGGTGGAGACAGTATTACGATTCAACCGATGAAACTATGGATGTATCCAGTGACTGGGTAAATGCACAGTTCAAGGATGATGACGATGAAGCAGCAATTGCTGAAAAGACAATTAACCAGAAGGTTGCTTTGGCTAAATGGAATAAGGTTGCTACTTTGGAAGAAAAGTACAACTTAAGCGCATTTAAGTGGGTTAACTTAACCTACGCCGGCACCAAGGAATCCATTAACACATCTATCTTAGCAGGTTCCCCCGACTGCGATATCTACATGGTAGATACAGGTATGGCTATTCCCGCACAGATGAACGGATTACTTGTTGACTTAAAGACAATCGTTCCCGCAGATCATGACTTGTTCACCAATCAGGACGTATTCTCATACCTTGATTTAGGTGATGGCAAGGCTTGTGTGCTTCAGGTACAGGGTAACTTCTCCAATACATATCCTCTTGGCTTTAACTACCAGATGGTTATGGATGCAGGCCTTGAAGATCCCCGTGATCTTTACGCTCGCGGCGAGTGGACATGGGATAAGTTCATTGAGTACTGCCAGAAGCTTACTCAGGATACAGATGGTGATAACCAGACAGACCAGTATGGTTTCTGCGGTTTCTTAAATGATTCATTCAGAGAACTTTGCTTCTCTAACGGTACAACAGTAGCAGGCGGCGCTACCGAAACTCTTTCAAGCGCAGCTACAGGCGAAGTTTTACAGTTTCTTTCCGATATGTACAACAAGTACAACGTTTGCTACCCTTATGATTCCTATGCAAATGGCGGCGATCCTTCAAGCTCAATGAGAAACCAGTATCAGGAAGGTAACGTTGCATTCTTCCCCATCGCTGTATGGATTCAGAATGGTAACGGTAACTACCCTGCAGAGAACAACGGTATCGGTAACATTGAGTGGGATACAGCATTCGTTCAGTGGCCTGTAGGTCCTTCCGGTAATGCTGCTACCAACCCCGGCTTCAACGCAATCGACGGACAGTTCTTTGTAATTCCCGCAGGTGTAACGGATCCGGAAGCTACATTCAACTTCCTTTACGATCTTTACAACTGGTTTGAGAACGATACCGACTTCAGAAGCGACCCTGCAACTCTTAACTGGTGGTACAACGAGACCGGTAAGGAAAAAGAGTTTAAGGATGCTAACTTCGAAGTACAGAAGTGGTGTTTAGGTCATCCCGGTACAGAGTTCCTTGAGTCACTTGGAACATCTTTGAACCTTGAGTACATTATGACCGGCGAATATACTCCCGCACAGTTCCAGGAGACATATAAGCAGGAAGTACAGGATGCTCTTACTTCAATGTTCGGTAACTAATTTTTAAAATGGTCCGGTTCCATGTGGTCACTGTTGGCCACATGGAGTCGGAATAGAGAGAGGGAAAGGAATTTATAGATATGAGCAAGGTAAAGATGTTGAATTGCCCTGCAGTACCCAACGTACCCTGGCAGGAGAAGCCTGCAAACCTTGTTGGCGCTCCTGTATGGAGATATTCAGAAAACCCTATTATCGGTCGTAATCCGGTAGAGGGTGTAGCACGTATATTTAACAGCGCAGTAATGCCTTTTGAAGATGGTTTTATCGGTGTGTTCCGCGGTGAACAGACAAACGGTATTCCCTATGTATATCTTGGACGTTCCAAGGATGCAATTCATTGGGAATTCGACAAAGAAAAGGTACCCTTCAAAAACGAAAAAGGTGAGCCTTTTATGCCTCACTATGCATACGATCCCACACTTGTAAAGGTAGAAGATACCTATTATATTATCTGGTGCGGCGATTTTTACGGCGCTTCAATCGGTATTGCTACCACTAAAGATTTCAAGACGTTTACACGTATTGAAAATCCCTTTATTCCCTTTAATCGTAATGCGGTGTTATTCCCCCGCAAGATTAACGGCAAATATATGATGATGAGCCGTCCTTCGGATTCGGGCCATACTCCCTTCGGTGATATCTTTATCAGTGAGTCACCTGATATGGTTTACTGGGGCAGACATCGTCACGTTATGAGTCCTAACGGAAAATGGTGGCAGTCGGTTAAGATCGGTGGTGGCGCAGCTCCTATCGAGACAAGCGAAGGCTGGTTATTGTTCTACCATGGTGTATCCGGAACCTGTAACGGTTTTGTATATTCAATCGGCGGAGCAATCCTTGATATTGATAATCCTTCAATTGTTAAATATCGTTGCGAAAACTTCCTGCTTACCCCCGAAGAGTGGTATGAGGAGAGAGGCTTCGTGCCTAACGTATGCTTCCCTTGTGCTACCATTCACGATCCCGAAAGCGGAAAGATTGCTCTTTATTATGGTTGTGCTGACAGCTACGTTGGATTAGCCTTTACCGAAATCGATGCTGTAGTCGATTACATCAAAGCTCACAGCGAGCTTAACGATACAGACAGGGAAATCGGAATAAGATAAGTTTAGAAGATAGGGGCCGATTTTTACGGTCGGCTCCGTTTTTGTAAGTTTATCAAAAGAACATGACAGGAGATTAGTATGTTCTACGACATTAATTTTGACAAAGGTATTATGAATATGGGTGATACTACCCGCTTAAGAAGAGCCATGGCGCGGGCTATGCGTGGCGAACCGCTTACAATCGGTTTCTTGGGCGGCAGCATCACGCAAGGATGTGCGTCGACTACCCCGGAGACATGTTATGCATACCTTGTGTATGACTGGTGGGTTAAAAAGTTTCCGCAAAGCGTTGTATCTTATGTGAATGCCGGTATTGGCGGCACTCCGTCAGATTTCGGCGTTGCGCGTGTGGATGATGATTTATTAAGGCACTATCCTGATTTCTCGATAGTTGAGTTTAGCGTTAACGATGCTGCTACGGATTATTATATGGAAACCTACGAAGGTCTGGTACGTCATATATTAAAGGCTGACTGCGAAACTGCGCTTATGCTGGTGCACAATGTGCGTTACGATAACATGGAAAGCGCCGAGGATAAGCATTTGATTATTGGCAAATATTACGATTTACCGGATGTTTCCATGAAACATTCTGTTTATCCAGAGGTTGCCAATAAAACTATTCCAAACCGTGAAATTACTGCGGATGATTTGCATCCCAATGATGCAGGTCACAGATTATTGGCAGACCTTATCATTAATTATCTTGAAAAGATATATGCAATAACACAGACAACGGATGCTGACACTAAGGTGTCGTTACGTGTTCCCAAGCCGCTTACACAAAACGGTTACGAGACATCCATACGCTATCAGAACATAAACTGTTCGGCACTTGGAGTAGGCTTCAAAGAAGACTTAACCCCCCAGAGCCATATTACGGAAATGTTCAGACACGGATATACGGCATGGCACAAGGGAGACCGCATTATTTTCAAGGCGGAGTGTTCTTCTGTTGCCATTCAGTATCGCAAATCCGTTAACAAGCCTACACCGATAGCACGTGCGGTTGTCGATCAGGACTATGCATCTGCGGTAATGCTTGACGGTAATTTTGATGAAGACTGGGGCGATTGCCTTTATACGCAGCCGATTTTAAAGCATGGTGAGTTAAAAGAACATCTCATAGAGATTCAGATTGTAGAAGACCACGCTGAAGACGAGATACCCGATGCAGTTCCTTTTTACCTTGTGAGCGTTATTGCATCAAAAGAATAATACCCGAAAGCGAATTTTTGCATGAATAAAGAATTACTTTTTTTTGAACCCGTTTTTAAAACAATGATATGGGGCGGAAATCGTATGAAAGAAGAGTTCGGATACGATATTCCCGCCGACAATACCGGTGAATGCTGGGCAATAAGTGCTCATCAAAACGGTGACGTAAAAGTGGTAAACGGACAGTTTGCAGGGCGTACGTTGTCGGATTTGTGGGCTAAGAACCGAGAACTGTTCGGTAATTACGCAACAGACAGATTTCCGTTGCTTCTTAAAATAATTGATGCAAAGACCGATCTTTCGATTCAGGTTCACCCTTCGGATGAATATGCGAAGGTTCACGAGAACGGTTCTTTTGGAAAAACCGAGTGCTGGTACATACTTAATTGTGAACCGGGCGCAACGCTTGTGGTAGGTCATAATGCCAAGACAAAAGAAGAGTTATGTAAACTGATTGATGAAAAGAAGTTTAGGGAACTCATTCGCGAAGTGCCTATCAAAAAGGGTGATTTTATACAAATCGATCCCGGAACCGTTCACGCTATCAAAGGTGGCGTGATGTTGTTGGAAACACAGCAGAATTCCGACATTACATACAGAGTTTACGATTATGACAGACTGCAGAACGGAAAGCCGCGTGAGCTTCATGTCGAAAAGTCCAAGGCTGTAATTACGGTTCCCGCTTCACAGGATTCGGTGGTTTCAACGAAAGATACTGCAGGTTTACATAAGTTGATTTCGTGCAAATATTACGAAATATCCAAGTTAGTGGTAAACGGCGAGTTTTCACTTACCGAAGATGCACCGTTTCGACTTGTTTCGGTTATAGAGGGAACCGGAACCGTAAATGGTATTTCCTTAAAGAAGGGGGCTCATTTCCTGGTGCCCGCTGATTACGGAAAGCTTGATTTTAACGGCAATATGACAGTTATCGCATCTGTTCCGGGTGTTTTATGAATACGACATCATTCAGCAAAAAAATATGCGCCGTATCCATGAGCCTTTTGATGGCTGTAAGTACGGTTTCGTGTGCGCCTTCGGAACCTGAAAAGACAATTTACGAATTAAGAGCCGAAAATATCGGCTTTGAGCTATTGGATGAAACTTCAACACAAGAGCGTGCAATATTGCGAAGTGAAGATACTGAGCGGCTCATGAAGGTTTTTGAAAAGGCTGAGGCCGGAGAATCGCTTGTAATCGGGTATATAGGCGGCAGCATCACGCAGGGCAGCGGAGCAAGCACTTATGCTAAGTGTTATGTTTCAAGAGTTAACAGATGGTGGCTTGATACGTTCCCCAATGCAACTTTTGAGTTCGTGAACGCGGGTGTCGGCGGTACCGATTCCGTGTACGGATGCGAAAGGCTTGATGAGGATTTACTCAGCAAAAAGCCCGATTTTGTAATTACGGAGTTTGCGGTTAACGACGGAAACGATTTGAAACATCAGAACTCATATCAGGAATTATGTGAGCGTATTTTGGCAAGCGAGCGTGAACCGGCAATAGTGTGTTTGTGTAATGTTATTTATGACAATGGTATTTGTGCACAGGACAAGCATTTGCTGGTTGCCTATAAGTTGGGTCTTCCGCTTCTTAGCATGAAGAAGTCCCTCTATCAGGATATGCTTGACGGAATATACCGTGAGACTCAGCTTACATCCGACGGGATTCACCCGAATGACCACGGATATGAGCTTATAGCAGGGTGCATTACATATTATTTGGAAAAAGTATATACAGGATTGTATTCGGAGAAGAAAAATGAGTAAAGAAGTTACGATGCGAGATATCGCAAAAAAACTTAACATTTCAGCGGTTTCGGTTTCCAAGGCAATATCGGGTCGTGAAGGTGTTGGGGACGAGCTCAGGGAAACGATTTTAAAGACCGCACGCGACATGGGATATTGCTATACCGCGCACGATTCTGAGCGTCAGCAACATGCCAATATAGGTGTAATGGTGTCGCAGGCGTTTATATCGGACAGTGCTTTTTACTCAAAAATGTTCCAAAGTCTCGCCATTGAGTTTGGCAAAGCCGGTCATTCCTGTACTCTTGAGATAATCAATCACAAGGACGAGGAAGAAGGCAGTCTTCCCGGAAATATAGCAGGAGAGCGCATGGACGGAGTTATTGTTTTGGGTCCTATGTCCGCTGCAATCATGAAGAAAATTCTTCACATGGAAACCCCGTGTGTGTTTGTGGATAACTATACACCCGAAAATAATATGGATTGCGTGGTGAGCGATAATGTATTCGGTTCACATATGCTTACAAATTATTTAATCAATAAAGGTCATCGTAAAATTGCTTTTGTGGGAAACGTAACCGCCACAAATTCAATTATGGACAGATATTTAGGTTATCTTAAAGGTTTATTGCAGAACGGATATGCTGTGCGTCCCGAATATGTTCTTTCGGACCGTGACGGTCGGGAAGGCTATATCAAGGAAATTAATCTTCCCAAGGATATGCCCGATGCATTTGTGTGCAATTGCGATGAAGTGGCATATCATTTGATAGAGCAGCTCAGAAAGCTGTCAATCAAAGTTCCCGAGGATGTATCGGTAGTCGGCTTTGATGATTACATTTTTGCAACAATTTCCAATCCGCAGCTTACAACATTTAAGGTAAATATGGATGAAATGAGCAAGACAGCGGTTGATTTAATGAACAATAAGCTTAAGAATCCGCATATCACACAAGGCCGTAAAGTAGTAAGCGGCGAAATAGTAATCCGTGATTCGGTCAAAGATGCATAAATTTTTAATGGAGAGAATATTGTATGAAATTACATCCCAAATATTATATTGAGCTTGAAAAGCAGGAAAAAATCCTTAATCTTAAGAACGAAAAAACAACATACTATAATGGTATTTTCGACCGCTATAAGCACCCCGTACTTACGAGGGAGATGGTTCCCCTTTTTTGGAGATATGATTTAAATCCCGAAACGAATCCTTACTTTATGGAGCGTCTTGGCGTAAATGCAACCATGAATTCCGGAGCAATTGAGTTAAACGGAAAGTTTTACCTTGTACCCAGAGTTGAAGGTAATGACAGAAAGTCTTTTTTTGCGGTTGCAGAGTCTGATTCCGGCGTTGACGGATTCCGTTTTTGGGATAAGCCCATATTACTGCCCGATACATGCCCCGAGGAAACAAATGTCTATGATATGCGTTTAACCAAGCATGAGGACGGATGGATTTACGGTGTCTTCTGTTCGGAAAGTAAAGACCCTTCAAATCCCGACTTAAGCGCTGCAGTGGCCGCTGCCGGCATTGTGCGCACCAAGGATTTAAAGACCTGGGAGCGCCTTGACAATTTAAAAACATTGAATTCTCCTCAGCAGCGAAACGTTGTGCTTCATCCTGAGTTTGTGAACGGCAAATATGGTTTTTATACACGCCCCATGGATGATTTTATCGATACTGGTTCGGGCGGCGGAATCGGCTTCGGCTTGTGCGATGATATTTGCCATGCCGTAATTGATGAAGAAATTATTACAAGCAAAAGAAAATATCATACCATTACGGAAGTTAAGAACGGTGCAGGTGCCGTGCCCATTAAGACTGACCGCGGCTGGATTCATGTAGCTCACGGTGTCCGTAACACGGCAGCAGGCTTAAGATATGTTCTTTATGTATTTGCAACAGCTTTGGATGATCCTACACGAGTTATTGCAGAGCCCTCAGGTTACTTTTTGGCACCTCACGGAGTTGAAAGAGTCGGTGATGTTTCCAACGTTGTTTTCACAAACGGACTTATTGCCCGTGACAACGGAGATGTGTATATTTACTACGCATCAAGCGACACCAGACTTCACGTTGCGACAACGACGGTTGACAAGCTTATTGATTATTGTTTTAATACTCCCGAGGATCCGCTTCGCTCTGTAGAGTGCGTGGCACAGCGAATTGATCTAATTGACAGTAATTTGAAATATTTAAGCAGTATCGGTGAATAAATAAAGCTTAAGAATTGCTTAATTGTTCGAAGTGTTCTTGCACGGCGTACAATGATGTGTTATAATTTCATATCAACTTAAGGCATCCTGTACTTACGTATGGGATGTTTTACGTGACCATAAATTTCATAGAGGGAGAAATAGAATTATGGCAAAATGGGTTTACAAATTTGAAGAAGGCTCAGCAGACATGCGTAACCTTCTCGGTGGTAAAGGTGCCAACCTGGCCGAGATGACAAACCTCGGATTACCGGTACCCCAGGGCTTTACCATCACTACTGAGGCTTGTACTCAGTACTACGAAGACGGACGCCAGATTAACGACGAGATTATGGCGCAGGTTATGGAATACGTTGCATGGATGGAGGAAAAGAACGGCAAGAAATTTGGCGATCTTAAGAATCCTTTACTTGTATCCGTTCGCTCCGGAGCACGTGCATCTATGCCGGGTATGATGGACACTATTTTGAACTTAGGTCTTAACGATGACGTTGTTGCGGCAATGATTGCAGGCAACCCCGATCCTAAGTTTGAACGTTTCGTATATGACTCCTACAGACGCTTCATCCAGATGTTTTCGGATGTAGTTATGGAAGTAGGTAAGAAATATTTTGAAGAGCTCATCGATAAGATGAAAGAAGCTCGCGGTATCCAGTTTGATATTGAGTTAACTGCAGCTGACCTTAAGGAACTTGCCGGACAGTTCAAGGCTGAATACAAGAAGCAGTTGGGTGAGGACTTCCCTACCGATCCCGTTGTGCAGTTAAAAGAAGCTATTCGCGCCGTATTCCGTTCATGGGATAACCCCCGTGCAAACGTTTATCGTCGTGATAACGATATCCCTTACAGCTGGGGTACTGCAGTAAACGTAATGCCTATGGTATTCGGTAACTTAAACAACGAATCCGGTACAGGCGTAGCATTCACACGTGATCCCGCTACAGGCGAGAAGAAGTTAATGGGTGAATTCTTAGTAAATGCTCAGGGTGAAGACGTAGTTGCAGGTGTACGTACACCTATGCCTATTTCTCAGATGGCCGAGCAGTTCCCCGAAGCATATGCACAGTTCGTGGATGTATGCGGCAAGCTTGAAGCTCACTATCACGATATGCAGGATATGGAGTTCACTGTTGAAAACAAGAAGCTTTATATGTTACAGTGCCGTAACGGTAAGCGTACAGCACAGGCTGCATTAAAGATTGCATGTGACTTGGTTGATGAGGGTATGAAGACCGAAGAACAGGCGGTTGCCATGATCGATCCCCGTAACCTTGATACATTATTACATCCTCAGTTTGACGCTAAGGTTGTTGCATCTACAACACCTTTAGGCCGCGGCCTCGGAGCATCCCCCGGTGCTGCATGCGGAAAGATTGTTTTCTCGGCAGATGATGCTGAAGCATGGAATGAGCGTGGTGAGAAAGTCGTACTTGTACGTCTTGAAACTTCTCCCGAAGATATTACCGGTATGAAGGCTGCACAGGGTATCTTAACCGTACGCGGTGGTATGACATCACACGCTGCAGTAGTTGCACGTGGTATGGGTAAGTGTTGTGTATCCGGTTGCGGTGATATCGTAATGGATGAGGCTAACAAAACATTTACACTTGCAGGCAAGACATTTGCCGAGGGTGATTTTATTTCAATTGATGGTTCCACAGGTTGCATCTATGAAGGTTTGATTCCTACTGTTGATGCTAAGATTGCCGGTGAATTCGGTCGCATTATGGGTTGGGCAGATAAGTTCAGAAGACTTAAAGTCCGCACTAATGCAGATACACCCGTTGATGCAAAGAAGGCTCGTGAACTTGGTGCCGAAGGTATCGGTCTTTGCCGTACTGAGCATATGTTCTTTGAAGCAGATCGTATTGCTGCATTCCGTGAAATGATTTGTGCCGAAACCGTAGAGCAGCGTGAACAGGCCCTGGATAAGATTCTTCCTTACCAGCAGGGTGACTTCGAAAAATTGTTCGAAGCATTGGAAGGCTGTCCTGTTTGTATCAGATTCCTTGATCCCCCGCTTCACGAATTCGTGCCTACCGACGAGGCAGATATTGTCCGCCTGGCAGAGGCACAGGGTAAGCCTGTTGCTGAGATCAGGGCATTCATTGATGCATTACATGAGTTTAACCCTATGATGGGTCACAGAGGTTGCCGTCTTGCAGTTACATATCCTGAAATTGCCAAGATGCAGACAAAGGCTGTTATTCGCGCAGCATTACACTGCAAGAAGATTCATCCCGATTGGAATGTAGAGCCTGAAATCATGATTCCGTTAGTATCCACCGACTTAGAGCTTAAGTTCGTAAAGAAGGTTGTTGTTGAAACAGCAGATGCTGAAATCGCAGCAGTTGGCTCAGACCTTAAGTATCAGGTAGGTACCATGATAGAAATCCCCCGTGCGGCTTTAACAGCTGACATTATCGCTAAAGATGCTGATTTCTTCTGCTTCGGTACTAACGACTTAACACAGATGTGCTTCGGCTTCTCTCGTGATGATGCAGGCAAGTTCCTGTCCGCTTACTACGATAAGAAGATTCTTGAAAACGATCCTTTTGCAAAACTTGACCGCTCCGGTGTTGGTAAGTTAATGCAGATGACCATCGAACTTGGCCGTCCCGTTAACCCTAACCTTCACATTGGTATTTGCGGCGAGCACGGCGGTGATCCTTCCTCTATCGAGTTCTGCCATATGATTGGCCTCGATTATGTAAGCTGCTCACCTTTCCGTGTTCCGATTGCAAGACTCGCAGCAGCACAGGCTGCTATTGCAAATAGGTAGGACTTCTAAATTATACATGCATCTAACCCTTGATGAATCAAGCGCCAGAGCCTTTCGCAAGGCCCGCGGACAGTACTTAAGGTCGAAACAATGGAATGATATTTCAGTGCATGTGTACATATTCTAGGATGACTTTTGACCCTCGTGATTTAGTTCGCGGGGGTCCTTTTTTTGCCCGAAAAATGGCACTGACGAGTTTTTGACGAGTTTTTGACGAGTTTTTGGCGATTTACAACTTTTTTTACCTGTGATATTATTATACTAACGAAAAGCTATGAGGACCTGTAAACCTCATGGCTTTTTTGTTTTGTCCCTAAGGAAGAAAGACGACCTGTAAACGTCTATCCTGTATTCTTTCCGAAGGGAAACTTCATATCTGATAGGATGGCATTCTGCCTTTCTATAAATGAGCCTCAGTTCCGGTGGCGTACGACGCCGGGCCTGGGGCTTTTTCTGTTGATTAGCTTCAATCCATAACCTCATGACCTTGGTCATGAGGTCGCGGGCTGGCGCCCTATGCATCCGATTTAAAATATTGTCTTTTGTGAGCAAGCTCACAAGACAACTATTTTAATCGGCTGCGCATGGCTTGTAGCTTATCACGAAAATTCTTTAACAACTAAATAACAGAAAAGGAGATCAAAACTATGGATTTTGAAGAATTCAGAGAAAAACTCATGGAAGACCTTGGACAGGATCTTTATGAAAACACCGGAGCTGAGTACTCTATTGAGGCTACAAGCATAAACAAGCTCCAGAATGCAGGTTATGAAGGTATCGTAATCAGACCCGAGGATTCAGCTGTCGGCATCAATCTCGATGCGGAAGCTCTTTATAAGAGCTACAACGACGGTAAAACCTACGAGGAGGTTTTTGACGAAGCATACCGCATGATAGCGGATGGTTTTGAAAACCAGCCTGAATTTAATGTTGAGGACTTCTCAAACTACGAGGTTATGAAGGAGAAACTCGCTATTCAGGTTGTATCCACCGAGCGTAATACGGAAATGCTCGAGAAGATTCCCCATAAGGAAGTGGAGGATATGTCTCTTGTATGCAGATTTATCGTAGGTGACTCGAAGTTCGGCCAGGGAAGCATCCTTGTAAACAATGACATGCTCGAAAACTACGGTGTAACAAAGGAACAGCTCTTTGAGGATGCTGCAAAGTATGCTCCCGAGCTTCGTCCTTCGGAGATTATGAGCATTGCGGACGTTCTTGCCCAGATGATGGGAATTGACGTTAGTGAGTTGAACGACCAGATGGGTGTGCCCGCTAATCCTGACATCCCTATGTACGTTGCTTCTACACATGATAAGAGTAATGGTGCAGGTATCATCGCTTATCCCGGCTTCATGGAAATGGCAGCCGAAAAGATTGGCGGTGATTTCTTTGTTTTACCCTCAAGTGTGCACGAGGTCATTCTTGTTCCCGATAACGGAACCGGTGATTATCACGAACTTGAAAGCATGGTACAGGAAGTCAACGCGACCCAGGTAGACCCCAGGGATCAGCTCTCTGACAAGGTTTACCACTATGACAGCAAGGACAAGATTTTTGAACTTGCTGAGAAGTTCGATGCACGTAAGAAGGAAAAGGACCGTGTGGAG
>JAZLHV010000030.1:0-25562 GCA_045617045.1 Lachnospiraceae bacterium
CATAATGATCCTCCGTGATTGTAGTAAAATGTTCGCACGTGCTACAATCTATCAAGAGGGATTGTAGTAAAATGCTGTCATCTATCATTATGGCGATAGGTTCAGGCGCTGCCTATCCGCTGATTTATTTTGCGCTTACGATTTACTAAAAACCAGCCCGGAACATTGTTCCGGGTTGGTTTCTATAAACATAGGATTAGGCTTCTTCAGAAATTCTGGCAATTTTCTGCTCCATTTTTTCTTCGCCATAGATAAAGTAACCTAATTGACGGGATTTGAGCATTAATTCGTTCTTTTTGTCTTGATCATTGGTTAAGCATGCAGAGCATACGAGCAATTCCGGCAAGTTATCCATGCAACCACATTTGGTTAAGGTTGAGATAACTTTATCAAAGAGGTCTGCGTACTTTTCCGCGCAAGTCTTTCTGTCATACAAATAGTAGGAATATAGCAATCGGCCACTAAAATTTAATTCGAAATGATATTTAATGTGAATAGAATACGATTTATTATCGAGTACTTTTGAAATGTATTCAATCAGTAGATTGTAAACGATTTCACAGCTTTCGAAGTCTTTGCAGCGCATATAATTGACTGCTAAACAGAATAAAAGCATTAATTCTATATTCGAATACCATTCTTTTTTCTTTATTGAGATTGTATCCGAGGCTTGCAAGCCGCTTAATGCGAAACGAATTGCCTCCGGATAATCCTTATCTGAAAAAGAAGAAATGCAAGATTGCGAGTATCGTAAAAATTGAAAAGGTTCACCATTGAGAAAATTAACGTCATCGTTAGCCTTGTCAATTAGTTTTCTGAGCATTTCGATATTTTGAGAAATTAAACATTCATTTATTTCTTCAATAAGTTCGTGAGTTTGCGTGTCGTTATGAATGAAAATTTCATAGAAGCTTTCATATATATTTAAGCCAAGTTTTGCAGAAATATCATTAATAATCAGGACGGTTGGCATAGATTCATTGCATTCTATTTTGCTAATATATCGTGGCGTACATATTCCCTTCGCTAACTCAGCTTGTGACAACCCGATTTTTTTTCTATAATATCTGATTACTTCGCCAATTGTGATTGTTGTTTCCATAAACTCCTCATATAGGAACTATAATTCTATATATTCTTGATATTTTTGATGGTAACATAATCATATCAAAATAGAAAGGGATAAACCAAATGAAAAAAGTAGTAACAATTGTAATCGGTCTTCTGGTATGGGCATTAGTTTCGATGGATGCATACGCTGAAGATCCTGATACTTCACAAGATGGTATCGAGATGATAGGGGCATCATCGATATCAAATGGAAATACTGATAATGTCGACAGTAACTATATAATAACAAATTCGGGGAAAAAGCTTCTTGTTGAAGAACTGCCGTCATTTGATTCTAAAGAAGAAGCAGGGAAATATGTTAATGAAGTACTTAAGAACTTAAATGTATCTAAAAAAGATTATTTAAAAAAGGAAATTAATAGTGAAACCCCTGCTATAAATTTACTGCAAAGCTCGGAAAATTTTAGGGGTGAATGTACTGTTGCAAAACAAAAAGTCAGTTTCGGAGCGTCGATCAATTTGGTGGCAACGTATACATTAACAACACCTAACCGTTCGGGGCGAGTAAAAAGTTGTGACTGTTATACATCATTTACAGGCTTTACATATTCTTTCGAATGGAACGAAACGTATAAAGATGCCCGGATAATTTCATCAGGGAGAGAAGTTGCAGCAACGGCATCTGGTGAATTGATTTTCTATTTTTTGATTGACGGATTGATAGAAATGTGGAGAGAACCCATTTCCTTAAGTGGAACTTGCAATCCGGTCCACTAATTTGGAAGTGTTATTCATGATAGGAGCAAATTATGATTAGTACTTACATCTGGCAAATTTTTAATGTTGTTTTAGTAATAGCTATAGCTGTCGTTTTGGCAGTGTGGCTGAAAAAACGTAAACAAAAGTAAGATCACACATAATAATTTCTGCAGATAACAAGATTATCCTGATTAGCACGAAATCAAAAAATGTGAAGTATTGTTCTCTTTAAAACATTTTTCAAATGAATTACTATTTGTTCTGGAGGCGCCTCAAAAAACTATGTGATGAATGAATTTGAGGCATTATTGTATAATGTCCTACGATAGTTATTTGATTATGCTCGCACATCAAATGAATAAGGTTTGAAAATATCAGAGTTTGGACAGAACAAGGAAGGAAATAGTAATGATTAAGTTATCAAATGTATCCAGAAAGTATAAAGATGAATATGCTCTCAAAGATTGTACAATTTCTCTTCCTGATTTGGGTTTTATAGCAATAGTCGGAGAATCGGGAAGCGGAAAAACAACGCTTCTTAATATTCTCGGAATGCTTGAGAAAGAGTATGATGGCCAGATTTCTTTTGACGGAAACGAATTCACGTCCGATGGAGAGAGAAGCGAATATAGATTGAAAAATATAAGTTATATCTTTCAGGATTCTCTTTTGCTTCCATATTTGAGTGTAGGGGATAATCTGGCTCTTCAAAATGAATTGGCCGGGAGAATATTGTCTGAAGGTGAATTGATGCAGACAGCAAAGCAATTGAATGTTGCCGAATTTCTAAAGAGAAAGATTAACGAGTTGTCAGCTGGGCAAAAGCAGAGACTCGCAATTTTGCGTGCGCTGATTACCGGAAGTAAGATAATTCTTGCGGATGAGCCAACAGGTAATTTGGATGAAGATTCGGCGAGGGATGTTTTTGAATGTTTAAAACAAGCATCTTTGCAAAGCCTTATAGTAGTAGTTACACATGATGAGCTTTTGGCGACAAAGTATGCCGATCGCGTAATACGACTGGATAACGGGAACGTAGTTGCAGACAGTGGTGATGTTTTAGACAAAAAACTCACTGCTGAGGACAGAAATAATAATGTGAGAAAACCTCGCCAACCATTTTATAAAATAATAAGGGGCGATATTAAGAATAAACCTAAAATGGTTCGTAAGATGGTTTCCGGAATGGCGTTATCGCTATTGACTGTATCACTGTTTGTCACTTTAGGGATATCTGTATTCCAAACCGGACGTAGTACAGAGTTGTTTATTATGGAAACAGATTTGATAGAAGCTTCAGAGACGTTTGGTGAGACATCGGATATCTTGAGAAATTCGTGCTTTCTGCTTGATGCCATGGCATCAGACTATTCTTTTCTTAAGGAAGACGCACGCTTTGAAGAAATAACTTATATGTACGCTACAAGTGGAACTGCGTTCAATGGTGATAAACAAACGAATCTTTCACATATTGATGTGATAGATAATAATGCCTTTTACAAAAAGAAGATGGAAATTTTAGACATATGGGGAGAGTTTCCAAAGAACAAGTCGGAAGTCATTCTTGGATATGATGCAGCCAAGGAATTGTTTCCCGGAATGGCTGCGGAGGATATTATCGGAAAAAGCTTTACATACGGATTTCTGACAGAAAGTTTGGATCTAACCATTTCGGGAATAAACTATAAGGCAGATATGAGTGGACATGTAAACTCATACTTCTTGTCTGACACGGTTCTTTCTTTTGAAAAAAGTAACACGAACCTGTCGCGTTTTTGTTTGTTTACGCCTTACTTTTATGAACAGCATCCGGAATTCTTCAGTAACGGAAGTTATTCGTTTTCTTATTCCGGGATAACAGTTAGCCAGACGAGTGCTGACTTAAGTTCGAGTTTGGTTTGCGGGCGTAACGTTGAGCGCGATGGTGAGATAGTTGTTGGTTTGACGTGTATACATAATATGCCTGATGTGTTTGGCGAATACGAAATGGGTAACGGACAAAATTTTGATTTGCTACTACCGTTGATTGGCACAGAGGTTGTCTGCGGAGAAAAAGGCAGAACTCCGGCAAAATTGACTATAGTCGGAATTGTTGATGACAGTAGCCGGAAAACAAACAGATGTTACATTTCGCAGAATGACATCGATAGTATGTTGGCTGTGTCACCTAATAAAATCAAAATATATACTAAGGACTCTGATAAGGTGCCGGAAATAATTGAGTATCTGGAAGAACTCGGATTCAAGGCAACGGCGCCGTATTACTATTTAAAGGACTCCGTAGGGAGAGAATTTACCGCATTTGGGGTAGTGTTTGTCTTTATTGGACTGATTATTTTCCTTTCTTCGGTAAAGAATGTTAGCAGCTTAATCAAAACTAACGTTGAGCATTCTTTGAACGAGATTGGGTTGTTAAGAACGTTCGGATTAAGCGCCGAGAGGGTTGGACGCGTCTATTTCTTTGAAACTTTGGCAATCGCATCTTTTGCATTACTGATATCAGGGTTGCTGTTTCCGTTATTAATTATTTTATTGACCGGATTAACGAAAATAGGTGTAATGAGTTTTGTTTCGGTAAAGACCTCGGCTGTAATTATAGGTGTTATATCGTTAGTGATACTTACATTTGTTGAATCCGTTCTTGCAACCAAACCGATTATGAATCGTATTGGAAAGAAAAGCATAATCTCATTGGTGAGAAATATAGAGCAATGAGTTAGCCCAAGGTTAGCCAAAGGGGACAGGTTATGGTGGTCGACCACCATAACCTGTCCCCTTTGGCTAATTTGTTTTAACTGTATTCTTTAATTAGTTTCATAATAATGGCAATTGCGTTTAACTGCCCCGAGTTTTTCATGCTTTCGATGTATGATGAGCGGTTGCAGTACAGCTCGCAGACTTTGGACGGCAGGGTTTCCGGGGTCATATCTTCTTCTTTAAGGACAAGGGAAAAACCTTGCGATTCAAAGGAGGCGGCGTTAAGCAACTGGTCGCCGCGGCTGCCGCTTGTGGGAAGCGGGATTAACAGATTGGGCTTGTTTAAGGAAAGCAACTCGCAGATCGCATTGGCACCGGCACGGGATATTACAATGTCGGCGGCGGCAAACAAATCTTTAAGCTCTTCTTTAATGTACTCGAATTGTCTGTATCCTTTTGTGTCGTTGAGAGATTCATCGAGATTGCCTTTTCCGCACAAATGGACAATTTGAAAATCTTTTAAAAGTTCGTTTAGGCATGCACGCACACAAATATTGATGTTGCGGGCACCCTGACTGCCGCCGATTATCATTAAGACAGGCTTGGAAGCTGAAAATCCGCAGAACTTTAAGCCGTTATTGCGATCTCCGTGGGCAAGCTCGGCGCGGATAGGTGTTCCGGTAAGAATACCCTTTCCGGCGGGAACATAGTTAAGTGTTTCCGGAAAGTTGCAGCAGATCTTGGCGGCAACGGGAAGACACAGTTTATTGGCAAGGCCCGGTGTGATATCGGATTCGTGGCATATGCAGGGAATCTTTAATGAGTGAGCGGCGCGTACTATCGGCACGCTCACAAACCCTCCCTTGGAAAATACGACGTCGGGCTTGATGTCCTTAAGAAGTGAATGTGCTTCGGAAAAGCCTTTCACGATTCTGAAAGGATCGGTAAAATTTTTAACGTCAAAATAGCGGCGCAATTTCCCGGTTGAGACTCCGTAGTAAGGTATGTCAAAATCTGCGATAAGCCTTTTTTCGATACCGTCTTTGGACCCTATGTAGAAAACTTCATAGCCGGCTTCTTTAAGAGCCGGAAGTAATGCTATGTTGGGAGTTACATGGCCGGCAGTACCGCCGCCGGTCAGCACTATTTTCTTTGCCATGGATTATGCCATCTCCTGTTTATATGCTTTTAATGCCCGGGCAAGCTGGTCGGGGCAGGATGTGGGTCTGTGACCGCATGTGATGCCGCTTAAGCGGTCAATTGCCTCGTCTACCGGCATTCCCTCGATTAATGCTGTGATACCTTTGTGGTTGCCGTCGCAGCCACCTGTAAATTTAACACCGTGTACGCGGCCGTCAACAACTTCAAAATCAATTCCGATTGCACAAATGCCTTGGGGTGCGTAATGCATGGGATTTACCTCCTTAAGAGTTTCTTTTGACGTATTATATCACACAAGTTGCAAAAAAGCGCAAAATCTTGAAATCGTTATTTTTATCTAGTATAATAGGCAAGGATTTTTAGCCGAACTGTTCGGAATAATTATATATGGAGGAAATATTATGGCAAACTGGAATAATTTTGACACTTTAAAAAGCTACGAAGCATTAAAGAACGTGAAGAAAGTTAATCTGAAAGAAGTTATGACCGGTGATAACGGAGCCGGGAGAGTTAAAGCTTACAAGGTTCCCATGGCAGCCGGTATGGAGTTTAATTACGCAGCTAAGGCTGTTGACGATGATGTTTTAAAAGCTTTGGAGAATCTTGCAAAAGAAGCTGAGCTTACAGAAAAATTCGAAGAACTTTACAACGGTGCCGTAATTAATACCGGTGAGAAGAGACTTGTACTTCACCAGTTAACGCGTGGCCAGCTTGGCAACAAAGTAGTTGCCGATGGCATTGACAAGAGAGAGTTTTATGTGGCACAGCAGGAAAAGATTGCAAAGTTTGCCAATAAAGTTCACTCCGGTGAAATCACAAACGCTAAAGGCGAGAAGTTTACAACCGTAGTACAGATTGGTATCGGCGGTTCGGACCTTGGCCCCCGCGCTATGTATTTGGCTCTTGAAAACTGGGCAAAGGTTACCGGAAACTTTAAGATGGAAGCTAAGTTCATCTCAAACGTTGACCCTGATGATGCGGCAGCAGTGCTTAATTCCGTTGATGTGGCACATTCAATTTTTGTGCTGGTATCTAAGTCGGGTACTACTCTTGAAACACTTACAAACGAGTCTTTTGTTAAGGATGCTTTAAAGAAAGCAGGTCTTGACGCTTCTAAGCATATGATTGCCGTTACAAGTGAAACTTCTCCGCTTGCAAAGAGTGCAGATTATCTTGCAGCTTTCTTTATGGACGATTATATCGGCGGAAGATTCTCATCTACTTCAGCAGTTGGCGGAGCTGTTTTATCACTTGCTTTCGGTCCCGAAGTATTTGCCCGTTTCTTAAACGGTGCAGCCGAGGAGGATAAGCTTGCAACCAACAAAGATTTGCTTAAAAATCCTGCAATGCTTGATGCTTTGATTGGTGTCTATGAGCGTAATTTCTTAGGCTTCGGCGCTACGGCTGTATTACCTTATTCACAGGCTTTGAGCCGTTTCCCCGCACACTTACAGCAGGCTGATATGGAGTCTAACGGTAAGTCGGTCAACAGATTCGGTGAGCCCGTTGATTATGTTACAGGTCCGGTTATTTTCGGTGAGCCCGGTACAAACGGACAGCATTCTTTCTATCAGTTGTTACATCAGGGCAAGGACATCATCCCGCTTCAGTTTATCGGCTTTAAAAACAGTCAGATCGGTACCGATGTCGACATTCAGGGAAGCTCTTCGCAGCAGAAGCTTTGCGCTAACGTTGCAGCTCAGATAGTTGCTTTTGCGTGTGGTAAGGAAGACGATAACAAGAACAAAAACTTTGATGGCGGCAGACCTTCAAGCATCATCGTGGGCGATAAGTTGACGCCTGAAGCTTTGGGAGCTTTGCTTTCTCACTTTGAAAACAAGATTATGTTCCAGGGCTTTACATGGAATGTTAATTCCTTCGACCAGGAAGGCGTTCAGTTAGGAAAAGTACTTGCCAAGAAAGTTCTGGCACACGATACGGACGGAGCTTTAAAAGAATACAGCGATTTGTTAAACATCTAATATCGGTTAGATTGAATATTACTCGACAAACTAATGGGGGACCTTTTAAAAGGTCCCCCATTTTATATCAGTAGGGCTTTTCAATTATGCATGCAAGGCTTCCGCGTTCACCGTTGCTTGCGCGATGTGAGAAATAACGCTCGGGGTGGCACATGGTGCAACCGCCCGTAAGGCTTATGTTGTCTCCGCTTAAGCCAAGCTGCAACAGACGTTCTTTAACGACGCCGCGAAGGTCAAGCATGAACTTGCCGTTTTCTTTTGCATCGTAAAATTCAGTCGCCTCGCGACCCAGAAGCCGGTTAACGGCATCGATTACTTCACTGCCTACTTCAAAGCAGCATTTGTCGATTGCGGGACCGATTGCGGCGTGAATATTTGCGGGATTTGCACCAAGTGAAATCATTTTGGCGACAGCTTCGCTTTCAATGTCCGATACTGTACTGCGCCAACCGCAATGTATGGCACCGACGACACCGTTTACGGAATCTTCCAAAAGAAGCGGCACACAGTCGGCGGTAAAAATTGCCAAGGGAACATTCGGCTCGTTTGTAACATATCCGTCGGCTTTGTTCATAAAGCCCGGACCGTAAGCCGGTCGCAAATCTTTGGCGGTTGCAATGTGAACGTTGTTTGAGTGTATCTGTTCGCCGCACACAAATTCGCGCCGTGAAATGTTCGCTGCTTCTAAAAATCTGTTCCAATTTACAATTACGCGTTCACGGGTGTCACCACGGTTCATGCCAAGGTTTAGTGACTCGTATATTCCGTCGCTTACACCGCCGATACGTGTTGAGAATCCATGGGGATACTTAAAATCGTGAGCGGTTTCTATTTCAATGTCTGTAGAATAGTCTTCGAAACGCACAAGCTTGTCACCCTTATATTCCACTAACATATCTATGCGCTTGCGGCCTTCCAGCAAAGGTTTCAGAAAGTAGTGGTCGCCTTCCCAGGTAGGAAGTGACAAAACCTTATCGGCATCCACCCACTCAAGGTCACCTTCATTGCAATCTTTAATAAGTGTACCCGTAAACTCACTTGCCGAGTATAGGTACATGTCTTCGGTTTCCCACTTATCACTTAAAAATTTAATAAGTCCGTGGCATGTATACTTGGTAAGTGTAAGTCCGGTTTCCTCAAAAACTTCGCGTACCACGCATTCATCGGCTGTTTCACCCGGTTCAAATTTACCGCCTACGCCAATCCATTTTCCTTCATTCAAATCATTTTTCTTTTTGACTCGATGCAAAAGAAGGTACTTTCCGTCATGATATATATAGCAAAGTGTGGAATTAAACATAATAATCTCCATTTCACTTGTGAAATTCGAAGCGCACTATGCAGTGCACCCCTTGTGGGTGACACTCCCAGCCGCTTAAAGTCTGTGCATTTGGGAATGCAGGTTATTCAATAAGTAAATTTATTTTAACATATTTAAGCGGTATGTGTTATGATAAACATAAGTATATGCCTCCGCAGATGCTTTTGAACAGACATATATTTGTGCTTTATTATTTAGGCAAGGCAGGGTATGGTTTTGAGTAAGATTGTGTACATTATCGGTCGCAGTTCTTCGGGAAAGGATACGATTTTCAAAGAACTTATGCGCGACAAAAGCTTTAAGTTCAATCAGATAGTTTCATATACCACAAGGCCGATTCGCAGCGCCGAAACAGAGGGCGTTGAGTATCACTTTGTCGACGAGGAAGGCTTTAACAAGCTTAAGGAATCCGGCAAAATTATTGAGGACAGATGTTACAATACCATACATGGACCGTGGCGCTATTTTACGGTTGACGATGGTCAGTTTGACATGGACGGTGATTTTATGGCTGTAGGTACTATAGAATCATACGTAAAGATAAGGAATTACTTCGGTCGCAATCGTGTTATACCGGTATATGTTGACTTGGATGACGGGTTAAGACTTCAGCGAGCACTCAACCGTGAGCGTCGCCAGGAGCACCCTAAGTACGAGGAAATGTGCAGACGCTTCCTTGCCGACGCCAAGGATTTTTCCGAGGAAAAGGTTAAAGAAGCAGAGCTTACACGCCGCTTTATCAATGATGACTTGAAAACCTGTCTGCAGGAGATAAAGGACTATATCAGGAAAGAATTGTAAAATATGGATGTAAAGATTGCCCAGATTACCCAGTCGCAGGCTGTACAACAGGCTACTAAAGTACAGGAATCGAACGGGGACTTTAAATTCATACTGGCAAGCCGCATTTCGGATGACAATCTGCAGGCGCATCTTACCGCCCTTATGGAAGAAATTACCATGCAGGGTGAGCGCATTGCTAAAAAGAAAGACATCAAGGACATGCGTAAATACCGCGCCCTCATAAAAGATTTTATGAATGAGGTTGTGTCGCGCTCGCATTCTTTTTCGAGGGAAAACTTCCTGGACAGAAAGGGTCGTCACAGAGTTTACGGTATTATCCGTCTTGTTGACGAGAACTTGGACGAGCTTGCAAAGGAGCTTGTAAAGGAAGAAAAAGATAACATTACGATACTTCAGAAAATCGGTGATATCAGGGGCTTAATCCTTGATATTTTCACCTGATGCAGGTAAACATGGCAGATTTTAACGACTTTATTGGCAAGGAACAGATAAAGGATCATCTGAAAACCGCAATTGAGCAGGGTAAAGTTTCTCATGCGTATATTATTGCCGGTGAGAAATATTCGGGTAAGAAATTTGTATCCCGCGTATTTGCAAAGGCTCTTTTGTGCGAGTGTGAAGATCCGAAAATGCGTCCCTGCTGCAAATGCCACAGCTGTTCGCAGGCAGATACCGACAACAATCCCGACTTGATTGTTGTTACACATGCCAAGCCGAATGTTATAAGTGTTGACGATGTCCGCGAGCAGGTTAATAACGATATAGTTATTAAACCGTATGGCGGACGGCGTAAGGTATATATCATTCCCGAAGCCGAGAAGATGAATCAACAGGCTCAGAATGCTATTCTTAAAACCTTTGAGGAGCCTCCGGAATATGCGGTAATCCTTCTTTTGACCACAAATGCCGAGGAGCTTTTGGCTACGATTCGCAGCAGAGCCGTTCTTTTAAACATGAAGCCGGTTCCCGATGACCGGATTCGCAAATTTTTATATGACAGACTTCAGGTTCCGGATTACAAGGCTGATATGTGCGTTGCTTTTGCGAGGGGAAATTTGGGAAAGGCCGAGCTGCTGGCGCGCAACGATAAATTCGATGCTATTCGCGGTGACGTTTTAACGGTTTTGAGAAATGTTCGCAAGATGGATGTAAGTGATTTGTCGGCTTGCGTAAAAAAGGCTGCCGAATATAAGACATCTATCGATGATTATCTTGATATTATTCTGGTGTGGTATCGCGATGTTTTGATGTACAAGGCAACGTCTGACGAGAATAACTTGATTTTCAAGGATGAGATACAGTATATTAGAAAAGTGGCTGATTCGATAAGCTATCAGGGAATACAGGAAATAGTGGATATGCTTGATGTTTCCGCAAAGCGCATTTCGGCCAATGTTAATTTTGAACTTACCATGGAGCTTCTGTTTTTAAAGCTTCAGGAGACAGTATAGGAATGGAGATACAGATGACTAAAGTAGTTGGAGTTCGGTTCAGGGAAGCGGGAAAAGTTTATTATTTCGATCCCGGTGAACTTGATATTAAAAGAGACCAGCATGTAATTGTTGAGACGGCACGCGGTATTGAATACGGTACCGTAGTGCTTGGGGTGTGTGAAGTCGAGGACGATAAGGTTATCCAGCCGTTGAAGCCGGTTATCCGTATCGCCAACGAAGCTGACGACGAAAGAGAAGCAACCAATCGTCGCAAGGAGCTTGAGGCACTTCCGATTTGCAAAGAAAAGATTGAAAAACGTAATCTTCCCATGAAGCTTATCAATGCGGAATATACTTTTGATAATTCAAAGATTCTTTTCTATTATTTCAGCGACGGACGTGTTGATTTCAGAGAACTTGTAAAGGATTTGGCCGCAGTTTTCCATACACGTATCGAGATGCGTCAGGTAGGCGTTCGCGATGAGGCTAAGCTTCGCGGCGGTATCGGTATTTGCGGTCGTCCGCTTTGCTGCACCACATATATGCCTGATTTTCAGCCGGTATCCATTAAGATGGCAAAGGAACAGAATCTTTCCCTTAATGCCACAAAGATTTCCGGTGTGTGTGGGCGCTTGATGTGTTGTTTAAAGAATGAAGAAGAAACTTATGAAGAGCTTAACCGCAATCTTCCCAATGTCGGTGACGAGGTAATTATCGTATCGGAAAACCGCAAAGGTCAGGTACAGAGTGTTAACGTATTAAGACAGCTCGTTAAGGTTATCGTCGAGGAAGATGACGAAAAAGAACTTAAAGAGTTTAAACCCGAGGATTTATCGTTTAAGCGTCGCAAGAACCGCCGACTCGAGCTTACCGAAGAGGAAAAGAAAGCGTTGGAAGGTTTGGAGAACTAATTGTGGAAGTTATCTTAAAAGAAGGCGAGCGCATCGACGATTTGGAGCGCAACAATCTAAAGATTATCCAGAATCCCAACCGTTTCTGCTTTGGAATGGACGCTGTTTTGTTAACCGGTTTCGTACATGTTAAGAAAGGCGCAACTGTTCTTGATATGGGAACCGGGACAGGTATTATTCCGATACTTTTGTCGGCGAAGACAGAAGCCTCTGTGCTTACCGGGCTTGAGATACAGTCGGATTCATATGATTCGGCGACAAGAAGTGTGTTGCTTAACGGTTTACAAGACCGAGTTAACATTATCCAAGGTGACATCAAAGAAGCAGCCCAAATTTTCAAAAAGGCTTCTTTTGATGCGGTAACGTGTAATCCTCCTTATATGATCGGAGAGCACGGACTTAAGAATCCCGATGATGCTTTTGCAATTGCAAGGCATGAGGTTTTGTGTACCTTTGACGATGTGGCTGCAAATGCGGCAATGGTGCTTAAACCGGGCGGAAGTTTCTTTTTGGTGCATCGTCCGTTCAGACTGGCCGAGATATTTGCAACGCTTCAAAAGTACAAACTTGAGCCCAAGCGTATGCAACTGGTGTATCCTTTCGTGGACAAAGAACCGAATATGGTGCTGATAGAGGCAGTTCGCGGCGGAAGATCCCGAATGGAGGTTTTAAAGCCCCTGATTATATACAGTGAGCCGAGAAAATACACTGACGAGATTTATGATATTTATGGTTATTAAATATCATTGACAAACGATTTTTGAGATTCTATACTTTTTTTGAAAACAAAGTTAACGGACCTGTTTGGCAGGTTAATATATACTTTACAAAGGAGAAATTCATGTTAGAGAAGATTAGTGATATTATCAGAGAGGAACTTAACATTGATGATGTTGAAATCACTGAGGATACTTCTTTTAAGGACGATTTAGGGGTTGATTCCCTCGATCTGCTTGAGTTGGTTATGGCGTTCGAGCAGGAATACAATATTGAGCTTAACCCTGATGAACTTGAAAACATCGAGACTGTCGGAGATATTATGGAATACATTCGGATGTACACTGAGTAGTAATGCAATCAATAAGGCTTAGGCATTATGCCTAAGCCTTTCTTTTCTTTATAGGAAAAATAGGGAAAACGCTTTGTGCTATTAGCGGGTTTATGGAGGTTTTTTATGTGTAATGATTGGTTTTCTATAGGACCTTTTACTTTTCACGGGTATGGTGCGTGCATTGCAATCGGTCTTCTTTTGGCTTTGTGGCTTGCATGTTTTCGTGCCAAAAAGAAAGGCTTAAGCGAGGATCATTGCTACAGCATAGTGTTTGTGACGGCGATATTCGGCTTTTTGGGAGCCAAGATCATGTACGTCATTGTTGAGTGGAAAGATTTTATTGCTAATCCGAGATATTTCTTTTCATCCAGCGGATTTGTTGTTTACGGCGGTATTACAGGCGGTACATTGGCCGTTTTGATATATTGTCTCATTAAAAAAATCAGTTTCATCGATTATCTTGAGTTATGCTTCCCTTCCGTTGCTCTTGCACAGGGCTTTGGCCGTCTGGGCTGCTTTTGCGCAGGCTGTTGCTACGGAAAAGAAACCGATTCGTGGATTGGCATAGCATTTAAGCATTCTTTGTATGCACCCAATAATGTAAAGCTTATCCCGACGCAGCTGATTTCTGCCGGCGGAGATTTCCTTAATATGGCGCTTCTTTTGATTATCGCAAAGCATTCACGCAAAAAGGGTGTTGTAACGGGATGCTATGTGCTGTTTTACAGCATCGGCCGCTTCCTGGTTGAAATGTTGCGAGATGACGATCGCGGGGTTGTCGGCAGTTTATCGACTTCACAGTTTTACGGTATTTTTACATTCATTATCGGTGCGGCTATACTTGCGGTTGTTTTTTTGAAAAAGCCCAAGACAGATTCGATTAAATAAGAGGTTACAGACAATGAAACGCTACAGACGCGAGGACGAAATGTCCTATGCTCTTGGAATTACACTGACATTCGAATTGTTAAAATACAGCCCCGAATACGCCACGAAAGTTTATGTGCATTCGGAAATGCAACGCGGGGAGTCTTTTGATAAGCTTGCTAAGCTTTGCAGGGAAAACAACGTTCCGATGGAGTTTTCCGATAAGCCTTTTAATATTTTGTCACAAAAAGAAAACTGCTTCATTATCGGTGAATTTAAAAAATTCCAAAGACCGGTAAGTAAGGAGGCATGTCACGTAGTGCTTAACAACCCGTCCAATGCAGGCAACATGGGTACCATTATGCGCAGCGCGGCAGGCTTTGGCATCACAAATTTAGTGATAATCACTCCCGCAGTTGACGAATTCGATCCCAAGACGGTTCGTGCATCCATGGGTGCAATTTTCAGACTTAACATATCCGTATATTCTTCTTTTGACGAGTACGCATCACAATGCGGTAAAAGAGAGTTTTATCCGTTTATGTTAAAGGCTAAAAAGAAGCTCCCCGAGTTGGAGGTCAAAAAGCCGTTTTCATTAATTTTCGGTAATGAGGCGACCGGGTTACCCGATTCATTTTTAAATGTCGGTACAAGTGTCATTATCCCTCATTCAGATAGGATAGACAGCTTGAACCTTCCGATTGCCGCAAGTATCGCACTATATGAAACCACGAAAGCAGATTTCACATGATATGAGCAAGAAGAACAAACTTCTGATAGAAATATCTCTGCTTATCTTAATATCAGTTGTCGCATGGGGTTATACCGTGTGGCAGAGTCAAAATGCCCACCGTGAACTTATTGTTGAGGCGGGCACTGTTGTTGAGCCTTCCGATTTTCTAAAGGACAGTTCTATCCCGGCAAGCTTTACCGGAAACAGCAAAGAGATTGATATTCACAAGCCCGGCGTTTACAACGTCTCCGTGAAAACGCCGTACTATCTTCACAGATGTACTCTTTTTATTAATGATACGGTTCCCCCGACTGCTACAGTGACCGATTTAAGAATTGATTACGGTAATACAGCACAGGCAACTGATTTTATAAGAAACATTAACGACGAGACTGCGGTTACGGTTACCTACGAAACGGAGCCGGATTTTAAAACCGCGGGGCTGCAGACGGTTTCCTTGTTGCTGACGGATCTTGGGAAAAATACAACCGTTGTAAACGCCAATCTTGATATATGCTATGTTAAAAAGAATGCGGTTTACGAAGCAAGTGAAAAAGCACCTACCGTAGATGCATTTTTACTCAGAAAATGTACCGCATCAATTGAAAGTGATTTAAGCAATATAGATTTTTCACATATCGGAACCTACAACGTCGATATTAAGTATAATGGAATGGTATACGATAGTGTTTTAACGGTAAATGATACTATCGCACCGGTTTTGAAGCTTAAAGATGTTGCGGGATTCACGCAAACCGTTTACCCTGCGGAATGTTTTACGGATTCGGTTACAGACAACACCGACACGACGATTTCTTTTTCCAGGGAGCCTGACTATACAATCGCCGGCGATCAGGAAGTTATTATCGTATGTCGCGACGAGGGTGGCAATGCAACCTATGAAAAGGCCGTGTTGACGCTTGCAGAGGATACAACGCCGCCGGTAATAGAGGGAGTTACGGATATAAAATCCTACAGCGGACGTCAGATATTGTATAAAGAAAATGTTACCGTTACAGACAACAACCCCATAGGGCTCAACCTTGACATTAATATCGGAAATCTTGATATAAATGTGCCGGGAGAATATGAAATTACTTATATTGCAACGGATGCGTCGGGTAATGTTTCCACTGAAATTTCCAAGGTTACAATAGAAGGTCGCAATTACAGCGATACTGTTGTCGCAGACTACGCAGCGGATGCTTTAAGCGGGGTAATTTCGCCTGAAATGTCTGCTTATGATAAAGTTCGCGCGATATATGACTACGTTGAAAACTATCTTAACTGGTATTCGGGCAGTTCTTTAAAGCTGTTTTGGCAACAGGGCGCAATTGACGGCTTTGAGGAAAAGAAGGGTGACTGCTTTATATACGCAAGTGTCACACAGGCGTTGCTTAACGCGGCGGGCATCCCCAACATGATGATTGAAAGAAGCGCAGATTCACCGGCAGGCGGAGTTCATTATTGGAATCTTTGCGATGTGGGTTTGGGATGGCAGCATTTGGATACGACGCCCATGAATGACGGTACCGAATTTTTCCTGTGGAGCGATTCTGAGATTAAGGAATACGATAATGCACATTATAAGGGCTATCATCAATATGATGTTACAAAGTACCCTTCTATAAAATAGATATGAGGTATACATGCTTTTTACGTCCTATGAATTTATAGGGTTTGCGGCGTTGGTGCTTTTGGGGTATTATCTGTTTCCGCAAAGACTTCGCTGGATATGGTTGCTGACGGCGAGCCTTGCGTTCTATGCTCTTGCAAATCCGATTTTTGTTTTGTTCATAGCCGCCACTTCGCTGGCTGTGTGGCTCGTTTCGAGAGAGCTTGGCTCGCTTGACGTTGCATCGCGGGCTTTTTTGCGTGAAAAGAAGGATTTTCTGAGTACTGATGAAAAAAAGGAATATAAAGCAGGTGTTTTGAAGGATAAAAAAACCCTGCTTATTTTTGCGCTTATATTTAGCCTTGGCGTATTGGCGGTTGTAAAATACACCAATTTCGTGATTGCAAACATTAATATGGTTGCAGGTGCTTTTGGCAGCGCCGCAGAAATTTCCTTTGTGAACATTTATGTACCGCTCGGCATATCATTTTATACGTTTAAGGCTGTCAGCTACATCGTGGATGTTTACAGGGGGACAATTGAGCCGGAGCGTAATTTCTTTAAGTTTCTTTTGTATGTATCGTTCTTCCCAGAAATTGTGCAAGGCCCCATAAGTCGCTACGCAAATCTTGAAAAGACCTTGCTTGAGGGACATTCATTTGACGGCAGCAAATTTCGCCGCGGACTCTATCGTGTTTTGTGGGGATATTTTAAAAAGCTTGTTGTTGCGGATAGAATATTACCTGCGGTAAATGCAATAATCCATGATCCGGATACCTATCATGGGGTTTATGTACTTCTGGGAATGGCATTTTATGCAATCGAACTGTATGCCGATTTTACCGGCGGAATTGACATTACAATCGGCCTTTCCGAGGCTATGGGCATAGATGTTGAGGAAAACTTTGTGCGCCCATTCTTTTCAAAGAGTGTAAAAGAATACTGGAGACGCTGGCATATTTCCATGGGAGCCTGGTTTAAGGATTACGTGTTCTATCCGCTTTCGGTAAGCGGCTTTTCACTTAAACTTTCAAAGTTTTCCAGAAACCGTTTCGGAAATAATATAGGCAAAAGAATACCGGTTTACCTGTCTTCGCTGATTGTGTGGTTTTTAACCGGTATTTGGCACGGGGCAAGCTGGAACTTTGTAATGTGGGGTATCGGAAATTTTGTTATTATCATGATTTCCGAGGAGTTAAGTCCGGTGTCTTTAAAGCTTCATCGTTTAAGTCCTGCATTTTTTTCTTCGAGATTTATGGATGCATTGCGCATTATAAGGACCGTTTTTTTGATGAGTCTGCTGCGTACATTCGATTGCTATGGGTCGGTTTCGGAAACCTTTGCGGCATGGGGAAGCGTATTTACGGATTTCGGATTGAGAGGGCTTTCTTTTGAAAGCATTTTGTCACTGGGAATAAATCTTTCCGACATGATTATCGTTGCAATCTCGGTTATATTAATGTTTACGGTGAGTATGCTCGGCCGAAGCGGAAGCGTTCGCGACAAAATAAACGGAGCAGGTTTTGGCGTGAAACTTTCGGTGTACGGTTTTCTTCTTTTTGCAATAATTCTGTTCGGTGCTTACGGACAAGGGTATGACGCCGGACAGTTTATATATAACCGGTTTTAGGTGTGCATGAAAAATTTTGTTAAAGTACTAACCGCATTATTGTTATTCGTTTTGCTGTGGGCCTTTTTTACAAGGCTGACGGCTCCGAAGTATGCAGAAGAGTTTAAAGAAGGCAGTTTAACTGCGGAGTATTATAAAGACGCGCCTGTGCATAATGTAATTTTCCTGGGTGACTGCGAAGTATACGAGGTCTTCTCGCCTCAAGTGTTGTGGGATGATTGCGGCATCAACAGTTACGTGCGCGGAAATGCCCAGCAGTTAGTGTGGCAGTCGTACTATATGCTGGAAGATACACTTAAGTATGAAATACCGGAGGCGGTAGTGTTTAATGTTTTGGCGCTAAAGTACGATACGCCGCAAAGAGAAGCCTATAACCGCATGACTATTGACGGAATGCGATGGTCTGAGGCCAAGGTAAAATGTATAAAGGCTTCGATGCTTGAGGATGAATCTTTCCCGGACTATGTATTTACGTTGCTTAGGTATCATTCAAGGATTACGGAGCTTACGAAAGAAGATTTCGATTTCTTTTTCAAAAGGCCGCAGGTATCCTTTAACGGTTACTATATGCAGGCTGCAAGCAAGCCGGTCGATACGGTTCCGGTCGGCCCTAAGCTTACCGATTATTCTTTTGGCGACAATGCACTTACGTATCTTGATAAGATTGTGTCGCTGTGCGCTCAAAACGATATTCAATTAGTGCTTGTAAAGGCACCGGTGCTTTTTCCGTATTGGTATCCGGAATGGGATGAATTTATTGAAGAATATGCCGCAAAGCATAATGTTAAATACGTTAATCTTCTTGAAAAGGCCGGTGAAATCGGAATAGATTACAGCACCGATACTACCGACGGCGGAGCGCATCTTAACTTGTACGGTGCCGAAAAGACGACACGTTATTTCGGCCGATGGATGGAAAATAATCTCTGCCTTACAAAAAAGAATACTGACGAAACTTTGACAAAATCCTGGGATAAAAAAAGAGAGGCATATTATATGCATCGCGAAGCACTTATAGAGGGAACGGCTAAGCCGTAATTACTTTTCTGGATAAGTTACGCCGGAATGATGTATAATCGGTTTAGTAAAAGTTTTGTGCCGCCCATAAAGGGCACCCCGGCAAGTGCCCTCCATTCAGAGGGCAGAATGGAGATAGTGTGAAAAAGGGCTTGTATGTAAAACTTATTATTTCATTGCTGGCACTGTTTACCGTCGTAATTATCGCTGCGTTAAGCGGTAATAAGCAAGGTAACGGAAACGGCAACAGTGAAAACATAAAATCGGCCGATGACATTTGCGGCTTTGTATACAACGGCATTACAATCAGTCTTAATGATAAAATGCCGGATGTGATTGCACTGATCGGAGAGCCCGGCAAACATTATGAGACAAACAATTGCGCATATCAGGGTGTTGAGGGAGTGTATACATATCAATCCTTTGAAATCAACACCTTTAACAAGGGAGACGGCGAGAGGATTTTAAGTATTACATTTCTTAACGATCTTGTCTCTACCAAAGATGGGGTTTCAATCGGCAATTTGAAGGAGGTTGTCGAGGCAAAATACGGAGCACCTGACAGCACAACCGATACTTCTTATTTTTACGTTACGGATGATGCTACGTTGATATTTATATTTGACGGCAACAAGATTATTTCGATTCAGTATAAAACTACGGCGGGACAGTAAAAAGCATGGAAAAGAGACGCACTTATATAGACATATTAAAAATAGTGAGCATATTTATGGTGCTTTACGTACATACTGCGGATAAAGCAATGTATGTATGGCTTTCTGCGGAGGGCTTTACGCACTGGTTTTCCCTTTGCGTCAACCAGTTTGCGACCGCCGGCCCGTCGGTATTCTTTTTGATTTCGGGTGCATTGCTGCTGGGAAGATGCGAATCGTTAAAAGATGTGTTAAAGCACAGAGTTTTCAGATACGGGGTGCTGTTATTCTTATTCGGAATGCTTCAGCAGATAATCTTGGGAATACATTACAACAACCTCTCGAATCTTACATTTGTGGATATGCTTAAGACCGTTTATTCTACGGATGTGATTACACAGTATTGGTTTTTATACTGGTATCTGGCGTTCTTAATTATTCTGCCCTTTTTAAGAATGATTGCGAAGGCTATGGATAAAAGCAGCGGAACATATCTTTTGGCTCTTTTGATAATAGCGGAAGTTGTACTTGTAATTGTTGAAAAGGCAGTTAATTTTGACCGTATTAATATTATGCTTCCCATTCTTGAGCGTATCGTAGTGCTTCCGTTACTGGGATACTGTATAGAGAATGTATTTGCTGAGTTATTAGAACGCAAGATTGTGGCGGCATCGGTTGTTTTGTTTGGCGTATTGTGCCTTGCGATTAACGTTATCTATGCAGACTATACCTATAACAACTGGGGCTACAGCAGTTATATTGACGGATGTGTTTACTTCGTGGCTGTCGGGCTTTATGTATTGATGCGTACATTATTTGGCGGCAAAGAGTTTAAGCCGTCGGCCGTTAAGGCTTTGTCGGCTGCCGGCGGGGGCACCATGCTCGTGTTTTTGCTGGAGCCGGAGGTACGTTTCATTACCGAGCCGGTATATGATTTCCTGGCACCGTATATTACGTGGTTTCCCGCTGCGGTTATATGGCTTCTGTGCGCGATGGCAATCGGTATTGCAGTATCGTTGGTGCTTAAACTTATTCCGGGTATAAAGAAACTCTTTTGAAAATCGTTGATTTTAAAATAATATTTTAATTGAACTTGTATGCCTGCAACTTTCCGATAAGTTGTAGGCTTTTTTGTTGCCAAAATAAAGAAAAAGGGCTAATCTGTAAGCGTAAACGTACAAATGACCTTACAAGTAATGCACTTGTTGACAGACAATTACCTACAACTTCTTATGGCAGCAAAATACGAGCAGATTATTGATTACATCAATTCAAAAATAGAAGATCAGACACTTAAGGCCGGCATGAGGGTTCCGTCCGAGAATGCTTTGGTAAATAAGTTTGGTGTAAGCCGGGACACTATAAGGCGCGCGTTTGGTGAGCTTGAGAGTTCGGGTGTTTTGTTAAGTGTGCGTGGCAGCGGTACTTTTGTGCGCCGTAGTCGTTCTTCTTCAAACCGGATAGCGGTTGTCACTACTTATGTAGAAAACTATATATTTCCAAAAATTATTACAGGAATAGATGAAGTGCTGCTGTCCGCAGGATATATGATGCAGCTTTCTTTTACCAATAACCGATTTGAGCGCGAGAGGCGTGTGCTCGAGGACATTATAGAAAAGAATGATGTCGCGGGTGTAATTATGGAACCGGTAAAAAGTGCGCTTCCGAATCCTAACCTTGACTGTTATGAACGGCTTAAGAATGCGGGAATACCCATTCTTTTTATAAACTCTTACTACAGAGAAACAGATATACCGCATGTGGCTCTCGATGATGAACAAATGGGATATATTGCAACCAGATACCTTATCGAAAAAGGGCACACTAAAATAGGTGCCGTGCTGAAAATGGACGACGGACAGGGACATTTAAGATTTTCCGGTTACAGACGCGCAATGAATGAGATAGGCGATGTAAGCCCGAGTGATTATGTGGTGTGGTTTGATACAAGTGATGAGCAGGATATTCCGTCGCTCGGAGCTCATATACAAAAACGGTTGAGTGATTGCACGGCAGTTTTTTGCTATAACGATACGATAGCGGTTGATTTTGTGAAATTCCTTGAAAAGTGCGGTCGTAAAGTTCCCGAGGATATTTCGGTTATCAGTATGGACGATTCCATGTTTGCCGAGCTTGGAGATGTAAAGCTTACCTCGTGTCCGCATCCTTTGGACGAGCTCGGAAGGTGTGCTGCGCAAAACATCATTAAACTTATTAAGAATCCTAAGTTTGATGCCACAAAGGAATTTGTTACAGGTGTACATGAACGCGAAAGCGTTAAAAATATAAGCAAATAAGGAGAAGGATATGAAGCAGGCAAAAAAGTATCAGTTTTGGTTTTGTACGGGTTCGCAGGATTTATATGGCGATGAGTGCTTACGCAAGGTCGCAGGGCACTCGCAGGAGATGGTTAAGTTTTTTAACGAAAGCGGAGAGCTTCCGTTTGAAGTTGTATGGAAACCTACATTAATTGATCAGGCATCTATCAGAAAGACTTTCAATGATGCAAATAACGACCCCTTATGCGCAGGTGTTATTACATGGATGCATACGTTTTCGCCCGCAAAGATGTGGATTATAGGTTTGCAGGAATATCATAAACCGTTGTGCCATTTACATACACAGTTCAACGAAGAAATCCCTTACGATACAATTGACATGGATTTCATGAACGAAAACCAGTCAGCTCACGGTGACCGCGAATATGGTCATATTGTAAGCCGCATGGGTATCGAGCGTAAGATTATTGTAGGTCACTATAAAAATCCCGAAGTTATTTCAAAGCTTTCTGACTGGATGGCAACCGCTATCGGTGTTATGGAGTCTTCACATATTCGTGTGTGCCGCCTCGGTGATAACATGAATAACGTTGCGGTAACCGAGGGCGATAAGGTTGAAGCTCAGATTAAGTTTGGCTGGGAAATAGACCATTACAACATTAATGATGCGGTTGAGTATGTAAACAGTGTAAGCGCAGCAGACGTATCGGCATTAACCGACGAGTATTATTCGAAATATAAGATTTTGCTTGAGGGCCGTGACAGTGCCGAGTTCAGAAAGCATGTGGAAGTACAGGCACAGCAGGAAATCGGTTTAAGAAAGTTCCTTGAAGATGGTGACTATCAGGCAGTTGTAACGCACTTTGGCATGCTTGGCGGCATGAAGCAGTTACCCGGTCTTGCAATACAGCGTCTGATGGAAGAAGGCTACGGCTTCGGCGCCGAAGGTGACTGGAAGACAGCTGCAATGGTGCGCCTCATGAAGATTATGACACAGGGCAAAAAAGATGCTAAGGGAACCTCCTTTATGGAAGATTATACATATAATTTCGTGCCGGGTAAGGAAGGTATCCTGCAGGCTCACATGCTTGAAGTATGTCCTACGGTTGCTGACGGCGAAATTTCAATTAAGGTATGTCCTTTAAGCATGGGTAATCGTGAAGATCCCGCAAGACTCGTCTTTACGTCAAAGACAGGTCCGGCAGTTGCCACAAGCCTTGTTGATGTCGGCAACAGGTTCCGACTGATTATTAATGCCGTAAATTGCAAGAAGTGTGACAAGCCTATGCCTAAGTTGCCGGTAGCAACAGCTTTCTGGACGCCCGAGCCTTCTTTGGCAGTCGGTGCCGAAGCATGGATTTTGGCAGGCGGAGCACATCATACAGCATTCTCGTACGATTTGAGTGTTCAGCAGATGATTGACTGGGCTGATGCAATGGGTATTGAGAGCGTTGTAATTGATAAAAACACTAATATCAGAGATTTTAAGAACGAACTTAAGTGGAACAGCATAGCATATAAATAATAATGAGTCATGCCTTTAGGCGGCAGAATGGAGACTGTATGGGTTATACAAATTCAGAAATTAAAACATTGATTGAAAACGGTAAGGCGGTTTTGGGTATTGAGTTTGGCTCAACACGTATTAAAGCAGTGCTTGTTGACGATAAGAATGCTCCTATCGCGCAAGGTTCTTTTGAATGGGAGAACCATTTGGAAAACGGTATCTGGACTTATCCTATGGATGAAATACATACCGGTTTTAAGGCTTGCTACAGTGATTTGATTAAAGATGTCAAAGCGCAATATGGTGTCGGCATCAAAAAGCTTGCTGCCATCGGTATCAGTGCCATGATGCACGGTTACCTTGCTTTTGACAAAAACAATAATCTGTTGGTACCTTTCCGTACCTGGAGAAATACAATTACGGAAGAGTCGGCAGCGCGTCTTACGACACTTTTTGACTACAATATTCCTCAGCGTTGGAGTATTGCACATCTGTATCAGGCTATTTTGAATAAAGAGCCCCACGTTAAGGATATTGCTTATCAGACAACTTTAGCCGGATATATTCACTGGATGCTGACAGGCAAAAAGGTTATGGGTGTCGGCGAAGCATCGGGTATGTTTCCGGTTGATCCCGCCACACGTGACTATGATGCCAAAATGGTTGAAAAGTTTGACGGCTTACTTAAGTCCGAGGGGTTAAATTACACTCTCAGAGAAATTTTCCCCAAGGTTTTGACAGCAGGTGAAAACGCAGGCGTACTTACAAAAGAAGGCGCAGCATTTATCGATGAATCCGGCTGCCTTGAAGCAGGCATTCCGGTTGCTCCGTGTGAAGGCGATGCGGGTACCGGTATGGTTGCCACGAACGCAGTTAAAGTGCGCACCGGAAATGTATCGGCAGGTACATCGGTATTTGCAATGGTTGTTCTTGAAAAGCAGCTTTCAAAGGTTTATCAGGAAGTTGATTTAGTTACAACTCCCGCAGGCGACCTTGTAGGTATGATTCACTGCAACAACTGTACTTCAGACTTGAATGCATGGGTAAATCTTTTCAAAGAGTCATTGGAAGCTTACGGCGTGAGCGTTGATATCACAAAGTTGTTCGGAACACTTTATAACAAAGCATTAGAGGGCGACAAGGACTGCGGCGGCTTGGTTTCCTTTAACTATTATTCGGGTGAAGGCGTCACAAAATTGGACGAAGGTCGTCCGTTGCTTGTGCGTGAACAGAATGCGCGCATGAATCTTGCAAACTTTATGCGTACGCATCTTTATGCTTCTTTGGCAACGTTAAAGCTCGGTTGCGACATTATGTTCAAAGAAGAAGGCGTCAAGGTTGACTCTATTACAGGTCACGGCGGACTCTTTAAAACAAAGGGTGTCGGACAGTCCATATTGGCAGCAGCTTTGAACGCGCCGGTTTCCGTTATGGAGACAGCCGGCGAAGGCGGTGCATGGGGCATGGCTGTGCTTGCTAACTTTATGGTGCAGAAGGGTGCTGACGAAACTCTTGACGAGTACCTCACCAACAAGGTATTTGTGGGACTTAAGAAAGATACAATTGCACCGGATGCAGCCGATGTAAAGGGATTTGATGAATATCTCGAAAAATATAAGAAAGCCCTTATGGTTGAAAAAGAAGCAATCGCTTCTGTTAAATAGGAGGTCAGTTATGCTGGAGCAGTTAAAAAAAGAAGTCTATGAGGCCAATATGCTTTTGCCCAAATACGGACTTGTAACTTTCACATGGGGAAATGTATCTGGTATAGATAGAGAGCAGGGCTTATTTGTAATTAAACCAAGTGGTGTTGAATATGATAAGCTCACACCAGACGATATGGTTGTAATGTCTCTTACAGGTGAGAAGATAGAAGGAAAATATAAGCCTTCATCAGATACAGCTACTCATATTGAGTTATACAAGAAATATCCAGCAATCGGTGGTATTGTGCATACTCATTCACCTGAGGCTGTTGCATGGGCACAGGCAGGAAGAGACATTCCTTTATATGGAACAACTCATGCTGATTATTTCCTTGGATCAATTCCTTGTGCAAGAAACCTTACTC
>JAZLHV010000031.1:0-20765 GCA_045617045.1 Lachnospiraceae bacterium
TGGGGACGCTTCTTTTGTCCTGGACAAAAGAAGCGTCCCCAAAAGAAAGACAAAAGAAGCGTCCCCAAGGATGTGGGGCAAGGGACACTCTTTGCATTCCTAAAAAAATTACGAGGAAACAAGTTAAATTTATGCGGTAAAATAAATAGACTTTGCTATGTTACTATTGCCTTAATAAGATATGGTAATCGGACATAGGGAGGTTTTTTTATGAAAAGAAGAATAAAAGCTTTGATAGTTTGCCTGGCACTTGTAATGACCGGATGTCTGGCTGGGTGCGGTGAAGATGGTAATACTTCAGCATCAAATACTGCCGGGCAGACGTCTGTTAATGAGCCTACGGCAGCGCCTACAGCAGAGCCTACAGCAGTGCCTACTGCGGAGCCTACGGCAGCACCGTCAAATGCAGAGCGCCCTTCGATGGATGCGTCACTTATGAATAAGCCCGAAAGCGGAGATTACATCGAGCTGGCACTGAATGTTTATTATAATGATGCCTCTGCCAACTATTACAGTAACGAGAAGGGCAAGTCGATTTTTGTTACAAAAGAAGGTCAGTACACACTTGTTTTTGACTGCACCGAAGACCTTTCCGACGCAGCTCAAAATGCAGGCGTTAAGTTTTTGCAAAATCTGACTGCAGTGTATATTCAGGATGCGGGTGTTGCCAATGCAAATCAGTCCCCGCTTAAGGCCTGCGATATTATGTTCGACGCAGTTGTTGTGGATGATACGGCACTTACAGTAACACAGAGCGCTCCCAAGTCGGCATTTAAGTCGACCGGCGTTTTCGATACAAACGATCCCATTAACGGTTGGGACGGCTCTCAGGTGGCCGAAGTTGCAGCGGGAAGCGATCATGCGGCAAACTTTACAACAGTTACGAAGCCTACGTTTATAGCAGTTACTTTTACACTTTCAAATTTAAAGTGGACAGGCGACGAAGCTGACAGTGAGCCTACGCCTGAGCCCACAAATATACCGGCACAGTCCCAAGACGGGGAAAATAACACGGTATTCAGCAACATTGATTTTACAAATATGAATTCTGTTGAGCTTACAAAGTTGCTTGGAAACGGTATCAATCTGGGAAATACGATGGAAGCATACGGTCATGCAACGCTCGGCGCACTTGCAAGGGTATCACAGTATGAGACTTATTGGGGACAGCCGCTTACAACCGAGGCTATGCTTAAGGGCATGAAAGCCGCAGGCTTTGACACTATCAGAATTCCTGTTTCATGGACAAATACCATGAATTACGAAAACGGTGATTACACCATTTCCGAGGCTTTCCTTGCCAGAGTTGAAGAAATCGTTAATTATGCGCTCGATGCCGAAATGTTTGTAATAGTTAACGATCACTGGGACGGCGGATGGTATTCGATGTTTGGTTCAAAAACTCCCGAAACCGTTCAAAAAGCCTGGGATTTGTATGAATCCATGTGGACTCAGATTGCAACCCGATTCAAAGATTACCCGGATATGCTTATTTTTGAATCTGCAAATGAGGAACTTGGCAACGCACTTAATGATAACTCGAGTTGCGCCGATTCCGGCTATCTGACAGAAGAAGGAAAGTTCGAAACCACAAATGCCATTAATCAGAAGTTTGTAGATGTAGTTCGCGCAACCGGCGGCAACAATGACGACAGATTTCTTCTTATAGCCGGTTACAACACAAATATCGACCTTACGTGCGATAACCGCTTTAAGATGCCTAACGATACGGCAAGCGGTAAGCTGTTCATATCCGTGCACTACTACGATCCTTCAAACTATGCACTTGCTGAAAAGCAGGCACGATGGGGCATAAAGAGTGAGTACGAATATATGGACAGCCAGCTTGCAAAGATGTCCAAATTTGTGGATGCGGGTTACGGTGTAATTATCGGTGAATATGGTGCGCTTCCCGTTTGGGAAGACAATGCCCCTGTTCCCAAGGAAAACATGTTAGAGTACCACACTCACTTCCTGGATAACTGTGACGTTTACAATTTCTGCCCTGTATTGTGGTCGTGTAACGATTTCTTCAGAAAAGTACAGCTTACAATGATTAACGATGACATGGCAAATCTGTATGCGGGACGCTCTTATGCAAAAGAAATCGAAGCGGGTGATGCCTATATCGACACAGTTAAGGCACGTCGTGATGCCGATACGGCAAACGCTGTTGATATGTGGGATGATGTTGAAGTCGTTGAGGACGGCACCCCGGTTGCATGGATTATGTGGAACGGCGGAGCCGGTACCTACAGTGTAGGAGATACATTTAACCCTGCCGACAACACTCAGGGAATTACCGCACATAACGTTGTTATCGATGGTTATGGCGAATACGAGGTAAGCCTTGACTTTGCGGGCGGTAACGATGGACTTACATTCGGTGCACTTGCAATTGCATATGGCGAGACTTTATATCCCGGCGCAGTAATAAACATCACGGAAGTTACTTATGACGGAAACCCCGTAACATTAGTGGCACAGCCGTATACATCCTCTGATGACGGAAAGTGCACGCGTGTAAATCTTATTAATGAATGGGTTACCAAGGTACCCGAGGGAGCGAGGGCAATGCCGGGTGCATTGACAGGCGCGTCATCTGTTATACTTGATAAGACTCAGATTGTCGGTATAAAGAACATTACAATTAAATTCAGACTTATAAATATTCCCAAATAAATCAGAAACCTCCGGACATAGTTTTGCCCGGAGGTTTTTTGTGTCACCCACTCCCCGTCCCTATGTGACACCGGGTAACTTGAAAAAAAATCAAATTTGTAAGATAATATATAAAATGCGCTCATATGTAGCGATATCATGGAAAAGAGAAGTGTGAAATGTCGGAATGCAGTGAAAAATCAAAGGGAATATGTGGCAGCACGTTGAAAATTATAGCTGTTATCTCGATGGTCATCGATCACTTCGGTGCTTCGGTTATGTATTCGATAATCGAGCGCACCTGGCAAAATAAGAACAGCCTTAATCTGGTATCAACTTACGATGAATTTACCGAAACGTACAAGTGGCTGTTTTTTATGCAGGATGGCTTCAGGCTTATCGGCAGGCTGGCGTTTCCGATTTTTTGCTTTTTGCTGATTGAAGGGTTTAGGTATACTCACAATTTTTGGAAGTATCTGTGTAATCTTTTGATATTTGGGGTTATTTCGGAAATCCCGTTTGACCTTGCTTTATCCGGCGATAGCGTGTTCAACTTCGAATCTCAGAACATTTTCTTTACCCTTGCAATCGGATTAATTACGATTGCCGGCATAAAGTTCTTTATGGACAAAGAAACTTTTGGCGGAAAGTGGTGGTTGTTGCCCTACGCAAGTGTAATACTTGTCGGTATTATCGGAAGTGAACTTTGGAAGGCTTCCGTCTGGGGAATGGCGGCTGAGGCTATCTCGTTGAGAGCTGAAAGAGTGTCCGTGGTTATCGTGGCCTTTTTGGTGATGCTTATATATGCGGCCCGGATGATAGCAATCGTTCCCGAGGACAGGGCAAGGCTTTCGGCTTGCGTGCTCGTTCTTTTTGCGGGTGTGACTGCAGCCGAACTTTTAAATGTCGATTACGGCGGGTTTGGAGTATTTGTAATAGCGGTTATGTTTACGCTTGTGAAAGAGCCAAAGCGGGAGATAACGCAGGGTGCTTTGTGGCTTACAATCATGGAAATAAGTGAGTTTATGACGTTTTTGTGTATTCCGCTTATTAAACACTATAACGGTAAGCGCGGGCTTAAGTTAAAATATGTATTTTACATAGTTTATCCTGTGCATCTTGCAATATATGCGCTTATCTGTCGCCTGATATAAGATTGCAGTCGGTTGTTTTGTTTTTTTACGTGTATAAGAGGAAAAGAAGTGAAAAAGAATTCTGTTGTTTTTAAAAGACTGATATTGCCGATAGCACTGATAGCTATTGTAATGTTTGCAATAATTGCCATCTTGCTGGAGCCTTACAAGGCGTATCTTTTTTTGCACATCCTTGTAATACTGCTGTCGCTCGGTTTAGCGGTGCTTGCCTTGGCAAGCAGGCCTTCCAGAGGGCAGAATGCGGTTATTTTGTTTATGCTTGCCGCGGCGATATATATCTTTGGCTTTGTGCTGCAAATATTGGCATCAACGATTGAGGGCTATTATCTTGCATGTTGCACCCAGTATTTCGGCGAAATGATCGTGTTTATAGGATTGATTTTTTATGTGTCGGTGCTGTGCCGTAAGCGTATCCCCTGGTGGGTATACACATTTCAGGTAATTATATCGGCTTTAGTTGTATATGCATTGATTTCAACAAGGGAAAATCATTTCTTTTACCGAGAAATAAGTATTTCAAACGAAGGACCTTTTCCACGCTTGAAATTGACATACGGTCCCGGATTTTTCATTGCAATATCTTATATTGCGATTCTTTCGACAGCAATGCTTGTTATTGTTATCGTGCATGCGTTTAAGTCCAAAGGCAACGAAAGAAAACGGTGTCTATGCTCCATCGCGGCAATTATTTCGTGCTGGTTGCCGTATTTATTGCAGATAATGGGTTTAACCGGCGGTTATGAAATTCCGGGTGTCGGTATGGTGCTTGCGGCCTTTTGGCTGATGCTGGTGCTGAGGCGCTATGGTTTCCTTGATTCCGTAACGCTTGCGGGAGAGAAGGTTATCGCCAGTAATGCATACGGTATCATGGTAATGGACGATGATTACAGGCTTGTGTATTGTAATCGCACTATGGAACAGATTGTAGGTCGCATTGCCGAAAACGTTGATTTAAGGAAAAATCCCAAAGTACGCAACATCATCGAGGGCCGCTCGGAAACACTTAAGTTTAATGACAGAATCTATGATATCCGTTTTGATGAATTAAGCGAAAAGAACAGTAACAGCGGTTATATGCTGTGGCTTATTGATAATACCGAGCACTATCGTGCAGTCGACCTTATCATGGAGAATGCGGAAAAAGACCCGCTTACGAAACTCTTTAACAGAGATGCATTCCATGAACGTCTCATAAATCAGCTGGGGGCTTCGAACGGCGGTACATTTATTATGGTGGACGTTGATAATTTTAAGCAGGTAAATGACCGTTTCGGGCATAAACGAGGCGATGAAGTCCTGCTGTTATTGGCAGGTATTTTTAAAGAATTTGATGAAGACAGTTTCTTGTCGTGCCGTATCGGTGGTGATGAATTTGCTGCTTTTGTGCCTAACGTAACCGATAAAGAAGCTGTCGGCCGATTAATCGGAGATGTGGCAAACCGCTTCAACACAAAGCTTCGCGAAATCGGATGTGAAAGAATTACAGGTCTTTCAATCGGTGCATTGGTGTGCACGCCCGATCAGGCTTTACAGGCTGATTTTGATACGTTTTATTCCGGGGCTGACGAACTTTTGTATCGCGTGAAAGAAAACGGCAAGGGAAATTTCCTGATTGGAGATTTGTCGTTAAACATTAGACACAAATAGAACAGGTTATCTGACAGGTTATCTGAAAGGAATGGATTAAAGTGAAAAAATCACCGATGGGGTGGAACAGTTGGGATTGCTACGGCGCAGCTGTTACCGAAGAAGATGTTATCAGAAATGCCGATTATATGGCTGCGAATTTAAAGCAGTTCGGGTGGGAGTACATAGTGGTTGATATTCAGTGGTCAGCTGCATGCGCAACCAACAATGAATATCATCCGTTTTGCGAATTGTGCATGGATGAGTATGGCAGACTGTTGCCGGCGGCGAACAGATTTCCGTCAGCTGCGGGCAATAAAGGTTTTAAGCCGCTTGCCGATTATGTGCATGGTCTGGGCCTTAAATTCGGAATACACATTATGCGTGGAATTCCCCGTCAGGCTGTTGCAAATGATTTAAAAATTTTGGGTACATCTGTTACCGCACGCAGCATTGCCAAGCTTAACAGCATCTGCGCATGGAATACCGATATGTATGGCGTGGATCCCCAAAAACCGGGTGCACGGGAATATTATGACAGTATATTCAGTCTCTACGCATCATGGGGCGTTGATTTTATTAAGTGCGACGATATTTGCAGAGAACTGCCCCACGAAGAAAGCGAGCTTGTTTTGTTAAGCGAAGCCCTTCATGCCTGCGGACGGGATATGATTCTTTCGCTGTCACCGGGGCCTGCCCTTTTGGAAAAAGCAGAGCTTTATAAACAAGTCTCAAATATGTGGCGCATTACCGATGATTTCTGGGATGAGTGGCGACTTCTTTATGCGATGTTCGAACGTGCCGAGAAATGGAGCATTCATGCCGGAAACGGTCATTGGCCGGATGCGGATATGTTGCCGGTAGGTGCGTTAAGACAGTGCTACAACAAAAATGATTGGACTCATTTTACCGAGGATGAGCAGATTACGATGCTTTCTTTGTGGTGTATCATGAGAGCTCCCCTTATGATAGGCGGTGAGATGAGTAAAAATGATGACTTTACATTAAAACTTCTCACGAATGAAAGAATACTTAAAATGCATCAGAATGCATGCCACTCGCATCAGGTGTGGAGGCGTGATATAAATGGCTGTGAGGTCGTATTGTGGACTGCTTTTGATGCAGATGGGGGTCTGTATTTTGCGGTGTTCAATTTAAGCGACAGCGATGCATGCGTTGAAATCAGTGCTGAAGATCTTGAAACGGAAGGCTTTGAAAAGCTTACCGAATTATGGTGCGGTGAAAAGGTAAAGGCTGAAAAATCAATTAAGGTTAACATTAACAAGCATGGCTGTAAGGTATTCAAAACAGAAAACTTTCGTTAACTGATTTGGGGTATAATGAAATTTAAGGAATAAAATTGAAAGGGGTTATGTATGCTGGCAACACTTATTCCGCTTTTTGATGAGAACATGGCCGTAAAGGCATTTTCACTTTTTGCGCAAAAAGAAAATTTCCTGCTTAATCCGAGCCTTCTGGGTACCGGCGCTTATTCGGGTGTCGGTCAGATTGACGGTCTGGAAGTTATAGAAAGCACAGGCTTGGAGACACTTTCGGAGGATGCGGACATTTTCGTGTCCGTAAACAATATTTCATTGTTTGCCGATATTGAGTCACAATGCAAGGCTGATTCGGGTCGCATCGTCATTTTGATGGACAATTCCGTCAAACCGGAAGAGTCTTATATAAATCGCATTAAGGAATTGAAGAAACTCGGTTACAAATTGGCTGTCAGGAAACTTTTGGTGGCTGATTTTGAAAATTACAAGCCGATTATTAAACTTTTGGATTTTATTCTTCTTGACTACAAGAGAATTGATATATCCAAGGCAAAGATTTATTTTTCAAAATTGTATCCGGGGTTAAAGCTTGTTGCATTAAATATCGACAGCCAGGAAACCTTCGATACGTTAAAAACAGACGGCGGATATCATCTTTATGAAGGTTCTTTCTACAGACTTCCGGTCAGGAAAGGCGATGCCGAAATTGCGCCTGTAAAGGTTAACTATATCGAACTTTTGAATATAGTAAATGCCTCCGATTTTGATTTAACGAAGGCTGCGGATGTTATCGGACGTGATACGGCACTTGTAGTATCACTTCTTAAGATGGTTAACAACATGACGGTTAATTCAGGTATTACTTCGATTCGCCATGCGGCAGCAATGCTTGGCCAGCGTGAGCTCAAAAAATGGATTAATACCGCAGTGGCCAGCAAAATGTGTGAGGACAAGCCCAGTGAGCTTACAAGACTTACGCTTATCCGCGCCAAGTTTGCCGAAAACCTTGCACCGTACTTTGGCCTTGGCGGACAGTCGGCCGAGCTTTTCCTGATGGGACTTTTCTCGTTGCTTGATATCATTTTGAATAAGCCGATGAGCGAAGCGCTTAAGCTTATGAAAGTTTCCAAAAACATCCAGAATGCTCTTGTTAAGGGAAGCGGAGAGTTTGCAGAGGTCTTACAGTTCATAAAATGCTATGAAGCAGCAGATTGGACAGAGGTTTCAAGGCTTATGCTTCTTAAGAACCTGGATATGAAGGACGTTTCCAAGGCTAATCTTGATACGCTTGCGTGGTATCGTGATTTGTTTAAAAATAAATAATACTTAACAAAAATCCGGTGGTTACATCGGATTTTTTTGTTAAGTAATTTTACGGACAAAAGACGTCAAAATAACCTAAAAAGTATTGCTATTTTGAGCAAATTTGTACTGTATAGGTTGCCTTGACGTGAGTTTACGGATTAGATAAAATAGGTTTGAGATTGGATATGTGCGGCAATTTGTAAAGTTACAAAATTGCTTATTCTATATTTTATCTGGAGGAAAGCTATGAATTACGGTTATTTTGACGAAAAGGCAAAAGAGTATGTTATCACGCGCCCCGATACTCCCTCAGCATGGGCCAACTATTTGGGCTCCCCTGAATATGGCGCAATCATTTCAAACAATGCCGGCGGATACAGTTTTGTAAAGTCCGGCGCTAACGGACGTATCATTCGTTATCGCTTTAACAGCGTTGCAATGGATCAGCCCGGAAGATATGTTTACATTAAGGATTTGGAAGACAACGATTTCTGGTCTGCTTCATGGGCTCCTGTATGCAAACCTCTTGAAAGCTTTAAGAGTGAGTGCCGTCATGGTACCGCTTATACGATTATTTCTTCGGAATATAAGGGGATTAAGACGGAAACTCTTTATTATGTTCCCAAGGATGCTACATATGAAGTATGGAACTGTAAGGTTACAAATACGGATTCTAAGCCTCGTAAGCTTGCCGTTATCGGTTACTGCGAATTTGTAAATGATAACAATTACGAGCAGGATCAGGTTAATTTACAGTACACTTTATTTATTACACATACATATTTCAACGGTAATCATATTTTGCAGAAGCAGAATGAAAACTTCCACGATCCCAACAAGGAAAGATTTTTGGGACTTGCAAATGCCAAGGTTGACAAGTATTGCGGCGACCGCGACAAGTTTGTGGGAAGTTATCGTTCCTATGCTAATCCCGCAGGCATTGAGGCCGGCTTAAACAATGATTTGAACTACTGTGATAATTCCTGCGGTGCGTTGGAATCCGACGTAACTCTTGCACCCGGTGAGTCCAAGACATTTACTTACTGTCTGGGCCAGAAGCCTCAGAAGGTTGCCGAAGAGATTCTTGCAAAGTATGCAAAAGAAGGCGTAGTTGAAGCCGAATTCAACGAGTTAAAAAATTACTGGCATGCAAAATTAGAGAATCTTGTTGTTAAGACTCCCGATGAAAACTTTAACAACATGGTTAACGTATGGAACGCCTACAACTGCTTTATTACGTTTACGTGGTCGCGCGCCGCTTCTTTCCAATATTGCGGTTTAAGAAACGGTTTTGGCTACAGAGATACGGTTCAGGATATTCAGGGCGTTATTCATCTTGCACCTGAGATGGCTTACGAACAGATTAAATTTATGTTGTCGGCGCAGGTTACAAACGGAGCCGGATTACCGCTTGTTAAGTATACCCATAATGCCGGTAAAGAAAATACACCCGACGATCCCGAGTATGTACGCGAGACCGGACATCCCAGTTATCGTGCGGATGATGCTTTGTGGCTGTTCCCAACAGTTTATAAGTATATTTCGGAGAGCGGCAATATTGCTTTCCTTGACGAGGAAATATTCTATGCAAACGATGGCGAGAAGGGTACCGTTTACGACCATTTAAAGAGAGCAATTGATTTTTCGATGAACAATCTCGGCAATCATGGTATGCCTGCCGGACTTCACGCTGACTGGAACGATTGCTTAAGACTCGGTAAGAAAGGTGAGTCAACATTCGTAGCCTTCCAGCTGGTATATGCCTTAAAGATTTTGCGTAAGTATGCGGTAATCAAGAACGATACCGAGTACATTAAGTTTATTGATGATGAAAATGCCAAGCTTGAGAAGATCCTTAACGGTTGCTGGAACGAGGATCGTTGGATTCGCGGTTACAAGGAAGACGGCGTCGTAATCGGAAAGCGTACCGATCCCGAAGCTTCCATGTGGCTTAATCCGCAGTCATGGTCGGTTATTGCTGATTTCGGCACCAAGGAACAGCAGCTTAAGGCTATGGACAGCGTAGAGCGTGAACTTAACACTCCTTACGGTGCAATGGTAATGTATCCTCCGTACGAGAATCATTCTTTTGACGGAGCATTAATGACATGCTTCAATAAATGCATTAAAGAAAACGCAGGTATTTTCTCACAGCCGCAGGGATGGTTAATATTGGCAGAGGCCAAGCTCGGACACGGCAATCGTGCGTACAAGTATTGGACAGAGGCTGCCCCCGCAACCTATAATGATTGTGCCGAGAAGCGTGCTATGGAGCCTTACGTATACGGTCAGTTCGTAGAGGGCAAGGACAGTCCTTTTGCAGGCCGCGCACACGTTCATTGGTTAACAGGTACAGCATCGACTGTTATGGTAGGTACTACGGAAGGTATCTTGGGTCTTAACCCCGAGGCAGACGGTATCGTAATCGATCCTTCAATCCCTGCTGAGTGGAAATCTTTCTTCATGAAAAAGAATTTCCGCGGCAAAGTATTGAATGTAACGGTTAACAATCCCAACGGTTCCGAGCATGGCGTTAAATCTGTTACCGTTAACGGTGCAAAGATTGACGGAATGTTAATAAAGGAATCTGATTTAAAGAACGTAAATGATGTAGTTATTGAAATGTAAACTGTTAATGTATGACAGACGGCGCCGCCCTTTATAAGGGGCGGCGCTATTTTTCTTTTTGAGAAAAATACGGCGCTTATTGTGAAAATTAAACTATATATAAAAGCTGTATTTTGTTATATAATCGTTTTATACAAAGCCAAGAAAGGGGTGTATAAACAGTGGAAATTTCAATGGTTGTTGTATGGTTTATTGCTTTTTCGGCATTGCTGATTGTTGAGCTTCTGACTATGGGACTTACGACAATATGGTTTGCCGGCGGCGCACTTGTTGCAGCGTTAATTGCCGCGCTAGACGGGCCTTTATGGTTGCAGCTTGTCGCATTTTTAGCTGTGTCGGTTGTGCTTCTTTATTTTACGAGACCTATTGCCATGAAGTATTTTAATAAGACCCGTACACGCACAAATGTTGAGGGCATGATTGGCAAGCAGGCTGTTGTTATGAGTGAAATCGATAACGTACAGGGAACCGGTCGTGTTTTGGTAAACAACATGGAGTGGAGCGCCAGAAGCGCAAACGGAACCGTAATTAATCCGGGTTGCATCGTTAGCGTTAAGGCCGTCGAAGGCGTTAAACTTATTGTAGAAGTATCAGATAACAAAGCTTCGGGTGAAGCTTAAATTTTAAGGAGGGGTATTTTATGCCAGGTTTTATTATTGCACTTGTAGTTATTATTATTTTAGTTATTGTTTCATGTATCAAAATTGTTCCGCAGGCTCAGGCTTTTGTAGTTGAACGTCTTGGTGCTTATCAGTCAACATGGTCGGTTGGTCTTCACTTAAAGATGCCCATCATTGATAAGGTTGCAAAACGCGTTGTTCTTAAAGAGCAGGTAGTTGACTTCCCGCCTCAGCCCGTTATCACAAAGGATAACGTTACAATGCAGATTGATACAGTTGTTTTCTTTCAGATTACCGATCCTAAGCTCTTTACGTATGGTGTTGAAGCTCCTATGGTAGCTATCGAAAATCTTACGGCTACAACGCTTCGTAACATTATCGGTGACCTTGAACTTGACCAGACACTTACTTCACGTGAGACCATTAACACAAAGATGCGCGCTACTCTTGACGAAGCTACCGATCCTTGGGGCATCAAGGTTACCCGTGTCGAGTTAAAGAACATTATGCCTCCTACGGCTATTCGTGATGCGATGGAGAAACAGATGAAAGCAGAGCGTGAACGTCGTGAAGCCATTCTTAAGGCTGAAGGTGAAAAGAAGTCTACAATCTTAGTTGCCGAAGGTCAGAAGGAATCCGCAATTCTTGAAGCTGAAGCTGAAAAGCAGTCCGCTATTTTACGTGCTGAAGCTCAGAAGGAAAAGATGATCCGTGAAGCAGAAGGTGAAGCTGAAGCAATTCTTAAGGTTCAGCAGGCTACCGCAGATGGTATCCGCATGATTAAAGAAGCCGGCGCCGATGAAACGGTTCTTAAGTTAAAGAGTTTTGAAACTTTCGAGCATGTTGCCGACGGTCAGTCCACAAAGATTATTATTCCCTCGGAAATTCAGAATCTTGCAGGCTTAGCTACATCAGTTAAGGAAATTGTTAAATAACGGAATAACTGAATAATTATTGCTATGAGGCCACTCGAAAGAGTGGCCTTTTTTGTGTCACCGTGGTACAAAATGTGACTTGAGACAAATTAAGTAATGCGGTAAGATATTTTTAGAAAGCGGTTACGGGGGTGACGCATGGCGGCTGTATTGTTTAGGGGTGTTGTAGGTATTATGTTTAGTGCGTTATTACTGACAATACTGATTGAAACACCGATTATTTTAATTGGCTTCAGAAAAGAAAAACATTTTATTGGTGGTATCGGAAAGCTGATTTTAAATTCCGTACTTATAAATGCGATTACAAATGTGACAATGAATGCCCTCATTTCTTTGATTGGGCCATACGCGCTATTTATTCTGGGCAGCGGATTCATTATTTTTTTGCTTGTTCTTGAAGCGTTAGTGGTGTGTGTGGAGCGTAAGATGTTTAATTACGTATTTGACGATGCCGTTTCCGGGGGGAAAGTGACGAGGGTTGTTTTGCTTGCCAATGCAGTGTCCTTCCTGATTGGAATTTTAATTACCGCTGTGATTACAGGTTTTCCGATTTTTGCTTTTTTTGCTTCGATTTTTTGAAGTAATCTTAATTAAAATAAATTTTTAGGAGGTTTTTTATGAAAGCATTACTTGATGTTGCAGCACCGGTTGCCTTGGACGGAGGTTCCGGATGGCTTTTGGCAATCATTGTTTTGGTAGTGGTTGTTGCCTGCATTGTTGTTTTTGTGTCTGTTAACAGGAAAAAGGCTAAGAAGAACGCTTGCGAGACTACTGCTGAAAACGTAAAAGAAGAATCTTCAAATGAACAGTAAATCCGAAAAAACAGCGATTGCTTATTTTGTGATACATGCACTTGTCGAAGTCGTATGTTTTGCAACACTTTATAACCATTACGATGCGGGAATTTTGTGGATTGCGGCAATACTTTATGATGCTGTGGCTTTTGTGCCGCAAGGAGCTTTCGGAGTGCTTATAAATCGTTTCAGACGCAAGGATTTCGGTACCGTAGGCGTTGTGCTGATGCTCCTTTCACTTGTGACATATAATGCAACGGATAATGTTTATGCTATCGCGGGTATTGTTGTTATGGCACTTGGCAATGCAATTTTGCACGAGTGCGGTGCTGTTGCAACAGTATCGGTAGGAAACGGTAAGCTTTTTCCGCCGGCATTGTTTGTGGGCGGCGGATCGTTCGGCGTAATAGCAGGGCAATTGATGGGCAAGGCGCATGTATCGGGCTTATGGCTGGTAGGTTGCCTTATTGTTATTGAACTGCTTGTCTTATGGACCAACAAAGAATGGCTTTCGGAAACAATAATATTTCCAAGGTACAGGCTTGTAAATGAGTCGTGCCCGGCAAAGGTTGTTTTGTTGGTTGCTTTTTTAGTTACGGCGGTAAGGTCGTTTATTGGCTATGCAATTCCCACGCTTTGGAAAAAAGAAGTTTGGCAGGCTGTTCTTTTGTTTGTGATGATGGGACTTGGAAAAGCCTTCGGCGGATTTTTGGTTGATAAGCTTAAAGAATCTGCAAAGCTTGTAGGGTGTGTTACAACCCTTTTGGCAATTCCTTTTCTGGTGTTCGGTGCCCACGTCATGGTAATATCCATTATAGGTGTTTTCCTGTTTTCAATGACAATGTCAATCACGTTCGGTATGATTTTAAGCATTATGCCCCAGGCACCCGGCCTTGCATTCGGTATTACCACTGTAGGACTATTTGTAGGGTGTATTCCAATGTTTGCATTCGGTACATTTAGTGAAATCGTAAATGTAATATTGGTGTCGGTGTTGAGTGTAATTTGTTTTTTTGCTTTGCTGAAAACCGCAAAGTAAAAATGGGTTTAGGCTTCGTAGTTTGTTACGAAGCCTTCTTCTTTTTTGTTTATCGGATTGTGCTATAGTAAAGTAGTATTAAAACGGAGGTGTATATGCCCAGACAGACTCTCAATGAAATGAAGCATATCGCTGAAAGCGACTATTTGACCGGTCTTGCAAATCGGCGCGGCTTAAACGAATATATTGCGTCTTGCGATGATACGGATATTATTCACGCGATGTTTATCGATATCGATAATTTTAAGCGCGTTAATGATATTTACGGTCATAGTATGGGTGACCGGCTGTTGATTGAAATAGGAAATCTTATTAAAAAGAATGCTGACGGATTTTGCTCACGTATCGGAGGAGACGAGTTCGTTGTCATTTTTGATGGGAAGATTCCCGGTGATGAACTTGAAAAAATAGCGGAAAATATGCTGGCAGATATGCCTAAAATCGGGTTCAGACGAGATATTTTGTCACTTGTATCTTTAAGTATCGGCATTGTACTTGACCAGCCGGCTTTTCAACCGATAGACGATATTTTGTACAAATGTGATTCTGCAATGTATAAAGCAAAGTATAACGGCAAAAACCAGTATGTGGTGTATCATTCATATGATGAGGCTTCCGAACTTAACCGTAACATTGAACTGGAGATGGATGAGGCCTTAAAGAACGGTGATTTTAAGGTATACTATCAACCGAAGGTAAATATGGTTACCACAGAGCTTTACGGTGCGGAGGCTTTATCGAGATGGCCGCATCCGGTTGATGGATTGCGCGTTCCGTCAATGTACATCCCCATTTTTGAAAAGAACGGCTTTATTTCCAAACTGGATTTTTATGTTTTTGAGGAAGTATGTAAGCATAAGGCGTCCTGGAAGGGCGAAAAGTACGAGCACAGTCCGATTTCCGTAAACATTTCCAGATTACACCTTTATGATGTTGACTTTCCCGATAAGCTCGAAAAAATTGCCGGTAAATACAAAATCCCGTGTAACGAGCTTGAACTTGAGATTACTGAAAATGTCTTTATTAAAGACAGTAAAGAACTTATTAAGATGGTTGATTTACTGCAAAAGAAAGGCTTCGTGGTTTCAATAGATGACTTTGGCTCGGGCTATTCCGCGCTTAATCTTCTGAAAGATATTCCTGTAAATACCATAAAAATCGACAAAGAATTTTTACAGGTTTCATCCAATAATTCACGCGGTAAAACGGTTTTAAAAGATATTATCGGTCTTTGCAGAGACTTGAAACTGGATGTTGTTACCGAGGGTATAGAGACTAAAGATCAGGCGGATTTCATAATCAGCTGCGGCTGTCAGATTGCTCAGGGCTTTTTCTATTCAAAGCCTGTTGACGAGCCTTCGTTCAGGAAGTTCGCCGATGAATATCTCACAAATCCCATGGATCATTTCTCGTTCAGATTTGACGGTTCGCTTCTTTCCGATGATGGTGAATACGAGGCATCAATCGAGGGAGAGGGCGTTGAATACGATGCGGGTATATACAGTGATTCAAAGTCATTGTTTTTCCCCGGAGGCCTCACCGGCAAAAATCTGGTTAAATTGCCGGAAAAGGTTCTCGTAAACGACAGTTACACAATTTCAATGTGGATTAAGCCCAAAGAAAATCATCTGTGGGCATCGGCAATGTATGTTAAGTTTGAAAGCGGATTCGCAAGTATATTGCCCATAGCGCTTGAGGGAACTTCGGATTTCAGAATCAGAGATTCGCGAGAGGTCAACGGTTGGTATGATATCGGCGCATGTCAGTTAAGAGAGGGAGAATGGGCTCAGTACAGTGTGACTTATAATGCGAAAACGGAGGTCGCCACTGCTTTTATCAACGGTGAAGTTGTTGGTATTCTTGAAAACGTTCCGCCTAACAGATATGTAAAAATGATTATGGTAGGCGGTGATGTGTTCCAGCCTTCTTTTGTGGGAAATATAGCCGAAATAATGATTTATAACGAAGCAAAGGATCATAAATTTATTGCAGACTTGCATCAGCAGTATGTTCTTAACAGCAAATTTACCGCAATCAAATTCGATTAAAAACGCATGCGGCAGATAGGACAAAGAATTGAGCAAATAGTGTAATTGAAATGCTTTTTTGAAAATTTTATAGTTAAAATGTAAGTCCTGTCGGAGAGACTTCGGCGGGACTTTTACTAAAATTTCGTGAACGAAAAACGTTGGGAAGTGCTTGGGACAACGTTTTGCACCGCAAGCGTAACCTCTCACTGCAAGGTGCGGAAGGTTAAATCCAAGCGTTTGTGGGAGTAGGATTTCTATGAAGGCTGAATGTATTGGAAAAATTGATATTACCGCTGCCGGTGGCGGTAAGGGGTTGTTGGGGGACATTAACGGCGACGGTCGTATGGAAGTGGTTTTTGTGCAGGCCGATTCGGGAATTGATGACCGATATGTGCCGCATGAGATTACGGCTGTCACAGCCTATGCACTTGACGGGACGCTTCTTTGGCAGGTAGGGGATGCAACGGGAACTCCCGGTGGCTTTGGATCTGATTTTCCGGCACAGATATATGATTATGACGGCGACGGAAAACTTGAAGTTTTGTGTGTCATGAAGGATAGATTCCTGGTGCTTGACGGCAGTAACGGCTCGGTTAAGAAAGATTATGCACTTCCGGATCCGGATGCACATGACTGCATTATTATTGCAAATCTTACAGGGGGGCCCAGGGCAAAAGAAATTATTCTTAAAAACCGCTATTTTAAGATGTGGGCCATGTCTGAAAATTTTGAGGTTTTATGGACCCATGAGGGCAATATAGGACATTTTCCCTGGGCTTACGACATTAATGGTGACGGTTTTGACGAGGTAATGGCAGGGTACGACTGCCTGGACCATAACGGTAAGCTTATGTGGAGTTGCCATGACCTTGAAGATCACGCCGATTGTCTGTGGGTCGGAGATGTGAATGGTGACGGTAAGCTTGAAGTATGCGTGGGAGGCTCGGTAACATGTCTTTACAGTGCTGCGGGTGAAGAACTTTGGAGATATTCGGATTCCATTGAATCCCAGCATGTAGCTCTGGGACGTTTCATTGAAAGCGATCCCGGACTTTGCGTGGCCGGACTTGACCGTATTCGGCGAGGCGATGGTTACAAGGGACAGTGGGATGGTAAGGACGGAATGTTTATGATAGATTCCCGCGGTAACGGCGTATGGAAAGAAGAACGTACCACAAAGGGCTGGCTTACGATTGTAGACGCATTGTATAATTGGAACGGAGACGGCAAGGATTATATACTTGCGTACAGGCGTGGCGGCGGTTTGTGCCCCGCACTTTACAATGGAAGCGGAGAACGCCTTGTAGAATTTGAACTTGACGGATATGTGCTTCATGGTGATTTGTTTAACAGGGGCATTGAAGACGTTATTACATACAACAAAGATACTGCATGTATATATACAGGCACACCGATTGACTTAAAGAGCGCACCTTCGGGAACGCCCTGCGAACAGACTAAGCGTTTGTATTCATCCACACTTTATCCGGGCGGTGTGTGCTTAACGAATATTAAGTAAGAAAACCATGGCATTATACATTGATTTAAAGGAGCTAAAGAATATGAGGACGTTGTTTTTAGTCGGTGATTCTACCGTTCAAAGCTACAAAAAGGATCAATATCCGCAGACCGGATGGGGACAGGTGTTATATAAATTTTTTAAAGAATCCGAAAATGTCAATAAGTACGTGAGACCGGATGCTCCGGGTATGCATTGCGTGGACTATGAACTCGGTGATTTCAAAATTGAAAATCATGCTTTTGCCGCGCGAAGCTCCAGATCGTTTATCGAGCAAGGAAGACTTGATGAAATTATGAAAGTGGCCAAGGCCGGTGATTTCCTGGCCGTTCAGTTTGCCCACAATGATGCGTTTGAAGCCCGAGAAGAGAGATTTGTGCCTGTCGATAAGTTTGGCGAGTGGCTTAAAAAGTACGTTGATGCATGCCGCGAACGTGATATGCAGTGTTTTTTCGTGACACCGGTTACAATGCGTGTGTTTGATGAAAACGGCAATTGCTGTGTGGCCTTTAAAGAATATCGCGATGCAATGGTCAAGGCAGCAGAAGAACTTAATGTACCGTGTGTGGATTTGTCGTCAATGAGCACAGATTATGTCAACCAAATTGGCGCAGATGCCGCACGCGATTTGTTTTTGTGGGTTGCCCCGGGGGAATATCCCGAAAGTGCATTAAAGGACGGAGCTAACGATAATGCACACTTTCAGGAGTACGGTGCTACTGTAATGGCTTCGCTGGTGGCACGCGGTATAAAAGAACTCAAGGATGAAAGACTGGTTTACATAAGTGACAGACTGAAGGCTGATTTCACGGTTGAAAAGCCTAAGCGTAATCTTCCTGCCGGTTTTGAATGGGCAAAAGAAGAATCGATGCAGGAAGCCGCTAAACAGGAAATCCTTAACAGAAAATAAACGGTTATAATTTGAAATAGATGCTATTGATGTTTAACGGAGGGTTTATGAAAGAGATTAAGGGCGAAGCAAAGCTCACGTTTTGGGAGGCAACAAGTATTATTGTAGGCCACGGGGTAGGTTCCGGAATATTGTCGGTTCCGTATCTTGCGAGTCGCAATTCCATACGTGACATTATTTTAATTATTGTTGCTGTTTATGCGATTAATCTTTTGATGCATTTAATGATTGCCGAGCTTAGCTACAACAATAGCGGTGCACAGTTTATTAAGTGTATTGAAAGCGAACTGTTTTCGGGCACCACCAAGAAAATTGTTACATGGGTAGCGTTTGCCTTTCTGGGGCTTTCGGTACTGTCAAATGTCTGCGGCTTTATTGCAGGCGGAGCGGCTGTGTTTACGTCATGGTTCGGTGTCCCCGAATGGGCGGCCAAAATAATATATTTTGTGCTGGCGTCGGTTGTTGTACTTTTTGGCATGAAACTTGTAGGTATTTGTGAGAAAATTTCGGTGTTTGCCATGGTAGCGGTTATCGGTATTTTGGTGGTTGCTACTTTGATAGGCGAGTATGCAGGATTTCCTTCAAAATTTTATGCAGGTTCAAACATTATTGCTTTATACAGTATGGTTGCTTTTTCGTTGTCAGCGGTTATGAGTGTGCCTCAGGTTGTAAAGGGGCTTGGGGGTGACACCAAAAAGATACGAGCATCGATTGCAACGGGTACGGGTGTAAATGTTGCGCTCATCGTTGTCATTACATTTGTGACGCTATATGCGTGCGGAAGTTCGGTGTCCGAAAACGGTGCGCTTGTCGATCTTGGCGTAAAGCTTGGCGGATGGGTCGGCATCATAAGTTACATATTCTCATTGCTTGCGTTGTCAACATCTTTTTGGGCAAATACCCTTAACCTTCGCGATATTATCCATGAGCAGACGCATATAGGGCTCAAAAAGAGTTATCTTGTTGCCGCAATTCCGTGTCTTGTTATTTCACTTTTCTTTTATGCAAGTTTTGTGGGCTTTACCAGATTGGCAAGTGTGATACAGGTGTTGACCGGTATTGCGATAATATGTGCTTATCATAATTCCAGAAAGAAAGCGAAGGCCGCACCGATATGCGGACTGTGCGGAAAGTTGCCGTTTCAGATTATTGTGTGCGTAAGTTCGGTACTTGCAACGCTCGGAGCTTTATTTAAGGTTGTGTAGGCGGTGCAGGTGGTGCAGGTTGTGTGGGTTGTTAAATGAAACTTTTTATAGATCATTTTGATGTAGATATGATTGCCAAAAGCGGGCAATGCTTCAGAATTGTGAATGTAAGCCCGGGCGAGTACAGAGTCATTGCTTTCGGACGTGTTCTTTATGTTAAAGAATGTAATGACGGGTCGCGATGCTATGAATTTTCGTGCGATGAGGCAGAATTTGACAGTATATGGCGTGATTATTTCGACCTTTCCACGGATTACGGGCTAATCGAAAAAAAGATAATGTCTGCGGGCGATGAACATTTAAAAGAAGCATACAGAACAGGAAACGGTATCAGAATACTGAAACAGGATTTGTGGGAGATTATTATTACGTTTATTATTTCGCAAAACAATAATATTCCGCGCATACGTAATTCTGTTGAAGCATTGTGCAAAGCAGCCGGGCTTAAGGCTGAGGGTGCCCGGAACGGGGAAATTTTGTATCGTTTTCCGGGGCCTTGTGAGCTTGATGTTGACGTGTTTAAAGATTCTTCACTGGGGCTTGGCTACAGAAATGTTTATCTTCGCGATATGTTTCTTTATGCAAGGGAAAATCCCGAATGGCTTAATGGTTTACATAAGTTGTCGTATGCGGACGCACGCGAAAGTCTCCTGGCAAGAAAAGGTATCGGCCCGAAGGTTGCTGACTGTATTTCGCTGTTCGGTCTTCACCACATAGAAGCGTTTCCGATAGATACACATGTTAAGGCTCTGCTGGCGAAATATTATAAAGACGGTTTTAATCATGAGTATTTTGCGGGTGTTGAGGGCATTATACAGCAATATCTTTTTTACTTTGAAATCTTTAAGTAGTTTTTTAGTAGTTTTTAAGTAGTCTTTAAGTAGCCTTAGTTAGATATATGAATGATTACGGATATCTGTGTAGCTGTCAAGAAAAGTGGACATTTTTTTGATACAAGTAGACAATGTTTTGATACAAGTAGACAGAAATGCTCTGTGTGCAAATATCAAAGATAAATATTATGTAGTTGCATCGTTTGCCACTTTTCTTGCCTTTTTC
>JAZLHV010000032.1:0-70405 GCA_045617045.1 Lachnospiraceae bacterium
CAGAGAAAGTTTTTACAACTCCTCCTCCCGTGCTTTGTAGTATAGCTTCTTGCAAGCTATTTTAAGTCACAGAGTTGAGTTGTGGAATACTTTCATCACTATTTGTGCCGCGGCTTGCCCGCGGAATGGAGATTAATATGACTAGAATTATTATGCATGGCTGTAACGGTAAAATGGGTCAGGTAATTACGGGAATTGTTAAAAACGATCCCGATGCCGAGATTGTTGCGGGTATCGATGTAAGCGACCATATTATCACAAACGGCTACCCGGTTTTTACAAATATAGAAGAGTGTAACGTTGAAGCGGATGTAGTGATTGATTTTTCAAGCGCGAAGGCTTTTGAAAAGCTAATGGATTATTGCGGTAAAAAGAATCTGCCATTGGTATTGTGCACTACCGGTTTGTCGGATGCTCAGATTGCAAGGGTTAAAGAAGACGCTTTGAAATTTGCGATTTTGCGTTCGGCAAATATGTCTTTAGGCATCAATACTTTGCTTAAGGAGTTAAAGAATGTTGCTGCAGTACTTGCTCCCGCCGGATTTGACATTGAAATTGTCGAGAAGCATCATAATCAGAAGGTTGATGCTCCTTCAGGCACCGCGCTTGCACTTGCCGATTCCATAAATGCCGAGTTTAACAATGAATATGAGTATGTATACGATCGTTCATCCGTGCGTGAGAAACGCAGCAATCGTGAAATCGGGATTTCTGCTGTCAGAGGCGGCAATATTGTAGGTGAGCATGAAGTTATTTTTGCCGGAAATGATGAAGTTATTACGATTACGCATACAGCCTATTCAAAGGCGATTTTTGCAAACGGTGCGGTAGCTGCGGCCAAGTTTCTTACAGGCAAGCCCGCAGGCCTTTATGATATGAGCGCCGTAGTTTAGTAAAGGATTATTCAGATGGAATTCAGACCCTGTATAGATATTCATAATGGTCATGTTAAGCAGATTGTGGGTTCAAGTCTTAGTGACGCGGGTAACAATGCTTTGGAAAATTATGTTGCCGATAAACCGTCAACATATTACGCAAAGCTGTTTCAAAGCGATAAAATAGTCGGCGCACATGTTATTATGCTTAATTCGCGCGAAAGCGAGTTCTATGAAGCCACAAAGAAGGCTGCCGTCGATGCTTTAAGGGCATATCCCAACGGTTTGCAGATCGGTGGTGGCATTACCGCTGAAAATGCCATGGAGTTTATTGCGGCAGGCGCCAGTCACGTTATTGTCACAAGCTTTCTTTTTACAGACGGAAAGCTTGATATGTCAAAGCTTATGCAACTTAAGAGTGCAGTTGGAAAAGAACACATAGTAATAGATCTTTCATGCAGACAAAAGAATGGAAAGTACTATGTTGTAATTGACAGGTGGCAGACTTTTACCGATACGGAAGTTAAGCCGGAGCTTTTTGAAACATTAAATGATTATTGCGATGAGTATTTGATTCATGGAGTCGACGTTGAGGGCAAAAAAGCAGGAATTGATGAAAATCTTGTAAGAATGCTTTCGAAGGTTAATGCCGTAATTACATATGCAGGCGGTATATCTTCAATTGAGGATATAGATAAGATATGCGACTATTCCGAGGGCAAGTTGAATTTTACCGTAGGGTCGGCGTTGGATATATACGGCGGAATATTGAAATACGATACTATTAAATAGATAAAGGTTAATACACAACGAAAGGCCTCCGAGATAACTCGGAGGCCTTTGTGTACTGGTAGGATTCCCCTCACTTAAATCATTAAACCTAATTGCTGTTTCTAAATAATTGTATATATTTCAGAAAAGGCACATCGTGTTGTAATTACTTTAAGTGTACAAGATTCTGTACAACTGAATCTTATAACTTGGTTACGTTAACTGCCTGAGGTCCCTTAGCGCCGTCGATTACATCGAACTCAACAGCTGCGCCGTCTTCCAAAGACTTGAAACCTTCCATCTTTAAGCCTGAGTAGTGTACGAATACATCTTTGCCAGACTCATCCTGGATAAAGCCGTAGCCCTTCTGGTTGTTAAACCACTTAACTGTACCTTTTTGCATTGTAGATTCCTCCAAAAAAATGAAAAAATGTGCGTTGCTCATGCAACAATTAAAGAATATCACAGCACTTTAAAAAAGTAAAGCGTAGAATTGCCGTAAATTATGGAATAAACCGCGTTTTTTTATGCTATAATGTATGAGTCGGTGTTTTTTTGTGTAAAGGAGTGTAGTTTATTATGGATGGAAAAGAAAGACGGGCCCTCATAGTTGAAAAGATAACTGATTCCGCAAAACCGCTGTCAGGGTCGGAACTGTCAAGACTTTTGAAGGTCAGCCGACAGGTTATTGTCGGCGATATTGCACTGTTAAGGGCTGAAGGCACCGATATTATTGCCACCAATTCCGGATATATTATCGGTGAGAGCCACCATAAAAGAGAGCAGTCGGTTCTTAAGGTTAATCACACAAATACAGATATTTTTGACGAACTGTGTACTATTGTTGATGAAGGTGCCAGCGTTCTTGATGAATATATTATGCACCCCGTTTACGGAAAGGTGTCCGCATGCATCAATATTACTAATCGTACCGAGGCTAAGGCATATGCCGAACGTATCATGGATACCGGTGCCAAGTCTTTGTTTTCACTTTCGGGCGGAGTTCACTATCATACAATTGAGGCATCGAGCCAGGTGGCCATTTTAAGAGTCCAGAAAGCGCTGAATGAAAAGGGCTATTTGACAAAATAGCACCGCGAGTTTGTCATGACACGTGACAAGACATGCCGCGGACTTGCTTTTTTTCAACCTTTCTGCTAAAATGTGGTGCGTTGACGTTTTGAGGATGTTTTTTATACATCTGCATTTTTTGTTTGGGCTTTTATTTAGGCATATATTTGGCAAAGCTGCGGACTCTAACCGCAATATGCCGGCACAGTTTTTTTATGGTTAAGAAACACAGACGCATCAAAAAGCACTATACCGTAGCGGTCACGTCTGACTACTCCGTTGATAAAACTAAATATTATCGTACCGGCTTCAACATGCTTAAGGTGTTTACCATTATCATGATAGTGGTTGTGTTGCTGGCTGTGGGTATTACGGCATTCGAGTATTACGAGCTTAATACCATGGATTCCAAGATTGAGGCATTCCGGCAGGTAATTGACGAGCAGGGAAAGACTATCAACCAACTCGGTGTTGATATTTCCAATCTTGAGAATCAAAACAAAATTTTGTCCAATACGGTTGCAATGTCGATTGTAGAAGATGAAAAACAGGCCGAGCAGCTTGCACAGAAACATTTGCCTGTAAGTTTTCCGCTTTCCGGCGCGGCAACGATTGCAGCTTTGGATGATGCGGCAGGTACAAAGGTACCGAATTCCGAAAGGCTCGAGAGCGGTTCTTTCATTATTTACAGTAATGCTGAGCCTCAGGAAAGCTTCTTAAGCGATAGTATAAGCCTTGGCGCAACGAATGCCTTGCCGGAAGATTTCGATGGCGAAGAGCTTTCCCAAGAATCTTCCGTGGAAGGGGAAAATCCTGAACCATCCGATGAAACAGAAACTTCCGGAGAGGGAATTTCTGAAGAAGAACCTTCCGAAGAACCTGATGATTCGGAAGAATTCAGCAAGGATGAAATAGTTACTGTTTTTGCTTTGTCTTCAACATCCGATGTAATATCGGCAGCATACGGAATAGTTCTTTCTGTTGAGAATGACCCGATTTTCGGTAATAAGGTTATAGTTGATCACGAAAACGGGTATTTATCTATATACATGAATAAAGCCGACTCAAAGGTAAACGTCGGTGACGAAATAGTTACCGGTGCAATTATTTTTGTGTGCGGCGAAGAAAACACATATTTTGGCTATGAGATAATGTTCGAGGGGAACTATCTTGATCCACAAACGGTTATAGCTATTAGCGGCTAGAAAGAGAGTAGAGTATGGGAAAAAAGACAGATGACTATGTAGCAGGCAGAGTCAACAGTGTTATTGGGTATGGCACTGAGTTTGAAGGTACAATTCGTACATGTGAAACTGTCAGAATTGAGGGCACTTTCAAAGGTACAATTGAATCTCAGGGAACGGTTATCGTTGGAAACGGCGGTGTTGCTGAAGGTACCATCAATGCAGTTAACATTTTAATCGGCGGTGAAGCATACGGAGATTTGTATGCTACCAACAAGGTTGAAGCAAATGCAAGCGGTCGCATTTACTGTAACATTCATACAAAGAGCCTTATTGTTGATGAGAACGCAATCTTCCAAGGCACTTGTGAAATGACCGGCCGCGATGATGAATCCGGTAAAAAAACCGCAGAAAAGCCCGAGGACAGTGAAGAACCTCAGGCTTAACGGTTTACTTATTTTCTTTTACAATTTTCTGAATTTCGGCGTAGGCCTCGTCCCAGTTATGAACTCGTACGGCGCCTACGCTTTTTTCGTCAAAATTACGGTTGTGAGGCTGGCTGAAAAGAATTTTGCGATAACTGCCTCCGGTTAGGTTGTGAGGCCCGTCATCAATTAATATGTCACCGGCAATTATCTGCTTGTTGGACGATATGATAACCTGCTCCCATTTTAAATACGGAAACCATTTAAAAAGCACGTTATCCATTTTGACCGGAAGCGTTTGATAATATGAAGCAGTTACAACATAGATTTCGTGCCCTTCGGCAATAAGCTTTTTGAGCGCTTCATCGGCACCGGGCATTGGCTTTACATCATCCCAAAAGTCATCATGCAGGGGCGCTTTGTAAACAATATCCGGTGATACTGTCGGAAATGCCAGCGTCATATTCCAGTCACATACATCTTCGGGCTTCGTGTTTGTGCCATAGTGGACATTCATGTATTCCACCCAGGCAGGCACCAATTGTTCTAAAACATCATCCATATCAATAAGTATTTTCATGCTAATCTCCATTCCGTCGTGTACAATCCGAAGCACATTTTTATGGTGCCCTTTATGGGGCTATAGATAAAAACAGACAGAAAATAATTTCTGTCTGTCAGATTAATTATTCATTTATCAGATGCCGTTAAAATTCCTATTTGTCCATGCGTTCGAAAATCATATCATAACCATCGTTGCCGTAATTTAATGAACGGTTTACACGGCTGATAGTTGCGGTGGAAGCACCGGTTTTCTCGGCTATTTCCATGTAAGTCTTTCCTGACTTTAACATCGATGCAACATCGAAACGCTGTGAAAGTGAAAGGAGTTCATTCACTGTGCATAAATCTTCGAAGAAGCTGTAGCATTCTTCACGATTCTTAAGACATAAAATACCATCAAAGAGGTGATCGACTGCTTCTGTTTTGATTTTCTTGTTCATATTTATGTATAACCTCCCAGGGTTTGTCATCAAACATATGCATTTTAACATACTAAAGTTTTAAAGTAAACAAAAAAATGATTTTATACATTAAATTGTGAAAATGTACAACGAAATACAATGACGAAAAAACACTAAAAACTTGAGAAGTGGTTTTTAATACCGTATAATGTAGTTTTGATATGAGGTATTTGTTAAAATATATAGGAAAAACAAAAAGCACGGATATAAAAGTGCAGCAACAAAGCAATACATGATAAGGTGACAGCATGACAATAGATACAGATGATTTGTACAACAGCATAATTGAAAGTTTTTCAAAAATGACGTATATAAAAGCTTCCGAAATTCCGGGAATTGACCTGTATGTAGATCAGGTCACAACATTTATTGATGAGCGTTTAAGGTCAACTGCGCGAGATAAACTTCAGGACGAAAAGCTGCTTACCAAAACAATGATAAACAATTATGCCAAGAATGAAGTTATTCCGCCTCCGATTCGCAAAAAATATAATAAAGAGCATGTTCTTTTATTAATTATTGTTTATTACTTTAAGAGTATGCTACAAATTAGCGATATAAAGGAGCTTTTGGAACCGATCGTAAATGACATGTTCGGTCATGATAGTACATTCAATATAGAAGATGTTTATCGGGAGATTTTTTCGACAAAAGGTTCTGAGATAGAGCAGATACAGACCGATGTATTGGAAAAATACGAAGCGTCCATGCAAAGCTTCGAAGAGGCTCCCGATGACAAAAAAGACTATCTTCAGACGTTTTCTTTTGTGTGCAGATTAGCAGGTGATGTATTTGTTAAGAAACTTCTGATTGAAAAAATTATTGATTCTTTGAAGGATCACAAAGAGGCAGAAGGCGAAACCGTTAACAAGTACGATGTTACTCCTGATAAAAAGACTGTAAAGGAAGCCGAAAAAGAAGCTAAGCAGAAAGGTAAAAAATAGTTGCGGTTATGCAAACCGGAAATGGAGGTTGTATGCAGGTAAGGGATTTGGAAGGTTATGGTTTTAACTTGACCGAAGCAATGGAACTGTGCATAAATGACGAGGATATATATAAAGAAGTTCTTGAGACCTTTTTGGAAGAAGGTCGTGAGAAAATTCCGTTTATGAACGAGTTAATGGCAAGCAAGGACTATGAACGTTATATTATTGAGGCACACGGCCTAAAGAATGCCGCAAGACAGATAGGCGCCGATGAATTGTCTGATATGGGAAAGGCTTCGGAGTTTGCAGGCAAAGCCGGTGAAACAGACAAACTTATTGAGTATCATGAAGGCTTAATTAATGCCTATCAGGAAACTTTGGATATTATCGCAAGACTTTTTTAAGTTAGACTTTTATTTCTTTTGAAAGTAAAGCGGAGATTGGAAAGATGAGAAGAAATACGATTCTGGTAGTAGATGACGAGGAAGTCAATCGTCTGTTGCTGGCGGAAATATTTAAAAATGCATATAAGGTCATTGAAGCCGAAAACGGAATGCAGGCGATTGAAATTTTAAAAACTTCATACGAAGAAATCGCTACGATTCTTTTGGATATTGAGATGCCCGAGATGAACGGTTTTCAGTTTCTGGACAAAATAAGCGCAATGCCCGAAGCCGAGGATATCCCGGTAATAATGATTACTGCGGACGATTCAAATGAAGCACAGATACGTGCTTTTGACAGAGGTGTATCCGATATTATCAAAAAACCGTGCCACCCCAGAGTGGTGCTCAAACGTGTTAAAAACGTTTCATCTTTGTTTGAGTACAAGGAACGCCTTGAGGAAATGGTTGCAGAGCAGACATTACGTATTGCCGAGCAAACCGAAAAGCTTAGGCACGTGAATGAAAACCTTATCGATTCTTTGAGCTCTGTAGTCGAGTTCAGAGATTTGGAGACAGGAGAGCATACTCAAAGAATTAAAGATTACACGCGTGTTATGTGCGATGCCATGATGGAAAACTATCCGGATTGCGGTCTTAACCAACACAGTGCGGCATTGGTTGTTTCGGCGGCTGCGATGCACGACATAGGTAAGATAAGCATCCCTGATGCAATCTTGTTAAAACCGGGTAAGCTTGACCGCGATGAGTTCGAGATTATAAAGACCCATACCACAAAAGGTGCATTGTTCCTTGATAAAGTAAACTTTATATCTGACAGTGAGTATTTGGGGTATTGCAAAAACATTGCGCTGTATCATCACGAAAAATATGACGGCAAAGGATATCCGGAAGGCTTAAGGGGTGAAGAAATCCCTATTGAGGCGCAGATTGTTTCGGTTGCGGATGTTTTTGACGCACTTGTAAGCAAACGCGTATACAAAGATGCTTACTCGATTGAAGAGGCAAAGAAGATGATTGTTAACGGCGAATGCGGAATGTACAGCGAACGCATACTTGACTGCTTTGACAAGTCTTTCAGCCGGTTCAGATGGATTGCGCTTGAATCGTTCAAACGCGAAAGCTTAAATGCCACCTTATAATAACGCATAATGCGTCTCAAAGCATAATGCGTGCGTTAAAGATTTACAAGCAAAGTGGAGATATCTATGAGTAAAAAAGGAAGAAGAATTTTATTGGCTCTTCTTGCAGCTTTAGTTGTTGCAATTCAGGTAGTAATTATAAGGTTTCCCAACAACGGGATTATTATATTGCCCAATGTATTCGACGGAACATCATGTAATGTTCGAGGCGTACTTCAGTCGCTGATGGTGTTGCTGTGCGTATTGATGGTGTGCACGGATATGCGTGTGGGTCGTATACTGACAAGAATTTTCCTGGGAATATCAACTCTGTCATTGACAATTTCCGTATTCAGGACCAAACAGCTTGAGTCGCTTCCCGGTGCAGTTTCACTTGTTATTGGTATTGTGACGTGCGAGGTTATTTCAAAATCGTTGTTGTATATTGAAATGGAAAGTGTAACCGATCTCGTAACAAAGCTTCTTAACAGGCGGGGGCTTTTGAGAGAACTCAACAAACGAAATACAGATACTGAGCACTTTCACATTATGTTTATCCATGTAAAGAATATAAAGACTGTTAACGACAATCTTGGCTATGGCTACGGAGATGCGGCACTTAGAATTCTGGCTGACCGCATACGTGCGATAGCCGGCAGCAAAAGCATTATTTCCAAGCTGGACGGAACTGAGTTTGCTGTGGCAATTCCGCATGATATGGACATTACCGTTATTCCGAGAGCAATCGTGGACGATCTTTCAAAAAGCGTTTCCTTCGATGTTGACGGCGTTTCCGCAGATTTCTATTTTAACGTATATGCCGGCGTCGCAAATTATCCGGATGACGCAAACTCCATAGAGAAACTTATGAAATATGCTGACATAGCAATGTACCATGCAAGTCATTCATCGACCACGAATCTTGTTTATTTTAATAATGAACTTGAAGAAGAAATAATTCGAAGAACTCAGGTGGAAAACTATATTCAGGAAAGTCTTAAGAACGATTATTTTTTCCTGGTATATCAGCCTCAGTACAGTGCAGTAAGCAAAAAATTGCGTGGATTTGAAGCTCTTTTGCGATTAACGCTTCCGGATGGAACAAGAATATCCCCGGGTGAGTTTATTCCTATAGCGGAGAAAACAAATCTTATTTCAAAAATAGATGATTATGTATGCAGACGTGCAATGAAAGAATTCGCCGAAAGTTACAGAGCCGAGAAAAATAATCTTGTGCTTGCAATTAACGTATCGGCCAAGGATATTTCGAATCCGAGTTTCCCCGAAAGAGTTCTTGAAATTGCAAAGCAGGCAAATTTCCCTGTGAAGAAACTTGAAATAGAAATTACCGAATATTCTTTGTATGAATCGTTAGACCAGACCATTACAAACATAAAAACGCTACGTGCCGCAGGCGTTAAATTCGCCCTTGATGATTTCGGAACCGGTTATACCGCACTTTCGCAACTTTTGAAGATTCCTTTTGAACTTTTAAAGATTGACAAATCACTGGTTGACACTCTTGAAACAAGCGAGGTCAGCAAGGACTTTATTACGCTTGTAATTTATATGGGTCATCTTATGGGAAGCGAAGTAATTGCAGAAGGCGTTGAAACCGAGACGCAATTAACACTTCTTAAAAATCAGGAGTGTGACTTTATACAAGGATTTGTATGGAGTCGTCCGTTAGCCTACGAGGATGCAGTTGATATGTGTTTTGATTCATAATTATTACAGGGGACAGGTCAATTAACCTGTCCCCTTAAATAATTCATTTTTACAGTTGGCGGAGCGTGAAAACTTCGCCGCTGTTTAACTCTTTAAAAGAGCCGTCGCGCAAAGTTACCATTAGTGTGGCGCTGTCGGATATCCCGTCAACGTGGCCGTAGTATTGGATTCCGTTTTCAAAATAAGTTATATCGGTGCCTGTGAGAAGCGAGTGACTGCGGAAGTAGTCTATATATCCGTTATCTGAAAGCCGGCTGCATTCTTTCGCAAGCAGTTTTACTATAGCTGCAATAAGATCGTTTCGGGTTACGTTGTCGTTTGGCGGTAAAAATCCCGCAATATCTTTAATGTCATCGGGTAAAGCCGAGGCAGAAAAGTTTATACCTATGCCAATGATAACAGAACCTTTGTTTAAACCGCATGTTACAGCTTCAGTTAATATGCCGCATACTTTGCGACCTTCCAGGTAAATGTCATTTACCCATTTAATCATCGGAGTTACACCGTAAAGAGCTTCGATAGCTTGGGATACGCATACGGCGGCCTTGGTGGTGGCACTGTATGCATTTTCAAGCGAATCGGGGGTGAATATGTACGACATATATATACCGCTTCCCTTGGGTGAAAAGAAGGTGTGTCCGACACGGCCGCGGCCGTTTGTCTGAGAGTCGGCAATAATGAGGGCGCTTTTGATGCCTTCTTTTTCAATATAGGCTTTGGCATAATCATTTGTTGAACTTAACTCGTCAAATATAAGTATCGGCACGCTGTTTAGCGTGCCGTCTGCTTTGAGTACGATGTCTTCGGAAATAAGAGTGTCCATTAGTTGGATTCCTTAAGCCATTTTTTGTCAATTTCGCCGGTTGCGATAGTGTGTTCAACCCATAACTTCAGTGAATCAACGGTGCGTGCTATTTTGTCAAGCTCGTCTTTAATTGTCATGAAGTCTTTAATCTCGTCTTCGCTGATGACACCGTCAACGGTAATTTCTATGAAACGATTCTTAGCGTTGTCCAGTGCATTAAGAGATGCCAAAGTCTCAAGCGTAATCTGAGATAAGTCTTTAAATTGAACTTCGGGAATGTATTTGCGACCGATAGGGCATTCATGTGAGCAGAAGTAGTTTGGAAGAGTGGGCTTTTTGTAGGCCTTGGCCATTGCGAGTATTTCATCGGGGTGAGGCAATGACTTTTCACTCTCGATTTTTTCAATTCGCTCGGCAGAAACGTAGTCCATAAGAAGCTCTGCCTTTTCCCTTGTAAGCTCAGCCGCCTCACGACTTATCTGATATATGTTTTTGTTTTCTTTGGTAGAACGTTTTCCCATAATTATCCCCCATATGGTTTATTTTATACTATTATACACTATGTAGCGGTTTTTGGTGTTTTTTTTTCCAAAAGGAAAAATAATGACTTGTAATTTGCTTATAGAGTTCTTTTTTTAAAGGCTTATGGATGCTACATTTTATACATGTCAAGCAACAATGACTTGATTTAAACATAATTCTTTAAGGAGATCGGATATATGGAAAAGAAATTAATGAAAGCAAAGAACAACAAGGTTTTAGCAGGTGTTTGCGCAGGTATCGCAAAATACTTCAATGTAGATGTTACACTTGTAAGACTTGCAGCAGTCCTGCTGGTACTTGCGATGGGGATGAGCATCTGGGTTTACATCATCGCTGCGGTTATAATGCCCGAGGAATCTGCAGGTGACGAATCTTGTTTTCAGCAGTATAATAACAATCAACAGTAAAGAAAAGGATAAGGAGATATTTTTATGACAGCTTTAGTATTTGGTTTAATTCTTATTGTAGTTGGTCTTGCATTTGCATCGGCCAAAAAGAACATGATGAACAGTAAACGTGTTTTGTTTACAATTTTGAGTATTTTGGCATTCCTTATTGCAGCGGCTTCTGTTATCGGTAGTTGCGTAAAGGTTGTTCCTACCGGTCATACAGGTGTTGTTACTACATTCGGTAAGGTTGAAGATTATACCTATGAAGCCGGTGTACATTTTGACAGACCTTGGACGGAAGTTATCAATATGGATAACCGTACACAGAAGGCTCAGATTTCAGTTGGTGCTTTCAGCTCGGACATCCAGGCTGTAGACATTGTTTACACAGTTAACTATCAGATTTACAAGTCAAATGCACAGGATATTTACAAGACAATCGGTATCGATTATTTCAATACAGTTGTACAGCCTAAGGTTTTGGAAGCTTTAAAAGGTGTATTCGCAAAGTACAACGCCGAGAATCTTATTGCAAATCGTGACAAATTAAGCAAGGAAGTTGAAGAAGTTTTGATGAAGTCGGTTTCTTCGTACAACATTGAAATTGTAAGTACATCTATTGAGGACATCGACTTCACGGACACTTTCACAAATGCAGTCGAAGCTAAGCAGGTAGCTGAGCAGAACAAATTAAAAGCTCAAACCGAACAGGAGCAGGCAATTATTGAAGCTGAGGCAGCTGCAGAGCGAGTAAAGATTGATGCTCAGGCAAAAGCAGATGCTCAGATTATTGCAGCTACCGCAGATGCTGAAGTTGCCAAGATCGGTGCGGATGCTGCTGAATATCAGGGTATTAAGGATGCAGCTATCATGTCAAATCTTGGTGAAATGATTCAGAAGTATCCTGAACTTATTAAATACTATTATGTAACCGGTTGGGATGGCACATTGCCTGAAACAATTCTTGGATCAGATACTTCGGTGATTATGGACTTTACCGAGTAATGATAAGAGTATAGAAGGGGAGATAGTATAGAAAGCCCGGGGCGCAAGCTCCGGGCTTTTGATTTTTGATTTACGCAAAAAGTATGTTGTCATTAAGGCTGCATGGCTATATACTACGAGGTAGTAAAGGGGGTGTTTAAGTGAACGCTAATCTTACAAATTATGTACTGTATTTACTGGGAACCGTGGCTGTAGGATATTTGCTGGGGTGCTCAAATATGGCTTATTATGTGGGAAAGATTAAAGGTGTCGACCTTCGCTCCGGCGGAAGCCGCAACCTGGGAGCTTCAAATGCCATGATTATGTTGGGCTGGCCCGCTGCAATTATTGTGGGGGCGCATGATATAGGCAAAGCTTTTTTGGCGGTCTGGCTTGCCAAAAACCTTGCGGTGCCGATTATAGGGCAAAATGTTCCGTTGGCCGGTATTATTGCCGGGGTTGCATGCGTTTTGGGACATATTTACCCATTTTACCTAAAGTTTAAAGGCGGTAAGGGAACCGCTGCTTTTGTGGGTGTGAGTTTCGCAACACATTGGATGTTAGGCTGTACGGCTGTTTTGCTTATAATTGTTTGCACGCTTTTAACAAGGTATATAGTTGTTGGTACTATCTCAACTATTTTTTCGATTCCGATACTTGCCGGGGTGCTTTTAAAAACCTGGACCGTGCCGGCGGTGTTGTTTGTGGCTACTGCGGTCATTATGTGGAAGCATCGCAAAAATGTGGTTAGAATCTATAAAGGTACCGAAATACCGCTATACGGCAAAAAACCGACACAGCAGCAGGTTGATGAAGATATGGATGTCTGATTTGTGTGATATTTGTAAATGGGGACAGAATGTTGCGGTCCACCGGACCGCACTCGCCCCACACGACGCGATTGCGATATATTTTGCTCAAACTCCAACTTCGGCATACAAAAAAAGCATCCCATTCGGGATGCCTTTTTGTCTGCGGAAGATGGGACTTGGTCTCGTCTTCGACTCGGTCGGCTCGTAGCAAGCGGTCCACCGGACCGCACTCGCCCCACACGACGCGAATGCGATATTTTTTGCTCAAACTCCAACTTCTGCAGACAAAAAAGGCACCCTTTCCAGGATGCCTTTTTGTCTGCGGAAGATGGGACTTGAACCCACACGATCGCAATGATCACAAGATCCTTAGTCTTGCTCGTCTGCCAGTTCCGACACTTCCGCGTACCACGTGTTTTGCACGCAACAATGATATTAACATTCGAATCTTAAATTGTCAACATAAATTATACAATTTTTAAAAAGAAATTTGCGGTTTACATAACTGCGCTAATTCTCCGTTAATTGACGGTTTCGCCCTTTGGTGTTATATTATATGTACTACACGGATGTGTTACTGTATATGTTTGTCAAGGACGACGGAGGCGGATGCTTATGAGAATTGATTCAAACACAGATTATAATGCTTTGTTCTCTTCTCTGAACACAAATAACGCAGGGTTTTCACTTTCCGATTATGCCAGCATTAAGAACGGCAGCTATGGAAAGCTCATGAAGGCGTATTACGGTAAGAATAACAGCTCGGCTAAAGCTGCGAAGTCTTCCGAAAAGTTATCTGAAACAGAGACAAAGAACTATTCAAATTTAAAAACAGCGGCAGGTAAGCTCGACGATGCTTCGAAGGCTGTCAGCAAGGCTATTGAAGATGGCGATTCCGAGAAAATTTATGAAGCTGCCAAAAATTTTGCCGATACATACAACGATCTTACTAAAGCTGTTGACGAAACCGGTGACAAGAAGATTACAAGAGTTGCCCAGAACATGGTAAACAGTGTGGGCAATAATCTTAAACTTTTAAATAAGGCCGGATTTTCAATGAGTGAGAGCGGAAAGCTTAGCGTAGATAAGGACAAGTTTACGGCTAATCTTTCAACCGTTACGACATTGTTTAGCGGCGTCGGATCTTTTGGCGATCAGGTTGCTTCACGTGCCTTTTCAATCGGAAATAAAGCAAACAGCGAGTTAAATGTCGGTAAGACATATACATCGGCCGGTGCTTATAACAATGCCGAATATATCGGAAAAGTTTATGACAGTTATTTCTAAGTGATTTTACAATCGGGTAGGCCATTGGCCTATCCGATTTTTTTTGCGGTACTCATTGACAAGGTTTAATAAAATAAGTAAAATATCACTTGCGTGCAGAAGTGGCGGAATGGCAGACGCGCTGGCTTCAGGTGCCAGTGGTAGCAATATCGTGTGGGTTCAAGTCCCATCTTCTGCATTTAAGGCAGTCCGAACGGACTGCCTTAATTTAGTTTGAATGTGAAAAACGTGAGTGAAGGTCTGAAAACATGAAATATCTTAAACAACTTACGATTATTTTTGGAGTCAGCTTAATTGGTGAAATACTTGAATGGCTTGTGCCACTAAGCATTCCTGCCAGTGTGTACGGACTTGTTTTAATGTTTGTGCTTTTATGCACAAAGGTTGTGAAACTGAGCGAGGTAGAGGATGTTGCCGATTTTATGCTAAGCATCATGCCATTTTTCTTTGTGGCTCCGACAGTCGGGCTTATGACATCGTGGAATCTTATTAAGGACAGTCTGCTGTGGTTTTTAATTATGTGCTTTCTGTCGACATTCACCGTAATAATGGTTACGGGGCTTGTGGGGCAGTGGATTATCAGACTTCGCCACAAAAAGGGGACCGAAAATGAGTGAATTTATTGTAAACAGTGCTTTCTTTGGGATTACTCTTTCTTTTGTAATCTATATGGCTTTTTACCTTATAAAGGAGCGCTTTAAAATAGCTAATCCGTTATTTAATCCGCTTCTTTTGGCATCGGCAGTCATTATTGTTATATTATGTGTATGCCATATTGATTATGATGTATACAATAAAAGCGCGGGGATTGCCACAAAATTTATTACTCCGCTTACGATATGCCTGGCAGTGCCGCTTTACAGGCAGGTAGAGATACTAAAAAAGAACATTGCGGCGATTGTGATTGCGATATTTGCAGGCTGTGTGGGGCATGCGCTTGTACTGTGTACAATTGCTGTGTGCGTGAAACTCGATCCGGTTTTATTGCATTCCGTGATGCCCAAAAGTGTCACGACAGCTATAGCTTTGGGCCTTTCGGGAAAAATCGGAGGCGTAGAGTCGGTAACTATCGTGGGTGTTACAATTGCGGGTATGACAGGTGCGGTGTTAGGGCCTGTTATATTAAAACTTTTCAAAATTAACGAACCCATAGCCGCCGGACTTGCGATGGGAACGGCTTCACATGCCGTCGGAACTTCCAAGGCGATGGAAATGGGAAAGGTTCAGGGCGCAATGAGCTCCCTGGCCATTGTGGTTACGGGAATACTTACGGTGATTATAGTACCGATTGCAGCAAAGATAATTGGTTGACATAAAGTGTATGAATAAAGAAAATGATTTTGCAACAATTGAAGATTGTGTGAATGTAAGCTATGAAAAAATGACACCCGAAAATCGCAAATTCAGAAAGATTTGCATTACGGCTACCATTCTTTTGCTTGTCGGGATTGCTGTTTTTTTGGTTTACATAACGCGACCGAGAAATAAGGCTCTGATGCATAAGCTGTTCGCGGATACTTATTATGCAAACGGTAAGTTTGATGATGCGCGTGTCGAATATGAAAAGGCGGTTTCCATAGATGAAAGTGTGCTTGGAGCACATAAGGGCTTGCTGCTGTGTGATTTTGCATTGGGCAATAATCTTTTGAAGGATGATTTTTCAAAGGCCGGGAAGGCGTTTTCGGATGTATACAAGTCGGGAAAGGTTCCTGAAAACTATGAGACAATTTTGTGTGAAACTTATCTTTTTGCACCTGAAATATACACGACCGACAGCGAAAAATTAATTGAGGTATTGTCGGAAGGCTGCAATAATATGCCTCAAAATACAGGGCTTAACGCGGCACTTTCGGATGCTTATTATCTGAATGCCGAAAGGTGCGTTGAAAGCGGAAATTACAGCCGTGCCGCCGAGTGTTATACCATGGTTGACCTTTTAAGAAATACTTCGGATTGTTTTGAAAAAGCAAAAGATGCCGCTGCCTGCGAAATATATTCGCTTATGACAAAAAATTTGTATGAGGAAGCGTATAATTATGCTGCTTCAAACGAAAAATATTTCCGGGATGAAATCGATGAATGGCTCAGGGCAATTGCATATAACGGTCTTTCGTATGAATCGGGTAAAGCCGCTATGGGAAAAGCATATGAGGCGCTGAATGACGTTTATGTAAAATACAGTGAAAGTCTTGATTACAGCACCAACAAGGATATAAATACGGCTGACGTCAGGCTTATGAGCGAAAATCTTGATGCAATGCTTATGATTGACGGAAGTACGGATGCAGATTTGTGTGCCTACTCTTTTTTGAAAGAAAAATATCTTATGACGCCTCAAGGTGATGCTTTGGGAGAAGATTATTCGGGTGTGGGAATCGGTATATATACGTATGGCGACAAAGCTATCGGTATAAACGGAAAGGAAACGATTTCGTATTACTTCTTTATAGGCAACTACGTAAACGGTAAGCGTGAAGGCTACGGAATTTCGTATGCTTTGGTGTCACAGACTTCTTATGCAATGTTTGAAGGCTATTACAAAAACGATGTGCCCAACGGTTTTGGAATTTTGTATTTAAACGAAAGATTTGATTATACATCGATAAGCAAAGCAAAGACGACTATGGCGGGGGTTTTGAAAGACGGTCGTTTTGACGGCAAAGTGCAGGTCGCCGCATGGCTTAACGATTTCCCCGATGATGATTTCAACACGGAATTTACCGCAAAAGAAGGCGTTCCGAATACAATTCCGGATGAAACCTTATTTTACAGCGTTATGCGAAGCCCTGATAATGACATGCCTCTTTACGCTGTTTTGGTAAGCTCTTTGTACGGATATGCTTCGTATCTTCCCCTATACTACGATGCAGACAATAAGCTTGGTGCATTGGGGTATGATTTTTAAAAGTTTTAAAAAAAAATAAAGGATTTTGAAGGCTTCTTCGGAATATTCGGTATGTAGGTATTTTTAGGTGTTTTTGTGTTTTGGATTGCTCCGTGACTTTCGCGGGGCCGAGTGGAGACTGACATGCTGATAAGGGAAAGCCTGGAAAAGTGGGAGAGGGACTATTTAAGCCCCTATGCAATGCTTAGCGAGAATTCTAAGGGCCGTTTACGCGACGAAGAGCCCTGTGATATACGACCTGTGTTTCAAAGAGACCGAGACCGCATCATTCACAGCAAATCATTCAGACGTCTCAAAGATAAGACGCAGGTTTTTCTTTCCCCGGAGGGGGATCATTACCGAACACGCCTTACCCATACTTTGGAAGTTTCACAGACAGCCCGTTCTATAGCTAAGGCTCTGCGCCTTAACGAGGAACTTGTGGAGGCAATAGCGCTTGGACATGACCTGGGACATACGCCTTTCGGACATGCCGGTGAGAGAGCGCTTGACCGTATCTGCCCCGAAGGCTTTGAGCATGCCGAGCAGAGTGTACGTACTGTTGACTTTTTGGAAAAAGGCGGGCAGGGACTAAACCTGACATACGAAGTGCGCGATGGAATACTTAACCATCAGACAAAGGGTATGCCGTCTACCTTAGAGGGCAAAATAGTAAGAATGTCCGATAAGATAGCCTACATTCACCATGATATGGACGATGCAATCCGCGCCGGAATATTGACGGAGGGCGATGTGCCCAAGTCAATTACCGAGGTCATCGGTTCAACGACCGGTGAGCGTCTTGATACATTTATACATGATATTGTTACAAACAGCCTTGAGAAGAACGATATTATTATGAGCGAGCCTGTTTCGGAAGCAATGAAGGAACTTCGCGGTTTTATGTTTGAACGCGTTTACATGAATCCGGTGGCAAAGTCCGAGGAGGGCAAGGCCGAGGCTTTGATGGAAACGCTTTACGAGTACTACAAGACAAATTACGATCTTGTGCCTGCCGAGCTTCGTGAACTTGAGCTTAGAAACGGAGACTCAAGAGAAAGAATAGTATGCGATTATGTGGGTTCGATGACCGATCGCTATGCGATAAGCGTCTATGAGGAAATATTCGTGCCCAAGTCCTGGCATGGTTTATAAATCGGAGGTTACATGCGCTATTCAGATGAACTCGTGGAGGAAATCCGCGCCAGAAACGATATAGTGGATGTTGTGGGCAGTTACGTAAAGATTCAAAAGAAAGGGTCTTCGTACTTTGGACTGTGTCCTTTCCACAATGAAAAATCACCTTCTTTTTCGGTGTCGCCCAACAAGCAGATGTATTACTGCTTCGGTTGCGGTGCGGGCGGAAATGTTATTTCGTTTGTGATGAACTACGAAAACTTTTCTTTTCAGGAAGCGGTTAAGTATCTTGCCGACAAGGCGGGAATTGATTTGCCGGAGCCCGAGACTTCGAACGAGGCAAAAGAAAAAGAGGCAAAGCGCGCCAAAATAATGGCGGCAAACTTTGAAGCATGTAAGTATTTCTATTATCAGCTTCGCGGTAAAAGCGGCGAAGCGGGGCTTAATTATTTAAAGCAGCGAAAACTTACCGATGAGACAATTAAAAACTTCAGCCTCGGCTTTTCAAACGTATCACCGAACGATTTGTGCCTGTATCTTAAGTCAAAAGGCTTTGACAATCAGACAATTATTGATGCGGGACTCGGAACGTACAACGAAAAATACGGAATGGCCGATAAATTCTGGAACCGGGTCATGTACCCGATTCAGGATATCAATCATAAAGTAATCGGCTTCGGCGGACGTGTAATGTCGGATGCCAAGCCAAAGTATTTGAATTCACCCGAAACAATAGTTTTTGATAAGAGCCGCAATTTGTACGGCCTCAATTTTGCAAGGACGTCGCGCAAGGGACATTTTATTTTGTGCGAAGGCTACATGGATGTTATTTCGATGCATCAGGCGGGCTTTACCGAAGCGGTCGCATCCCTCGGAACCGCTTTTACGTCAGGGCAGGCAAATATTTTAAGGCGATACACGGATTCCGTGTATTTGGCATATGACAGCGACGGCGCGGGTACAATGGCTGCGCTTAGAGCCATAAATATTTTGAGAGACTCGGGTATGACGGGCAAAATAATCAATATGGAGCCCTATAAAGATCCCGATGAATTTATCAAAAATCTCGGTGTGGAAGAATTCCAAAAAAGGATAGACAATGCCGAAAACAGTTTCTTTTTTGAAATTCGAAAACTGTCTGAAGGGTTCAATTTAAAAGATCCCGATGACAGGACCAAGTTTGTGCGTGAAGTTGCGGCCAGATTAATGACCTTCCCCGATGAAGTCGCAAGGGATAATTATTTAAGCGCCGTATGCGATAAGTACACTATCGGCCTTGACACTATGAAAAAGCTTGTAAGTTCACTTGCCGCCAAGGGAAGCACCGAATTTACACCGGTATCGAAACCCAAAAGCGGCATTAACAGTAATGCGGATGCCGATGCGGGGGCAAAGTCTACGCAGAGAGCTCTGCTTACGTGGATAGCCGATGAACCTTCCATATATCCGATAATCAAGCCGTATATATGCGCCGAGGATTTTACAACCGATATTTACAAGAGTGTCGCCAAGGAACTTTTTAATGATCTTGAAGCAAAAAGCATTAATCCTGCGCGAATTGTAAGTATGTTTGAAGACGAAACCGAGCAGGCAATCGTTGCCAATATTTTCAATACTCCGCTTGTGGAGATAGAAGATACGGTTGCAAGAAGGAAAGCACTGCACGATTTGGTATATTCAATAAAGAACAACAGCTTTGAAGAGATTAACGGAAAAGAAAATCCTACGATTGAGGATCTGCAGAAGAGTCTGACACTCAAAAAGGAACTCGAAAAGCTTAAAAAAATAGAATTCAATCTTGATTAAATGGATTAATGGAAAACAACGATTCCGTAATCGGAAACAAGAAGGATAGAGAGGAAAAAAGATGGACGAACAGATGTTGCAAAAGTTTGAGGAAAAGATTAAAGAATTCCTGGCTTACTGCAAAAAAAGAAAAAACATGATTGAGTACCATGAAGTTACGGATTTCTTTGCTGATTTAAATCTCGAAGAAGAACAGTACGACAAAATCATGGATGCACTCGACTCCCAGGGTGTTGAAATTACAATGCCTGTAGCCGAGGAAGAAGAAATCGACGATGACATTATTTTTGATGATGATGACACCGAAGAAATCGACATTGAAAACATTGACCTGTCAATTCCCGAAGGCGTCAGCATAGAGGATCCTGTCAGAATGTATCTTAAGGAAATCGGTAAGGTACCGCTTCTTAGCGCCGAGGAAGAAATTGAATTGGCAAAGAAGATGGAAACAGGCGATGAGGATGCCAAGAAACGTCTTGCAGAGGCAAACCTTCGACTGGTTGTTTCAATTGCAAAGCGTTATGTTGGACGCGGAATGCTGTTTTTGGATTTGATACAGGAAGGTAATTTAGGCCTTATAAAGGCTGTTGAAAAGTTTGATTACCGTAAGGGCTATAAGTTTTCAACTTATGCAACCTGGTGGATAAGACAGGCAATCACACGTGCGATTGCCGATCAGGCACGTACAATAAGAATCCCGGTTCATATGGTTGAAACCATCAACAAACTTATCAGAGTTTCAAGACAATTGCTGCAGGAACTCGGACGTGAACCTACCCCCGAGGAAATAGCTGTTGAGATGGATATGCCCGTTGACCGCGTACGCGAAATTATTAAGATTTCCCAGGAGCCCGTATCCCTTGAAACGCCAATCGGTGAAGAAGAGGATTCGCATCTTGGTGATTTCATACAGGACGATCAGGTACCGGTTCCCGCCGATGCGGCTGCTTTTACCCTTTTAAAAGAACAGCTCGTGGAAGTTTTAAGCACTCTTACCGAACGTGAACAGAAGGTATTAAGACTTCGTTTCGGTCTTGATGACGGTCGTGCCCGCACCCTTGAAGAAGTCGGCAAGGAATTTAACGTAACACGTGAGCGTATCAGACAGATTGAAGCAAAGGCTTTAAGAAAACTTCGCCATCCCAGCCGCTCCAGAAAGTTAAAGGATTATCTTGACTGATGAATTTATCATTACGTTTGGCGGCCGTTAAGAATATGGTGGTGCCTGCCGGTGTTGTATACGATATAGGCTGCGATCACGGATATGTTTCAATCGAACTTGCGTTAAGCCGGGGTGCAGGTAAGGTTTACGCGTGCGACGTAAATGAAGGCCCGCTGAAGGCAGCAGCACTTAATATAGAGGCCGCAGGTCTTTCGGATGTGATTGAAACAAGATTGTCAGATGGTTTACATAACATCGACAATGCAGATGCTCCCGATGCAATTGTGATTGCCGGAATGGGAGGCAGACTTATGAGCCGCATTCTTACAGAGGGAAAAGAAACCGTTATGAAGGCGTCCCAGCTGGTGCTTCAGCCGCAGTCCGAGATCTTTTTGGTGAGAAAGTGGCTTAGGGATAACGGTTTCTCAATATACAGGGAACAATCGGTTTTAGATTCCGAAAAATATTATTTTGTAATTGATGCACGTAAATCTTCGGATGAAACAGCGGGGGGCTGCAATGTTTCGGATGCTGATTTGCAGGAGATTTACGATAATTATTCTTTTTACCTGATAGATAAAAAGGATAGTCTCTTAAAAGAATATCTTAAGCGAAATCTGGCCAACAATTTAAGATATTTGGAAGGTATTGAATTAAGCAGGCAGGAGCCTTTGCTGAGGGAAAACCGCCTGATAAAAAGAGCCCTTGAATTAATGGGGCAATAATTACGGAGGATTTATTAATGGCAAAATTAACTATCAACGGTGTTACAAAGGAATATGCAAAAGGTACTACATACGAAGCCGTTGCAAATGATTTTCAGAAGGATTACAACAACAATATTGCACTTGTTACCGAAAACGGTAAGATTCGCGAACTTTTCAAGAAAGTTACCAAAGATGCAGAAATCAAATTTATCACTTTAGAGGATTCTATCGGTCACAAATCCTACGCACGCAGTGCAATCATGATTATGCTTAAGGCTTTTGATGATGTTGCGGGCCGTGAAAATGTCGAGAAGATTAAAGTTGAATTTGTAATCGCAAACGGTTATTACTGTACATTAAAGGGCGATGTAAAGCTTAACAAGAAGCTTATTTCAAAGGTTAAGGAAAGAATGGAAGAACTTGTTAAGGAAAACCTTCCTTTTGTGAAAGAATCCGTTCCAATTGAAGATGCCTTGGATATGTTCAAGGAAAGAGGTTTTAAGGACAAAGAAAAGCTCTTTAAGTACAGAAGAAGCTCAACCGTTAACATTTATTCACTCGGTGACTACAAAGATTATTACTACGGATTTATGGTTCCCTCAACAGGATATGTTAAGTGGTTCGATTTGATGCTTTATGATGAAGGATTTATGTTAACCATACCTTATCAGAATGCTCCCAACGAGTTGCCTGAATTTGACGACAGACCTAACCTTTTCAAGGCTTTAAATGAGTCGTCAATCTGGAACGAGAAGCTGAATGTGGCTTGCGTAGGCGATTTAAATGATATGGTATGCAACGGAAACATCAACGATATGATTTTGGTATCAGAAGCTTTGCAGGAACGCAGAATCGGTGAAATTGCCGAGGATATCGTAAAGCGCGGCGGTGTTAAGTTTGTAATGATTGCAGGACCTTCCTCATCAGGTAAGACTTCTTTCTCACACAGACTGTCGATTCAGTTAAGAACTTTCGGTCTTAACCCTCACCCGATCGGATGTGATGATTACTTTAAGAATCGTGAAGATACACCCAAGGATGAGAACGGTGAATATAACTTCGAGTGTCTTGAGGCAATTGATGTAGAACAGTTCAACAAAGATATGTCGGCTCTTTTACGTGGTGAGAGAGTTGAAATTCCAAGCTTCAACTTTAAACTCGGAAAACGTGAGTACAAGGGAAATTTCCAGCAGTTAGGCCCCGATGATGTACTTGTAATTGAGGGTATACACGGTCTTAACCCGAAGATGAGCTACGCACTTCCAGATGATTCGAAATACAGGATTTATATTAGCGCGTTGACAAGTATTAACATCGATGAGCATAACCGCATTCCTACCACGGACGGAAGACTTTTGCGCCGTATGGTACGTGATGCGCGTACTCGCGGAACAAGTGCTAAGCAGACTATTAAGATGTGGCCCAGCGTACGTCGCGGTGAGGAAGAAAACATCTTCCCCTTCCAGGAATATGCAGACTCAATGTTTAACTCAATCTTAATGTATGAGCTTGCTGCATTTAAGACTTATGCGGAACCGTTACTTTTTGAAATTACGCAGGACGATCCCGAATACTATGAAGCAAAGCGTTTGTTAAGATTCTTAGAGTACTTTGTGGGGATAGATCCCAAGGTGGTTCCCAACAACTCCCTGTGCAGAGAGTTTATAGGCGGGTCATATTTTAACGTATAATTTTTGAAAGCTGTATTTTAAGTTAATATGTGAGTAGGGCAAATGATCGCGGCTGCAGTAATGCAGGTGAGGAAAGTCCGGGCTTCACAGGGCAGGATGCCGGATAACGTCCGGTGGAGGTGACTCCCAGGCCAGTGCAACAGAAATAAACCGCCACCGCAAGGTGGTAAGGGTGGAAAGGCAGTGTAAGAGACTACCGTGCGACTGGTAACAGGCGCAGCCATGTAAACCCCATCCGAAGCAAGACCAAGATGCCAGCAATGGTGGAAAGCTATAGACCTGCCCGGTCTGCTTTCCGGTAGGTCGCTTGAAGTTTGCGGTAACGTAAACTCTAGATAGATGATCATTCAACGACATAACCCGGCTTATCGCTCTACTCACTTTTAATATTTTATTGATCGGTATCGGTCAGAAGGACAGGAAAATGACTAAAATTGACATTGTATCAGGATTTCTTGGTGCAGGAAAAACTACTCTTATCAAAAAACTGTTATCAGAGGCGTTGAAGGGCACAAAGGTGGTGCTTATTGAGAATGAATTCGGTGAAATCGGCGTTGACGGCGGTTTCTTAAAGGATGCGGGAATTGAAATCCGCGAGATGAATTCAGGCTGTATATGCTGTTCACTTGTCGGTGACTTTACAACTTCTTTGGCAGAAGTAATCGAAAAGTATGCGCCTGAGCGTATTCTTATCGAGCCTTCGGGTGTAGGTAAACTTTCGGATGTTCAGCGTGCAGTGCTTACGGCAAGCAAGGAAAGCGGTGTTGAGCCGGGATCTTCCGTTGCGGTTGTGGACGCTTCCAAGTGTAAAGTTTACATGAAGAATTTCGGTGAATTCTTTATAGACCAGATTGAGCATGCCGGGACAATCATTTTAAGCCGTACTCAGAATATGGACGATGAGAAGCTTGCCAAGGTTGTTGAAATGATAAGAGAGCACAACAAGGATGCCAAGATTGTCACTACTCCCTGGGATCAGCTGACCGGTGAATATATTTTAAAAACATTTGAGGCAGTTACTTCTTTCGAAGAGGAACTTTTGGAAGAATTTAAACATGAGCACGAGCATCATCACGATGACGAGGATGAGGATGATGAATGTTGCTGTCATCATCACCACCATCATGACGACGATGATGATGAGCATGAGTGTCATCATCATCACCATCACGATGATGACGATGATGATGAACACGAACATCATCACGACCATCACCACGAGCATCACCACGAGCATGGTGAAGGCTGCACATGCGGTTGTCACGATCACGACCATCATCACCACCATCATGCCGACGAAGTATTCACAAGCATTGGCTTTGAAACCGCTTCAAAGTATACCAAAGATGAAGTATCTGCTTTCCTTACAGCACTTGAGGATGATGAAAAGTACGGATATGTTCTCCGTGCAAAGGGTATGCTTCCCACAGGCGGCAACGACTGGGTATATTTTGACTATACTCCCGGTGAGCTTAATGTACGTGATGGTTCCCCCGAATACACCGGTAAGATATGCGTAATCGGCTCAAAGCTTAAAGAAGATGCAATTAAAGAATTAATTCTTAAATAGAGGCACTTATGAAATCTGTATTCGTAATAAACGGCTTTTTGGACAGCGGTAAGACACAGTTTATCAGCTATACGCTTGCACAGCCTTATTTTCGCACTAAAGGGACTACACTTTTGATTGTGTGCGAAGAGGGTGAAGAAGAGTACGACGAAAGACTTTTAAAAGCCACCAATACAGTAATGGTTACTGTTGAAGATTCGTCGGAAGTTACCCCGGACGGGCTCATGGAGCTTGATAAGAAATACAAGCCCGGCCGAATCATAATTGAATATAACGGTATGTGGAATTACAAGGATTTCAAGCTGCCGTTTTTGTGGAAGCTTGAACAGCAGATTACATTGATTGATGCCGCTTCTTTCGAACTTTACTACACAAATATGAGATCTCTTTTGGCTGAAATGATGCGTAAGTCGGAGCTTATTATATTTAACCGCTGTGATGGCTTAAATGATAAGCTTCCTACTTTTAAGCGCAATGTTAAGGCATTAAACCAGGGTGCGGAAATTGTGTTTGAGGATAAGGACGGAGAAGTTAACGCGACTTTGGAAGAAGACCTTCCCTATGATGTTTCAAAAAATGTAATTGACCTTACCGATGAGACCTATGGCGTATGGTATCTTGATATGCTTGACAATCTCGATCGTTATATGGGTAAAACAGTTAATTTTGTGGCAAGTGCACTTGTTCCGGGCAATTTCGCAAAGGGATATTTTGTACCGGGCCGTGCGATTATGACATGTTGCGCCGAGGATATTCAGTTTTTGGGATTTGCCTGCAAATACTCAGGTAAAGTGAACGATCATTCGTGGGTTAAAGTTTCGGCAACCGTAGGCCGTGAGACTTTTGAAGGCTATGGCGGAGAGGGACCGATGCTTACGGCAATAAGTGTTGAGCCTTGTAAAGCTCCCAAGAATGATGTAATTACGTTTTAAATATTTCTATGCTGAAAGTTAGGTCGTTTGATGGGTAAAAAGAAGGCAGAATACATATTTCCAATAGTGCATTTTATGTTGTCCTTCATCTATGAAAGAATCATTTTTGATTTTTCCATGGATTATTCGTGCGTTCTTGCAATTGCCAAAGGCGGTGTGAGCGATCGCTTTGAAATGGTGCTTACATACACGATTTCAAAGGTAATTTCCGCAATTTTTATTTGGTATTTTTGGAAGCTTTTCTTTTACCTTAAAGACGGCGGCATTAAACAAACGGCTGTCAGAAATTTTGTTATTTTCTGGGCTGCAGGGCTTTTGATACTTTCGGTTTTGTGGCCGAATGTGTTTTTTCGCTCAGAAGATAATCTTATAACTTATGAATATGCAATAAACTTTGCACCCGAATACTGGCATTCAATGTATTCGGGCTGTATTTATGCTGCGGCAATGATGGTGTTGCCGTTTAATTTTTCCATTAATGTTGTGCAGTGGACGGCTTTCGCGGCTGCGCTCGGGTATCTTTACACAGGTCTCGGAAAATGCGATTGCGTTGACAAAAAACGAAAATGGATGATCTTCCTGATTTTTGCAATTCCGGACACATACCTTATATTTAACGATTCGTACAGAACCGAGCAGTATGCGATACTATGTCTGTTTTACATTTCAATTGTTCTTTTGGACATTCTCGGCAAAAAGAAACGTTCCCCCAAGGAACTGGTATTGTTGGCTGTTTTGAGTGCTTTTATAGGCGTATGGCGAAGTGAGGGACTGGTGCTTGGAATTTTTGGGTTTATGGCACTCGTTTTCTTTGTGTATAAGCTTCCGGTCAAAAAGGCTCTTGCATGGTTATTGATGGTAATTGCCTGCTTTGCGATAATATCCGTACCGCAAAAGCTCGGTGATTACAAATATTACGGTAAAGACTATTCGTTTATTAATTCACTTCCGACACTTCATAATATTTTATGCTGCGAGGATGCAAATCTTTCGTATGAAGGAGTTTCCGATGATCTTGCGGCAATTGAAGCAGTGGTACCGGTTGAAATGGTGGCATATCGCGGAATGGAAGGCTACAGGCGTTATAATTATGCCTGCGGACGCGGCGACATCAATCAGTCGCTTGCGACGGAGGAAACTTCCGCGGCGTATATGAGTGCCTTTTACAGGATGGTACTTCACAATCCGGTGATATATGCCAAGAATCAGATAAGCTTTTTGCTGCAGGCACTTAAACTTAGGAATTATCCGTATATAGAGACATACCGTTATGAAGTTACAAAAGATTACGGTCCTTGGGAATATAAGACCTGGGCGACCGGGCGTGCGCTGTATACGGCTTCATGCGGCGAATGGATGAACAATCCCTTAAGAGTTAAGCTTTCGAATGCAATAATCGGTGCATATCGCACGGTTACGGGTTGGCTTGAAAGAGTCGGGATAGTTTCCGCTATGTATATCTGCGCGGTGCTCACGGAAATTTTAATATTCCTTAAGGAATTTATTCGATTTATTAAAAAGAAAACTGATACATTAGGATTTGCGGTTTTTGCACTTGTTCTTCTGATGCAGGCGGCCGCTATCGTTTGCGTGATGCCGGCAGGCATTACTGCATATTTTCATGGATATCTGTACTGTACGCTGATATTGGATTTGGTTTACATAATGTCAGCACACGGTTTACATAAATCAAAGACAGAGGTAAATGGTTAGATGACTGTAGCACTAATTTTGTTGACGTGGAATGAACTTGTCGGTTGTAAGCATGACGTTCCGTTAATTGACAGATCCAAATTTGATGAAATTTTCTGCATAGATGCCGGCAGTACCGATGGCACGGTTGAATATCTTAAAGAACAGGGAATTACGGTTTACAGGCAGTCGGCCAAGGGCTTAAATCAGGCCTGCAAAGATGGCTGCGAACATTGTACGTCGGACGCATTTGTGTTTTTCCATCCGAAGGGAAGTATTCCGGTGGAAGATACATATCGTTTCAGAGAATTTTACGAAAAGGGCTATGAGTTTGTGGTAGGCTCCAGAATGATGAAAGGTGCCCACAACGAAGAAGACGATAAGTTGTTAAAGCCGCGTAAATGGTTTGTGCTGTGCTTAGGTCTTTTGGCTAAGATTCTTTTTAAGCGGGAAGGCAATACCGTGTGGGATACTCTTCACGGCTTCAGAGGTATGACCGTTGACGCTTTTAAAAAGTGCGATATCTCGGACATGAGCCCGTCTGTCGATATTGAAATGGTATGCAGAAGCTACAAGTTTAAGATTAAAAGAATTGAGTTTCCGACTACCGAAATGCCCAGAATTGAAGGTACCAGTCACTTTAAAGCATTCAAGACCGGAAAGATTTTACTGAAATATGTGTGGTGGGAAATAAAGCGAGGAAAACCGAATGACAAAGGTTGATTACCTGATACTTGGGGCAGGTCCTGCGGGGCTTAGCATTTCAAACTTAATAAAGCAAAAGCTGCCGGGCAAGACTTTTTTGTGTCTTGAAAAAGAAAGCACCCCGGGCGGACTTTGCAGAAGCGTTGATGTTGATAACAGTCCGCTTGATATAGGCGGTGGACATTTTTTGGATGTAAGACGTCCGAGGGTTAATGAATTTTTGTTTTCATTTATGCCAGAGAACGAGTGGCTGAAGTATACAAGAGATTCGCGAATTGATATGGGAACCTACGAGGTAGGCCATCCGTTTGAGGCAAATATCTGGCAGATGCCGCAATGCGAGCAGGTTAAGTTTTTAAAATCAATAGCTGTTGCCGGTTGTAATGTCGGTACTTCGAAACCCGAAAAGTTTGTGGAATGGATTACATGGAAGTTAGGCGATAAAGTTGCAAACGACTATATGCTTCCGTACAATTCAAAAATGTTCGGCGGTGAACTTGATAAGTTGGGAACTTACTGGCTTGACAAACTTCCTAATGTTTCTTTTGACGATACGCTTTTAAGCTGCTTAAACCGTAAGCCATACGGCACACAGCCCGGGCATGCCGAATTTTACTATCCCGTTAAATACGGCTACGGGGAATTGTGGGAAAGAATGGGGAAAGCACTGGGCGATAACCTTCTTTTGAATAAATCGGTTTCAAAACTCGACGTTTGCAATAAAACAGTACAATGCACGGACGGAGAAGTTTACGCGGCCGATAAGATTATTACAACCATACCGTGGACGTCTGTCAAAAATATATGCGGCTGCGATGAAGATATTGTTAAGTCAATAGGTAAGCTTAAACATACCGGTACCGAGATTAAATATATTAAGGGAAAACTTGACACCAAAGCTCAGTGGATTTATGTGCCGGGTGCCGAAAAATCATATCATCGTATTCTGGTGCGCCATAATTTCTGCCCGGAATCGGACGGTTACTGGCTTGAAACGAATCTTAACAGAGTTGATGACAGCATAGAAGGTATTTCGTTTAAAAACGAGTACACTTACCCCCTTAACACGATTGATAAGCCCGGGATAATGAAGAATCTTCTTTCGTATATGGAAAGCAGAAATATCATAGGTCTCGGCCGCTGGGGAGAGCACGAGCATTACAATTCCGATAAGACTGTTGAACGCGCAATGGAAGTGTTTGAAACTTTATAATAAAGGACAAGAGCACGAAAACTTTCCAAAGCGGGAGGGAGAATAGTGTACTCCGGATTTCACAAGTGAAAGGGAGATTATTATGTGGGAATGCAGTTACTCAAGAGAGCCGTTTGATTACAGGCTTACGTTTTTGAGATTGTTAAGTAAAATATGGATTTTGCCGGTGGGTGCACTGATTGGATTTATTCTTTTCGGTGGCATTTACTATCTCGACAAAATGGTATTCGGAACCGGAAGAATGTACAAGGCCGAGACAAAGTATTACATAGATTTTGCCGAGGATAAATCGGGCGTTGAATATATGTATATAAACGAGTATACGTGGGCTGAGCTTGCGGATACGGATTTCTTTGTGGATTATGTGTACGATGAATTGGGACAGACGGTTACAAAGGATGATTTAAGGGCTACTTTGTATGCAACCGTTGCATCGGATCCGAGATATCTTTACACAAATTCAACTACAAAAGACCCGGAGCTTTCCTTTAAAATTGAGAAGGCGTTTTCGGACAGAATGATTCAATTCGGTGAGGCACAGAAAGAATTTGACTCGATAGAAATTGTGCAGCTTCCGTTTGAAGCAAAGGATGTATCGAAGATAAGAATAACCACCGCCAATATTTTGGGAGCTTCGATGGGATTGTTTTTGGCAATCGTTTTGTGGCTTGCAGGGGCTTTGGTTGACACATCGATATATATTCCCGCAACGCTTGAAAAGCGTTACCACAAGCCTGTTTTGGGGGCTGCGTCGATGCCGGAGTTTAAGGCAAACTGTGAGCTTATGCTTAAAAATATCGATGATTTGGCACTTGTTCCCGGAGATGGCGAAACCGACATTTCGGGTGTGCAGCTGTTTACGGATTATACGGCTTATGCAAATCCCATAGAGGATGCATCCGTAATTTCCAAGCTTCAGGGAAAAACGGCGGTTGTAATTGTGAAAGCCGGAGCGCATAACGGAAAAAGGCTTGAGCGTACGCTTGAGGAACTTGGGCGTATAGGCACAACGGTTGTCGCTTTTGCACTTATTGGTGAAAATACTAAACTTATAAACAGATATTACAGGAAATAAGGCATTATGGCTCTGTATATTCCGATGACGTTGCTTGTCATCTTTATGGCCTACCATGTTAATACGGCCTTCAATAAAAAGAATATTGCCTGTCCTGCAACTTCTCAGATTAACAGGCAGGAGATGCTTAACCGGGTTCTGGTATTGGGAATTTTCTTTATACTGTTCGCGGTTTCGGCGCTTCGCCTCGGCATCGGTAACGACTATTGGGAGTACCGTAACCGTTTTATAGACATTGATGTGGGGGACAAGGAGACCTCCTACGAACTCGGCTTTAAATGGACGGTCCTTTTGTTTTACAAATGGTTCGGCAGGGATAACTACCGCACGATTTTTGCGCTGTATTCGTTCTTAACGTGCGCTTTTTTTGTAAAGGGTCTTTACGATAACGCAAAGTATTTCTTTGCAACGATGTGTCTGTTTGCAGCTAACGGCTTTTATTTCATGAGCTTTAGCAACGTAAGATATTACTTTGCCTTTTCGGTGGTGCTTTTTGCACTTCAGTACCTTTTCAAGAAGAAATATGTAACATTCATATTGTGGATTGTTTTCGCAGCTTTTTTTCACAAAACAGTACTTCTGGTGATACCGGTTTACTTTTTGGCATATGTTTTAAGGTGGACAAAGAAAACAATATGGATGATTCCCGCAGCGTGTCTGGGCCTTTTACTGGGGCGCATACCGATACGATGGCTATTGTTTAAATTTTACCCGTACTACGAAGGGGATGTCCTTCGCGATATAGGTTCTTTTTCACCGGTTAATATCGCAAAATGTGCGGCAATACTGGTACTTTGCCTGTTGTTTTTCAAAGAAGCGATTAAGGATAATCGCGAAGCATATACGTTATTTAACCTTAACCTTTTTGCACTTGTTCTGTATTGCTTCGGGACATATGTTCCGGAACTTTCAAGAATCTGTTACTACATGATATTGGGACATATTTTCCTGATACCGTTAGTGCTTGAAGGTATTAAAGACCGCAAAAAGAAAACCTTCTTTACCGTGGCGGTTTTTGCAGCTTATTTTTGCTATTTTGCAGTATTTATGTATCGCGGCAAAAGCTCGGATGTTCAATTTTTGCCATATTTAACATGGCTGTTTACATAGGGGTTTGCATGTGTTATCATTTTTAAAATGTGTAAGGAGGAATCAATAATGACATTATCCGAAGGCATTAAAGGACGCAGAAGCGTTCGTGAATTTAAGGCTGATGCAGTTGACAGGGCTTTAATTGAAGATGTTATTGAAACTGCCCGTTTTGCTCCCAGCTGGAAGAACACACAGATTGCAAGATATGTGGTACTTACCGGTGAGGCAAAGGCTAAGCTTGCAGACACTGCTTTTGAAGCGTGGGTCGGCAACAAAAATATCGTCAACAATGCACCTGCTGTTGTTGTAATGACTTATGTTACAAAACGTTGCGGTTATGAAAGAGACGGCTCTTTTTCAACCTCCAAGGAAGACCGCTGGCAGAATTTTGATTGCGGTATTGCAGCCGAAGCATTTTGCCTTGCAGCTTTTGAACGCGGTCTTGGAAGCGTAATCATGGGTATTTTTGACGAGCAAAAAGTCTCCGAAGTTATAGGCCTTTCCGAAGACAGAGAGGTTGCTGCGGTTATCGCCATAGGATACCCCAATCAGGAGCCTGTTGCGCCTAAGCGTAAAGAGGTTTCGGAACTTGTTTCATATTTGGATTAATTTGAAGGAAGGCTTGGCCTTCCTTTATTTACATTATCGGGCTTATTCCGTAATGTAGGCATAATATATTAAACCGACTCCTGAGAGAGCGGTATATGTGAAAGGAAAAGTTATATGAGACACTTAATGAGTCCGCTCGATTTTACCGTCGAGGAATTGGACAGGCTTTTCGACCTGGCAGCTGACATCGAGAAGAACATGCCCAAATATGCTCACGTTTGCGAGGGCAAAAAACTTGCAACATGTTTTTATGAGCCGAGTACACGTACAAGGTTAAGTTTTGAAGCGGCAATGATGAATCTCGGCGGGCAGGTGCTGGGATTTTCTGAGGCTTCAAGTTCATCGGCCGCCAAAGGCGAAAGCGTGTCCGATACTATCAGAGTTATTTCGTGTTATGCAGACATTTGCGCAATCAGGCATCCCAAAGAAGGCGCTCCGATGGTTGCCGCAGCCCACTCGAACATCCCGGTAATTAACGCCGGCGACGGAGGTCATCAGCATCCCACACAGACGCTTACCGATCTTTTAACAATAAGATCTTTGCAGGGCCGCCTCAATTATTTTACAATCGGGCTGTGTGGCGATCTTAAATTCGGCAGAACGGTTCACTCACTGATACGTGCACTTTTACGTTATGATAATGTTAAGTTTGTATTTATATCGCCCGAGGAACTTAAAATTCCGGATTATATTATTTCGGAGCTTGAGGAAAAGGGTGCACCGTACGAACAGGTAATAAGACTTGACGATGTAATCGGAAAGCTTGATATTCTTTATATGACAAGGGTTCAGCGCGAAAGATTCTTTAACGAGGAAGATTATGTGCGCTTAAAGAACTTTTATATACTCAGTAAAGAAAAACTTTCGCTGGCGAAGCCTACGATGCTTGTGTTGCATCCGCTGCCGCGTGTGAATGAAATTTCGGTTGAAGTCGATGACGATCAAAGAGCTGCTTATTTTAAACAGGCACAGTACGGAGTTTACGTCAGAATGGCACTTATAATGACTTTGTTGGGACTTGACGCGGAGGGTGAAAATGCTTAATATCGGACAGATAGAGGAAGGCTTTGTGTTAGACCATATTCGCCCCGGTGAGGGACTGGATATTTACTATAAGCTTGGACTTGATAAGATAGATAATACTGTGGCTATTATTAAAAACGTGCGCAGCAACAAGATGGGTAAGAAAGACCTTTTAAAAGTTGAGTGCGACATTGAAATGCTCGATTTGGATGTTTTGGGCTTTATAGACCATAATATTACCGTTAATGTGGTTAAAGGCGGTAAAATCGTCGAAAAGAAGGCATTAAGCCTGCCTAAGGAGATTAAGAACATTATTAAATGCAAGAATCCACGATGCATTACTTCCATAGAGCAGGAATTGCCGCATATTTTTGTGCTGACGGACGAGCAGAAAGAAATTTATCGCTGCAAGTATTGTGAAGAAAAGGGAGAAAAGCGCTTTTAATATAGCGCACTGAACGGAATATATGAAGTACGAGGAAGCAATCGAGTACCTGGAGCAGCTAAACAAAAGAGGCATACATCCCGGATTAAAGGGCATCAACTTATTGTGCGATGCCTGCAATAATCCGGAAAATTCGCTTAAGGCCGTACAGGTAGTCGGTACAAACGGGAAAGGCTCAACATCGCTTTTTTTGGCAAATATTTTGCAGGCATCGGGGTTGAAAGTCGGCAGATATTCATCCCCCGCCGTCTTTGATGATAATGAGATTATTTCCATAAACGGAAAGAACATTTCAAAACACGATTATGCACGGCTTGTTGAATATGTAGCAAAGCGTGAAGTGTTTGGGGTTACCAGATTCGAAATTGAAACGGTAATGGCTTTTTTGTACTTTGTTGAAAAAAAGTGTGATGTGGTGGTGCTTGAAGCAGGTATGGGAGGCGCGTTGGATGCCACAAATTTTGTGCCGTCCAATATTATGAGTGTTATTACACCAATCGGATTTGACCACATGCAGTATCTTGGAAATACCCTGCGTGAAATAGCGGACACAAAAACCGGTGTCATCAAGCCAAAGAGTATTACCGTTACAACGTTACAGGACAGCGATGTTTTAGGCGTCACCAGGTCAAGGGCAGAGCTTTTGCACAATAAGTTTTATGTATCTGATTACACAAAGGCTTCTCATGTCAGATACACGCTTGACGGTACTTCTTTTTCTTATATGGGAATTGCCGATTTAAAGATAAATCTGTGCGGCACCACGCAGGTCGAAAATGCATGCCTGGCAATTACTGCGGCAATGGCGCTTGCCAACAATGAAGTTTTTGATATCTGTGAGAAGCATATACGTAAAGGCTTAGAGCGTACAACTGAACGCGGCCGTTTTGAGATTATCGGCAAGAGGCCGTATATAGTGCTTGACGGTGCTCACAATGAGCCTGCGGCAGTTAAACTTAAAGAAAACATCGATACTTATTTTACAAAGAACAATAAGATTTATATAATAGGTATGTTGAAGGATAAGGATGTTGAAAAGTTTGTGAGCATCCTGGTGCCCGGTGCCATGCACGTGTTAACGGTTACTTCACCGAATAAGTTGCGTGCTTTGCCGGCTGTTGAACTTGGTAATATTGTCAAAAAGTATAATACATCCGTTTCGGCAATTGACAGCATTGAGGAAGCATGCGAGTTTGCAAGGCTTATGTCAGACTCGTCTACGGCAGTTTTTGTGTGCGGTTCGTTTACACATTTAAAGAAGGCCGATATTGCGATGCGTAATTATCAAAACCGAAAAGATTCACATGGAGTTAAAGCTCGAAAATAAATTTTCGAACAGTTTTTAAGTAGTTTTTAAGTAGTTTTTTAGTAGTTTTAAGTAGTTTTTTAGTAGTTTTGGTGAATTCAATTCAGCGGACTGATTGAATTCATTTGGAGGCAATAAAATTATGGATAAAAATAAAATCATGGAGGGCGTCAGATTATTGCTTGAGGGTATGGGAGAAGATCCCACGCGCGAAGGGCTTAAGGAGACCCCTTTAAGAATTGCAAATATGTATGAAGAAATTTTCGGTGGCCTTGACATGAATGCCGAAGAGATTCTTTCGAAGCGCTTCAATGTTGATACAAGTGAAATGGTGCTTGAAAAGGATATTACATTTTATTCGATTTGCGAGCATCATTTACTTCCTTTCTTTGGAAAGGCGCATATAGCATATATTCCTAACGGCGAGGTCGTAGGTATCAGTAAGCTTGCAAGGTGCGTTGAAGTATTTGCCAAGCGTCCTCAGATACAGGAACGTATGACAGAGCAGATTGCAAATGCCATTATGGACAATTTAAATCCCAAGGGTGTGATTGTGATGGTGGAGGCTGAGCATATGTGTATGACAATGCGCGGCGTCAAAAAGCCCGGCAGCAAGACGGTTACAATTGCCGCAAAGGGCGAATTTAAAGATAATCCGGCTTTGGAAACACGTTTTTTTGAAATGCTCGGAAGATAAGTCTGAGCATAGGTTAAAGGCGTATTATTTAAGGTTTAAAAGGGCTGTTTAAAAGGGCTGTTTGAAAGGGCTGTATATAGGTATTTAATGAAAATAGGAAATCAGGAGTTTGATACACAAAAGCATACATATGTAATGGGAATTTTAAATGTAACTCCCGATTCTTTTTCAGACGGCGGCGAACACAAAGAGATCGACGCCGCTTTGTTTCATGTTGCTAAAATGATTGAAGAAGGAGCCGATATAATAGACGTAGGCGGTGAGTCTACCCGTCCGGGTTTTATCGGTGTTTCGGCTGCCGAAGAATGCGAAAGAGTACTTCCTGTTGTCGAGAATATTAAATCAAGATTTAACATACCCGTTTCGGTTGATACTTCCAAGTCGGTAGTGGCTTATGAATCCATACTTGCCGGAGCGGATATGATTAACGATGTTTGGGGACTTATGAAGGATCCTAACATGGGGGAGATCATTTCAGCGGCAGATGTTGCGTGTGTTCTTATGCATAACAGAGAAATGCATAACAACGAAAATGCGAGTTATGTAAACTTCGAAAGTGACTTTTTCGAAGATATTTCGGGTATACTTGTAAGGGCGCAAAAAGCCGGCATCAAGGATGAAAAAATAATTTTGGATCCCGGTATCGGCTTTGCAAAGACCGATGCTCAGAACCGATATGTTCTTGCTAATTCAGGCAGGTTAAGGCTTTTGGGATATCCCTGGCTGTTAGGGGCAAGCCGTAAGTCGGTTATCGGGAATGCGTTGAATCTTCCGGTAAATGAGCGACTTGAGGGAACGCTTGCCCTCACTGCGCTTGCCGTTATTAACAAAGCTTCGTTTGTGAGAGTACATGATGTTAAAGAAAATGTCCGAGTGATTAAAATGCTGGAGGCTGTGTATGGACAAGATAATTGTTAAAGGCTTGAAAATATTCGCACATCACGGTGTGCTCCAATTTGAAAAAGAAAACGGGCAGGAATTTCCGGTTGACATAACGTTGTGGCTTGATACTCAATCGGCAGGTATTTCGGATGACCTTTCCCAAACGGTTAATTATGATGCACTCAGCAAATTTGCAGCCGAAAAGTTTTGTGAAAAGTCATATGACTTAATCGAGGCAGCCGCTGAGATGCTTTCTTTTGAAATTCTGAAGAAATACGAACTTGTCAAGGAAGTTACTGTCTGCGTGCACAAACCGGGAGCGCCGATTTCGGTTCCCTTTGACGATGTTTCGGTTACGATTTCCAGACGTTGGCATACCGCGTTTGTGGCAGTAGGCTCAAATATGGGTGACAGCGCCGCAATTATTGAAAGGGGTATAGATAAGCTTAACAGCCGCTTGGATACAAGGGTGGTTGTAAAGTCTCCCTTGCATGTTACAAAGCCATACGGTGAAGTTAAGCAGAGCGATTTCTTAAACGGAATGCTTAAAATTGAAACGCTGCTTTCACCGGAAAACTTATTGAATGTTTTGAATGACATTGAGGCGTCGGAGGGCAGAGAACGTATTGTTCACTGGGGCCCCAGAACGCTGGATTTGGATATAATTTACTATGACCGCATGGTTATTAACACAAAACGACTTACGGTTCCGCATGCCGATATGTGCAACCGCGAATTCGTTCTTTTGCCGTTAAGCGAGACGGATCCTTTTGTAAGGCATCCCGTTAACGGCCTTACCGCAGGGGAAATGCTTGCAAATCTTAGGAGGTAAATGTATTGAGCACCATTCGCAAAATACTGTACGCACTTGCAGGACTGCTTATTTTGGGTTGTCTGGTAATATTGATTTATTCATCCATAGACAGAGCACCGGCAGACGATACCGGTTCTGTGACGGCAAGCGCCAGCACGTCATCGACAATTGTTGACAAGCTGGAGGGTATTGTTGATGATGCCAACGATAAACTTGCCGACGCCAAAGATGATTTAAAGCAGGCTGTTAATGACTATGTCGAGCAAAAAGAAGAAAATAGCGCATCGTCCGCAAATGCAGGCAATAATGTTACATATGCCGAAATAGTTAAACAGCAGCAGGAGATGGATGAAGAAAGTTACCGAAGGGCACTTGGGATAAATTCTGCTTCATCGACATCAGCTTCGACGGAAGGCGAAAAGAAAACACCGGTCTATCTTTATGCGGTTAATAAGAATGACAAGAAAATTCATAAGATAGATTGCATGATGCTGCCGGGGAAAAATTACCTGTTGTACTATGAAACAATCGAAGATGCCGTAAAAGACGGATATAGCGACAGATGTAATGTATGTAATCCTTAAGGGAATTTTATATTTTATGTGGATATAGGAGAATTTGGAATTATGTGGCAAAAGAATTGTTACAGAATTGTGGTAAAGGTCGGAACAAGTACATTAACGCACGATTCGGGTGCTGCAAATCTTCACAGTATAGAGCATCTTACCAGGGTACTTGCCGATCTTGAGGGCTTCGGGCATGAAATTATTCTTGTTACCTCCGGCGCCATTTCGGTCGGCACTTCAAAAATGATGTTGTCCGAAAGACCTACGGAGCTTCGCATGAAACAGGCGGCAGCGGCAGTGGGACAGTGTCAGCTTATGCATCTTTACGACAAATTTTTCGGAGAATATAACAGGAGTGTGGCACAGATTCTTTTGACCGATGAAGATGTTGCCGATCCTGTGCGTGCAAGCCATTTGTCGGGAACGTTTGAAGCACTTTTAAAGATGGGTATTATCCCGATAGTTAATGAAAACGACTCGGTATCGAGTGCGGAAATTGAAACGGGCGCTGCTAAAGTTTTGGGTGATAACGATACTCTTTCAGCCATTGTTGCAAAGCTTACGAATGCCGATTTGCTGGTGCTTCTTTCAGACATTGACGGCTTGTTTGATAAAGATCCGCACACAAACAGCGACGCATGCCTTATTCACGAAGTGGACGATATCGATAAGGTATTTGATATGGCAGGCGGCGCGGGAAGCCGTCACGGTACAGGCGGTATGGTTACCAAGCTTTCTGCAGCCCGTATTGCAACTTCGTCGGGTTGCGATATGGTAATTACAAACGGTACAAGACCCGAAGATATTTACAAAATTGTTGAAGGCGATAAGGTCGGCACCAGATTTTTGGCATTGGGGGTACGCAAATGACTACAATGGAGCAACTTGGAGCTGCGGCTAAGGCTGCCGAAAGAACTCTTTCGATTGCAACTACCCGGCAAAAAAACAATGCGCTTAAAGAAATAGCAGATTCGATTTATGTAAACCGAAACGTATGGCTTGAAGCTAATGCGCGCGATATTGAGAATGCAAAAGAAGCCGGTATGAGACAGTCACTTATCGATAGGCTTCTTTTGACTGAAGACAGAATAAAAGGCATCGTTGACGGTGTCTTGAAAATCATTGAACTCGACGATCCGGTAGGTGGCGTAATCTCAGAAACCACGCGGCCTAACGGGCTTAATATAGTGCAAAGAAGAGTGCCGCTCGGTGTTATAGGAATAATTTATGAAGCTCGTCCGAATGTTACGGTTGATGCGGCTGCACTTACTTTAAAATCAGGTAATGCAGTTATATTACGCGGCGGGAAAGAGGCAATTAATTCGAATATTGCAGTGGTTGACATAATGCAGAAAGCGCTTGAACGCGCAGGGCTTCCGGCAAATTCGGTTTTACTGGTAAAAGATACGTCACGAGACAGTGCAAACGAGCTTATGAATCTGACCGAATATGTTGACGTATTGATACCGCGCGGCGGCAGAGGGCTTATCAGAAACGTTGTCGCAAATTCAAAGGTGCCGGTTATCAGAACCGGTGAGGGCGTCTGCCATGTTTACATTGACTGTGACGCTGACCTTGAGATGGGAGCCAAAATACTTGATAACGCCAAAACTTCGCGCCCCTCGGTGTGCAATGCGGCCGAATGTGTGCTGGTGCACGAGAAGGTTTTGGAAAAGTTCCTGAAGGTATCGGTGCCGCTTCTTAAGCAGCATAATGTTAAGCTTGTATGCGATGCGCAGGCTTTAAAATATACCGAAGGGGAACCGGCAACCGAGAATGACTGGGATACGGAATTCGGAGATTATATTTTGGCTGTAAAAACCGTCAAAGATGTATATGAAGCGGTTGATTTTATTGCGGCACACGGAACCGGACATTCTGAGGCTGTCATTACCGAGAATTCGAAGACTGCCGAGGTGTTTTTAAACAGTGTGGATGCCGCTGCGGTTTACCTGAATGCGTCCACGAGATTTACCGATGGCGGTGAATTCGGCTTCGGCGCCGAAATAGGCATTTCTACCCAGAAGATGCACGCCAGAGGCCCGATGGGACTTAAAGAACTTACGTCCTACAAATATGTTGTATACGGAAACGGGCAGATACGATAACGTTTGCGCATATTTCGTAAAAAATAGCCCTTAATCGTCGAACTGACGGTTAAGGGCTGATTTGCTGTTATTTGAGTGTAAGAGTAACGGGAGGCTGGAATTCCGTTACATTAACGGCCGAGAAAGTCGGTGTGCAATAGATTGGGTAGTCCGCTCCGAATTGTGTGAAGTATACGTATTTTGAAGTGATGCTTACGTCTTTGAAGACGCCTTGCGCGACGGTTTCAATTTGTGTACCATCGGCGTTCATGCGTTTAAGGGCAGGCTTGGCGGCATTTGAAACCTGATAGTAGATAACACCGCCGTAGAGATTATAAAAATCCAGGCGCTCACGCGTTAACACTTCAATGGTGTTGTCGCGGATGCTGTATCTGCAGAGCCGATAGTCGTTTTGAACATCCATATAGTAGACGTAGTCACCGTTGTATATGGGATTCCATATATCACCTTCCCAAACTGTTTCAACAGTATCGGTAACCGTGTTATATGCATAAAGATGATGATCGCGTTGCTGACCGTTAAAGTAGATGCTGCCGTCGTGAAAGTTTACCGGGTTAATCATATAATCAAGAAGCTTTGTGGTAGTACGGTTTGAAAGATTTACTTTGGCAAAGGTGGCACCTTCTGCGTTGCTGTATTGCAGAAAATAAACGTTGTTACCGCCGAGCACACAATTTTGGGCAACGTTTTTGGTAAGCTTGGTGAGGTTTTTGCCATCTGCATCCATCATGAAAAGTCCGGGTTTACCGACTACGGTTCCGAGGCCTTTGCTTTGTGCCTGGGGCTCACCGTAGAAAAAAAGGTAACCGCCGCCTGCATTGATGTATTTTGCACTCATATTGTCAAGAAGCTTAATGTCTGTCTGATCGGGATTCATGACGCATATCGCACCGTTGCAGTAGGGATTTGAAAAATAGACTTTGCCGTCTGACTCACAAAACAGTCCATTGTTAAGAAGGTTGCCTGCCGTGTTGCCAACGACGTTGTCCGGTACGTAGACGCGATGCGATTTTAAAACGGTGTATACGATGGCACCGCCGAAGAAAACGATTATTGCTGCTATTGTAATTATTTTTTTGGATAAACCCGACATGGCAATCTCCGTATTATATAGACCAAATTTCAGTCACAAATTCTGATTTAAGTATACGACAAACGAAGGCTTGCTATCAAGTTAAAAAAGGGTTACTATGTTACAAAATGTGTAAGAAGGATAATAGGTAAACGTATGAGAAAACAGGAACTTATTGTTTACAGGGATTTGGAAAACGACGAATTGCTGAATGACGTTGTATATCTTGCAGAAACGTACGAGAGTGCGGATGATTGCCAAAAAGAAAAATTACGTGCGTTATTTTACAAGTGCATGCACCGGCTTTTGGAGCTTGCGGGTCAATATGGATTTTACGGAAACCTTTGGCATTGTTATTTGAGTAATATGCTGGTAAACAACGAAAACAGTTATTCGATGGCATGTGAAATTGTAGGTGAGGTTTCGGGCTCCATCAATGATGCGGTTTTGCATGATATCGAGATTTTTAAAGAATTTTACGACTATGACTTTTCGATGCTGGTTAAGACGCTTAATGTAACCGGTTTTGAACTCATAACCGATTACGTGAGCTCTGCCCATGAAAGCAAAGTTTATAATACACGAATCGTTAAAAGGATTGTAGAGCTTTCGGAACGCTTTAACGTCGACAGTACACCTCTTGAAATGAAGCGTACACTCACCGAGTTTTATAAAGACTACGGTGTAGGCAGATTCGGATTGCACAAGGCTTTCAGGATTGAGCATGTAAACAATCGTGCGGTAATAGTGCCCATCACCAATATCGCACACGTTAATCTTGATGATTTGGTGGGATATGAGGCTGCCAAAAAGAAACTGACCGATAACACAGAGGCGTTTGTGAAAGGTAAGCCTGCGAATAACTGTCTGCTTTTCGGTGATGCCGGAACCGGAAAGAGTTCAAGCATCAAGGCAATTGCCAACAAATATTATGAGAGCGGTTTACGTGTTATTGAAGTCTACAAGCATCAGTTTGTGGATTTGAACGATGTCATTTCGCAGATAAAGAATCGTAATTACAAATTCATTCTTTATATGGATGATTTGAGCTTTGAAGATTTTGAAATAGAATACAAATATCTTAAAGCGGTAATCGAGGGCGGATTGGAAAAGAAACCTAAAAATGTGTTGATATATGCGACCTCAAACCGCAGACATCTTATAAACGAAAAATTCTCGGAACGCGGAAATGCTGATGACGAAGTCCACTATCAGGATACCATTCAAGAAAAACTTTCGCTTTACGATCGTTTCGGTGTAACGATATATTTCGGCTCACCTACGCCCAGAGAATTCAACAATATAGTATGCGAACTTGCCAAACGCAATGATATAAATCTTTCGGAAGAGAAACTTCTTGCCGAAGCCAATAAATGGGAACTTGCCCATGGCGGTCTTTCAGGCAGAACGGCACAACAGTTTATACAATATTTGAAAGGATTTGAGGAATAATTAAATCAGAAATTAATTATTCACACATTATTTATGATTATTTTAGCTTCAGGATCGCCTCGCAGAAAAGAATTATTAAGTTCTCTCGGGTATAAGTACACAATTATTTCAAGCGATGTCGATGAAACTCCCACAAAAAGCGAACCTTCCGAAATTGTTATGGAGCTTTCTGCCAGAAAAGGTTTGGACGTTTGCGATAAAGTGATTAAGAACGGAAAAGCCGATCTTACAAAGGGAACATTGATTATTGCAGCCGATACGCTTGTTTTTAAGGATAATCATCGGATGGGAAAGCCGGCGTCGACCGAAGATGCGGCATTTATGCTTAACGAGCTTTCCGGTGCGGAACATGAAGTATTGACGGGAGTCACACTGGTTTACATAAAACATGGGCTTGAAAGAATCGTAAAGTCGTTTTATGAGTCAAGCAAGGTTTCTTTTTACGATATGTCCGAAACTGAAATTAGCGAATATATTGCAACGAAGGAGCCTATGGATAAGGCGGGTGCTTACGCTATTCAGGGTATCGGCGGTAAATATGTGCGCAGCATTTCGGGCGAGTACTCCAATGTTGTGGGGCTTCCGATTGCAAGACTTTATCATGAACTTAAATTACTCAATGTAACGTTTTAGTAAGTATGAACAGGGGGAATCAGAATGGCGTTTGAAAATGCAAAAGAACATTTGGTAAAATCAGGATTTGAAGATCGAATTTTGGTGTTTGATGAGTCAAGCGCAACGGTGGAACTTGCCGCAAAACGTGTAGGGACAGAGCCTGCCAAAATTGCCAAATCAATGACTTTTATGCTGCCGACGGGACCGATTATGGTTGTGTGTGCGGGAGATGTTAAGGTTAGTAATTCTAAATTTAAGGCAACTTTTGCCACAAAAGCAAAGATGCTTTCTTTTGATGAAGTACATGAACTTATAGGCCATGATGTGGGCGGTGTATGTCCATTTGGCATTAAAGCGGATGTAACGGTGTACCTGGATGAATCTTTGAAGCGTTTTGACACGGTTTATCCGGCATGCGGAAACGATTTTAGCGCCGTACGACTTTCAATTTCCGAACTCGAATGCGCATCCGGGTTTAAATCATGGATTGATGTCTGCCAGGAAATAGTTCCGGCAGAATAGAAATAAAGCACAGAGTTAAAGAGGCGAGGCAAGTAATATGTTTGATGAAAAAGTGATTGAATGTTTTTTGGAAAATCAGCTTAAATTGTTTCCGGAGATGGTAGCCGAAACAGAAGAGGAAGCGGATGCCTTCCTTGAAGATTGCATGGCAGTAGTTGTTAAAGGCAAAAAAGAAGTAGTGGCATATTTTGAAGAAGAAGGCGTTGATATGACCGAAGGTGACATTCTTGATGCCGCAGAAGTATTTGCTGTAGGCGATGGCCGGTACCTTATCGTAGAGGGATAATATTTACCACAGGGGACAGGTTATTATGGTCGACCACCGGGGACGGACCCTTGTGGATAACTGCGATATCATCACAATACGGGGCAAACGGATAGTATGATTTTTTCGAGGTCTTGCCCGGACAAGAAAATATTACGGGTGAATGCGAAAGCGGTTGGCAAAATTGATATGTGCCCAAATTCCGGGCACATACCATTTTGTCAACTGCTTTTGCATTCTTGGGTTGAGACTTGGGGCTTTTGGTGTCCGGCGGCGACCCCGTCGAAAAAACATCATACTATCCGTTTGCCTCGTATTTCATGTACATTAAAGTTATCCACAAGGGTCCGTCCCCGGTGGTCGACCATAATAACCTGTCCCCTGTGGTAAATTTATATTTGATTGAGAATTTCAATGAGGCCGTCGTGGTCGTTATCATTTTCGGTGATGATGGATGCGACGGCTTTAACATTGTCGGAAGCGTTTTTCATGGCGATACCGTGAGCAGCGGCACGTATCATGGTAATGTCGTTGTCGGCGTCGCCGGCAGCATATGTGTTGGCACGAGACATGGAAAGGTAGTCGGTTAAGGTAATTATCGCCGATCCCTTGTCGATGTTTTGCGGAAGTATTTCAAGGTAGTAATCGTTTGAAAAGAAAATTTCCACTTCATTGCCCAGTTCTTTGAAAATAGCTTCTTTAACAGGCTCCAATTTTTCGCGACCGTCAAGGCTGATGATTTGAACTTTGAAAGAACCGTCACTTAAGTAGTCGGCAATGTTGTCTACCTTCACGAAAGGCATGTGGATGCGCTTGCGGTAAAAGAGAGTTTCTTCATCTTCACGGTAGCCTACAATCTCCGAATCGGTGTAGCTGTGTACGTGTACCTTGTATTTATCGGCAATGGCTACGATACGTCGCACTAAATTCTGCGAAAGCTTAATATTTTGAATAGCTTCGCCTTTTTCACAGTCATAAATAAGCGCTCCGTTGTTGGAAATAATAAACATATTAGAATAGTTTAATCCTAGTTTAATTTTTCGCTCAAGCATACTGGGCAGAGGCCTTCCGGAAGTAAGTATCAGCTTGTGACCGGCAGCCGTAAATCTGTCGAGTGCATCCTTCATTGCGGGAGATATTGTGCTGTCTGACAGAAAGAGAGTACCGTCCAAATCTGTAAAAAGAAGCTTCTTTCGGGAAGCTTTTATTGCGTCTAAAAATTCTTCAGGAATATAGAGCTTACCATAGCCGACACCTAAGTCTATATCGGGTTTGTTGGCACCGTGAAAATCACTGCCACCTGATAATAACAGGTGGTATTTTTGCGCAAAACCGCGTATGAGGCGTTCTTCGGCAGGCGCATACGTAGAGTAAACAGCCTCAATTCCCATAAGGCCGCTTTCTTTTAACATGCTGATTAACTGCTCAAGGCGTGCGTCTGAAAAGTGATACAAAATCGGGTGTGCCAGTATGGGAACACCGCCGCACTTTAATATGAATTCGACTGCAAATTCCGGTTTGATTTTTTCACGCGGAACGTAGTATTTGCATGTATCGCCAATACATTTGTCAAATGCCTCACGGGGATTGTTGACATATCCTTCTTCGGCCATCATACGCGCATAGTGTGCTCTTGTTATGACTGAATTCGGGAAACGTTTCTTTAATGCTTCGTAGGTGATATTTATGCCGTCTGCGCACAATTTGGCACACATTGTCTCATTCCTGTGCTCACGTGATGCAATGAAATTGCTGATATATTCTACAAAAACAGGACATTTATAATCAATATACAAGCCTAAAATGTGCACATCCTTGCCACAGTATTCGGTGGATATTTCAATGCCGGGGACTATTTCGGGTACGTTTTTAGCTCCCGTTACGGTTAAACTTTCGGCATAGGCAATTGCTTCGTCAAGTCCGTCTATGCCGTCGTGATCGGTTAAGGCGAACGCTTTAAGATTTTTCTGTATGGCGTAGTCAACAAGCTCCCGAGGTGAATATGTACCATCGGAGTGAGTTGAATGCACGTGCAAATCTATATTCATAGGATGTCCTTTCGAAAAAGAAGCCCTCCTTCGATTGGAAAGAGGGCCAATGATTTACTCTTCGTCGTCTTCGCGGTTTGCAACGAAAACAGTTCTCTTACGAGCCATCTCATCGCTTGCGAGGTATTCGTCGTAGGTTGTAATTTTATCAATTATTGAACCGTTCGGTAAAAATTCAATAATGCGGTTTGCGGTTGTTTCAACTACCTGGTGGTCGTGGCAAGAGAACAGTTCAACACCGGGGAACTTAATCATTCCGTTATTGAGTGCGGTAATCGATTCCATGTCAAGGTGGTTGGTAGGCTCATCGAAGATTAAGCAGTTTGCACCGGAAATCATCATCTTGGAGAGCAGACAACGGACTTTTTCGCCACCCGATAACACTTTAACCTTCTTAACACCATCTTCACCCGCAAAAAGCATACGTCCCAAAAATCCGCGTACATATGTAACATCCTTTACGGGGGAATAGCCGGTAAGCCAGTCAACGATGGAATAGTCGTTGTCGAACTCCTTGCCGGGATCCTTGGGGAAATATGAAAGCGAAGTAGTGACACCCCACTTGTATGTGCCGGCGTCGGGCTCCATCTCACCTGCCAAAATCTTAAAGAGAGTAGTTTTTGCAAGCTCATTTGAACCTACAAATGCGACTTTGTCTTCACGACCGAGGATAAAGGAAATGTTATCGATGACCTTTTCGTCGTTGATTGTCTTGGAAAGACCTTCAACACAGAGAACTTCGTTACCGATTTCACGGTCGGGTCTGAAGTCAATATAAGGATATTTGCGGCTTGAAGGCTTCATGTCATCAAGCTCAATCTTTTCGAGAGCACGTTTTCTGGCGGTAGCCTGCTTGGATTTGGAAGCATTTGCCGAGAAACGTGATATAAATTCCTGTAACTCTTTGATCTTTTCTTCTTTCTTCTTGTTAGCTTCCTTCATCTGTTTAATCATAAGCTGTGAGGACTCATACCAGAAGTCGTAGTTACCTGCGTAGAGCTGAATCTTGCCGTAGTCAATATCTGCGGTGTGGGTGCAGACTTTATTTAAAAAGTAACGGTCATGGCTTACTACGATTACGGTGTTTTCAAAGTTAATCAAAAACTCCTCAAGCCATGCGATAGCGTCAAGGTCAAGGTGGTTGGTAGGCTCGTCCAAAAGAAGAATATCGGGATTACCGAAAAGGGCACGTGCCAAAAGAACTTTAACCTTCATGGAACCGTCCAAATCGCCGACGGGAGAGTAGTGATATTCGGTATCTATTCCCAAACCGTTCAAAAGAGCGGCTGCATTTGACTCGGCTTCCCATCCGTCCATCTCGGCAAACTCGGATTCAAGTTCGCTTGCACGGATACCGTCCTCGTCCGTAAAATCTTCTTTTGCATAAATGGCATCCTTTTCCTTCATGATGTCGTAAAGGCGCTGGTTGCCCATAATTACGGTATCGAGAACCGGATAGGCATCATATTTGAAGTGGTCCTGCTCCAAAACCGAAAGACGCTGTCCGGGAGTCATTGTTATCTCGCCGTTGGTGGTATCAAGCTGTCCGGACAGAATCTTTAAGAACGTCGATTTGCCGGCACCATTCGCACCGATGAGACCGTAACAGTTGCCCTCGGTAAATTTAATATTAACATCTTCAAACAGAGCTTTTTTACCTACTCTGTAGGTTACATTGTTTGCTGCAATCATTAATCAATACCTTTCTGTAGTGAAAAAACCAATAATCAACTTTTTCTATTGTACAGAAATTTGTAACTTTTGCAACCCTGTTGGTAAAAAGAATACTTATTTATATATAAACGGGTTGTCAAAGTTATGTATTTTTACAACAAAACGCACATGTTGTAACTTAACAAAATATGTTCTTGATTAATGAAATACTTTGTGTATAGTATAAATATAGCACTTTAACGGAGGTTTACAAAATGCTTAACAAAATCAGAATCGATGAAGTGGTTAACAAAAATGTGCATGGTCGCACGATTGAAAATGCGTACCCCTTACCGCTTTTTTGGAATCATTCCGGGGTAGAGGTTAATTGTGACGGATCGGATTTGTGGATAGATGTTGAAACAAATTGCAGTTTTCATGAGCCGTGGGTGGCATATGAGATTAACGGAGCCCTGATGGGCCGTCAGATGCTGCTTCCCGGTGAACATTCTTTGTGTCTTTTCAGAAATATGACCAAAGGCGTGGTAAAGAATGTAAGATTTTATCGCGAACTCCAGGCAATGAGCGAAGACGATGACAACCGCGTGCTCATAAAAGGCTTTCAGACAGACGGTGAATTTAAGCCGGTTGAGAAGCGTGCATTTAAACTTGAATTTATAGGTGACAGTATTACTTCCGGTGAAGGTACATACGGCGCAACCTCAGACACCGACTGGCTTGCAATGTATATGAGCTCAAGCCGCCATTATGCCACAATTATTGAAAAAGCAATGAATGCCGACATCCGCATTATATCGCAGGGCGGTTGGGGTGTTTACTGCGGCTGGGATAACGATGTACGTCACAATATCCCCTCAATATATGAGCCTGTTTGCGGCATTATAAACGGCGAATTTAACGTTAAACTCGGTGCACACAACGCATATGATTATTCCTCATGGGTGCCCGATGCAATAATTATTAATCTCGGCACTAACGATAATTCAGCCTTTAACACACCGCCGCTTGATGTTCCGGGGTACGGACTTTGCAAGCAACGTCGCGACGAAAACGGTAAGCGAGTGCGCGAAGACGAGCTTAAGGTTGAAAAAGCGATTATTGATTTCTTAAAAATGGTGCGTAAAAACAATCCTGCGAGCCACATTATCTGGGCACACGGAATGTTGGGAAATGAACTTGAACCTGCAATCATCGAAGCAATTAAGAAATATATGGATGACAGTAACGATGAAAACGTATGTTACCTGGCGCTTCCGAACACCAACGATGTTACCGTTGGCGCACATATGCATCCGGGATATCTTGCTCATGTCGATGCAGCCGGGGTTTTGGGGGCATACTTAAGCAGTCGTTTCGGCATTCCGTATGTTGAAAAGCAGGGCAATTTGTAAAGGTCAGACACGAAAAGAGGTACAGTCATGGGAATGAGTAAAAAGACAGCGCGTGAAGTTAAGGAGCACTTAACAAAATCAATTATTCCGTTTTGGATGAGCTTAAGAGATGATGAGTTCGGCGGCTACTACGGTTACATGGATCATAATACATTAACGGTAGACAAAAAGGCTGTAAAAGGATGTATTTTGCATTCAAGAATTTTATGGTTCTTTTCAAATGCATATACTTTGCTTAGAGACAAAAAACTTTTGGATGAAGCAAATCATGCATATGAATTTATCACAAAATATTGCTTTGACAGGGAAAACGGAGGAATATTCTGGTCGCTTACATATGACGGAAAGCCTTATGAGGATTTGAAGCACACATACAATCAGGCATTTTGCGTGTATGCACTTTCTTCGTATTACGAGGCAAGCGGCAACAAAGAAGCTTTAAAGCAGGCATATGAAATATTTGACATAATAGAGACAAAGTGCCTTGACAGTGTCGGTTATATGGAAGCGTTTACCCGCGATTTCAAGATCATGGATAACGATAAACTTTCCGAAAACGGTGTAATGGCAGACCGTACCATGAACACTTTGCTGCATGTTTTCGAAGCTTATACGGAACTTTACAGAGTTGATAAGAACGATAAGGTAGCCGACAGACTTCGCTGGATTTTTGACTGCTTTAAAGATCATATGTATAATCCCAAGCTTCATCGGCAGGAAGTTTTCTTTGACAATAACTATACAAGCCTTATTGACCTTCATTCATACGGTCATGATATTGAGACCAGCTGGCTGATGGACAGAGGACTTGAAATACTTGAAGATAAGGCATACACGGACAAAATAACACCCGTTACGAAAGACCTTGCGAACAATATTCTTAAAGTCGCATTCGATGGTCATTCACTTGCCAATGAATGTGAAAAGGGAGTTGTCGATACTAAAAGAGTCTGGTGGGTTCAGGCTGAAACCGTGCTCGGCTTTTTGAATGCATATGAGAAGACGGGACGTAAAGACTTCTTAAATGCTGCCGAAGCAGAGTGGGAATACATCAAAGAATATATTATAGATAAGCGTCCGGGCAGTGAATGGCTGTCGGAGGTCGATATTAACGGTGAACCCACATCGGCCAAGCCTATAGTAGAGCCTTGGAAGTGCCCGTATCACAATGGCAGAATGTGTATTGAAATTATTAAGCGAAGCAGATAACTAAAGTGTAATTTAATACATTAAAGGAGACGTAGCTATGGAACAGCTTTCTTTAAACGGAACATGGCAGTTTTCAAAAGAAAGTGAAAAGAAATATTATCCGGTTACAATTCCGGGGTCTGTATTGTCGGGCCTGTTGGAAAATGGGCTTATTGAGGATCCTTTTTTTGGAGATAACGAGTACAAGACCTGCGAAATGTTAAAACAGGATTATATTTTCAAGCGCGAATTCGAGATATCTCCGCGGGATGGCTTTACCTATGAACTTGTAATGGACGGAATCGATACTGTTTCCAAGGTTTACATAAACGGGGAAAAGGTTGCCGAAACCGAGAATATGCATCGCAGATATATTGTTGATATTACCGGAAGTCTTAGAAATGGTGCCAATGAAATATCAGTTAACATAACATCTCCAATTACGTATATTAATTCACATATACCCGAGGCGGGGAAGGAAATTCATTATACAGCGGCCGGTTCAATGACAAACAGCCAATATATCAGAAAAGCTCATTCCATGTTTGGCTGGGACTGGGGCCCGAAGCTTCCGGATATGGGGATATGGCGCAACATTTATGTGAGAAGCTATAAAGATGCGGTGCTGGAATATGTGCAGCTTAAGCAGCGCCATACCGACAATCATGGAAAGGTATATATCGGTGCATGCGGTACCATCCGACTTTCCGACGGAATTGAAACGTATGCGGGCGAAAATGCCGATAACAGTGAATACAGGCTTCTTTTAACCGTAACGGATCCTGTCGGTAACGTAATTGCTAAAGATGCGGATGCATCGGGCGAGATTGAGATTGCCAATCCGGAGCTTTGGTGGCCAAACAGACTCGGAGAGCAACCGCTTTATACCGTAGCAGCAACTTTATGCAAACCGAACGAGACGCTAAATTCGATTTCTCAGAGAATAGGCTTAAGAACATTTACGGTTTCACAGTCGGAAGATGAGTGGGGCAAAGAGTTTGCTTTTGAGATTAACGGAGTGAAAATATTTGCAAAGGGTGCCGACTATATACCTGAGGACTGCATATATTCGCGCATTAACAGGGATACGATTAAATTTTTGATTGATTCTTCCGTCAATGCCGGATTTAATACATTACGTGTCTGGGGCGGCGGCTATTACCCGTCAGACGATTTTTATGATTTATGTGATGAAGCCGGCATTATTGTGTGGCAGGATTTCATGTATGCCTGTAATGTGTATGAGCTTACCCCTGAGTTTAAGGTTAACATAACTTTGGAGGCGATTGATAATGTAAGACGTCTCCGCAATCATCCTTCACTCGGATTATGGTGCGGTAACAACGAAAATGAATCCGCATGGGCGCATTGGGGATCGTTTATGGATCATAGCGATGCGCTTAAAAAAGATTATTTTGAAATGTTCTCGGACATTTTGCCGGGGGTTGTGGCAAGGGAAGATGAGGGAAGGTTTTACTGGCCGAGTTCTCCGTCAACATGCGGGGATATGGTAAATCCCGACGATGATAATATTGGCGACCGCCATTACTGGGATGTATGGCATGGCGAAAAACCTTTTACCGATTACGATACGAGATATTTCAGATTCTGTTCCGAATTTGGATTCCAGTCATGGCCGGAGCTTGCAACAATAAATACGTTTCTTAATCCCGGTGATTACAATATTTTTTCACCCGTTATGGAATCCCATCAAAAGAACGGACAGGCAAATGCCAAGATTCTTCACTATATAGCCGAAAATTTCCTGTATCCCAAGGATTTTGAAAGCCTTCTCTATGTAAGTCAGGTTCTTCAGGCAATGGCTGTAAAATACGGGGTGGAACATTGGCGGCGAAATCGCGGACGCTGCATGGGAGCACTCTATTGGCAGATAAACGATAACTGGCCTGTCGCAAGCTGGTCGAGCATTGACTATTACGGAAGATGGAAAGCACTACAATACAAGGCCCGGGAATTTTTCAGTGACATTTCGGGAACTTTGAAGCGCGAGGGCGATGTATTTACACCTTTTGTATCCAATGAAACGTTTTCGGCCTCAAAAACAGTCGGAAAGCTGTATTTAAAGAATGTTAACAATGAAGTTCTTTTCACAAAAGAGTTTGAAATATACACAGAGGGCATGAGCGTTTCACATAGCGAATCGGTTGACATAACAACGGAGATTTCAAAGAACAGCTATCCGTTAAATACGCTCTATGTTGAGGCTGTATTTGAACATTCGGATGGCACAACTTCACACCAGGTTGAACCGTTACTGAAATATAAGCAGATGCAGCTGCCTGAAACAAAGGTTGACATAACTAATATTGCTGTTACCCCGGAAACAATTTCGGTGACCGTCAAGGCGGATGCTTTTGCCGCGTATGTAGATTTAATATGCGACGAGACAGCGGTTGTGTGGGACGATAATTTCTTTTTCATTACAGACAGCCGTGAGATAACCGTCACGGGTAAAATAGTGGGTAAAGCAAAAATAAGACCGAATGTGCGTGTAATTACGTTATCGGACACATATTTGAAATAACTTTCGGAGGGTGCAATGATTACATTTAATTCAACAACGCGTACTTTTAAACTTGATACGCCCAACACAAGCTATGTTTTCGGCATCGAGGATGATTACGGATATCTTATTCATTACTACTACGGTCGTAAACTTAGCGACGATAATCTTGAATATTTGTCCAGAATGCACGAGGGAGCGGTTTTGCCTTCTGTTAATCCCAAGGACAAAAATTCGTTTTTGGATTTTGCTCCGTTTGAATATCCTACGGGTGGCATCGGGGATTACAGGCATCATGCATTGGAAATTTTAACCGCCGAAGGTACGATTTCTTCGGAGCCGGGTTATGTATCTCATGAGATATACCGCGGAAAGAAGGCTCTTTCGGGACTCCCCGCAACATTCGGCAGCGAGTCATCCTGCGAGTCTTTGGAAATAATCACCGAGGATAAAATCATAGGCCTTCGCATTGTTTTAACCTACAGCGTATTTAACGATACGGATGCGATTACCAGAAGCGTAAGAGTTGAAAACAGAAACGCAGATGGAAAACAGATTTACATAACTAAAATTATGTCAACCTGTCTTGACGTTGACAACAAGAACTTTAAACTGCTGACACTTCACGGTTCGTGGGCAAGGGAACGCCGTATGGAGTACCGTACAATCGGGCACGGCTCGCAGGGAGTGTTCTCAACCCGAGGTGAGTCAAGCCATCAGGAGCATCCTTTTATGGCACTTACGACTTCGAATATTACACAGACCGAGGGTGAAGTTTACGGCTTTAATTTTATTTATTCGGGAAACTTCGAGGCAACGGCAGATCTTTCGCAGTTCGACAGCGTCCGTGCCATGATAGGTATCAATCAGTATAACTTTAAGTGGAAACTTGAGGCCGGCGATTCATTTACCGCACCCGAGGCAGTTATGGTGTATTCGGCGAACGGTCTCGGAAATATGACCAGAAGCTTCCACAATCTTTACAGAAATCATCTGATAAGAAGTCCTTATCTTCACAAACAGCGTCCTATTCTCATCAATAACTGGGAGGCTACATATTTTGATTTCAACACCGAAAAGCTTTTAAGCATTGCGCGTAAAGCACATGAATGCGGTATTGAAATGCTTGTAATGGACGATGGCTGGTTTGGTAACAGATTCGATGATAACCGTGCACTCGGTGACTGGGATGTAAATACCGAAAAGCTTCCCGGCGGCCTTAAGTATCTTGTTGACGAGGTTAATAAAATCGGTCTTAAGTTCGGAATATGGATGGAGCCTGAAATGGTAAGCCCCGATTCAAATCTTTACAGAAATCATCCCGACTGGGCAATTAAGATTCCCGGCCGTGCCCCGGGATATTCACGTAATCAGCTGGTGCTTGATATTACACGGCCGGAAGTTTTTGAATATGTATGGTCATGCATTGAAAAAACACTTAAGAGTGCCAATATAGCGTATTTGAAATGGGATATGAACAGGCAGCTGGCTGACTTATATTCGGCTGAGCTTCCGGCTGATCGACAGGGCGAACTTTACCACAGATATGTTCTTGCGGTTTATGAACTTCAGGAAAGACTTGTAAAAACTTTCCCCGATCTGCTGCTTGAAAACTGTTCGGGCGGCGGCGCACGCTTTGACCCCGGCATGCTTTATTTCAGCCCTCAGATATGGACTTCGGACGACACCGATGCAATTGAGAGGCTTAAGATTCAGGAAGGCACAGCACTTATTTATCCTTTATCGTGCATGGGGGCGCATGTCGCAGACTGCCCCAACCATACGGTCGGTCGTACCACACCGTTTGCAACGCGCGGTCATGTGGCACTTGCGGGAACCTTTGGCTACGAACTTGATATCACAAAAATATCCGAGGAAAATCGTAACGAAATTCCCGGGCAGGTTGAAATGTATCATAAATACAATGACCTTGTAAGAGAAGGCGATTATTACAGGCTTGCATCTTTCTCGGAAAACGGTTTGTATGATGCGTGGATGGTTAAGTCTTTAGATGAAAAAGAAATTCTTGTAACATATGTGAATGTAATGAGACTTGCAAACTATAAGTCGCGGCATATCTGTTTACAGGGACTGGATGCTTCGAAACGCTACAAAGATGAGGAGACGGGAATGATATATGCTGCGGATACGCTTATGTATGCCGGTATCCCCGTTGATCATATGTGGGGAGATTTCTCTTCGAAACTTATCCACTTAACAGAAATTGAAAGTTAGGTAAAAACAGGCTGATTGTCAACGAATTAACCATCTGTTAACTTGTTAAGTTACAAAAGCAACCTTTGGTTGTGATTTTAAGTAATTTGGTCTGCTGCTTTTTGGACGAAATATACAAACTTTGTACAAATGCTTGAAAAAGGCACCACATTTATAGTAAACTTTTACTATATTTGATGGTGCCTCTTTATGTTCTGTTAGCAAAATGCTTATTTTTTTGTAAAGTTTCTAAAACGATTAAGAGCACAAAAAACAATTTTTTTCGAAAATGTTAAGTAACAGTTTGTATAAAAATAATATGATGAGAGCAATAAAATATGTCCGGTAAAGTTACGCAAGGGCTTACAGTTCTTTTTGTATGTTGCATTTGTTGCATCACTGCCTGCGGTAAGCCATCTGAAGCAGAATATGTAAAAACTCTTGTAGCTTCGGTGGAAGCCGAAACGGGAGTCATGAACGGTAACCCCAAGGTGAGCGAACATGTACGCGGGTATTCGGGTGAGGCTTATGTGGATGGCTTCATGAAAACAGGTGATTCCTGCAACGTAACGGTTGAAATAGCCGAAGATGGATTTTACGATTTGGCATATGTGCTTGCAAGTCCCGGAAACAACTACCGTGCAAATTATGCACTGGTAGACGGTGTACAGATAGGAACGGTTGAATGTGAACTGGGTGAACCCACCGAATGTTACATTAACAGAGTTTATCTGGCCAAGGGTACACATACTGTCGGACTTTCATCGTATTGGGGATATTTCAGATGGGACAAGCTTGCTGTGTATACGGCACCACCGCTTCCCAAAGATATTTACGATGTATCCGCAAGCCTTTGCAATCCCGGCGCATCCGATAATGCAAGACGCCTTATGAGTTATCTTGCAGACAACTATGGCAAGTCGATTCTCTCGGGACAGTACAGTGACGGCGGCTACGGCAGCTACGAATGCTTCTATATAAAAGGTGAAAACGGTGGCAAACTTCCCGCGGTTGTGGGACTTGAAGTCGGCTATGCGTGCCAGACTTCGGTTACATACAATTCAACTAAGGCTTCTGTAAAGAATGCAATAGACGCTTGGGATAAAGGCGGCATAGTTACAATGTGCTATCACTGGCAGGCCCCCGAAAAATACATAAACGGCATCTGGTGGAACGGGTTCAGGTCCGAGGCGGTTAATATTCCGCTTGACAAAATCATGAACGGTGAAGATGAAGAAGGAATGCAGCTTCTTCTTAATGATATTAAGATTTTGGCAGATGAGCTTAAGCCTTTGCAGGAAGCTGACGTACCGGTATTGTGGCGTCCGCTCCACGAAGCATCCGGCGGCTGGTTCTGGTGGGGCAACTACGGCGCAGATGCATATCGGAAGCTTTACGTTCTGATGTACGACCAGCTTGTAAATGTATATGGGCTCAACAATCTGATATGGTTGTGGAACGGTCAGGACGCGGAGTGGTATCCGGGCGATGAATACGTTGACATTATCGGGACGGACATATATCCGACCGAGAAAGAATATGCATCACATATAGACAGCTTCTTAGAATTGTACAGCTGGCTTGGGGATGCCAACAAAATGATTGTTTTATCCGAAAACGGTACCATGCCGGATGTTGATGCATGTGTGCGTGACGGTGCAATGTGGGGCTTCTTTGCAACATGGGGCGGTGAGTTTGTGATAAACGACGGGATGAAAAAGTCTTATTCCGAACAGTATACCGACAAGGATACAATGGCAAAGATTTACAATCACGAAAAAGTAATTACGCTTGATGAACTGCCTGATTTGAAAAATTACAAGATTCGTAAGGATGCTCTTCAAAAATAGAAACATTTAAATTATTACAGTACAGAATCGGAAAGGTTTGAATTCATGAAAAAGCCTGCAAAAAGTTTTATTTCAACAATGCTTGCTACGGTTGTCACAGTGGGAACCGTGTTCGCATATTCACCGGTAAGGGCTGAGGCCGCAACCGAAATTGCAATGAGTGAATACGATAATCTCGTAAGCACATATACAATTCAATCCGACTCCGTTAATTATCGTGAGTATATGGAGAATATGGGCAGTAAATCGCGCCCCCAAGAAAGCATCACGGTTTTTGCAGCGGACTACTCTAGATACGAAGAAAGCGATAAAGCCGTAACCCCCGAAGTCTACACGGACTTTGCGGGAGATATCGGGAAAAGTGTTTTAACCGGTGAGGATTCGCTTATCGAGTTTGATTTCGATGTTGAAAAAGAAGGATTTTACAACATTACATTAAATTATTACCCGATAGAAGGTAAGAGCGCAGATATTGAGCGCAGCATTTTTATTGACGGAAAACTTCCGTACGAGGAATTGTCACTTGTTACATTCAACAGAGTGTGGAAGTACGATATGGAGCCTGACGGATATGTGGAAGGGTCACCGATTTATTCGTGGGAAAAAGACAATCAGGGCAATGACAGTAAGCCCGGTATGGTTGAAGCTCCCGAGTGGATGAACCGTTATGCATATGATTCGGACGGCTATGTTACAGAGCCGTTATCAGTTTATTTGTCCAAGGGTACACATACGGTTTCATTGTTATCCGTACGTGAGCCGATGCTTCTTAAGAGTATTGTTTTTGACAACGCTGAAGACATTAAAACTTATGAAGAAGTATTGGCAGAGTGGAACGATGAGGGGTATATGATGACTGCCGATGCGGTAGTTACCATCGAGGGCGAAAACATTACGAAGACCTCCTCCCAAATGCTTTATCCTACACAGGATCAGTCCTCACCCAGCGTTTCACCTTCAAGCCCCAAAGAACTTTTGAATAACTCCATAGGCGGTAATTCGTGGAGACTTGTAGGACAGTGGATTGAGTGGGATTTTGAAGTGCCGCTTTCCGGATATTATTACATTTCACTGTACGACAGACAGAACTTCTCAAGAGGTATTCACGTTTCACGTCGTATTACAATCGACGGAGCGGTTCCTTTTGCTGAAATGAGCAATTACGCATTTGAATATTCGAACAGTTGGCGCGAGGATGTTTTATCGTCCGATAACGGTGAGCCTTACATGTTTTACCTTGAATCCGGCCACCACACAATCCGAATGGAAGATGTGCTCGGTGAATTCTCCGAGATTGTCGGCTTGGTTGAAAAGGCAGTACAACAGTTAAACGCAATATACAGACAGGTTATCAAGGTTACCGGTATAAGCCCGGATACATATCGTGATTATCAGCTTGCAGCTACATTACCCAATCTTCACGATGAACTTCTTGAAGCAAGGGAAACCGTCAGCGAGGCACTTGACCGCCTGACGGTGGTTGCATCCAAAAACTCCGATAAGAGAACCGTTCTTATTACAATGCTCGACCAGCTCGACGATCTTCTTAAAGATGAAGAATACTTCGTGCGTACAATCGGCTCATATAAGATAAACGTAAGAGCGCTCGGTACTTGGATAACAACCGTTATCTCACAGCCGTTGCAGGTTGACTGTATTAACGTTTATTCACCGAATACAGAGGTTAAATACGAAAAGCGCGGATTCTTAGCGAATGCGGCTTATGAAATGCAGAGACTGTTTTATTCGTTCATTATCGATTACAACAATATCGGTTCGGTTGCAGATGACAGCGAAACCGAGGCAATTACGTTGTGGGTAGGTTCCGGTCGAGATCAGGCAAATGTTATTAAGTCCCTGATTGATGAAAACTTCACATCGGAAACCGGTATAAGCGTTAATGTTCAGCTGGTAGATATGTCTACGCTGCTGAAGGCAACTCTTGTAGGGGAGGGCCCTGATGTGGCAATTCAGGTAGCCAACACAAACGGTGCGGCCGGAGCGGTTCTTTTTACAGGTAACGACACGCCGGTTAACTACGGTATACGAAACGCGGTACTCGATCTTACGCAGTTTGACGATCTTGAAGAGGTACTTGCAAGATTCCCCGAAGCCGCAAATTTACAGTTTACTTATGATGGTGCCGTGTATGCTTTGCCCGAGACGATTACGTATCCTGTAATGTTCTACCGTAAAGACATACTTGCCGAGATAGGGCTTGATATTCCGAAAACCTGGGATGATGTTAAGGTTGCGATGACAGTACTTGCCAAGAACCAGATGGAATTCGGTATGCTGGCCAATGAGCAGTTGTTTGCTTCACTTTTGTATCAAAACGGTGGTGAGTATTATAACGCCGATGGTACAGCTTCGGCGCTCGATTCAGATATAGCGGTAGGCGTATTCAAAGAATTTTGTGAGTACTACACCGATTATAAGATTGATAAAGAAACATCTGTAGAGGAACGTTTCCGTACAGGCGAATGTCCGCTGATGATTGCGGATTATACAACATATAACAACTTCGCGGTTTCCGCTCCGGATATTGCAGGTTTGTGGGGCTTTACACAGATCCCCGGAACAGTCAAAAACGGTAAGGTCGACCATTCGGTTGCCTGCACCGGACTGGCAACAATGATTATGGCAGATTCCGAGCACCCCGACGCTTCGTGGGAGTTCGCAAAATGGTGGACTTCAGCCGAGACTCAGACGAGTTACGGCCGCGAGATGGAAGGTCTGATGGGCAGTGCGGCAAGAGTTCCGACTGCCAACTATGATGCATTTTTGAAGATGCCCTGGCCGATTGAAGACTTTAACACACTTAAGGCTTCAATGACATGGGCTAAGGGAATTCCGCAGGTTCCCGGCGGTTACTATTCATGGCGTAACGTTTATAATGCGTTCTACACGGTGGCAACCGAAACCGATACGGCGCTTCCTCGAGAAGAACTTATGGATAAGGTAATTTACATCAACGCCGAAATTGATTACAAGCGCGAAGAATTAGAATTAGACGGAAAAAGAAATAAATAGAAAGGAGAGGAACAATGGCTGATAAAAATATTGCACCGTCAACATCCGGTGTGTCCGAAGAAGCATTAGAAATTGCCCGCAAGCAGCGCACGCTTTCTTATCAGATCAGGCGTAACAAAGCGTCTTATTTTATGATAGCGCCCTATTTCATTTTGTTCTTCTTCTTTACCGTACTTCCGGTTGTAATGAGTATTTTCTTTTCATTTACTTATTACAACATGTTGGAAATGCCTGAGTTTATCGGGTGGAAAAACTATGTAAAGCTGTTCCTGGAGGATGATATTTTCCTGATTTCTCTTAAGAACACATTGATTTTAGCCGTAATAACCGGCCCCGTTTCTTACTTTTTGTGCCTTTTGTTTGCATGGATTATCAATGAATTTAAGGGTTGGTTGAGAGCATTCTTAACACTTATTTTCTACGCTCCTTCAATTTGCGGTAACGCTTACGTTGTATGGAACCTGATTCTTTCAGGCGACAGATACGGATATTTAAACGGTATTTTATTAAAACTCGGAATACTCGATAACGCTGTAGCATGGATGAAAACCGAAAAGTACGTGCTTCCGATGCTGGTAGTTGTGCAGCTGTGGTTATCGCTCGGTACAGGCTTCCTTTCATTCATAGCCGGTTTACAGACAATCGACAAAACTCTTTACGAGGCAGGTGCACTTGACGGTGTTAAAAACCGTTGGCAGGAATTGTGGTACATAACACTTCCCGCAATGAAGCCTCAGCTTATGTTCGGTGCCGTTATGCAGATTACAAGTTCTTTTGCAATCGCAGATGTTTCCATACAGCTTGCAGGTAACCCTTCGGTTAATTACGCAGGTGCAACGGTTGTAACTCACCTTTTGGACTATGGTACCGTACGTTTTGAAATGGGTTACGCGTCCGCAATTGCAACCGTGCTGTTTATATTGATGGTCGGTTCCAATAAGCTTGTTCAAAAATTACTTGGAAGGGTGGGTGAATAATTATGGCAAGACAGAAAGATTATTTCAAACCCTACAAGAAGAAAAGATTTTTCAAACCCAGGGAAAAGAAGCTTAACCGCTCAATGGCAGGTAACACAATGCTTTTTGTGTTGATGTTCATATGCGGGCTTGCAATGGTGCTTCCCCTTGTAATGGTAATTAATAACTGCTTAAAGCCTTTGGATGAATTATTCCAGTTCCCTCCGAAGATTTTCGTAAGAAACCCTACCCTTGAAAATTTCTCTGATTTGTTTACCTTGATGAACGATTCATGGGTGCCTTTTTCAAGATACATTTTAAACACGATTATTATTACCGGCGGCGGAATGGTAGGCCACGTAGTTATTGCTTCGCTTGCGGCTTATCCGCTTGCAAAGCATAAATTCCCCGGCAAAAACATTCTCTTCAGCATGGTAGTGTTGTCGATGATGTTCCACTGGACGGTTACACAGACACCGCAGTACATGATTATTTCATGGTTGCACATCAATAACACATATCTTGCACTTATACTTCCGGCATGCTCCTTCGGTATGGGTCTTTACTTAATGAAGCAGTTCATGGAACAGCTTCCCGATTCGTTAATGGAATCAGCAAGACTTGACGGCGCATCGGAGTGGGATGTTTTCTGGCAGATAGTAATGCCTAACGTTAAGCCCGCATGGTTAACACTTGCAATATTCCAGTTCCAGCAGATGTGGGGTAATACAGGTTCCACATTCTTACGTGACGAGGAACTTAAACCTTTGCAGTATTCACTGTTTCAGATTTCGGCCGGCGGTGCAGCTCGTGCAGGCGCGGCAGCGGCAGTTACATTTATTATCGCAGCTGTCCCGATTACATTCTTCCTGATTTGTCAGAAGAACGTACTCGAAACAATGACTACATCAGGTATGAAGGATTAAGGGGGTGCAGCATGAAAAAGAAATTCTTTATTAAGACTGTATCACTCTTAATGGCAATGCTTACGGCGTTTACAACGGTTTCACTTAACGTTGAGGCTGCGCCTTTGCCGTATGATACATACAACTACGATTACAGAGAGTATATTCACTATACACCGGCTGCTTATGTACCGGATGGAAACATAGATCTTTCCAAGTATGTATACAACGGGGAACCGCTTGGCAAGTTCGTAAATCCTCAGGATTTGTGCAAGGATTCCGACGGTCGTATATACATAGCCGACATGGGTAACAATCGAATCGTAGTATTTGATAACAGATTCACAACGGTTTTGGATGTTATTGATTCTTTTGACAATAACGGAAGCGAGGATACTTTTAATGCACCTTACGGTGTATGTGTATCTGATAAGAATATTATTTACGTAGCCGATTCGCAGAACAAGCGGGTTGTTGCGATAGACCGCAATCATAAGCTTGTGCAGATTGTTGATAATCCGCAGTCGGAAAGTTTGGAAGACGGTTACGTATTCACGCCTCTGAAGGTAACGGTTGATTATGCCGACAGACTTTACGTAATTGCCCAGAACATGTTCGAAGGCATTATGGTATTTGAAAGTAACGGTGCATTTTCAAGTTTCTTCGGAACCATCAAAGTTGAGATTTCTTTGTGGGAGAAGTTTTGGAAGCGAATTGCCACCAAGGAAGAGCGTGCAAAGCAAAGATTGTTTATACCCACAGAGTTTACCGGACTTGACATCGATCCCGATGGATTTGTGTATGCCACAAATATTGACGCAACCGGCGTTCAGGGGGTAAGGCGTCTTAACCCTCGCGGTGAAGACGTTATCAAGAAAGGTGAGAACAAAAATGTCGGCGGAGACCTTTTGATAGACGGCACTACCGAATATGCGGGTGCCAGTCAGTTTATTGATATCGTGTACCGTCAAAACGGCATTTACTCGTGCCTTGATCGTAAGCGCGGTCGTATTTTTACATACGATCATGAGGGGAATCTGCTGTACATATTCGGCGGTCTCGGCACACAGAGCGGTACCTTTCAGTTGCCGGCAGCAATTGAGGACATAGGCGGTCGAATAGTGGTACTTGATGCAACACTCGGCCAGGTTGTTACTTTCAAAGTAACCGAGTACGGCGAGCTTATCAATGAAGCGGTTGCGCTTCGATACGACGGCGATGAGGCTGAAGCGGTTGCACTTTGGGAAAGAGTATTGCAGCTTGATGAAAACAATGAGCTTGCAAACGTTGGTATCGGAAAGGCTTATCTTACGGCAGGTGATTATGAACTTGCCATGAAGCATTTGAAACTCGGAATGAGCCGCGAACATTATTCCGTAGCTTATAAACGTTACCGCAATAACATATTGCGTGAAAACGCAAGTACAGCCCTTACAGTTTTGGCGGTTTTGATAATAGGCTGGACGGTATTTAAAAAAATTCGCAAAAAGAAGAAAGGAGTGATAGCGGATGAGTAAAGCTTTTTCAAAAGAAAAATGGCAGTATCTGTTTTATACATTGTCTCATCCGATGGAAGGATATTACTGGATCCGCCACAAAGACCGCGGAAGCGTTCCGATTGCACTCCTTATGGTAATTATTTTCTCGGTATGTTTTACCTGCAACCGCCTTCTTGCAAGCTTTGTGGTAAACGATCTTGACCCCAGAAGTGTAGACAGTTTATATGAGCTTGCCGGAGTACTTGCTTTTTACCTGCTGATATGTGTCAGCAATTGGTCGGTAACCTGTTTAATGAACGGTGAAGGACGGCTTAAAGACATTGCCATCGCAATCGGCTATGCAACGGTTCCCATCAGTATGGTAATGATTCTGGCTACGTTGGTGAGCCAATTTATTGCAGATGACGAGCAGGCTTTCTACGGTATCATCTTAGGCGTCGGGATAGCATATGGCGTTATTATGATGCTGATAGGAATCATGCAGGTTCACAATTATACACTCGGTAAAACGCTTGCAACGTTGATTATTACAATAATTGCGATGTTTATACTGGTATTCCTGATGTTACTGTTAAGTAATCTTTTGGGACTTGTATTTAACTTCTTCAGAAGCATTTACACCGAAATAGTTTATAGGGCTTAGGAGGCACGTATGAAAAAGAAAAAGAACAATGCGCTGCCGATGAGCTTAACAAAACGAATTGTTTTGTTTTTATTGACAGTATTTTGCGTAGTCGCTGTTATTTATCTCGGATACTACATTATTCACTTCAGACTCTATAATCATTACAAGGATTTTACGAAAGATTATGCGTACGAAGAAGGCAGTGAGTATAGGGCGTTAAATGACTCCGATAAGAACCTTCCCGGCTGGGATCTTGTGGCCGAGACGGATGTTTTGAAACTTTACACAGACACAAAGACAACATATGTGGCAGTTTATGACAAACGTACGGGAAACATCGTTTATTCAAACCCGCTTAATGCCGATGATGATACTGTTGCCAATGCAGCTAACAAAAATTTCTTAAAATCCGCTGTTATCGTACAGTATTACAACGCCGATGTTACACCGGGAACACTTAACTCTTATGCAACGGGCGTTAAGAACGGTAATTACACATACGAATCTATTGAAAACGGTGTGCGTTACACTTATACGCTTGGCAAAACCGGTGAAGATGAAATTCACTTTGATGTTCCCGTTGAGTACAGACTTAACGACGATTATGTTGAGGTTTCGGTTCCTGTTAAAGGCATTAAAGAATACAACGGCTCCATTTACAGAATCCAGCTGTTAAGATTCTTTGGCGCTTCAAGCGATGCCGAGGATGGCTACATAGTAGTTCCGAACGGTTCGGGTTCCATTATAAACTACAATAACGGCAAGAACTCAGCGGCTTTGTATTCGCAGTACATTTATGATATCGATCCGATCAGCGCAAACTACACCACAGTTGAAAATCTTGAAGCTGCAAAGCTTCCGATATATGCAATGTGCGGAGAGAACGGAACGCTTCTCGCAAGCGTTGAGGAAGGCGCTTCCGTAGCGGTAATTACCGCCGGAATTTCAGGCTCATACAATCAGTACAATTACGCATATCCTACATTCGTGCTCAGAAACGCCGACAACTTAAGAATGTTCGGTAACAGCACAACGGACGTATATGTACTTGAGAAAACCCCGTACGATATCAATTGTACAATAAGGTATACTTTGTTACCCGAAGATTATGAAGGATATACGGGTGTTGCAAAGTATTATCGTGAAAGACTCATAAAAGAAGGTAATCTTACCGCCGAAAAGACTAATACCGGTGACATTCCTTTTTACATGGATGTTATTGCCGGTGTTCAGGAAGAAAGCCATATGCTGGGTGTTCAGTACATTCACCCGTTGGCAATGACAACCTTTGACGAGGCTGCAACGATTTCAGACAGATTGTCCGCTGACGGAATTGGCAATCAGGTTATGAATCTGGTGGGATGGTTTAACGATGGTGTTTACAACGATGCCGTTCATGATATTCGCCTCATCCGCAAGCTTGGCTCAAAATCGGATTTTGAGGCTTTGAGCGCAACTGTTGCAGATAACGGCGGAAGATTCTACGCCGATGCGGCAATACAGAAGGTTCCGTTTACCGACAGAGGTTTTGTGTATAATACCGAATCTTCAAAGTACTATTCCGGATATGCGGTAAGCTTTGGCGTTGTTAATCCTACCACGTTACGTAATACGGCAAATCTTGGATACAACGAGAGAAGATATAACCTTATTTCTCCCAGATATCTTCCCAGATATGTCGAAAAGTTTGCATCAAAGATTTCAAAGTATGATATTGAAGGTATTTCGCTTCGCGATATGGGTAACCTGCTTTATTCAGACAAGAGACGTACGCTTATCATTGACAGACAGCAGGCTTACAACATTTTGGATGCTCAATTAAAGACTTTGGAGGGCACGGGCAAGAAGCTTATGACGCAGGATACCAATGCATATGCATTCAAGTATTCAAGCGACATCATCAATGCACCGTTATATGCCAATGAATTTGCAATAACCGATGCGGACATTCCGCTTTATGAAATGATTGTACACGGTTACATTTCATATTCATCAACGCTGTTAAACTTTGACAGCAACATAGACAAAACAAAGCTTAAACTCGAGCTTATCGAGGCAGGCGCAAGCCCGCATTACGTCTTTACTTATCAGGAATCCTCTCTCATGAAGGATACCGCTACAAACAATTATTACTCCACAACATTTGATGTTTGGGAGGAGCCTGCGGTTCTTATGTACAGAGATGTCAATGAAGCTCTTAAGTACGTAAACGGTGCGGTAATGACGGAACATAAGATTTTTGATAACGGTCTTCGAAAAGTAACATACGATAACGGAGTTACGATTTACATTAACTACACTGAAGATACATTAAAGGGTGACGGTGTCAGTGTTCCGGCATTAAGTTACAGAATGGAGGGAATCTCATGAAAAAGAAAAAAGGATTAACCCTCTTGCAAAAAAGAAGCTTAACGGGAATGGTATTTATACTTCCCTGGTTTGTAGGCTTTTGCGTATTCTACATCAGAAGCCTTTTCATGACGTTTCAGTTCTCATTTTCGGAACTAAACGTCAAGCCGGGTTCCGGCGGATATGAGCTCACAAAGGTCGGCCTTGAAAATTACCTTTACGCATTTACCGTACACGGTTCATTCAAACAGACCCTTGTTTCCTCAATCGGAAATATGCTTATAGACGTTCCGCTTATTATTTTCTTTTCTTTGTTTATGGCAATGCTGTTAAACAAGAACTTTAAGGGACGTTCAATTGTACGTGCGATTTTCTTTTTACCGGTAATACTTAATTCCGACGCACTTACGGCAGCAATATCGCTTAGCGAAACAATGATGAACGGTGGTGTCGCAGGGCAGGCAACAGAGCTTGCAACGACATCGGCCGACGCACTTGCTTTCGACCTGGACTACATAATCGGTATGTTTGTCAATTTCGGTATTCCTGCAAAAGTGCTCGATTATATCTTTGCTGCGGTTGAACGTATCAATGATATTATTTCGGCTTCGGGCGTACAGATTATTATCTTTATTGCAGCACTTCAGTCAATTCCTTCATCTATGTATGAAGTAGCAAAGATTGAGGGTGCAACAGGCTATGAAACTTTCTGGAAGGTAACCTTCCCGATGGTGATGCCACACATTATCACAAACGTTGTTTACACAATCGTTGATAACTTCGCACAGTCTGAGGTTGTCGACCTTGCTTACAAGACAGCTTTTGACCAGTACAAATACGGCTTAAGCTCCGTATTCAGTATTGTAAGTACATTGATTACCTGCCTGATACTGGTAATCGTGGTGCGGCTGATTCAAAAGCGGACATTCTATTACAACTAGGAGGGAAAGATGGCAGATTCAAAAGTTAAAGCATATTTAGCCAAGTCAAAAGCCACATTATCTAATCCCGATCAGCGTAATGGACTTTTCAATGACATTAAGAACGCAGCGGTTACAATACTGCGTGCGTTAATATTAATCGGTGTAGGATATGTAATCGTTTCTCCTGTAATCGGTATGATTGTAAACTCGATTGCATCAACAGAGGATATTTACAATCCTATGATGTTTGTGCTTCCCGAGCATCCTACACTCGAGAAATATCAGCTTGTAATTTTACGAATGGATTACTGGAAGACTATAGGGCGTGACCTTCTTTACACAGTCACCCTTACGGTAATTCAGCTTGTAATGTGCTCAATGGTCGGTTACGGCTTTGCACGATTTAACTTCCCCGGTAAAAACCTTCTTTTTGCCTGTGTGGTAATTATGATTGTTATACCGGTACACACAATCATGCTCCCCGTATATATGACATTTAAGAGCTTTGATCCCTTCGGACTTGCAACCCGTCTTACCGGTTCGCCGGGTATCATGGGTACGGTCATTCCCGTATACCTTATGACCTTCTTGTGTTGCGGTGTCAGAAGCGGTCTGTATATCTACATCTTTAACCAGTTCTTCAGAGGACTTCCCAAGGAAATCGAGGAAGCGGCCTTCGTGGACGGTGCAGGTGTGTGGTATACGTATTTTCGTATCATGTTGCGAAACGCCATGCCGGCAGTTATTACCGTTACAGTTTTCTCAATAGTATGGCAGTTTAATGATACGTTTTACTCGAAATTGTTCCTGATTAGCGAAAATGTCGTAATCAGTAAGAAAATATCAAGTTTGGCCAGTGTTATTGCCAACCAGGATAAGATACTTAACGTTACTATCCAGCAGCAATACACTAATGCCGGTATTATTCTTTGTATTTTGCCTGTACTGATTATCTATATTGCGCTTCAGAAGCAGTTTATAGAAGGTGTCGAGCGAAGCGGTATTGTAGGCTAGCAAGATACTCAAGCAAAAAAATCTCTTTTCCGGAGATTTAAAGAGGTACAAAATGCAGATTCAACAAATAATAAAGGAGGATGAAAAAGTTGAAAAAGCACAAATTATTAGCCTGCTTATTAGCAGGCGCTATGGTTCTTTCCATGGCAGCTTGTGGCGAGCCCGCAAGTGTTTCATCGGCTAGTACATCAGAACCCGTAGCAAGCGTTACTCAGGCTCCCACGCCCGAAGTTCCCGCTTACGTATATGATGATACAGCCAGCATTACTTTTGCAGATGGTAAGTTTGCTTTCCTTGGAAGCGATGCTACCTATAATCCCGCTGCAAAAGAAACTTCTTTCGAATTGGTTACACGTAATGGCAGAAATGCCGTAAAGGTAACAAATTCAGGTAAGATTTACGTTGGTATCCAGTTAGAAGCTTTACTTGGTGACAAGCTTGCAGATGTTAAGTCTGTAGAGTTTGGTATTGAAACCGAGACCGGCGATTCTTTCGTATCTACATCAGGTTGCATCGCTGCATACCTTGGCGCAGATAACGTTCTCGAGAAGACAGATTGGTCTATTTATCTTGAAAAGAAGAATCCCAAGACTGTTTCGGCTAAATTCAAGGAAGCTGCAGCTGCTGGAAACTACTTAGTATTCGTACTTGATGTTAACAGCGGTAATTCATACGATGCTGCTAATCCGTCAACGCTTTACATCTATACCATTTCCTTTAAGGATGCTAGCGGCAATGTATTACCCGTTGATACAGCTGCTGAATACGTTGCTCCTTCAAATGATGGTCCCGATCGCAGCAACCTTATTTCCTGCTCAGCTTATACTGATTTAGGTATGGCAACATCAGCAGGTGCATGGGCTCAGGCAGGTATTGATGTTACTCCCGAAATTATGGCTCAGTTAGTTCCCGGCACTTTACTTGAGATTTCCTACTCATCTGAAGACGGTGATATCTGGGTAGTAATGCCCGGTGCAACAAGTTGGTCAAGAGTTGCTCAGTCTGATGCTTACATCAATGACTCCAAGACAACAGCTCAGGTAACATACGAGCAGATCGCTGCAGTATGTGGTGAAGATACAGCCGCTTGGGGTACCACAATCCAGTGTGAAGGTTCTTCCGCTTGGGAAGTTTACTCTGTAAAGATTGGTACCGTTGGTGCAGCTAAGGAATTTGTGAAGACAGCTGATTTCGAAGGTTTTGCAAAGGCAGCAGGCGCTTGGACACAGGATGGTCTTGAGATGCCTCAGGCAGTTATCGATGCATTAGTTCCCGGTTCGGTAGTTAAGGCTCAGTACACATCAGAGGATGGCGATCTTTGGATCGTAATGCCCGATGCAGATACGGGCTGGTCAAGATGTGCACAGGGTACAGCTGATTGCGATGGCATGAACTGCTACGTAACATACGAGCAGATTGCAGCAGTTTGCGGTGAAGATAAGTCCACCTGGGGCGCAAGAATGCAGTTTGAAGGTTCTTCCGCTTGGGAAGTTTACTCTGTAGAAATCGGTAAGATGGAAGATGCTGTTGAAAAAGAATTTGTAAAGGCTGTAGATTTCGAAGGCTTTGCAAAGGCAGCAGGTGCTTGGACACAGGATGGTCTTGAGATGCCTCAGGCAGTTATCGATGCATTAGTACCCGGTTCAGTAGTTGAAATTCAGTACACATCAGAAGATGGCGACCTTTGGATCGTTATGCCCGATGCAGATACAGGCTGGTCAAGATGTGCACAGGGCTCATCAGTACATGATGGCGCTAAGTGCTATGTAACATACGAGCAGATCGCAGCAGTTTGCGGCGAAGACAAGTCCACATGGGGT
>JAZLHV010000033.1:0-11997 GCA_045617045.1 Lachnospiraceae bacterium
AATTTACCAGAGGGGACAGGTTATGGTGGTCGACCACCATAACCTCTCCCCTGTGGTAAATTAACGCATGTTGCGCAAATCGTTAATGATGCCGACGTCATCGGCGGTAATCCGAATATTGGATGTTGTGACGGTGCCATCAGATTTCTTAAGGGTAACTTCAATAATGTCGCCTTCGGAAATCCCGGATTGTGCAATGCTTTTAATGAATGCTATAAATTTAGGGTGATTCTTTTCAAATTTGTTTTTCATGTTTGCTAATTTCATGATATCTTGCATTCCCGGCATAATAAATCTCCTCTTGAGTCAAGTTTTGTTTAAATTTCTTATTAGTATTAATTTATTGATTACATAGCGCGATACGCCTGTCAATCTGGAAATTTGGCGCAACGACAAGCCTTCGTTAATTAGCAAAGATATGGCGTTGTTCCGTTCGGTCAAGGAAAGCGCCTGAAATTGAGCAGGTGTACAACAACCTGTAACGGATTGCATAATTTCTTTTACATCATCGTCTGAACGCGGTTTTGTGAAGGCTTCCATGTGCTGTTCTTTGCTGTCAGTGCAAAAAAAGCGAATCATTTCCGCTTGCGAAGGAAACAGAGAAGAAGCAAATTGCGTGTCAACAAAGCCCCACCTGTTTGCAGAATAAGCTGAAAAACTGTTCCAATAGTAATCGCTTCCGACAGAGGACTCAATCCCTGCGTGTAAGGGGTTTTGATGAATGTAGCGCAATACCGCCAAAAAATTGTTGTCGTCTTCAATGACTTTGCTTTTGAACCGTTCGGCAAAAAGACTTCCGTAACGCTGATATTTGCTATTATACCACCAAACAAATTTGTCGCAAATCCTACGTATTGATTCGGAAAGCGATTCGTCGCCGCTTTTTAACAACAGATGTACGTGATTGCTCATCAAACAAAAAGAATATATCTTTAACCCGTGCTTTATCCATTGCTCTTCAAGGGCGTTAATAAAATGATAGTAGTCTGCGGAATCTTCGAAAATAACTTGCTGATTTATGCTACGCAAAATCACGTGATAAATACAAGATGCGTTGCAATGTCTTGCTTTTCTGGGCAAAATAAACCTCCTTGAAAAAACGTCAACCGGGAAATACTTAACAAAGTTATACGATGCTAAGCAGATTTACAGACAAAACCGATATACGATTTTATCAGAACAACTTGATTTTACTTCATATGTTTCGGCTTATCAAGCAAAAGATTTGCCACAGGGGACAGGTTATGGTGGTCACCCCCCATAACCTCTCCCCTGTGGTAACCCTGTGGTAAAATAATTTTTGCCAAGCTATAAAGTCGCGTGAAAATGTGCCGATAAAGAAGTTAGAGAATTTGAAATAGAACGCTATAAGGAGGATGAACGTATGCGTATAGAAGCTTATACACAGGTTCAGCAGCTCTATAATTCATCTAAGGTACAGAAGGACATGAATGTTCAGAAGAAAGCCGCTACCGATAAGGTATCGATTTCTACAATGGGTATGAGCATTCAGGCAGCAACTCAGGCTGTTAAGAGCGCAAGCGACATTCGCTACGATGTCTGTGACCCTCTTAAAAAAGCAGTTGCAAACGGCACCTATGATGTTGATAGTGAGACCTTTGCTGAAAAACTGTTAAAGAAGTATCAGGAAATGAACTAGGAGGCTTAAGTGGCTAGTCTTATTGACAATCTGATAAGTACATTAAATAGTGAAAATGAACAGTATCAGAAGCTGCTTAAGCTTTCAGACACCAAAACAGACGCAATAGTTAAGGGCGATCTTGACAGTCTTACTAAGGTTACGGATAACGAGCAGGACATTGTATCAAAGATCCAGGCGCTTGAAAAAGAACGCACCGTTACAATGCGCGAAATTGCTAAAATACTCAACACGGATGTTGCAGCATTGAAGCTTGACACATTGATTTCACTTTTGGACAAAACACCGCGAGAGCAAAAAGAACTTGCAAAGGTTCACGATGCACTTCATAATACGCTTTTTAACATGAAAGTCGTTAACGAGCGTAATGAGCAGTTGCTTAAGAGCGCGCTCGAAATGGTGGATTTTAATCTCAACTTAGTGCAGTCGATGAAAAAAGCACCCGAAACCGCCAACTACAATCGCGGCGCCTACAATACAGGCACCGAGCTTGGAGTTGCCACGAGCGGATTCGATGCCAAACAGTAACATTCAGGGGCGGATAGCCCCTTATATTTTCTATAAACACTTGCGCGGGGGTAATAGCGCGGGGGAAAAGGAGATTTAGCAATGCCGTTAATGGGAAGCCTTTACATCGGTACATCAGGATTGCAGACGAGCCAGAATGCTCTGAACACAACCGCCCATAATCTGTCCAACGTTGGCACTACCGGTTATGTGCGCCAGCAGACGCTTCTTGATGATCGTGTTTACACAACTATAAAAGCAGGCTCACCGTCAACTGCTGCGCAACAGGTAGGTCTTGGCACTACATATGCGAAGATTCGCCAGGTGCGCGACTATTTCCTCGATCAGTCATACCGTCGCGAAAACGGAAGGGCTGCTTTTTATTCCGAAAGTTTTGATGCCCTTACGGAAGTTGAAGATTTGCTTAATGAATTAAACGATGACGCAAGCTTTAACCAGGCCATGACAAATCTGTGGTCTGCAATCGAGGAACTTTCAAAGACTCCTGATGATACAACGGTTCAGCGTCTGCTTATTCAGAATGCAAACAGTTTTTTGACGAATGCAAAACAGGTTTATGCCGGTCTTGTAGATTATCAGAATGTTTTGAACTCCCACATCGCCGAGAAGGTTGACGTTATCAACGAGCTCGGCAACAAGATTAAATATTATAACGATCAGATCCGTGGAGTAGAAGTCGGCGGAGTCGAGACGGCTAACGATTATCGTGACGCACGTAACCAGGCTATAGACACTCTTTCGGGTCTTGTTAACATTTCTTACGACGAGGATGTTTTCGGCGCAATTCGCGTAAAGGTCGAGGGCGTTGATTTTGTAAACTCGGATTCCATTAATGAAATGGCGGTTCAGCTCGATGAAACGACAGGCTTTTATACACCTTTCTGGAAAATAAATGCAAAGTATACGTACGATTCCGACGGCGATCCTGTTTACGACATTTCAAATGCAAAAGTATTCAACATGGAGGCCATTATTTCGAGTGACAGTTACACCGATATAGGTGAGCTTCGAGCCATGATGTACATTCGCGGCGACAAAATCGCAGATTTTACGGATATCCCCATCAAGCCCACGGTTCCGGACGCTACGGATGCCGCAAAATATCCTTACGGAACGGCCGATCCTACATATATTGCCGATGTTGCCGAGTACAATCGCGCCATGAACAAGTACGATGCACAGGTAAATTATTATAATCATACAATCGCACAGTCGATTTGCATGAATATCGAGGCTGAATTCGATCAGCTGATACATACGGTTGCAACTACCGTAAACGGTATCTTAAAGGATGCTTACGATAAGTCGGGCGGTACGTATATGGCTGACGATGACGGCTCACCGCTTGAAATATTTAAACGTATTGAAAGCACCGGTTATACATATGATCCGGTTACAGGTTCCTGGGTTAATCAGGAAGAAAACCTTGATGACGACTTTTGCAGTGACACTCTTTACAGCGTGTCGAATCTTGAAATTAATCCCGTTCTTTTGAGGGAAGCAGGCAAATTAAAATTCAGACTTCCCGACGGAACCGTGGATTATGAAACGGCATCCAAAATAGTTGAAGCATTTGATGCCAACATCTATTGCCTCAACCCGAATGTAACCACAAAGTGCTCCATTAACACGTACTACACGAACCTTGTGTCACAGGTTGCCAATTCAGGAGCTGTTTACAAAAATATTTCAGAAGGTCAGCAGGCGACCGTAAACAGCATAGACTATTCACGTGAACAGATAACCGGTGTTTCGAGCGATGAAGAACTTTCGAATATGATTCGTTTTCAAAATGCTTTTAACGCCGCAAGCCGATATATAAACGTAGTCGACGAGATGCTTGAGCATGTTTTGACAGCTCTCGGCTGATGATTTGCAACACAGCTTAGCAACGCCAAATGTTGGCAGAAAGGATAAAGAATGCCTTCTCAGTTTTTTGGACTTAACATAGCATATACAGGTTTGACGGCGGCGAATGCTTCGCTGAATACAACCTCCAACAACATAGCGAATGCCGAAACCGAGGGCTATAGCCGTCAGCACACTGTGCAGGAAGCAAGCCGCGCATTACGAACCTTCACAACATATGGCTGCGCCGGCGCAGGCGTAGACACAATTGCGATTGAGCGTATTCGTGATGAGTTTTACGACGACAAATTCTGGCAGAACGAACAGCGTTTAGGCACTGCTGAAGCCAAGGTTTACTATATGGAGTCGATTGAAAACTACCTTACCGATTCTGAGTCAAGTGCCGGCTTTAACACGACCTTTAACCTTATGTACAATGCGCTGGAAGAATTGTCCAAGAATGCCGGCAATGAAGCGGTTAAATCCCAGTTTGTAATGTACGCGCAGTCTCTGTGCGATTACTTTAATGACGTTTCGGGCGAGCTTACAGAACTCCAAAAAGACGTTAACATGGAAATAAAGGACGTAATCAGCGACATTAACTCAATTGCCGAGCAGATTGCGTCATTAAACAAGCAGATAAATGTTATAGAGCTTTCGCATGCCAAGGCTAACGATCTTCGCGACCAGCGGGCTTTGCTGATCGACAAACTTTCAAACTATGTATCCGTTGAAACAATGGAAACCCCTATTTATGATGCCAACAACAGTATGGATACGGGCGCTAACCGCTTTATGGTTACAATTGCGGGCGGACAGCTGTTGGTTGACACGAATGATTATCATACGCTTGAATGTGTGGCACGCGAAAATAACGAAATCGCCAACCAATCCGACAGCACCGGCCTTTACAATATCCGATGGGAAGACGGACGTGAATTCAACCTTTATAACCCTATAATGGGCGGCAGACTTCAAGGTCTTGTGGAAATGCGAGACGGTAACAATACCGAAATCTTTACCGGAGAAGTTTCCGCGGTCGATCTTGTAAACAATAAAGTCAGGGTTTCCGTTTCGAGAGACTACCTAAAAGATTTGGATAAGTGTACACTTTCTTCTTCGGGCGGAATAATTTCACTCGGAGCCGAAGAATTTTACTATACAGACTGGTCTTATCATTACAACACCGAAACGGGTGACTGTTATTACGAATTCCAGCTTGACGATAACTTTGGCGATTGCAAACTTTCCACCTCTCGTTTATACCAGACCGCCAATGTCGGCACTGCAATAGATTACCAGGGAATCCCGTATTACCAGGAACAGTTAAACGAGTTTGTGCGTCTCTATGCACGTACCTTTAACAATATTCTTACGCAGGATAATTCGGTCGATTCTTATGGCGATGCGGCTACCAAACTTTTTTTGGCACGAAAAGATGTTGGCGAGGGCAATCAGTTTTCTTTTGGCGATTATGATGCGTCATATGCGGCAGCACTTTCAGATCCCGCAAATTGCGAATTGGTAGTTATGAATTCCTCGGACAGCTATTACCGTCTTACCGCAGGCAATATTCAGATTTCCGAAATAATATCTCGGGATGCAAAGAGACTGGCCACGCACACGGGCGCTTCGGACGGCGAATCCAAGGACGACGTTGTAAAACAGCTGATTTCCATGAAGGATGATAAAAAAGTCCTTGATTTCAGAGGCGGTTCCGCAAGTGAATTCCTGCAAAGTATCTTATCGGATGTAGCCTTAAACGGTTCACGTGCGATGACTTCGAAAAACTATTACACCACAACGGGACAGACTATCAACAATCAGCGAATATCCATTTCCGGTGTTGACTCCGATGAAGAAGCGGTTAATCTGGTTAAATATCAGAATGCTTACAGCTTAGCTTCCAAAATGATTCAGACATTTACCGAAATTTATGACAGATTAATTCTGGAAACAGGTGTTTAATTTTAATAATCTGCCGATATATTAATCGGAGGGTAAGTTATGCGTATTACAAATAAGATAATCCAAAATAATTCACTTAATAACATAAATACCAACAAAACTTTGCAGGACAAGCTTTCCACACAGCTTTCCAGCGAAAAGAAAATCTCGCGACCGTCGGAGGACCCCATAGTAGCCCTTCGCTCTTTGCGACTTCGCACAAGCGTTAATCAGACAGCTCAGTATGTTGAGAAGAATGTTGAAGATGCAAAGAGCTGGCTTACGGTTACGGAAGATGCTATCAGTACACTTTCGGATATCATTACGGATATTCGCAAGCAATACGTTAAGGGAACGTCAGATTCGTTAACTGTTTCGGACAGGCGCATCATTGCCGAAAACCTCGAGGCGCTTTCCGAAGAAATATACAACACGGGCAATGCGGATTTTGCGGGCAGAACCGTTTTTACAGGTTACAGAACGGGTGAGTCGTTAACCTTCCCGCAGCAGACCGATTTGAAATATGTTATATACCAGAATTTCACATCCGAAGATTTTACGGATTATACATATGTTGAAAACGTTAATCCTTCGGCGACCGTAGTTGAGCAAAATATAGAATCCGGTACGGTAAAAAGAATACGTCTTCCCTACGGAGATCTGGATGCTTCCGATATTTCGGTTACGGTTAACTCGGACCCGTCATTGACACCGGACATTATTACGGTTGACAGCGCAGATTTAACTCTTGCAGACATTCCTGACGGCAAAGTTATTTTTGTAAAGGATACCGGAGACCTTTTCTTTTCAAAGAGCGTAGCTGATGCCGTAAATGCGGGCGGCGACGTAGATGTTACATATGCCAAAACAAAATGGGCCAAGAATGATTTGAGACCCGAGCATTATTTCAAATGCGAAGCCGAAGGCATTGAATATAATTTCGACAACTCACCGGCGCAGGAGATTACATATAACATCGGCGTCAATCAGACTCTTCGCATCAATACAACGGCCGATGAATGCTTTAACCATGATATCCGCCGTGACATCGAAGACGTTCTCAGATGTATAAGCGAAGTAGAGGGAATAGAAGATAAACTCAAAAAGCTTGAAAAGGAATATGCGGCAATTCCGGAAACCGATACGGCGACTTTGAAGGCCAAGAAGGATGAAATCGATGCGGCAAAAAAAGAGCAGACCTTCTTAAACGGTAAGCTTCACGACATTTTCAAAAATTCGATTACATTGTCGGATTCATATCTTGACCAGAACAACGTAGCACTTACAAACTGCGGTACACGTTCAAAGAGACTTGAGCTTATCGAGAACCGTCTGGATACGCAGCTTGAAACCTTAAAAGAATTAAAGAGCGAGAACGAAGACGTCGATCTTGCTGAGGCGGCCATTCAACTGTCGAGCGCTAATTATGCTTACGACGCAGCGTTAATGGCAACCGGTAAAATACTTAAAGAATCATTACTTAACTATATTTAGGAGGAATACACATGATTGTTGATACCAGAGTTTTTGGCGAAATTGCAATTGATGATGACAAAATCATCCACTTTGAAAATGGCATCGTAGGTTTTCCCGATCTTAAGGACTTTGCGCTTGTGCATGATTCCGACAAGGGTGACAATGCGGGCATCCGTTGGATGCAGTCTATTCAGGAACCTGCTTTTGCACTTCCCGTAATGGATCCGTTAATCGTTGCGCCGGATTATAATCCCGTAGTTGACGAGGATGTATTAAAGCCTATTGGCAATATTGACGAAGATGAATTGTTAATTCTTGTAACCGTAACGGTCCCCAAGGATTTGAAACTTATGAGTGTTAATCTTAAAGCCCCCATCGTCATTAACGTAACAGAGCGTAAAGCATGCCAGATTATTTTGGACGGCGAGGAATACAAAGTTAAGTTCCCTATCTATGATATTTTGGATGCGAACAGAAAGAAGGTGGATGCATGCTAGCATTATCCCGCAAAAAGAATGAAGCACTCATCATTAACAATAACATTGAAATTACCATTCTTGAGGTAAAAGGCGAACAAGTTAAGATCGGCATTCAGGCTCCGAAGGAAGTTCCTGTATATCGTAAAGAAGTTTACGTGCAGATTCAGGAAGCTAACAAGGAAGCTATGAACGCCGAAGATCAGATGGCTAACCTTAAAAATCTTTTTGGCTAAACGCTAAAGTTATTAATAACATGTTCCGATATAATACATACCAGGAACCTTTTTAGGTAGCACGGATGCTACGAAAGGAGACAATATGGCACTTGAAGCATTGAACAGTGTAATGAGTTTACAGGCACAGAAATCTCAGCCGGTAACCACAAAACCACAGGCTGTTGCAGAGTACACGGATGTATCTTTGACAGACAAAGCACCGAAGGTGGACAATACAACATTAGTTGTCGAGAACGCCTCCGAAAAATCTGAATCCTATACAGACCGTGAACCATCCAGAGAGCAGCTACATGTAGCAGTTGAAGAACTCAACAGGAAAATGGTTAACTCCGAGGCCGTTTACGGTTTCCATGAAGCCACTAATCGTGTGACTATCAAAATTGTCGACAAAGACACCAAGGAAGTTATCAAAGAACTTCCGCCCGAAAGGACGTTGGATCTTATTGCCAAGGCATGGGAGCTTGCAGGTCTTTTGGTTGACGAACGCAGATAAGTATAGGAGGTATTGATTATGCCAATGCGCGTATCCGGAATGTATTCAGGTTTAGACACCGAATCCATTATTGAAGAACTTGTTAAAGGTAAATCCACAAAGGTTAAAACCCTTAATAAGGAAAAAACAAAATTAGAGTGGAAACAAGAGGCTTGGTCTTCGCTTAACACGAAGGTGAAGTCCCTTTTTAATGGAACTTTATCCAATCTTCGTTTTTCCACTTCTTACAAGAAAAAGAACACAAAGGTCAGCAATCCCAATGCTGTATCCGTAATTACCGGCGAAAAGGCCATGAATGGTGTTCAGACATTATCCATCAACAAGCTTGCCAAGTCAGGATATATGACCGGCGCCAAGGTAAAGACGGCAGACGGTACGCAAGCCGGTAACAACACGTTATTAAAAGATTTACGTTTCATGACCGATTCAACAGGCGCGGAGACGAGCGGCCTTACACCGATAGCCGGCAAAGGCTCTTTTACCATTACCGTTAACGGGAAATCCACTGCGATTGAATTTGATGAAACAACCACCATCGAAGGGCTTGTTACAAAGCTTAAAGATGCAGGCGTTGATGCTAACTTTGACGCTCACAACCAGCGTATGTATATCGCAAGTGCGGCAAGCGGCTTTGACGCTGACTTTGCCATTACGGCCGACAATGCGGTCGGCTTCACGGCCTTGTCGGCGCTCGGCATCAACGAATCTTTGGGGACATCGACCGATACCGAAGTTAATGCAAATGCCAAGACACTTGTAAAGTATCGCGAACTTGCCGCATATGCAGATGCAATCAACAGTGCGGTTCGCTATAAAGAAGTTCCCGTTATGGAAGAATATGATACCGGTGAAACCGATGAAGACGGCAATCCGATAATGGATACGCGTCAAAAGATGGTTGAGTCCGGAGAGTTTGATGAAGACGGCGCTCCTATTATGGTAGGTGCTACCGAAACAGTGGTAGATGAAGAAGCTACGATGGCACTTATCGATGTGGATTCCGATCTTTACAAAATGATTAAAGCCGAAATGTCAGGTGATGACGACGAAGACTACGGCGCAGCAGTTTCAAGGTTCTTGGAGAAGGCTTCTTTTGCACGTGACGTTTTGGCAGCAGACAGTGTATATTCCGACAAGTTCTCGGCCGATGCGGTGCGCATTGCAGGTCAGGATGCTGAAATTACACTTAACGGAGTTACATATAATTCGGGTTCCAACAATGTTGAAGTTAACGGACTTACATTTACATGTCTTTCCGTTGCAAGCGACATTACGATTACGACTCAGGATGATACCGACGGCATTTACGACATGATTAAGTCGTTTATCACCGAATACGATTCCATCATCAATGAGCTTGATAAACTTTACAACGCAGATTCCGCAAGAGGATTCGAACCCCTTTCCGATGAGGAAAAGGACGAAATGTCCGAGGAAGAAATCAAAAAGTGGGAGACAAAGATTAAAGATTCGCTCTTACGCAGAGATTCATCCATCGGTTCCCTTGCTCAAGCCATGAAGACAATTATGGGCAGCGGCTTCGAAGTTGGCGGCAAAACAATGTATCTTTCCGATTTCGGTATTGAAACATTGGATTATTTCCTGTCCGGCAAGAACGAAAAGAACGCTTATCATATTGCAGGCAACCCGGATGATAAAGATTCCGCGGCTAATCCCGACAAATTAAAGTCTATGATTGCCAACGATCCCGATAGTGTTGTAAGCTTCTTTACCCAGTTGTCAAGAAGCTTGTATTCGAAGATGAATGAGCTGAGCGCAAGCTCTGATTATTCAAGCTCGGGTTCGTTCTTTGAAGACAAGAAATATAAAACGGATTTATCGGATTACGAATCCAAGATAGCAGATGCCGAGGCAAGGCTTGCCGACTATGAAGACAAGTATTACAAGAAGTTTTCAAACATGGAAGTTGCTCTTTCCAAGCTCGAATCTTCCACAAGCTCAATAACATCACTGCTTGGAAATTAAAATACAGCCACACGCTTTGCTTCGCATTTTATGTGGCTATAGGAGAATAACCGTATGACATTACCCAACGCCTATGCTCAATATAATAACAGTCGTGTGCTGACAGCCTCACCGGCAGAGCTTACACTTCTTCTTTATGAAGGCGCCATCAAGTTCTGCAATAAGGCAATAATGTCAATTGAGCAATCCGACATTGAGGGTGCGCACACAAATATTGTCAAAGTTGAGAAGATCATCGATTACTTCCGTGAAACTCTCGATATGAAATATGAAGTTGCCAAGGACTTTGAACGTGTATACGTTTATTTGTCACAGCGACTTTTGGAGGCTAACACTCATAAGGATAAGGATATAGTTGAGGAAGTCGCAACTCATTTACGTTCCATGCGGGATACATGGAAAGAAGTCATGAAACAGGTGAAGGTATCATAAATGTCCGATACATACATTACAGCTTTGATTGAAAGCCTTGAAAAGAAGGTCGATGTACTTAATCTGATAATTACCAAAAATGTTGAGCAGGCAGCATTGCTTAAAGAAGAACCGTTTTCTTTTGACAAGTTCGATAAGAATACAGAGGAAAAGGGCATATTGATTTTCAGACTCAACAAGCTCGATGAAGGCTTTGAAAGCTTATTTAAAAAAGTTAAAAAGGAACTTGACGGAAATCGAGAGAAATATGCATCTGAGATTAAAAAGATGCAAAAGCTCATTACCGAGATTACCGAAAAGAGCACTGCAATTCAGGCCGGAGAAGCCCGCAACAAGGCAGCTTTAGAGCAGATATTTAAAGAAGAACGTTCACGTCTTAAAGGATCGCGCTCTAATGTTAAGGCAGTTAAAAGCTATACTCAGGCAATGAACTACAAGCTTTAAAGGTATTTTTAAATTGTAGTGAATTATACTATTTTTGAGAAAATAGTATAAAAATTAAGTTCAGGTATTAATTCGTCACTAATGGTGCCGAAATATAATACACAACGTGAAGTAAACGCTTCACACGCAAGGTACGCGCACCTTGCGACAACCAATCACATTCGTGACAGGGAAGTCACGTCTTACATCCAAGGAGGAAAAACTATGGTAGTACAACACAACTTAACAGCAATGAACTCTAACAGAATGCTTAACGTCACCACAAAGACGCAGTCTAAGTCAACCGAGAAGTTATCTTCCGGTTACAAGATTAACCGTGCAGCTGACGATGCAGCAGGCTTATCAATCAGTGAGAAGATGCGTAAGCAGATTCGTGGTTTAACACAGGCTTCCGCAAATGCTCAGGATGGTATTTCCGCAGTACAGACAGCTGAAGGCGCTCTGAACGAAGTTCAGGACATGCTGCAG
>JAZLHV010000034.1:0-5764 GCA_045617045.1 Lachnospiraceae bacterium
CATATGTTAATATTTGTCTATGAGAACACATAATTTTAAATCGGCAATTATATATTTGATGCTTGTGTGTACGCTCGCAGGGGTTGTGCTGACAGGCTGCGAAAAGCCGTCGACGATGTATCTTGATGCCGGTATGGCGTATCTTGAAAATCACGAGTACGAGGCTGCCTACGATAATTTCCTGCTTTCAATCGAAAAAGAAGGTGCCACCAAGGAAGCCTACAGAGGCTTGGGAATCGCTTACGTAAGCCTTGGCATGTATGCGGAGTCTGTTGAAGCATTTATTACGGCTTTAAGCAAAAGCAACGCCCGTATACAGACAATCGATTACGATATTAACGCTTATATGGGCTACGCATATGAGATGATGGGGGATTACGGTGAAGCGGTAAGCGTTTATACCGCACTTATTTCCGTTAAGCCGAGGGAAAGCGATTACTATTACAGAAGAGCTCTTTGCTATCTTAACATGGGCGAGTTCACCAAGGCCGATGAAGACTTTAACGTTGTTACCAGCAAGGATCCTTCAAACTACGATTTGCATCTTAAGATTTTCGCGGCTATCAGAAATCTTGGCTTTACTACCGAAGCAGAGTCGTACCTTAAGGCGCTTCTTAACGATGAAACACGCAAAATATCAGACTACGACCGCGGTCGCATGTATTACTATATTTCCGACTATTCCCAGGCAAGGGTGTATCTTGAAAAAGCAAAAGATATGTCAAACCCCGAGACGGTATTGATGCTGGGGAAAACTTATGAGGCGGTTTCGGATTACAGTTATGCCGCAAGCCTTTACAATTCATTTCTTACCGCTAAGGGCAACAACGCCGCGGTTTACAATCAGCTCGGCGTGTGCCGCTGGAAGCTTGGAGATTACGACGGGGCACTTACGGCTTTTTCTTTCGGCCTTAAGCTTGAAGATCCCGAGTGGACCAAAGAATTGATGTTTAACGAGGCAATTACTTACGAGTATCTGTACGATTATGACTGCGCACGTTTAAAGTTCGAAGAGTACGTTAAGCTGTTTCCGAACGACGAAGCTGCTGCGCGGGAGCTTATTTTTTTGAGTACACGATAAGTACTCGATGATGGCGTTGGGCAACGGTCGGGCTTGTGACCGCCGGCTGCAGACATTGGTTTAGGTTATGTTTTTTAAGTAATCAAAAAGCACGCGGTTAAGGCTTGATTATTGGTGATTTTCGCGTGTCGGAAAATTTAATTTAAGTTACAAAATCCCCAATCTGTAGTTGGGGATTTTTTTGTGCCACAAGATATAGTACATATTGTGTTATTTTGACTGTTTAATTTTTGACCGAAACGATTAAAACGTTGAAAATACGCGGTTTTTGAGAAAATGTGCACAGTTTATCAATGCAAAAACCACAATATATAGTGCTATTAGCTGAAAAATAAACGGATATATAGTGTTTTTGGCGTTGACTTTTGTACCCTGCTTTGCTATTCTTGATGTACGGGGTTTTAGGGCCGGAAAGTTTTGTTCTTTTGGTACAGGAGCATACAAGGCCGGACGGCAAAATAGTTACTTTCGGAGGGAGTTTTAAAATGTATCAGGTAATTAAACGAAATGGTGAAGCCACCAATTTCACGCTTACGAAAATCAGCGATGCTATCATGAAAGCATTCGTTGCTACGGAGATGGAGTACACCAACGATGTAATTGATTTACTTGCATTGCGCGTAACGGCTGATTTTCAGTCTAAGGTTAAGGATGGCTGCATTCATGTCGAGGACATTCAGGACAGCGTAGAGAAGGTTTTGGAACAGGCCGGCTACACAAACGTTGCCAAGGCTTACATTCTCTATCGTAAACAGCGTGAGAAGATGCGTGCCATGAAGTCCACCATTCTTGATTACAAGGATGTTGTAAACAGTTACGTTAAAGTTGAAGACTGGCGTGTTAAGGAAAATTCTACCGTTACATATTCGGTTGGCGGTCTTATTCTTTCCAACTCAGGTGCCGTTACAGCCAACTATTGGTTGAGCGAAATTTACGATGAGGAAATCGCCGAAGCACACCGCAACGCCGATATACATATTCATGATTTGTCCATGCTTACAGGTTACTGTGCGGGATGGTCATTAAAACAGTTGATTACGGAAGGTCTCGGCGGTATTCCCGGCAAGATTACATCCGCTCCCGCCAAGCATTTGTCTGTTCTTTGCAACCAGATGGTTAATTTCCTGGGCATTATGCAGAATGAATGGGCAGGCGCTCAGGCTTTCTCGTCATTTGATACATACCTTGCACCGTTTGTCAAAATCGATAATCTTTCCTACGAAGAAGTTAAAAAGTGCATCGAGTCCTTTATTTACGGTGTAAATACTCCCAGCCGCTGGGGTACACAGGCTCCTTTCTCAAATATTACACTTGACTGGACCGTTCCCAATGACCTTGCCGAGCTTCCCGCTATCGTAGGCGGCAAGCCGCAGGCATTTAAGTATAAAGACTGCAAGAAAGAAATGGATATGGTTAACAAGGCTTTCATCGAGACGATGATTGAAGGCGATGCCAACGGCCGCGGTTTCCAGTATCCTATCCCCACTTACTCAATTACCAAAGACTTTGACTGGTCCGAAACCGAGAACAACAAGTTATTGTTCGAGATGACATCCAAGTATGGTACACCTTATTTTTCAAACTACATCAACTCCGATATGGAGCCTTCGGATGTACGTTCAATGTGTTGCCGTTTACGTCTGGATCTTAGAGAACTTCGCAAGAAGACAGGTGGTTTCTTCGGCTCCGGTGAGTCAACGGGTTCTGTAGGCGTTGTTACCATCAATATGCCCAGAATTGCTTACCTTTCTGCCAACAAGGATGATTTCTACAAGCGCCTTAACCGACTGATGGATATATCCGCCCGTTCGCTGAAGGTTAAGCGCGGTGTCATCACAAAGCTTCTTAATGAAGGTTTATATCCTTACACAAAGCGTTACCTGGGCTCTTTTGAAAACCACTTCTCAACAATCGGATTGATTGGTATGAACGAAGTTGGCTTAAATGCAAACTGGTTACGTGCGGATATGACAGATCCCCGCACTCAGGAGTTCACCAAGGAAGTTTTGAATCATATGCGTAATCGTCTGGCTGACTATCAGCAGCAGTACGGCGATCTTTACAATCTTGAGGCTACTCCCGCTGAGTCTACCACTTACAGACTCGCAAAGCACGATAAGAAGAACTGGCCGGCCATCAAGACCGCAGGTAAGCCCGGTGATACACCTTACTACACCAATTCCTCGCATCTTCCTGTTGAGTATACATCCGATATTTTCGATGCTCTCGACATTCAGGATGAGTTACAGACACTTTATACATCGGGTACCGTTTTCCATGCATTCTTAGGTGAAAAGCTTCCCGATTGGCAGGCTGCGGCTAACCTTGTGCGTACTATTGCCGATAACTACAAGCTTCCTTACTACACACTTTCACCTACATACTCTATCTGCAAAGCTCACGGATATCTTGCGGGTGAACAGAAGACTTGTCCTTTCTGCGGTGAAGCCACTGAGGTTTACAGCCGTATTACCGGTTACTACAGACCTGTTCAGAACTGGAATGACGGTAAGTCTCAGGAGTATCTGAATCGTAAGGTTTATGACATTGCAAATTCTTCACTTAAGCGTCCGGTAAGTGCTGTTGTTACCATCAACAATGCAGCCGATGATAAATGTGTTGCGGTAAATGCTCCCGAAAATGTGAAGTACCTTTTTACCACGAAGACATGCCCTAACTGTAAGCTTGCCAAGGAAATGCTTTCGGGCGTAGATTACATTATGGTTGACGCCGAGGAAAATCAGGAGCTCGTTGAACGCTACCACATTATGCAGGCACCTACATTGGTTGTTGTAAATGACGGTGAATTCAAGAAGTATGTTAATGCATCAAATATTAAGAAATACGTTGAGACTGAGGCTTCAGCCTTAGCATAATCTTTGCTGCGGGGGTTGTGAAAACAACCCCCTTTGTTAATTTTTTTGGGTACTTTTAAGTAACATTTGCACGAAAAATAAATTCATGTCTTGCAGTGTGGAAAAGTAAATGATATGCTTTCGCCAAAATGTAAAAGGAGAATTTCTGTATGATTAATCATCTTATTGAGCGCATTAAGGCTACAAATGCGCCGGTTGTGGTCGGTCTTGACCCGACTTTGAAACTTATTCCCAAGTTTATTCTCGACAAAAATTTTAAAATGTACGGTGAAAATTTCTTTGCCGTTTCAAAGGCCATAGTTGAATATAACATCGGTCTGATAGATGCAATCTGCGACCTTGTTCCGGCGGTTAAGCCCCAGATTGCCATGTACGAACAGTTCGGTATTGATGGTTTGATTGCGTTCAAACAGACAATAGAATATGCTAAGCTTAAGGGCTTAACGGTAATCGGCGACATAAAGCGCGGCGATATCGGCTCCACAAGTGAAGCATACGCAGTCGGTCACCTTTCGGGCATAGAGTTGGGCGGCGTCAGGAATGTCGGCTTCGACGAAGATTTTGTAACCGTAAATCCGTACCTCGGAATTGACGGTATCAAGCCTTTTATGGATGTTTGTGAGCGTGAAAAGAAGGGCATATTCGTGCTTGTAAAAACGTCAAATCCAAGCTCGGGAGAGTTTCAGGACCGCTTAATCGACGGAAAACCTTTGTATGAGCATGTTGCCATGAAGGTAGATGAATGGGGCAGCACTCTTATGGGGGATAATTACAGCTATGTCGGCGCAGTTGTGGGTGCTACTTATCCTGAAATGGGTGCAGCGCTTCGAAAAGTAATGCCCAAGGCTTATATTTTGGTGCCGGGATACGGCGCACAGGGTGGCACGGCCGAAGGACTTCGCCCCTTCTTTAACGAGGACGGACTTGGCGCCATAGTCAATTCGTCACGCGGCATTATCGCGGCGTATAAGCAGCCCGCATATGCTTCTTTTGGCGAAGAAGGCTATGCTGATGCAGCCCGTCAGGCAGTTATAGACATGAAAAACGATATCAATCGTATATTCTAAGGAGGAGTTATGCAGTCATACAAAGAAGAATTTATTGAATTTATGGTGGAATCCAATGTACTTAAGTTTGGCGACTTTACTTTAAAAAGCGGTCGCAAATCACCGTTCTTCATGAATGCGGGCGCTTACGTTACGGGAGCACAGTTATCGCGCCTCGGAGAGTACTATGCCAAGGCTATTCACGAAAAATTCGGTGACGATTTTGATGTATTGTTCGGACCGGCTTACAAGGGCATTCCGCTGTCTGTTGCAACGGTTATCGCATATTCGAAGCTTTACGGTAGGGAAATCAGATATTGCTCAAACCGCAAAGAAGAAAAAGATCACGGCGACGCAGGCATTCTTTTGGGCTCAAAACTTAAAGACGGAGACCGCGTTGTAATTATCGAAGATGTAACTACTTCCGGTAAATCCATCGAGGAAACATTCCCCATAATTACAGGCTGCGCCAATATTACAATTGTCGGCTTAATGGTTTCTTTAAATCGTGAAGAACGCGGCAAGGGCACAAAGTGTGCTCTGGATGAAATAAAGGATCTTTACGGGTTTGACACTTCAGCTATCGTTACCATGTCAGAAGTTCGCGAATATTTGTCTGCTAACCCCGTGAATGGAGAACTTCTTATTACCGAGGAAATTGGGCGCGCAATTGACGCTTACTACGCCGAATACGGCGCGAAATAGTACTATCGGGCAACACCGGGGACGCTTCTTTTGTCTTCCTTTTGGGGACGCTTCTT
>JAZLHV010000035.1:0-50799 GCA_045617045.1 Lachnospiraceae bacterium
ATATTCGTTTCTTCATTTGTGTTCCTCCCATAGTTGACTTTATATATTATTTTATTGCGAAATTGAAAACGTCAAATTAATAAATACCACTTAAGTAAAGTATACTATGTTTTATTATGTAATAATATTATTTTCTACACATTTTGCGTATTTTCCCACACATAGAAGGAGCCTGCTTTTCAACTTAATTTCTGAGGCAAATTCCGGCACCAAGATATCATAATTGTGATTTTTAAATAAATCTTCCACCGGCTCCTAAACCATAAAAAAGGAGCATACAGACCATTCCCGTATGCTCCAAACGAGTTAGCTTCTTTAAATATTGAATTGGCGTATTTATTTCCTGCCCAAATCACGCATTAGTCTATACTTCCAAATGTTGGACTATTTTCCCCAACAATGCGTACAAACTTTGCTCGGTTTTCTGCCGGCACCATTGCACTCCCGACATCCACCCGGAACATACTCACCTTGCTGACCGGAGCCATGGCAGTTAGAACAGGTTTCCCACCAGCCGGGGCCACCCGATCCCGGTGTAACAAAGTCCTGACCCGTACCTCCACACTGGAAACATACATCCGGATGAATCGCTCCGTCTCCCCCACATGAACCGCATATCGGTTCAATATATCCCGTACCAAAACAATATGAGCAGTTAGGGTCAGGCTCAATCGAACCGGTAAAATTGTTCAAATGGCAAACAGGGCATATTCCTGTAACATCGTCTATGTAGCTTGCTCCGCAGAAACACAAAGCCGGTTCCACGGGAGCATTATTTTCGTATCCTTCTTCATATGTTGCGGTATAATTGTTTAAATGACAGACAGGACATATTCCTGTTTCGTTGTCTATATATCCGGCTCCGCAGAAACACAAATTCTGTCCGGGAGTATTGTTTCCATATCCTTCTTCATACATACCATTATAATTGTTCAAATGGCAGACAGGGCATATTCCTGTTTCGTTGTCTATATATCCGGCTCCGCAGAAACACAAATTCTGTCCGGGAGGGTTGTTTCCATATTCTTCTTCATACATACCGGTTAGATTGTTCAAATGGCATACCGGACATACTCCTGTAGCGTTGTCTATATAAGCTGCACCGCAAAAACACCGCGCCGGTTCCATATTATCATTTCCATATCCATCCACATATGCTCCTGTTAAATTGTTCAGATGGCATACAGGACATATTCCTGTAGCATTATCAATGTACGCCTCACCGCAAAAGCATCTGCATGGCTCCTGAGGGCCATAACCCTCATCATATTCACCGGTAAAATTATGCAGGTGACACACTTCACATATTCCGGTATGGATATCACATTTTTCACCACAGAAACAATATAAGAACTCTTTTCCTTCAGGTCCCCAGCCTTCTTCATACGCACCTGATAAATTATCAAGGTGGCATACCGGACAAGGCTTTGAAGTTGTTGCAAGCTTTGCTCCGCAAAAACAACCAATCACTTCATATCCTATTTCATGCCCGCATTCCGGGCATGTTTCATAAACGTCAAATATCTTTGCACCACAATATTCACATGTCGGAAGCTCTGCCTGTGTCTCAATGGTTTGAATATCTTCGGCATTGAATACCTTGTATTCTTTCTTCAACTGATTCCACGTATCACTGAAGGATGCAATCTCTTCATCGCTTCCGCAAATTCCGACTTCAATTTTATGGGTATTAAAGCCCATTAATGTACATTGTGTAGCCCATTCGCGTACCACGGTATCAAGGTCATAACTTGAAAAAGTCAGATTGTTATAAACATCACGCGCATCATCATTATTTGTTACAATTCCGATAACTTTTTTTTCGGAATCAACCATAAATGATACATCCGGGTTAATCTTTATATTCAATGTATAATACTTGTTTTCGTTATTATTTACGTTCTCACTTTTCGAGCCGCATCCTACAGTAAGAATCAGTACAACGCAAATTAATGCTATGATTACTTTTCTCATAACGGATCACACTCCTTTTCTTTATATGTTACTTTTACCAATTTCAGTTTTCTTTGCTATTATGCTTCTGACAAATATACAAAATCGTCCTCGCATAAAGGCCGTGCGAAATCTTCATGGATTCGCAATATGCTAAGCATAATATCGCAACATTATCGACTAATTATATAAAAATGATTTCAATTCAGTCACAGACGAAAAAAGCGGCAAGTCTCACGATGAAACTTGCCGCCATATTTTTGATTAATAAATCAACATATTTCCGGTAGTACCAATCTTACATACATCCGGCGAGGCTGCAAATACCTTAAGGGAACCGAACGGAACAATACCTATCAGCATAATTGCAACAAGAAAAATTGGTAAAAAGTGTTTTTTCATAAAAGAACATCCTCCATCAAAATAAAGTACACTTCTTAATATACTATATATACTATCTTACTTCGTGCATAGTCAGAAAACACCGAAAATCAAAATTGACTTTCGGCGTTAACGTTTATTTTTTTTCTGATTTTTCAGATACTTCGGGCTTACTTACATCTGAAATTGTTTTGTTTTTTGCTTTACTGTATGTTACCTTGGTGAAACTGAAAAGCTTAATAAATAATAATTTAAACAGTCCGCCAACATATTTAACAGCTTTCCATATAATCAGAAAAACCAGTCTGAAAGCTTTGGCCATTGCTGTACGTTTTTCCTGCTTGGCTTCCATATTCGGATCCACATATACATAAGGCGTTATTTCCCCTGTTTCGGATATTTCACCAACGCCGGAATAACTTGCGGTTTCTGTGGGAAGGTTCTTGGTGCGTAACATTGAATTAATTACTTTACGAAGACCTGTATAACATACTGCAACAATAGGCACACCGATTATCATTCCGAATACGCCCAACCAGCCGCCAAATAATGTAATTGCAAAAATCACACCAAAACTCGAGATTCCCGTTGAACCGGCTAAAACCTTGGGACCTAAAATATTGCCGTCAAACTGCTGTAAAATCAAAATGAATATTACAAAAGTAAGGGCTTTTTTAGGCTCAACCATCAATATAATGATTGTACTCGGAATTGCGCCGAAAAACGGTCCGAATACCGGAATAATATTTGTGACACCAACAACAACGCTTATCAGCAATGAATAAGGCATTCCAAGTATCAGGCAGCAAATATAACATATTAAACCGATTATTGCCGAGTCTAAAACTTTTCCGGACAGGAATCCTATAAATGTTCGGTGAGTATATCTTATTGAATATAAAAATCTGTTTGCATTTTTTGTTTCAAGTATTGCATATGCAAATTTTGTGGCAGCATTTGCGAATTTTTCCTTGCTGAAAAGGACGTACACCGAAATGATGATACCGATTATTATATTAATAAGCAATTTAACAAAGGAAACAATGCTTGCCGATAAACCGGAAAGCAATGTGTTTATGTTGGGCACTAAAAACTTTTGCAGCACAGGCATTATCATACCGGTGATTGATGCTTCGGCTTCACTTGAGTAATCATCAATGAAATTACCGAAAAAGTCTTTGATTTCGGGATTCTTCTGAGTTACTTTATTTAACCATTCGGTTAAGTTGTCAATGTATACCGGGTATGACTGAATGAGGCTTTGCAAGCTTTTATATACCTGAGGAATCAAGGTTACAAAGAAAAGGTATATCAACAGCAACACAAAAATAATTGTAATTGCAAGTGAATAAGCACGAGTCGCTTTTTTTCTTTTGGATTCTTCCTGGTTGGCATTGTATTTTTCAAGTAAAGGACCTATTATCTTCTTTTCTACAAAATTCATAATAGGGTTAATGATATACGCTAAAAAGAATCCGTAAAAAACAGGCGCCATTATTTTGTTAAATTTTCCGATGGCAAGTTTTAAGCTGTCGAATCTGTAAATCAAAAAGAATACAAACATTAATGCAAGTACGGTGAAAAATATCATTACACCGATATGTATGTATTTTTTTTCGATTTTAATTTTCATAGATATCTCCGTTCCGCAAGCTGCACAATCAAACATTTCATTGATGCGCAACTTATATTTTTAATCAATTATATAAAACAATAGTAAGATTTTATCGGCTTTTGACAATATTTTCTTATTTATATAATATAACATATCGACTGTTAATGATAATTAAATTTGTATTAAGATTTAAACATTTCGTATAATTTTTATTTTTATATTAATTAATCAGTGCTAAAATAACTACATATTGTGGTTCGTATAATTTTTTATGCGTATATTGGGCACGGAATGGAGAAATATGCAGCTTAAGCAGTTGTTAAGTCTTGTTCGCAAGGCGGTTGATGATTATCACATGATTGAGGAAGGCGACAAAATCGCTGTCGGGATTTCCGGTGGCAAAGATTCTCTTACTTTGCTGACTGCGCTTGCCGCGTTAAGACGATTTTACCCCAATCATTTTGAACTGTATGCCATTACGGTTGATTTGGGGTTTGAAAACCTTAATCTTGATAAAATACGTGAAATGTGTAAAGAGCTTGACGTTGAGTATACAGTTGTAAAGACTGATATTGCGCAAATAGTTTTTAACGATCGTAAAGAATCCAACCCCTGTTCTTTGTGTGCAAAAATGCGCAAGGGAGCCTTAAATGAAGAAATGAATCGTCAGGGCATCAATAAGATTGCCTACGCACATCATAAAGACGATGTTGTCGATACAATGATGATGTCACTCATATTTGAAGGAAGATTTCATACCTTCAGCCCGGTAACATATCTTGACCGCACTAAACTTACCGTAATCAGGCCGCTTATATATGTAAACGAAGCAGATGTTATCGGTTTTGTAAACAAAAATAATATTCCCGTTGTTAAAAGTCCCTGTCCCGCTGACGGAGTTACCAAGCGTGAATATGTGAATAGTCTTTTAAGAGACTTAAACCGTGAAAATCCGGGAGTAAAAGAAAGAATGTTCACAGCAATATGTGACAGTTCAATTAAGGGCTGGCAAAAATAAATGACGGTATAAATCATGAATAATAATAAATATAGGACGGCAAAAAATGAGTAATTTAAGTCAGAACACAATGACATATCATGAAAAAGTCATGAAAGACAATATCGTAAAGCTTCGAGAAGTAATTGCTACTCTCCCCTCCTTTTGCCGCCAGTATTTCAGAGGTATTGAGGAATACACTTCTTCGCGCACAAGACTGTCTTATGCATATGATATACGTCTTTTCTTTGAATTTCTGCACGAAAAGAATCCGTCATTAAGAAATGTTGAGATTACGGATTTTAAGTTATCTGTGCTTGATATGGTAAACCGCGAAGATGTCGAAGAATACCTTGAATTTTTAACTCTTTATAACAATGCTTCGGGGCAGGAAATTTCAAATGACGAACGCGGTAAAGCAAGAAAACTTGCTGCGCTCCGCAGTCTGTACAAATATTTCTATACATCGGAATTGATTGAGACAAACGCTCCGGGTAAGGTTGCAACACCCAAAATCCATGAAAAAGAAATTATTCGTCTTGAACCTGACGAGGTTTCGGATTTATTGGATATGGTTGAAGAAGGCGAAAAACTCACGGAAAACCAGCTTAGATATCACAATAAAACAAAGCTTCGCGATGTTGCTATTTTGACGATGCTTTTAGGAACGGGAATTCGTGTATCCGAACTCGTGGGATTAGATATTAACAATATTGATTTCAATACAAACGGATTACTTATTATCCGCAAAGGCGGCAAGCAGACAACCGTTTATTTCGGTGAAGAGGTTCGCACAGCATTGCTTGATTATCTGGAAATAAGAAAGATGATTATTGCCGAATCGGGATCTGAAGATGCTTTGTTTTTATCCTTGCAAAATAAACGGTTATGTGTGCGAAGTGTTGAAAATCTGGTTAAAAAATATGCTTCAAATCTTACAAACTTAAAGAAAATAACACCGCATAAATTAAGAAGTACGTATGGTACACGTCTATACAAAGAAACCGGAGACATTTACCTTGTAGCCGATGTTTTGGGGCACAAAGACGTAAATACCACCAAGAAGCACTATGCAGCAATTGAAGATGACCGAAAGCGCTACGCGGCAACCGTTGTAAAACTTAGAAATAACGATTAGACATGAAACCTAAAATGGAGTCAAGTATGGATAATTTCTTTCAAGATTCAAATAAGACGAATATTTTTGGTAATTTCTCGAATGATATCAAAAAAATTGACATCAAAGATATTGATTATAAAGATGCCTTTGATTTCTCCGGTGTATTTACATGGGATTTCGATTTGAAAACAAACCGTATTTTTAACGAAGGTGATTTAATTAAAAGATTCGGTGAAAATATTGATACCTACGATATCCCCGAATCAATGATTGCCAAGGGTATTATTGAAGCTGAAAATGTTGAAAAAGTCCGTCATATTTATAATCGATTGCGTGCGAATGAAACCAATCTTGAAAATGAAGGCTGGTATCATTTTAAAGGAATAAAAAGCCCTGTCTATTTAAAAATAAAATATGTTATAAAGAAAAATTATCAAGGTCTTGCAAAGGTTGTTCATTGCATGGCGCTTGATTTGACCGAAATTAAAAATGCCGAGAAAATCTTTTCCCACCGTTTCGACGTTGTATTGCGCCTTAATCCAAATTCAATTGCGACATATCATGTTAACCTTTCACAGAATACCTTTTCGCTTGTTTCCTTGAATCGTTTGTATATCAATCCGTTAAGTGAAAATGTGTCAACATACGATGAACTTATCGAAAAGACGCTTTCACTTATATGCGACAACGTTCAAAAACAACGCTATATATCTTCTTTTTCAAGAATTAACCTTATAAACCTTTTTAATAACGGTGGCGATAATTCAACGTTGGAATTTAACATGAAAATGTTTGACGGAAATAATGACTGGGTATTAAAAAGTGCGTATCTGCTTAAGAATCCTGTATCAGGCGATATTGAAGCAGTATTTCATCTTACCGATATTTCCTACAAAAAGAAAATCGATGATTTGATAAACGGTACTATTCAGCGCGAATTTGATTACGTTGCGCTGCTTTATATAAATACAAATTCATATATCATTATTGATAAATACAAGAATTATTCCGATAAGGAATTTTCGGACTGTATATGTGATTTTCGTGCCAAATTTACGGATATTATCAAAGATAAAAGAGAATTGAGCTGTGTTCTTGACGAATTTACATTTGATAATCTTATTGAAAAGATTAATATATACGGCGAATATTTTATAAGCTTTAACACTACAAACGATGAAAACAATCATCACAAAGTTCTAAGATTTTCGTTTCTTTCAAGCAAAAAAGATATTATTACAATGACTTGCCGTGATAATACCAAAATATATAATGATGAAATGGCGCAAAAGAAAGCCATTGCCGATGCATGTATAAATGCAGAAAGAGCCAACAAGGCAAAATCTGAATTTTTGTCGCTTGTATCGCATGATATCAGAACTCCATTAAACGGAATAATGGGTATGCTGCAGCTTGCAAATGGTGAAAACGATATTAATGTAGTGAAAGACTATATCAATAAGTCTCTTCTCTCCGCTGACTTTTTGTTGGGATTAATTAACGATCTTTTGGACATGTCAAAAATCGAGTCCGGAAAGATTGAAATGCACCCCGAACATTACAGGTTTAAAGATTTCACCGATTATATCAATTCGATTTTCATGCCTATATGTCAAAAGAAGAACCTGACTTTCAATTTCATACATGAAAATACATATGAGGAAATATATGTAGATAAGTTAAGGCTTAACCAGATAATGTTTAATCTTCTGTCAAATGCAACAAAATACACTAATCCCGGAGGAAACATCGATTTTTGCATATCAAGTGAACCGATTGATGAATCATCCTGTATTCTGACATTTATTGTAAGAGACAATGGTATCGGCATGACCGAAGAATTTCAGGAGCATCTTTTTGACAACTTTTCACAGGAAAATCGTATGAACTTGTCAAAGAACGAGGGCACCGGTTTGGGCCTTTCAATTACTAAACGCCTTGTGGAATACATGAACGGCGAAATTTCATATATCAGTGAATTAAACAAAGGTACAACATTTACGGTTCAGCTTGTAACTCCTATCATCACAGAAAAATCCGAAACGTTTTCGGAAGAAACTTTAAACAAAAATTTACAGGAAAACAAAAAAGATTACAAAGAAAATAAAGACTATACAGGCGCTCGCTTCCTGCTTTGTGAGGACAATGAAATAAATCAGGAAATAATGATTGAACTTATACACAGTATCGGGGCTGAAGTGGATATATGCAATGATGGACAGATAGGTTTAGAGTGCTTTGCAAAAAAACCGGACAATTATTATAAAGCAATATTTATGGATTTAAGAATGCCCAATATGGACGGATTGACTGCTTCCAAAAAGATACGTACGGTTAACAAACCTTATGCCGTTTCAGTACCGATAATTGCAATGACGGCCAATGTTATGAGTGAAGACAAAATGGAATGCATAGATGCCGGCATGAATGCATTTTTGGCAAAACCTATCGACATTAAGCAATTATTCAGCGTAATGAATGAAATGATTGAATAAAATAGTATTTATTAAAGTGACCGGATAAAATAAAGTGCCCCGACTATCGCAAAAGTCGGGGCATCTTCATTGGAATGTGATGAGGAATATGTATATAAAGGCATTCGCGGGACAGCGATTACTGCCTGTATACATCGTAATAAGGAACAACAATAACTGAACCTGCAACAATCTTGTCTGCGTTATCAATATTGTTAATAAACATTACCTCACGAATGAATTTAGATGTATCGGTAGGACCGCATTTCACATAATCCTCGGAAATGGATGTCAATGAATCTCCTGCCTTAACTTCAACTGTAGTGTAATACTTGTATAAAGTAGGATTAGACCCGTCGGCTGCGATACTGCGTGAATCGGCCTTGGATAAAATGATAACAAGAACAATAAAAAGTAAAACGGATATAACAAAAATCGTAATGCGGCGACGTAATTCACGTGTACGCTGCATATGATTGTTATAAATGCGCATCTCACTGTTTAAGTTTCGTTCAAAAACTGTTGCTGTCATTCGGATCACCTCGAATAAGTGTTCAAAACGTTTGTTCGTTACAAATACATAATATCGAACAAACATTCTTTTGTCAACGGTTTTTTCGAACAAATTTTCTGAATATGTGTTTGCTTTTTTCGGACAGATGTGTTATTATACAAATATCTAAACAAGGAGGTACTTCTATGGCAGGTAAAATTACTCCCAAGCAGCAGGAAATTTTAGATTTCATGAAGGAAAAAATTTTAGAACGCGGTTACCCGCCGTCAGTTCGTGAAATATGTGAAGGCGTTTGCCTTAAATCAACATCTTCGGTATTCTCACATCTTGAAAGACTTGAGATGAACGGTTATATCCGCAGAGACCCCACAAAGCCCCGCGCGATTGAAATATGCGATGATTCTTTTCAGACTGTTCGTACCGAGACAGCCAGTATTCCGATTGTAGGCCAGGTTGCCGCCGGACAGCCCATACTTGCCGAGCAGAATATCGAATGTTACTTCCCTATTCCGCTTGAGCGTGTTCCCAAGGATCAGGCTTTCATTCTTCACGTTAAGGGTGATTCGATGATTGATATCGGAATCATGAACGGTGACTATGTACTCGTTGAGTCTACACAGAGCGTATACAACGGTGATGTCGTAGTCGCATTGATTGAAGATTCCGCGACCGTCAAAACTTTCTACAAGGAAAACGGTCACATTCGTTTACAACCCGAAAACGATACCATGGAGCCCATTATCGTTAACGACTGTACTATTCTCGGTAAAGTTTTTGGCGTGTATCGTTTTTATCGTTAAATCTTTTGATATTAAAAATCCGATGGATAAAGGTATTTACCATGTTCCATCGGATTTTTTGTTTAATGCATCTTAATCGGCAAAATCACTTATTTTAGCATCTTTCCATATCTTCTCGATGTTATAAAAATCTCTTGCCTCTGCGGTAAACAAATGCACCATAAAATCGCCATAGTCTAAAAGAATCCAATTGGCGGTATTGTAGCCTTCGGTACGTTCTGCATTAAGCCCCGCTTTGCTAAGTTTATCAATAACTTCATCGCACATGGCGTGAAGCTGATTGGGATTAGAACCGCTTGCAACAACAAAATAGTCGGCAATCGGCGATAAGCCCGTTATATCAAGTATTTTAATATTTTTGCCAAGCTTAGAACTTATTGCCCGGCATGCAATGTTTACATTATCAATAATTTCAGCCATTTTGCTCCTCTTTAACATAAAAATTATATGTTTCCAGTGTTTGCGGATCTAAAAGAAATCCTTTTTCCTTAATATATGTAAGCGAGCTTCCGAGGATCGTTACAAGACCTTTGTTTAGATCTTCAAAGCAGGTTTTCCTGATGTTTTCAATATCCGGTATGGAAGTACGACCCGGCTCAATATAATCGGAAATATATATAATTTTCTCCAATAACGTCATATTAGGCTTTCCGGTTGTGTGAAATCTTATTGCACTTAAAATTTCATTATCCGTGATGCCATAGTCGTTTTTGGCAACTATTGCACCGAGTTTTGCATGTATCAGGGCCGGATTTTTAATCTCGATTTCCGATAATTCCACGCCATATTCGGCGCAGATTTTAAAAGATTGTTCTTTGTCGATACATTTGGCGCAATCATGCATCAAGCCCGCAATTTCGGCTTTTTGAACGTCACAGCCGTATATGGCGGCCAATTTCACGGCAGTATCGCTTACACCGAGAGTGTGCCTGAAACGTTCTTCATTAAGAACTTCTTTTAAACGATTTATCAATTGTTCTTTATTATATTCCAAATTATCCATAATCAATCCTTGTAAAGGTTGTTTTTCAGAATATAGTCATTTACACGATAATGAACCTGATAACGCAGCGAACGGCCTTCTTTTGCACGTTGTCTGAGCTCTGACGATGAAATATCAACACATCTTATGGGAAGCTTATTTACGCTTGCGCCGTATTTGAATGCATACTCTGCTATCTTTTCATCAATCGCGCTGTCATCAATGCCGATGCGGCTTGCAACAAGTACAGTACAACCGGCAAATATTCTCTCGGGATGTTTCCAGGTATCCATAGAAACAAAAGAATCGGCGCCGACAATAAAATAGTACGTATTTTCGGGATATTTCTGCTTCAAAGTTTCAATCGTTTCATATGAATACGATTTGCCTTCACGCTCAACTTCCAAAGTTGAAAGGGCAAAGTGCGGATTATCCTCAATAGAAATACCTGTCATGGTGATGCGGGTTTTCTTGTCGAGAACATTTTCTTTCATGTAAGAATTTCCTGTCGGAACAAATAAAATTTCGTCAAGACCGAAAGTTTCATAGGCATTTTCCGCAATAAGCATATGACCGATGTGAATCGGATTGAATGTGCCGCCCATAATACCAACTTTTTTACCCATATACGTACTTCCTTCCTTTCAGATTTATTTGGGAAGTTCTATTTTTTTATTCTTTTTGTCTTCTTTGTACAAAACAATTTTTTTACCGATTACCTGCACAACCTCTGAGCCGGTTCTTTCGGCAAGTGTCTGCGCAAGCTCACGCGGATCGTCATAGCAATTTTTTAAAACGGTAATTTTAATAAGTTCATGAGTATTAAAGCACTCTCTTACCGCTTCGGTTATTTCCGGTGTCAAATCACTTTTGCCAATCTGAAACACCGGCTGTAAATTGCTGGCAAGACTCTTTAAAAATGCACGTTGTTTAGAATTCATGTATCGCCCTCGTTATTTGTAGTAATCAAAAGAATATCCGTACATGCGAACGGTATCGCCGTCTTTTATTCCCAGTTTTTCAAGTTTGTCCAAAATGCCACGGTCTTTTAAGAAACTTTGGAAAAATGTAAATCCTTTTTCGGTATCAAGGTTTGTGTAGCCCAGCATCTTATCGATTAACGGACCTTCGATAACATATTCTTTTTCCTTATCATCATATGATACTTCAAAAGGTTCATCACCGTAAATACCCGCAAATTCCGGTACCATTTCCGGCTCAAATACAATTGTTTCTTTGGGAAGTTTTGAAAGCATTTCAAGTATATGCAAAAGAAGGTCCTTTACACCATTGCGTGTAGCACCGGAAATGCCGAAAACCTCATATCCCAATGGTTCAAATTCAGCTTTAAGCTTCTTTAATATCTCTTCGGGATTATCACACACATCAAGTTTATTGGCTGCGATAATCTGCGGTTTGTTGTCAACGTCCTGACCGTATTTTTTCAGCTCATTATTAATTGTATATACATCCTCAATTGCATCGCGCCCCTCTGTGCCGGCAGCATCAACTACATGCACAAGAACTCTCGTACGCTCTATGTGACGCAAAAAATCAAGCCCCAAGCCGACGCCTTCACTGGCGCCTTCTACAAGACCGGGAATATCGGCAACAACAAATCCGCCGATTCCCTCCATATCTACAACACCTAAATTGGGCTGGAGTGTTGTAAAATGATAATTTGCAATTTTAGGTTTGGCATTCGATATAACCGATAACAAGGTTGATTTGCCGACATTCGGGAATCCGACAAGACCAACGTCCGCTATGCACTTTAATTCCATGGCAATCGTTAATTCTTTGGAGGGTTGTCCGGGCTTGGCATATTTGGGTGCCTGCATCGTTGACGTTGCATAATGCTGGTTTCCAAGACCGCCTTTACCGCCTTCCAAGAAAACAACACGACGGTTTTTGCCTGACATATCAAGCAATACTTTGCCGGAAGCATCATCTTTAATAACCGTTCCTTCCGGAACTTTCAATATCAAATCTTCGCCGTCTTTACCGCGACAATTGTTTTTGCCGCCGTTTTCGCCGTCCATGGCATGATAGTGTCTCACAAAACGATAATCGGTAAGGGTATTCATACCTTCATCGATTTCAAATATAATACTTCCGCCGTGGCCACCGTCACCACCGTTGGGACCTCCATCCGGCACAAATTTCTCACGCCTGAAAGAAACGTGTCCGTCGCCGCCTTTACCGCTTGAAATTGTAATTTTAGCTCTGTCAGCAAACATAAATTAACCTCATAAATAAGTACTGTTACATTGCATTTATAAAAAATGTTATTGTTTTATGGAGAATTTGAAAAACTATCCTATAAAGCAATAAAAGGGTTTCGTAATGCTACGAAACCCTTAAATGTCGTAAATTATTTCTCAACGGGATATACGGAAGCCTGTTTCTTGTCTCTTCCAACTCTCTCGAAGCGAACAACACCGTCAACAAGTGCGAATAATGTATCATCGCCACCGCGACCTACGTTAACACCGGGATGAATCTTGGTGCCACGCTGTCTGTATAAAATGTTGCCGGCCTTTACGAACTGTCCATCAGCTCTCTTCGCACCTAATCTCTTGGACTCGGAATCTCTACCGTTCTTGGTAGAGCCAACGCCCTTTTTATGAGCGAAAAATTGAAGGTTCAATTTCATCATGGTTTACACCTCCTAATTGTCAGTTTCAAATTCTTGGGATACTGTTCCTGGATGTCATTCAAGCCAAGACTTAAGGATTCAAACAGCAACTGAACGTCCCTGTCTCTGTAATCCTTTACCGTAAATTCAAGGTTACCCGAAATATCGGTACCTTCCGATATAACAACTTTATTAAGAATGGATTCCATTGAATTCATAGTCGTAAACATTAAGCTTGAAATAGCGGCGCACACGATATCTTTACCCTTACGTGCAAATCCCGCATGACCGGATGCTTCAATGCCGAATGTTAAATCATCTGAATCACGGTAGAATGTTATTGTAGTCATATTTACACCATTTATGCGTTAATCTTGTCAATCTTAACCTGAGTGTATGCTTGTCTATGACCGTTCTTCTTATGATATCCGCTCTTTCTCTTGTACTTGTAAACGATAACTTTCTTGTCGCGGCCCTGATCCATAACTGTTGCAGAAACTGTAACATTAGCTACGTCCTTGCCGACTTTAAGCTTACCGTTACTTACAGCGATAACGCTGTCAAAAGAAACCTCTGTGCCAACCTCAGCATCAAGCTTCTCAACACGGATAACGTCGCCTTCGGAAACCTTGTACTGTTTTCCGCCGGTAGCAATAATAGCGTACATAGTTTGTACCTCCTATATCTAATTCAAGGGATTACCTTAAATTTACTCGCTAGCTTTGGTGGTGCCATATGGGCACACTTTTACCTCACTAAGCGGCATACTCGAATATAATAGCAATGTTTGCAACAAATGTCAATTATTTTGTATAAGTATTTGTATTTATTTGTGAGTACTTTTTTTGCCTGGTAATCTCACATACATTAAGAGCCGTAAAATCAATAAAAGAACACTTTACCGAGTCATTTTTGAATAATTTCTTAAGCTCTGAAGATATGAATTCATTAAACGCTTTGTCGTTAACGTTAATAAAATCAACCATTACTATTCCGGATATGTTTCGAAGTCTAAGCTGACGTGCTATTTGCGAGGCAGCTTCCATGTTTGTGATTTTGTATAATTCGTCGGATGATTTCCCGGCCGACGACTTTCCCGTATTAACATCTATAACAGTCATTGCTTCACAATAATCAAATACTATAGATCCGCCCGAGGGAAGGTAAACTGTTCTGTCGGTTGCATCATGATATGCTTTTTCAAGGCAATACAACGCCTTTAGGGGCAACTTGTCATCATTGTAAAATCTTAACTTGGATGACAAATCGTTATCAAGCAATTTTATATATTCGTAAACGTCCTTATCATCCGTAATAATCTCACTGTATTCGGATTTAATGTTTTCAATACGCTCAATGTATTCCGGCACAGATGCATAAACTTTCGAGTATACGGTACGCGTTTTGGCGCATTTAAGGATATTCGCAAGTTTCTCGGTATTTTCCCTGCATTCCTTGATAAGGGTATCAACAGGGGCATTTTGAGCGTTTGTGCGTATAATCAGGCCCGTTTTAATATCTGTAAGCTTATCGCAGATGGCATTTTTAAGTTGTTCGGCCTTTAGACTGTTTATCTTTGAAGAAATGTGAATTTCATTATCATCACATTCGGCCACGCTTAAAAGTCCGGTCACGGTAATATTCATGGTAACCGCTGCGGGCTTAGTGTTTTTGGCCTCCCGATCTACCATCACAAGGATTTCATCAGATTGCTTTAACCTTGAATCGAAAGGTCTGTTTAACAAACACGCCGGATTTATTTCGGAAAAAGGTAAAAAAGTTGTAACCCCCGGCAAAATATCCACAAAGCAGGCTTTAATGTCTTCTTTTACATTTGCGACACGTCCCACAAAACAATCGTGCACTTTAATAGGACACTCATTGTCAAAAAACATTTCATAGGCATTGCTGCCGTCTGTAAGCGTCACGCATAATTTACCCTTGAATTTTGTAATTACGATTTTCAGCTTGTTCTTAATGTCTTTACAAATATCTCTGTTCATCGAAGCATCCTAAAGGAACTAACTTTCCGGAACTTTCACGGAAAGTTTCGGTTCTGAAAATGTGAAAAGGAAAATTTGAGCTGTTTTGGCCGGCAAGCCTGCACAAAAACTCCATAAAAAATTTAGGCTTAAGATTTCCCGAACTTGAAGCATCTACCAAAATATAAAGCGTTTTTGCATCGATTAATTTAACATCAAACACAAAATCTTTGAGGTTAAACTCTATCGACTGAGTTTTGGTTTCTTTTACCGCGGGAACGTACTCGGTTTGGTTAAACAAATCAAGTAAAGCTTCGTTAACGGGATTGTCGTTATCAAATACAAGATTATAACCGCAGGCTTTTACACTTGCCATTGCATTTTTGGCATCCCGGGGTAAAAGAACAACATCTAGAATCTTTACACCGTCAACCATCTGCTCGTTCAATTTATCTTTAATCAGCGAAAGATTTTCTTTATCGTCAATTTCAACATCAAAGTACTCTCCGTCACTTTCAAGACCTACGCCCAGCGGCTGTGCGAAAGACATAATCATATGCGGTGAAAAACCTTTGGAATATACTACATTAATGTCGGTACGCCTGAAGGCTTTTTGAAAAAATCTCATTAAATCAAGGTGACCTATATATTTTAAAACACCATGTTTGGAAAATTTAATACGAACAGTCATAATAATTTTGCACTCCTATTACCGCTTTGCAACACATATGCCGCAGTCAAAAGAACCGGCACCGCAGCCTGAACATTTATCGCGACAGTTGTTTGTTACGATTCCTTCCTTTGCACGATTCCATTCTCTTAACAAATGTGCCTTTGTGACGCCGCAGTCAATAAAGTCCCAGGGAAACAGTTCGCTGTCGGAGCGTACTCTTGTGGTATAAAAATCCATAGACGTATCTGTTTCTTCGAAGGCTTTGAGCCATAAATCATTCTTAAACTGCTCGGTCCACGCATCATACAGACAACCGTTTTCATAGGCCTTTTGCAATACTTTTGAAAGTTTACGGTCGCCGCGTGCAAATACACCTTCAAGCATGCTGACATCTGCCTCGTGCCAGTTATAGCGGATAACCTTCTGGTTAAGCTGCGATGTAATGTAATGCTTTGTGTGCTCGGCTTTATCAATAAAATCCGACGCCGTGTTCATGGTTGCCCATTGGAAAGGCGTAAACGGCTTGGGTATAAAAAAGGAAGTACTTGCCGTAATCTGAACCTTTCCGTTAACACGTTCTTCCTTGGGAATAGCATCATAAAAGGCAGCAGCAATATCATTGCATAAAACAGCAATTCCTTCGATGTCTTCTTCGGTTTCAAACGGAAGTCCCAACATAAAGTAAAGCTTTACTTTGGTCCATCCGCTCTTAAATGCCAAAACCGCGCCGTTGATAATATCTTCTTTTGAAAGCCCTTTGTTGATGATATCACGCATACGCTGGGTACCTGCTTCGGGTGCAAAGGTAAGACTTGACTTACGAACATCCTGCACCATACCCATGACATCGACGGAGAACTGATCGATTCTGAGCGAAGGAAGCGCAATATTAATATTTTTGCTGTTACAGTCATCGATTAAGTATCTAACAAGTTCTTCAATCTGAGTATAGTCTGAAGAGCTTAAGGAACTTAAGGAAATTTCCTCATGACCGGTATTTTTAAGCATTATCGCCGCCTGTTCTTTAAGGTATGAAGCGCTCTTTTCGCGCACGGGACGATAAATCTGACCGGCCTGGCAAAAACGACAGCCGCGGATGCAACCGCGCATTATTTCAAGTACTACTCTGTCCTGAGTAACCTTCATATAAGGCACAACAGGTTTCTTGGGGTAATAGGTGTTGTCAAGATCTGTAACGATTTCTTTACGCACCTTTGACGGTACATCATCATATAACGGAGTAAATGCCTTTAACGTGCCATCCTCATTATATGAAGGTATATACATTGACGGAACGTAGATGCCGGGAATTTTAGAAGCACGATGCAGAAATTCTTCACGTGAAAGGCCTTCCTTTTTGGCTTCTTTGTATGCATCAAGCAATTCTCTGTAACGCGTTTCGCCTTCACCTATGTAAAACATATCGAAAAAGTCTGCTATAGGCTCGGGATTATATGTACAGGGACCTCCGCCGATTACAATCGGGTCAAGCCATGTACGCTTGGAAGCCAAAAGCGGAATCTGTGCCAAATCAAGAACCTGCAAAATGTTTGTGTAACACATCTCGTACTGTATTGTAATGCCCAGAAAATCAAACTCTTTAACAGGATCCTGTGATTCAAGCGCAAAAAGAGGGATATTCTTATCCCTCATAATTTTGTCAAGGTCAATCCACGGTGAATATACTCTTTCACACCATGTGTCCTCAAATGTATTAAACATATCGTAAAGAATTTGTATCCCAAGATGTGACATTCCTATTTCATAAACGTCCGGGAAACACATTGCAAAACGTATGTCAATGTTGTTTTTATCTTTGATAACACTGTTAAACTCGTGACCGATATATCGTTCGGGCTTTTCAATGTTAAGTAAAATGTCTTCAGATAATGCAAGTTTGTCCATAAATAAAATCTCCCGATTGCCGGCTACCGCCAAACTGCCGTTTTGTGCCTAACGGTTTGCAAGCTCATACATGATTTCATCCCATGTAACACCCTTTTCAACCATCAAAACCATAACATGGTACAAAAAATCCGAAATTTCGTACTTGATCTCATTGGGATTGGGGTTCTTGGCCGCAATTACAATTTCCGTAGCTTCTTCGCCGACCTTTTTAAGAATTTTATCAACGCCTTTATCAAAAAGGTAGTTTGTATATGAGCCTTCTTTTGGGTTTACTTTTCTGTCTTCGATAACTTTGTAAACATCGGTTAAAACTTCCAAAGGACTCTTTTCTTCAAAATCATATGACAAAATTTCATTAAAGAAGCACGAATAAGCACCTGTATGACATGCAGCGCCGATTTGCTCAACTTTTGCAAGAAGTGTATCATTGTCGCAATCATAGCTTAGGGCTTTTACATACTGGTAATGACCGCTTGTGGCACCTTTAACCCAGATTTCCTGACGGCTTCTCGAAAAATAAGTCATCGTGCCGGTAAGTATTGTCTTATCATAAGCTTCTTTGTTCATATAGGCAAGCATTAACACCTGATTTGTTTTATAATCCTGTACAATGCAGGGAATAAGCCCGTCGGAATTTAACTTAAATGTTGAAAACTGTGTAATCGTCTCTCCGACACTTTCACGCAGCTTGGTGATTTCTGCAGAATTTTCGTTAACTGCGGCACCTGTAATGCCTTGTATAAAGTCTTCTTTTAACAGTTCAACAATATAATCCCGCGAAACGTCATCAAGCATTACAATAAATCCGGTATTTACGCTTTTTACAATTTTACCGTCATCGGTTATTGCCTTATCAAGCACACAAACGCCCGATGTAAAACCATTAATCAAATCTTTGTTATCCGCAATTTCAGAAGCACACTTTGCGGAAATGATTATTTTGGACTTGCCGAATTTTTTGGAAACTTCTTCACATATCTCAACATTTGAAGGCTTGGAAAAATTCAGCACAGCTTTTTTGCAGCCTGCATAAAGAAGCTTTTTGACATCTTCCATGCGCTTAATATTTCCGGCGCCGATTAACGGAAGCTTTACCTTTTCGCACAAACCGTGAATATAGTCGATTGCCTCTTCATGTTCTTTATCATCTTTTGACAAATCAAAGACAAGAACCTCATCGGCCTTGTCTTCGGTATACTTTGCAATAAGCTCAAGAGGATCGTCTGCCACAACGGTATAATCGGTAAACGATGCAACTGCTTTTTTATCTTTTAAATATATACAGGGAATAAATTTCTTTTTCATGTTAGTCTCCGTCTTTACAATGTACCTTTTGTGGAAAGAACACCCTGGCACCGCGAATCATATGAGGAAGCTTCATCAAGTGCCTTGGCAAAAGCCTTAAACATTGCCTCTATCTTATGGTGGTCGTTATTTCCGCTTAAAACTTTTATGTGTAAATTCATGCCGGCACTGTATGATACGGCATAGAAAAACTCACGAACAGTCTGAGTTTCAAGATACCCTACACGCTCTGTTTCAAAATCGCATTCAAACTGAAAATAAGGTCTTCCGCACAAATCAACAGCGCACAGCACCAACGTTTCATCCATCGGAAGAATAAAACTGCCGTAACGCTTAATGCCTGCCTTGTCGCCCAAGGTTTCCTTGATGGCAATACCCAAAACAATGCCGAGATCTTCAACCGTGTGGTGTGTGTCAACGTTTAAATCGCCGGTTGCTTTAACTTTCAAATCAAAAAAGCCATGCTTTGAAAAGCCTTCAAGCATATGATCCATAAAGCCAATGCCTGTTTCCACGGAACTTAAACCGGTTCCGTCCAAATCCAACTGCATTGAAATATTTGTTTCTTTGGTTTCGCGTTCAATTAATTTGCAACGTGACATACTAATCTCCCTTCAGCTCTCCGTTTACTGTTCAAATCTTACATGTACCGAGTTGGCGTGTGCGGTTAATCCTTCATTTTGGGCAAAAAGTTCTACCTGCTCATGAACCTTTAAAAGCCCTTCCCTGGAAAAAGAAATCAGACTCGATTTCTTTACGAAATCATCAACCGAAAGAGGTGAGAAAAATCTGCTGGTGCCGTTGGTGGGTAAGATGTGATTGGGACCGGCAAAATAGTCTCCGAGCGGTTCGGATGAGTATTCACCCATAAATATCGCTCCGGCGTTTTTGATTTTTGTCATATCTTCGAAAGGTGCTTTTGTTAAGATTTCCAAATGTTCACCGGCAATGTCGTTTACGGTTTCGATTGCTTCGTCCATTGTATCCGTAACAAGAATATATCCGAAATTATCAAGAGATGCTTTAATAATATCGGCACGTGACAAAACTTTTAAAAACTCATCAATCTGTTTGGAAACCTCTGCGGCCAGCTTTTCGGAAGTCGTCACCAAAATAGCCGATGCAAGCTGATCATGCTCGGCCTGGCTTAACAAATCAGCCGCAACATATCTCGGATTTGCGGTTTCATCGGCCAAAACAACTATTTCCGAAGGACCTGCGATAGAGTCAATACCCACGGAGCCGTAAACGGCTTTCTTGGCAAGCGCCACGTAAATATTACCGGGGCCTGTTATTTTATCTACCTTGGGAATAGATTCGGTACCGTATGCAAGTGCAGCAACCGCCTGCGCCCCGCCGATTTTAATAATCTTATCGACACCTGCTATATCGGCGGCAACAAGGGTACCCGGATTAATGGTTCCGTCAGCTGCCGGCGGTGTTACCATAACAATATTGGGCACACCGGCTACCTTTGCGGGAATAATATTCATAAGTACGCTTGAAGGATAAGCGGCTTTACCGCCCGGCACATATGTACCGACTATTTCAAGGGGAGTAATCCGCTGCCCCAAAATTGAACCGTCGGGTTTAGTGTCTATCCATGAATTTCTTTTTTGTTTTTCGTGGAATACACGTATGTTTTCGGCCGCATTGCGCATTACATCAATATATTCGGCGTCAACACGCTTGTAAGCTTCATCAATTTCACTGCGTGTAACAAAAAGATTGTCGCAATTTAGATTAAACTTATCAAACTTCAGGGTATAATCAAAAACCGCCTTGTCACCGTTTTGCCTGACATTTTCAATAATCTCGTTAACGCGTGCTTCATAATCGGTATAACTTGCAGTCGAACGTTTTAAAAGATTTTTTAAAATATCTTTTTTGAGCTCGGCAGTTAACTTTACAATTCGCATTTTATCTCCAATCCGCCCATAGCCTTAAATTTATAAGGGCTTTTCTTCAAGAACAGCTTTAAGCTTTGAAATAATGTCGTTAATACGCTTGGACTCCATCTGCATGGAAACCTGATTTACAATCATTCGAGCGGAAAGCGGACATACTTCTTCAAGTACCTGTAAGCCGTTTTCACGAAGGGTTGAGCCTGTTTCGACAATATCCACGATGACGTCCGAAAGACCTACTATCGGGCCCAATTCAACGCTTCCGTTGAGCTTAATAATATCAACGGTCTGGAATTTTTTGTTGTAAAAATAATCCTTGGCAATCACCGGATATTTAGTGGCAACTCTTATCATTTCATGATGTTGCAAAAGCTCACGTGCGCTTTCGGGACCGCATACACACATCCTGCATTTGCCGAATCCCAAATCAAGAACCTCATAGGCACGACGCTGTTCTTCAAGAATGGTATCTTTACCTACGACACCGATATCGGCGGCACCGTATTCAACATATGTCGGCACATCAGGACCCTTTGCAAGGAAAAATTTAAGTTTAAGATCCTCGTTTACGAATATAAGCTTTCTGGATTCTTTATTCTTCATCTCGGTACATGTTATACCGATTTTTTCCATCAGTTCAAGTGTTTTATCGGCAAGTCGCCCCTTGCCGAGGGCAAAGGTAATATATTTTTCGTTTTCCATAATCAGTCCTCTGCCTCCAGTGAAACGGATTCGCCGTTTTGACGCCGTTTAATTGCTTCTTTAATGATTTCTTCACGGTTTTTAACGTTATATTTTAACACTGTCGGTTCACCTTTAACCGGAACCGAAATATTTTGACGGCGAAGTGCCATCAGCAAGTCATCGATTACAACCATAAAACCTACTGCCGGCTTGGGATTTCCGAATGCCTTTAAAAGATTATTATATCGGCCGCCTTTTACCAAGACATCGCCGATACCGTACGTATAAGCTTTAAAAATAACACCCGTATAGTAATTATATTTACTTAAAATACCCAGGTCAAAAGAAACATACTGCTCATTGCCGAATATTTTTAAAGTTTCGTATATTTCTTCGAGTCTTACAAGTGCCTGCTTCGAACGTAAATTGTTAATTTTATTCTTTGCATTTTTAATGACCGAAATATCACCTATGCATTCACTCGTCATCAAAAGAAGCTCTTTTAGTGAATTATCTTTCACAAGATTGTCAATTAAATTTTTGGCGCCGATGTTGTTCTTTAGAGAAATATATTCACGTAATTCGTATTCGGACTCCTCATCAATTCCTGCGCATTCACATAAACCTTTGAAATATTCCATGTGACCGATACTGATTTGAAAATCTTTAAGGCCGGCGCTCTTTAAGCATTCAATTACAAGATTTATTGTCTCGGCATCGGCAGTGGCCGAATCATCGTTGTATAGCTCAACCCCTACCTGCGTAGCCTCTTTAAGTTTACCTTGCAGACCCGAATTGTTAATAAACGTATTTCCGCAGTACGTAAGCTTTATTGGTGATGTTTCATCAGAAAAATATTTGGCAACGCTTCTTGCAACCGACGGTGTAAAGTCGGGCCTTAATACCAAAGTGTCGCCTTCTTTGTCAAAAAATTTGTAAAGTTCTTTAGACGGAGTTGTCCCGATTTCCTTGGAAAACACATCGAAATACTCAAATGTCGGTGTTTCGATGTCGGAATATCCGTATTTGTAAATGGTTTCGCGTACCTTTGACTCTAAAGTCAGCTTTCGCTGAAGCTCCTCTCCGTAAATGTCACGTACGCCTTCTGGTGTGTGTACTATTTCTTTAATCATCTTTACCTCAAAAGTGTCTAAATTGTGTGTAAACTTTAAAAATACTTTAGTGTGCTAATTCGCTAATTCATTAGCATAGTAGCATAATAAACTAAACACGCTTAAAAATCAACACTTTTTTAAAGTTCCTTGGCTACCATATCGAGGTAAGGAACTAAAATTCCGGATTTTTTGGGCAATATATTCTCGGGTTTTAATTCATCAAAACGAAAACTCTTGCGACCGCCCGAACGAGCACGCTCTACAAAAAACATCATTTCATCTATATTCATATAATAAATAATATCTTTTTTGGTGTAATAAATTAAAAAGAACGCAATCCCGCCCTGCGCCTTAAACTTAAGCATAAAATTTGCCTGATGATCGTGAATGTTTTGAAGATTAAAAGTATCCGTTGCGGACTCCTTTGCATCAAAACATATCGGATATCCCTGAACCGCGCCGATATAATCGACGGTACTTTTCTTGTCAAAATAAGCCAGTGTAATATGCCTGGTTTTTTGATCTATTGCAATCGGAGTAATCGGTGTAGGGACCTTTTGGATTAATGCAAGTCCGTTTTCTTCATATTTTTCGTTGGTGCGGTTTACCATTTCCTCGAAAGCAGAGCCACGCAAGCCACGAGAGTTCCATGTAGGCATAAAAACTACTCCCTGCTAAAAGTATTTTTGAATCAATGTATCAACATCGTATGTGATTTCACGCATCGACAATTCCGGATAATCATCCATTGCCGGAAATACAACCTTTACAGCATACAGAAACTGATTCTTAAGCCCCAATCGTTTGTTTAAGTTACTGTCACCGTATTTAAAATCACCTATAATCGGATGATTAATGCTTGCAAGATGAGCCCTTATCTGATGCGGTTTACCGGTAACAAGCTTAACGGATAAAAGCGTAAGATTATTTTCGGGTGAGTATTTTACCGGCTCATAAACTGTATTTATATAATCGGCGCCTTCGAAAGGTTTCTTTTCTATACGTACCTTGTTTGAAGTTTCATCTTTACATAGATATCCTTCCAAGGATGCCGCTTTATCAAGCTTGCCGCTTACAATGGTAAAATAGTACTTACCGAGTGTGCGATCCTTAAGCAGGGCATTTAAATGGTTGGCACCGAAAACGGTCTTTGCAAAAAGAATGATACCGCCGGTGTTACGGTCGAGTCTGTTGCATACCGACGGAGTAAACTCACAAAGGGAGGCTGCCGTAACCGCATTACCGGCAAGCAAATATCCTATCAGCCATTCATTTATGCTCAAATCCTTATGGTTACCCTGCTGACTTAGCATACCGACCGGTTTTACAGCCAAAATAACATGCCGGTCTTCATATAAAATCTCAGGTGTTTTGTAACGCGAAAAAGCCGTTTCATATATGGATGTATCTACTCTGTTTACACCTCTGAAAGCGGCAATTGTTTCGTCTGTCATAAATATTTTGATTGAGTCGTTTTCATTAAGTTTCTCATTACCCGTCATCTTACGACCATTAAGGGTAATATTCTTTTTACGCATTTCTTTATATAAAAAACTAAGCGGAGCCTCTTTGAGAATGCGCTTTAAATACTTAACGGAAACTTGTAAGCTGTCACTTTTTGAAACAATAAATTCCTGCATGTTTTTATCTGAATATCTCTTTTATATTGAAACGTTTAAAATGTTTTCCCTCAAAAAATCAAGGCGCTCTGTGTCTTCGGTAAGTTCATTAAGCTCTTTTATACGAGCGATGAATTTATTGCGATCACAGAAGATTTTAACGGTTACATTCTTGTGATCGCAGTTTTCGCACACGGTTTTTAAATGCTTTTCACATTCTTCGACATCAATTGAACTATCTTCCGAAAAACCCACAAGATTACCCTTTTTATAAGTCAGTGCACTTATCTGAAAGTTCTTTTTGTATTGTGTAAAGAAAAGTTCCCAATAATCCGGCAAAACACCCGAAGCCGATATGGCATCGTAAGACTCTTCGCTTACACCCTTAGCCTTACAAAAAAGGACTGCGGAAACGGCAACCTTAGCCATGGGTAAAACGCCCAAAACGGCTACAAATGTTAAAAGATTTTGATTGGAGCCCGTTGAAAAGTATCCCAGCAAATAAACGGCCACACACAATAAAAGCAGTAAAAGCGCAGTTATTATCTCGCATTTTCTTCGGTACTTAATATAGCCGTATTCACCTTTTTTGATTTTGTTAAAAAAATTAAATTTCATAATCAATCTCCGTAGCAGCTGAATGCATTAATCAGCTGAAAATACTCATTAATGTTAACACTAATTCATGGGGAAGGATTTTGGTAAGAAGCCAAAAGCCTTTCATGAAAACAGAATATACAGAAACGCTTTTGCGCCTGTATGCATCTGCCAATGCCTGACTGACAACTTTAGAAGCCTTTGCTATAAAAATCTTTTTAATTTTCATGCTGTTGCAGTGCTTTTCGGCAATTTTGAAAAATTCTGTATCCACAGGACCGGGGCAAACAGCCGTAACAGATATTTTACGCTTGGAAAGTTCACGGTTTAAAGCTCTTGAAAAGCTTAAAACATATGATTTGGTGGCGGCATATACGCTAAACCCCGCCTGCGGCACAAATGCGGCTGCGGAAGCAAAATTAACAATACGTGCCCCCTTTGACATATATTCAAGACAGCAATGAGTAATTCGCGTCAAAGCCTCACAGTTTAAGCGAATCATTCCCGTCTGCTCAGCACATTCGGAATCGGTAAACTTGCCCAATACACCGTATCCTGCAGCATTTACAAGAATTTTAACATTTGGTCTTGAAAGGCTTAACGTAAGATCGAATTCCTGTAAATCTTTTTCAACGCTTAAATCCAGAGGTAAAATTCTTACATTATGCTTTAATTCACGTGAAAGCTTGCATAGCCGCTCGCTTCGCCTTGAAATCAACCAGATTTCATCTATACCGTCGGTATAAATGTTATCCAACTGTTTAACCGCTTCACGGCCCATCCCCGAAGACGCACCCGTAACAATACAAATATTCATACGTTCTCCCCTTTCGCTTTATTTGCAGGACTTATACAAAAACTTTACTTCACTGTCGCTTAACCTTCGATACTCTCCGCATTTAAGCTTATCGTCAAGTTTTAACCCGTTCATCGAAATACGTCGAAGATATAACACTTCATTGTTCACGGCCAAAAGAATCCGCTTAACCTCATGAAATTTCCCCTCGGTTACCGTAATGACGATTTCTTCATCGGATAAAACCTTAACCTTTGCGGGGGCGCTTTTTTCACCGTTACCGATATCCAGTCCTTTGCCGATAAGCTCAATATCTGCGGCAGATAACGGTGCTTTAATGTGTGCATAATATTCTTTTGGAACCAAATTTTTAGGTGATGTTAAGAAATGTCCGAGATTACCGTCATCAGTAATTATCAACAGCCCTTCAGTATCTTTATCAAGCCTTCCGACAGGGAAAAGTCCTTTACGGTTTTCACCTGCAAACAAGTCGATAACCGTTTGCGAAAAGTTATCCGTCGTGGCACTGACAATTCCGCCGGGCTTATTGAGCATATAATAAACAAAACGTTCAAATTTAATAACTTTTCCGTCTAAAGAAATCTCATCAGAATCCTCTTTAACGTGAAAAGCCGGATCTTTAACGCTGTTACCGTTTACGCAAACTCTTCCCGTCTTTAAAAGCGCTTTGCATTCACTACGGGACGCAATATTGTTTTCACACAAGAATTTGTCCAGTCTCATAACTTTATTATACTACATTTAGTAACTATTGCCATAAAATTTTTATCAAAAATACCACATAAAGTGGTGACGGGTACTTTTAAATGCACACACAAAAAAAGTCCCTGCCGGGCAGAGACTTTTACTATATGACAATATACAAAAAACTACATGATTTCAAGTGACCCCGTATTTTGGGACACACCTTCGGAATTATTAACATCCAAGGTAATGTCCTCGAATTCATCAACTTCCTGCGGATGTAAAGAACTGCGGTTTTCTTTAACAATAGCATTGCAACTGTTTAAATTACCGATTAACTCGTTGTAATTGGCAACTGTAGTCTGTGTGGTATATGTAATGATTTTCTCAAGGTTTGCGAGCAAATCATCTGTATACTGCATGGCAGCAGCCTTAACGGAGTTAGCCTCGATTGTAGCATTGTCAAGAATATCCTGAGCCTGCTTTGTAGCCATTGAAACAACCTCATTGGCCTGAGCATAGGCAGCCTGCATAATTTCATGCTCACTGATAAGCTGATTTGTCTGAATCGTAGCTTTGTTGATTAAGTCTTCTGCTTTCTTTTTGGCATCTTCCAAAATGGCATCACGATTCGAAATCATCTTCTGATAACGCTTAATCTCATCGGGAGTGGATGTTCTTAACTCACGAAGAAGCTCATCAATCTCATCTTTGTTGACGATTATCTTAGTGTTCGATAATGTCATGTACTTACAGTTATTGATAAAATTTTCAATCTCGTCTATGAGTTCTTCAATTTTACTGGTCATATAACCCCTGCACGCGCATCCGATTGGATTTAGCAACTGCCGTGTATGGCGCTGCTACGGACGCGACACTTTATGTAATCAATTTTTCACGGTATTGTAACGTTCTAAAAGCATATCGGCAATGAATTCGGGAACAAGCCCCGTAAGATCGCCGCCAAACTGTGCTATCTGTTTAACGCTCGAGGAACTTAAATAGGAGTACTCCAAAGAAGTGTTAAAGTAAACCGTATCGACTTTATGTCCTGAAAGCATACGGTTCATCTGCGACATCTGAAGCTCGTATTCAAAGTCTGTAACGGCTCGCAAACCTCTTACAACAACATAAATTTTCTTCTTCTCACAATAGTCGATTAACAGGCCTTCAAAGGATTCCACCTTGACATTAGGTAAATCTTTTGTGGCTTCTTTAAGTATATTAACACGTTCATTTACGGAAAACAACGGAGTTTTTTCTCTGTTGTTTAATACGCTGACAATTACCTCATCAAAAATTGTAGCGGCTCTTTTAATGATGTCCAAATGACCTAGTGTCATCGGGTCGAAAGTACCCGGATATATTGCAGATTTCATGAAAACTCTCCTTAAACAATGTGGCAAAAAATATGCTTATTGGTTTTGTATAATTTTTCCCTTGCAAGCGCATAGCCTATATCTTCAAGAAAACCAAAATCGGTTTTAATATCAGCTTCGATTACAAAAAGGGTGTCCTCGTCAATATAAGGCATTGTCTTAAGAGATGTCAATAAGTCTCGTTCATATCCCTTGGAATAAGGCGGGTCCATAAACACTATATCAATGTGCGTTTCGTGGATATCAAATATTGCCGAAAACGCATCTTTACCGATAATTGTGGACTTATCCTCAAAATGTGTATGCTTTATGTTTTCTAAGATGCAGGAATTTGCCGACTTTGAATTGTCAACAAAATATGCATGTCGGGCCCCGCGCGAAAGACTCTCTATGCCGATTGAGCCGCTTCCCGAAAAGAAATCCGCAACAACTGCCCCGGGTACCTCACACTGGAGCATATTAAACAAAGTTTCTTTGATGCGGTCCGTGGTAGGCCTCGTATCAAGACCTTCCGGAGTTTTTAACAATAAGCCTCGGGCTGTGCCCGCAATTACTCTTAACATATTCAGCCTTTCTTAACAAAACGATTTTTACCCGCGGATTTTTATACCTTTGGTGTCCCGGTGACCCGGCTTAACTTTAGCATGAAGATCAAACGGCTTTCCGTTCAAAATTATAGTATTGTCGCCTGCGTTTCTGGTAAAATACGCTTCGTCTACATAATCGTCCTTTGAAAGCTTCATACCGCGAACGCCAACGGCGCCTTTCTTTTTCTCGGGGATTTCCTCAAGGCCAAACCTTAAGAAAACTCCGTCTTTGGTACGCAAAACAATATTTTTTTCATCTTTCATCAAAAGAATGCTGACTACCGAATCATCATCGTTAAGTTTTGTGGCCGCAACGGTTTTTTTGCCGACTTCAAATTCACTGCCATCCACAATCTTTAACATTGATGACTTTGTAACAAATACTAAGCGGCCGTTCTTTATATCGTCCTGACTTGCCAAAAGAATAAACCGCTCACTTTGGGAGTCATAATTGGAAATATTGTCTATCGGCTGCCCTTTATCACGGAATTTTCCGAAAGGCAGATCTTTGGCTTTTATGCTATGCATAACGCCTGTATCGGTAAATATGCATACTCTTCCGTCCGATTTCATGGGGAATACATATTTATTTTCAGAATCCGCGGCTTCTTTGTTACGCTCATAAGTAATCATATCAATTGTTTTGGCATAGCCGAAACGATCCATCAAAAACATTACATCGATTACTTCGGGGGCTTTTTCTTCAAGAACTATTTCCTCGGCATCTTCGATTACGGTACGACGCGGACGTGAAAACTCACGTTTGATTGCGTCAAGGTCATCGCTTATTACGCGTGCCATGGAATCTTTGTGCGCAAGAATATCTTCATATCTTGCAATATTTGCCAGCGTTTCTTCGTTTTCGTTAAATAAAGCCTCAAGCTCGAGACCTATTAACTTATAAAGTCTCATATCAAGAATGGCATTTGCCTGGCGTTCCGTAAAGTTAAGCTGGGCTGCCATGATTTTTGACTCTTTGGACTTAAACTTAATACCCTCGGTCTTGCCGTCGGTCATACAGTTTCGCGCCATGTTACGATCTTTGGAACCACGCAATATCTCGATTATCAAGTCAATGATATTTACGGCACGTATTAAACCTTCCTGAATTTCTTTCTTTTCAAGTTCTTTTTCAAGAAGTTTATTAAATTTACGTGTATTGATTTCGAACTGGAACTTAATGTTTTCCTCGATAACACGCTTTAAACTTAATGTTTCGGGACGGCCGTTGCAAATTGCCAGCATGTTAAAGCCGAACGTATCCTCCAAACGTGTCTTTTTGTACAAAAGATTAATAAAGTTCTGAGGATTTGCATCTTTTCTAAGCTCAAATACAATGCGGATACCGTCTTTATTGGATTGATTGGTGATATCTATTACATCGTTTGTTTTCTTTTGATCTATCAAAGTTGCAACATCATTTAAAAACTTTCCGATGTTTGCGCCTATCATCGTATAAGGAATTTCGGTAATAATAACGTTGTTTTTACCGCCCTTAACGGACTCGATTTCAACTTTACCGCGAACTTTGATTTTACCGATTCCGGTTTCGTATATTTCGGCCAGCTCGGATTCGTTTACAACAACGCCACCCGTGGGAAAATCCGGTCCTTTGACATATTGCATAAGCTCACGCGTAGTAATATCCGGATTTGCAAGATACGCTTTGCAGGCATCAACCACTTCGGAAAGATTGTGCGGCGGAATATTTGTAGCCATTCCGACGGCAATACCTTCAGAACCGTTTACCAAGAGATTTGGAAATCTTGCGGGCAAAACTTCAGGCTCTTTTTCGGTTGCATCAAAGTTATCCACAAAATCGACCACATTCTTATCAAGATCCTGTAAAAGTGCATCCTGTGATATCTTGTGAAGCCTTGCCTCGGTATAACGCATGGCAGCAGCGCCGTCACCTTCAACGGTTCCGAAGTTACCGTGACCGTCAATAAGCGGAATGCCTTTTTTGAAATCCTGTGTCATTACCACCAATGCTTCATAAATAGAGCTGTCGCCGTGGGGATGATATTTACCCATCGTATCACCGACAATACGTGCACTCTTACGGTGCGGCTTGTCGTACTTAATACCAAGCTCATTCATATCATAAAGAACACGTCGCTGAACGGGCTTTAAACCGTCGCGTACATCCGGAAGTGCACGTGCAATAATTACGCTCATGGCATAATCAATGAACGATTTCTTCATAACATCTGAATATTCGGTTCGTATAATTCGGTCTTCCTCGTTAATTACGGGAGTAATTTCTTTTTTCATTAAACATCAAGCTCCGCTTCATTGGCATTTTCATAAATAAAAGTACGTCTCGGAGGAACTTCGAGTCCCATTAAAAGTTCTGTCATTTCGGATGCTTTCTTGGCATCTTCGATTTCCACAAGCTTTAAGAGTCTCCGCGCCGGGTCAAGAGTGGTCTCCCACAACTGTTCGGGATCCATTTCGCCAAGACCTTTGTAGCGCTGCAGCTTATAGGAAACGTTATGTGTGGCTTTATACTTTTCCAAGGCTTCGTCGTTATACAAATATTCCTCCTCACCTTTAGACGGAATAACCTTATAAAGCGGAGGCATTGCAATATATACATGACCTTCAAAAATAAGCTCAGGCATAAATCTGTAGAACAATGTCAAAAGCAACGTGGAAATATGTGCACCGTCGACATCGGCATCGGCCATAATAATTATTTTATCGTAACGGAGCTTTGAAATATCAAAATCATTTCCGTAACCTTCCGAAAAACCGCAACCGAACGCATAAATCATTGTTTTGATTTCGGCATTTGCAAGCACTTTATCGATTGAAGCCTTTTCTACGTTAAGAATCTTACCTCGAATAGGTAAAATTGCCTGATACATCCTGTTACGGGCCATTTTGGCCGAACCGCCGGCGGAATCTCCCTCAACTATGAAAATTTCACACTTGGAGGCATCTTTGGACTCACAGTTTGCAAGCTTACCGTTAGAGTCAAAAGAAAACTTTTGGCGGGTAAGCATATTGGTTTTGGCTTTTTCTTCGGTTTTACGAAGCTTGGCAGCCTTTTCGGCACAGCCGATAATACTCTTTAAAGTTTCAAGATTACGGTCAAAATAACGCGTAAGCTCATCGCCTGTAATTTTAGAAACAGCCTTTGCGGCGTCCTGATTATCAAGTTTTGTTTTTGTCTGCCCTTCGAATCTGGGATCGGTATGTTTAATCGATACAACCGCGGTAAGTCCGTTACGGACATCCGTACCGGTAAAGTTTTCGTCTTTTTCTTTTAAAATACCAAGCTCTCGAGCATAAGAATTGATAATTGTCGTAAATGATGTCTTAAAACCGGTAATGTGTGTGCCGCCTTCAAGAGTATATATGTTATTACAAAATCCCATAACGTTTTCGTGGAATTCGTTAACATATTGAAAAGCAACTTCTATCTCGATATTTTCACTGTTACCTTTATAGTAAATAACATCGTGAACCGTCTCGGCGGTTTTGTTCATGTCATTAATGTAACCGATAATGCCTTCGGGTTCATGAAATGTTATTTTTTCAACTTCATCTTTTCGACGGTCCTCATAGTAAATTGTAAGACCGGGATTTAAGTATGCGGTCTCGTGAAGACGGTTTTTAATATCGTCTTCTTTAAAACGCGTCTTTTCAAATATCTCGGAATCCGGCAAAAAATTAATCCAGGTTCCGGTCTCCTTTGACTTTCCGATTACCGGAAGTAATCCGTCAATAAGCTCAATTGTAGGCTTACCGCGTTCATAGCAATCCTCAACAATAACTCCGTCACGTTTAACTTTAATGTGCAGATATTGCGAAAGCGCATTAACAACCGAAGAACCTACGCCATGAAGTCCGCCGCTTGTTTTGTAAGAAGAACTGTCAAATTTACCGCCTGCATGAAGTGTCGTAAAAACAAGGCGCTCCGCACTGATGCCTTTTTCGTGCATGCCAACGGGAATGCCTCGACCGTTATCCGAAATGGTTGCCGAACCGTCTGCTTCCAGGAAAACATTGATTTCGCTGCAGTAACCGGCAAGATGTTCGTCTACCGAGTTATCAAGTATTTCATAAACCAAATGGTTAAGTCCCCTTGTGGAAACAGAACCTATATACATACCGGGACGTTTACGTACCGCTTCAAGACCTTCCAATACTGTAATACTGGCGGCATCGTAGGAATTTTTACCCATTAAAGCACCTCTCTGATAATTGCATAATACGCCCTTGGGGCCACAAAAATACAAGAATAGTATATCACATAAAATTACAAATGTGAACAAAAAAGCACACGATGTAGTGGTTATTTTGAGCCATTGTGACTACATCGTGTACTTAATTTAAGAAAATAGTTATATTGTCCGCAAATTTATCAAAGATGAAAAATCCGCGGGAATCCTGTCTTTAATGCTGTCATACAAATTTACGGCAAGCATTAATATATCCGAATCATTCACGACATCTGCCATTCCGAAACTTAACTCGCCGCTTTGACGTATGCCGTTCAATTCTCCGGGGCCTCTCAACTTCATATCTTCTTCGGCAATTTTAAAGCCGTCATTTGTTTCGTTTAAAACTTTGAGCCGTTTAAGCGTTTCCTGATTTTTGGTGTCCGACAAAAGAATACAATACGAAGCCGCTTTACCTCTTCCGACACGGCCGCGTAACTGATGTAACTGGGAAAGACCGAATCTTTCGGCGTTTTCAATCAGAATTACCGTGGCATTGGGAACATCGATTCCGACCTCAATAACAGTGGTTGACACTAATATATCGGTTTTGTGTTCTTTAAACTCTTCCATAACGCGAGTTTTTTCTTCCGTTTTCATTTTACCGTTTAATGTTGCAATTCTGTACTTTTCACCGAACCATTCTTTTAAATCGGCCGAATGCTGCTCTACGCTTTTAAGCCCACAAACATCCTCTTCATTCTCGTATACCATAGGACAAATAACGTAAGCCTGGTGGCCAAGATCAATTTCCGATTTTATCTTTTCGTATGCTTTTTGCCTGAACGAAGAATTTACCACGCAATTGGATATAGGTATTCTGTTCTTGGGAAGTTCATCGATTATCGAAACCGAAAGTCCGGCAAAAACAATCATTGCAAGTGTCCTCGGAATCGGCGTTGCACTCATTACAAGTATGTGGGGATTTAGACCCTTTTCCATAAATGCTTCACGCTGTTTGACGCCAAATCTGTGCTGCTCATCTGTAATTACAAGAGACAGTTTGTTAAATTCAACCGCATCCTGTATCAAAGCCTGGGTACCGATAATAAGATTTACCTCGCCGGATTTTATGGCAGCATAAGCTTCTCTCTTGGCTTTTGCCGGCATTTTCCCCACCAAAAGAACGGGTTTTAAGCAAAGATGATTCTTTTCGGCAAGAGCTTTAATGTTTTCGTAGTGTTGCCTTGCCAAAACCTCCGTAGGCGCCATCATTGCCCCCTGATAACCGTTAGCCGCGGTTGCCAGCAGTGCCATTATGGCAACAATCGTTTTGCCCGAGCCTACATCACCCTGCACGCAACGATTCATAAGATAATCGCTTTCCATATCGGAAAGTATTTCATTAATTGCTTTCTTTTGCGCACCCGTAAGTTCAAACGGTAAAGATTCCTCCAAACGTTTGCAATCCGCAACCGGAAAATATTTATAATCGCTTTTGATAAGCTTTGTATTTTCGCAGCTTTCTTTCTGCATGCGCACAAAAGAAACAAATTCATCAAATACTATTCGACGCCTTGCCATATACTGTGATTCAAAGCTTTGGGGAAAATGAATTTCGGAAAGTGCTTTATCCATAGTAAGCATGGAATTTGCCGCACATTCATCGTCACTTAAGTAATCTTTCGGTAAGGATACTTCTGACAGGCAAAACTCTACGCTTTTTTTGATGCGCTCATTGGTAATATCTTTATTTAAAGGATAAATAGGGACAATTTTGCCTTGAAGCTTTTCGTAATCTTCAAGCGTATACATCTTGGGCTGATCGATGGTCGGTCTGTCTTTAAGAGCCTTAAGATATCCTCTGAAAACACGCTTGTCACCGACTCTGACAGCCTTTGCCATAAACGGTGCGTTGAAGAATTTAACCTCTGCTGTTGTTTCGTTATCGGTTACAAAGAAAGAAACTACGCTTTTACCGTTAAAGCGCAATACTTTGGGATTGCTTTTTACGGTAGCGTATATTGCATTTTGGGCCCCCTGTACAGATGACTTTATGTCGGAAGTGTTTTCATAAACATCATATGCCCGCGGAAAATAATGAATTAAATCATTAACGCAAAATATACCGGCCGCATTAAAGCCCGGTAAGGTCTTCGCACCTATTCCTTTGATGTTTAATACATCTGAATTAAGATTCATGTTTCTCCTATAAAGCAAATAAACCTGACAGCGAATAACTTATAACTGTCAGGTTTAACGCCTATTCGGCTGAAATTATGTAATAATAAATCGGCTGCCCGCCCGGCTGAACTTCCACATCACAAGACGGGAAAGCACCGGTAATATAATTAACAATATTTGCAGCCTGGTCTGCGGTAATGTCACTTCCGTAATAAATAGTGAATAAATCAACGTCATCGTCTTTATTCATTTCATTAATCATTTCGCAAACCGCCGTGTCGAGGTTCTTATTTACGGACAGCAAACCGGTATCACCGATTCCCATGAAATCGCCTGCATTAATCGTTTTGTCATCAATGCTTGTATCACGTACAGCATACGTAACCTGACCGGTTTTAACCATTGAAATTGCTTCGGTCATTGCTTCCTTGTTAGCTTCAGCATCGGCATCGGGCATAAAATTGATCATTGCCGTTATACCCTGCGGAATTGTTTTTGTGGGAATAACAATGACATTCTTTCCCTCAACAAGATATTCGACCTGATTGGCAGCCATAATAATGTTTTTGTTGTTGGGCAATATGAAAATTGTCTTTGCATTAATCATCTCAATCGCATCAACCATATCTTCCGTTGAAGGATTCATGGTCTGACCGCCTTCGATGATACAATCAACACCCAAACTCTTAAATATCTCGCTCAAACCGTCACCGGCCGAAACAGATACAAAACCATACTCTTTAAGCTCGGGCTTGGGCGCTTCTTCCTGCTTAAAAAGACGTTCCTCGTGCTCAAGGCGCATGTTGTCAATCTTCATGTTAGACAAAGCGCCGTATTTTAAAGCTTTTTGAATTGCAAGACCGGGATCGTTTGTGTGTACATGAACCTTAACGATTTCGTCATCGGCCACCAAAACTATCGAATCACCGATAGATTCAAGATATGCCTTAAAATCAAGTTCGTGCTTAATGTTAAACACTTTATCGAGCATGATAATAAACTCGGTACAATAGCCGAATTTAATGTTATCCGTTTCGATTTCATCACGATTGACAACCGGTTTTGCCTTAACTTCAACCTTGAAATTGGAAAAATCGATTTCTTTACCCAAGAAAGCATCATATACGCCATGGAAAACTTCCACAAGACCTTGCCCGCCCGAATCAACTACACCTGCCTGTTTCAAAACAGGAAGCATTTCGGGAGTCTGGCTTAACACATATTCGGCCTGTTCAATAACGGTTTTTAAAAAGGTATCGATATCCTCACAACCTGACTCAGCTAACTCACGGGCCTTGTCGGAGGCGCCCTTTGCAACCGTTAATATTGTACCTTCCTTGGGCTTCATAACTGCTTTGTAAGCAGTTTCTACGGCTTTATCAAATGCATCGGCAAGAACAGAAACCGTAATTTCTTCATGCTCTACCACAATCTTTGTGAAGCCTCTTAATAACTGAGAAAGAATAACGCCTGAATTTCCGCGTGCACCACGAAGCGATCCCGATGAAATTGCCTTACATAAAGATTCCATTGTGACATCATTGGTAGTTGTCAGGGCTGAAACTTCCTTGGCAGCAGACATAATGGTCATCGTCATGTTAGTACCGGTATCTCCGTCGGGTACGGGAAATACATTTAACTCATTTATCCATTCTTTCTTGGCTTCAAGATTCTTGGCTCCGGCTAAGAACATCTTGGCCAAATCGTTGGCGTTTATAACATTTGCTGACACTTTATGTTCCTCCTAGTCAATCACTTTAACGTCTTCAACATAGACGTTAATCTTACCGATCTCAAGGCCGGTAAACTCTTCAAGTTTATATTTTACGTTGCTGATAAGATTATCAACAACCGCTTTAATGCTTACACCATATGAAACTATAATATGAAATTCAATATTTAACTTGCCGTATTCGGATACGTTAACGCTTATCCCCCTGCATAAATCAGCAGAATTAATCTTAAGAAGCTTTACAAGGCCATCAGCCACATTAACATTTGCCATTCCGACAATGCCAAAGCACTCAACAGCAACGCTTCCGGCGTACTGCATGATAACATTCGGATCGATAAGAACGTTTCCAAGATGCGTATCTAAAGATGAACTCTTCATGCGCTACCTCCAAATTTATTTCCGGATTTAATCAACAACTAATGTATTATAACCTTTTTTAATTAAAAAGAAAAGTAAAAAAAAGAGAACCTTTTCAGGTTCTCCAAGGTTTCATAATGTATTAAGCTCTCTCAACTTTACCGGATCTTAAGCATCTGGTACAAACATGAAGTCTAACAGGTGTACCATTAACCTTGCAGTTAACGGAACGGATGTTGGAGCCCCACATTCTGCTGGATTTTCTATTAGAATGGCTTACGTTATTACCATAATGAATACCTTTACCGCAAACAGCACATTTTGCCATACTAGCACCTCCTTAGAAAAAATCTACGTGCGAAACTCGCAACATTGAAATAATAACAGAATGAAATATAAAATGCAAGAAGAAATTTAAGATGTTGACAAAAAAGTATATCTGCAGGCAGATTGTCTTAATGTCATACATGATTTTAGCCTTCCCGATTCATAAATTGCATTGCAAAAAGCGACTAATTTACCGATTTAAACGGATAATCGAGTTCTTTTTTCAGCCGTTCGTACTCACGGTTAATAACAGAAACCATCTGTGTATCTCCGCACAAATTGTCCGGGTGAAATATTTTTAACAAATCTCTGTAGCGCTTTTTTAATGCAAGCGGATTATTGACGCCTGCGAAAAGTGAGCCCGCCAAATCCATATAAACCGTCTCATGATTCGCGGTTTTGGCCTCTGCTTTTAATGCCTCAAACGCCTGACGCTCCTTGTCTAATTTCTGACGGTCAAGATCGAGCTGCATAAAACCGCTCTTTAATATTTCCATCTTTTTGTCGAAGAACTCTTCCTCATCTCTTAAGCGTTTCTGCTCACTGACAACACGCAGATTTATCTGCTTCATATCTTCCTGATACTGAATTCTTTCTTTAAGAATCTTCTCATGAAGGTCGTTTAACTCTTTTTGCTTAACAGTAATTCGAATATTTTCTTCGAAAAGCCAACGTTTTAAATCATTAAGCTGTTCTACAGAACCATTGATTAAAGTTTCTTCAAACGAACTATCCATAATTATACTCTTTAAAGTGTGCGGGGTTAATTATGCTTCAAAATAGCCGGTCTCAGCGGTAGCCTTATCATCAGCTTTGCCGGATGCCTTAATGTCCTTGCCAAATGCTGCATCGATAACTTCTTCGTCGGATAATGACTTATCCTTCGGGCGAATCATACCTGAAATTTTATCAATCACATCGGGAACCATATCAAGTATCTTTGTAACCGAATCCTGATTTTTGATGTTAACAAGCTTGGCATTACCGTCTTTGATTACCAAAACCGCGCTTGGCGTAAGTTTACCGGTAAGTCCACCGCCGCCACCACCGCGTTTGTCGCCTTTTGTGCCATCCTTAAGCGAAGCACCGGCACCAACGCCGAATGAAACATCAACTAAAGGAAGAATAATGGTGTCACCTATGTGAGTAGCTTCTCCGACAACAGTCTTGGTGGCTAAAATGCCATCCATACCGTTAAGTAAAGAATCAATAATGTTACTGCAGTTATCTGTTTCTCTTTCAGCCATATTTAGTCTCCTTAATATCAATCTGTTTAAATTTAGCGGTTCAAAAGAAAACGCTACGGATTGATGTATTATCAGACTTTCTTAAATATCTTAATCAGTCGTCTTATACGCTTGTCAAAATAAATCGAAGCACCAATCAGCAATACTTTAAGCACGCATATGTGCCCTTTTAACTTGCCTTTGATATCAAGTACTTCATTTTCAAAATCACCGACCAGTGATACATGTCCGCCGAAAATCGGAATGAGCATTCCGTGTATTGCAAGTATCTTGCCGGTTATCGACGGATCGTCAAAGCCTGCAATTGCATCAATTTGAAACCTTTTGGGTAAAATATGCTTTATCAGTTTGACAAGCTTATCCTTGCATTTTTCAAAACATCTTGCAAACAAGTCCGTCTGAATTATTTCAACATACCGTTTTATTTTATCATAAATCTTTGTTTTTGTGGATTTTTTTTGCGTTGATGCATCGCCGTCGCTCGAATCATCTTTTATAAATTCATCAATCTTTCCCTCGTCAAAATCCAAATCCACAGAGAAAGCATCGTCGTCGGCATCAAAGTTGTCGGGAATTTTTGAAGTAACCTTATTGTCTTTAACCAAAGCATCGTTCTTGTCCGCACTGTTGTCCGCGCTGTTGTCTGCGCTGTCGTTTTCGGACTTGCCAAGCTTAACTTTAATGCCGAAAATTTTAAGTGAAATTTCAAACTTATCGGTATAGGATGCTTTAAACGACACAACATGAAGAAGCCACGACACAGTGGCTCTAAAGTTCGGACTGCTTTCTTTTTGATAACTGCCCTTGGCGTTATACCGTATCGGCACAAAAAGTACAAGTGCAAGCACCAGCAGCACAAATGCAAATATACTGCCCAACCCGATTCCCAAAACAATTAGTATTTTAAGCAGCACGGCAAAGAAAGCATTCATGATACGCCCTCGCTTTCCATTGTTGACTTAATTACGCTTGCGGGAAATTTTTCAACAGTCCGGCGTGCATCAAATTCGCCGAACGCGCGTACCGAAAGCTCGCTGAGAACACGTATATACTCAAAGGCATCGTCTTGTGAATTCACAAGCGCAACAATCTCATAATTCTGTTTCTTAAAATATTTCTGATTAAAAAGAACTGAACCGAGTATTTCAAGCCTGTTTCCACCATTAACAAAAGCAATAAAACAGAAGTTTTTTAAAACTATACCTTTATTAAGTTTATTGAGAAGTTTTTGCGGATTCCTGATATCTTCTCCCACAAAACAATTGTCCGATATAATCATATATGTCCCGTAATAAACTATTTCGTGCAAAAATATATTTATTATATAATACCATAATTTGTGTTTTTAAAAAAATATTTCTTAAATAAATTAATTATGCTATTATCAATTTAAAGGTATTTTTGATTTCCGGCGCCGGAATGGAGAAAACAATGAAAAACACTGCAACCGTTGCATTAAAGCCCGGCATGATTGTCGGCGAGGATGTTTACACCTACAAAAACGATTTGCTTATTAAGGCCAAAACTCCTCTTGATGAAATCTTAATATCAAAGCTTACACGAAATTCCATTATGTGCGTGGAAATTTTGGAGCCTGTTGACCTTGCCACCACACATTTTGAGCGTGTAAGATTGTCTGATGGCTTTAAAAAGTTCGAGAAAAACTACAGTGCTTATATGTTTACCTACAAAAATCTTATGGATGATATTATTTACAACAAGGGACAGGTAGACATTTCATCGTTAATCTCGATTTATGCGGGTATTACACGTTGTGCCAAAACCGGTGAGCTTTTGCTTGACTATTTATATAATATGCTTCCATCCGAAGATGACCTGACGTATGCGCACTGTTTAAATTCAGCACTTATAGCCGGAGTCTTCGGAACGTGGATCGGTCTTTCCCGGGAGGAACTTGTTACGCTTATTTTCAGCGGTTTCTTTTATGATATCGGCAAGTTTACATTTCCCAAGGAACTTATCTGGAAGCCGTCCAAGCTTACCGACACAGAGTTTGAAAAAATGAAAACCCACACAATGACCGGCTTTAATATCATTAAGGATTTACCTTTAGACGAAAATATCATCAAAGCCACATTGCAGCATCACGAGCGTTGCAACGGTACCGGTTATCCTTCTAAGCTCAGAGAGCCTCAGATTAACCGATTTGCCCAATACATCAGCATAATTGATGCATATGAGGCTATGACCAATGCCCGCACTTACCGAAAATCGTTAAATCCATTCCAGGTAATTGACAATTTTGAGAAAACAAAAGATTTCTATAACTCGATTGCTTTGAATCAGATTTTACAGCACATTGCCAACTCTCAGTTAGGCTTAAATGTACGGCTCAGTAACGATGATATCGGCGAAGTTATTTTAATAAATCCCGACCATTTGTCACGTCCGCTTATTAATGTAAACGGTCAGGTAATTGATTTAAAACAAAGAACCGATTTGGAAATTGAAGCAATTTTTTAAATAATAAATAACGCATATAGTCAAAATGTCCGGAGAATTTATCTCCGGACATTTTTTAATTTTCCTGCCACTTTCCTGTTTTCTTTAAATTCTTATATATTGCATAGCCTTTTTCGAGAATATCACGTTCGTTATCAAATTTAAGCAAAAAATATGCTTCATGATATTTGTAAAATCCCGAATCTTCAAAATACTCTTCTTTTTGAGGCTTTGAGAAGAAGCTGTCTGTCTGCATCAAATACCAGTGAACCGTTTTGTCAATGTCATCATTTGATGTATGAAAATTATAATGTGTGTCACCGATATACGACACTATTCTTGCTGTAGAGCCGCCCTCTTCTTTGACTTCACGTACTGCGGTTTCTTCATGTTCTTCGTCTTTTTCAACAGTTCCTTTGGGAAGAACCCATCCGTGATAATGATCGTAAAAATTTTTGTAAAGCACTAAAATCTTACCGCGATATATTACAATACCGCCACAACTGGTTGCTTCTTTCATTGCAAACCCTCCATCAGATATAGTTTAACACATTTTATTCTTCGGGAATATAGTCCCCATTATCGTATCTTCTAAAGTATTCGTCAAATATTTTTTTGGCCATTGGCACCGCATGCGTACCGCTGGTACCGGCATTTTCAAGAATAATCGTAACACATATTTCAGGATCGTCTATAGGTGCAAATCCGGTAAACCACGAATGTGTGGATGTTGTATAATCACTGAATTCGGCAGAACCGGTTTTGCCGGCAACCGTATAAGACGTACCTTTTAAACGTTTACCGGTACCTGATTCAATAACGGCAGACATCATTTCGGTCAATATTTCGGCTTCCTCTTTTGTCATTAACGTCTTGCTTTCCTCGGCCGAAAACTCTTCAACCGTTGCAAAGCTTTGGTTAATGACCTTGGTAACTATATACGGTTTCATTAAAACGCCATCGTTTGCGATTGCTGATGTTAACATATTGATGTGCATAGGCGTCATAAGCGTATCGCCCTGGCCGAATGCCGTTCTTACCATCGTAAGTTCATCGTAGTCTTCGGATATTTGAGCAACGCTCTGAGAATAATTCATCGCAAGCGGAAGCTTATCATTAAACATAAGTCCGTCAAGGGTTTCCTGAAATTTTACGCGATCGAGCATAAGCCCGATGTTACCAAACGACGAGTTACAGGATTGTGCAAAAGAACGCTTCAAAGACTCATTGCCGTGTGAAGCATGATTTGCACAAATAATCTTTCCGCCTTCAACCATCAATTCACCGTTACAGTTAAAGAGATAATCGTTATATGTATCCGGATTTTCACGTATATATTCAAGAAGCGTATATATTTTAAAAGTTGAACCGGGCGGATACAGACCTTGAGTTGCACGATTTAACAGCACAGAACTTGTTTTATCTTCAACAAGCGTATCCCATATCTCCTGAATCTCATTGGGGTTGAAATCCGGTTTTGATACAAGTGCATAAATCTCACCCGTTTTGGGATTTGAAACAACTACCGCGCCGCTGTAGGTACCGATTGCAGTGTATGCAACCTTCTGAAGCCCGACATCCAAAGATGTCACAACCGAATCGGCCATGTGACGGTCACCTAAAATTTCATCTTCAACCTTATCACTTAATGACTCGTTAGAGTTAATCAGATAATAATTTGCCTGCGCTTCAACGCCCATTTTACCGTTTGTGTTATATCCGATTACATGCGAAAAAATATTGTAAAAAGGATAAAAACGATACTCATTTTTGCCTTTATCAATTGTTTGCGCCAATATATCATAATCTCTCGAATAGATTGTTCCACGGACATTTTCGTTCTGTAAAACCGCCTGTCTGGGATTGTATTCGTTGTTAAAAAGATCTTTTTCGTACTTTAATGCAAAAGTGCACATGTAAATAAGCAGTGACATAAAAAGCGCAATAAAGAAATACATTACTCCAAAGGAATATTTCACTTCCCTCGAAAGCAGCTTTTCGTTAAAACGTTCTTCATCGGTCATTTCATTGGCCGGCTTACGTATCTCATACATACCTTCTATCAGGAAAAAGGTAAATATCGTAGCCATAATGGAGCTGCCGCCATAGCTTACAAGCGGTAACGTCACACCTGTTATCGGTATAAATTTTACGCCACCGCCGACAGTTAAGAATATCTGGAATATATATACAATTCCCAGTCCGATTGCCGTAAGCCTGTAAAAATTGTCCGTAAGCCTCAGTGAAATATTTATAAACATAATAAAGCAGCTTAAACATATCAAACACAGACATACCGCAAAAATCATTCCGAATTCCTGCGTTATTGCAGTAAAAATAAAGTCTGTTTCAACGTAAGGAATTGTTTCAGGCGTACCTTCAAACAGGCCCAAACCGAACCAGCTGCCCGAGGAAATGGCAAACAACGACTGAGTAATCTGATATCCTTCATTCTCAATAACCGAAAAAGGATCCAGGAATGCACTTACACGTACCTGAATATGTCTGAACATATTGTAAGCAAAAATTGCCGCACACGTTCCCGCACCTGTACCCAGCAACAGATAAAGCCAATTCTGGCTGGCAATAAAAATCATAAGAACATATACCACAAACATTATCAAGGCCGCACCCAAGTCTCTGGAAAGCGCAAGAATACAAACATGTGCTGCCGCAAATGCCGTGGCAATAATCAAATTTTTAATGCAGGTACTTTTATAAATTATACCTGCTATGCACAACACAAATAAAATCTTTACAAACTCGGAAGCCTGAAAAGATATTCCGAAAATTTTGACCGAAAGTTTTGAACCGTTTGTGACACTTCCCAGTATATAAACCAGCAAAAGCAAAGCTGCGCCTATACTTCCGTACCAATAAGGCTTATTGGGTATTCCGTTGAGTTTCTTCATTACATGGGGAATAATACATCCCAAGACAATTGAAACAAACATTATTATAAGCTGCTTATATGCCTCCATATAGTCGATTCTTACAAGAATCACAAGTCCGATACTTATAAGCATACATGCATTATTGATAAGCAGACGGTTTATTCTTTTGTACAATACGGGAATTGCCTCAATAAATACCAGTAACAGAACCTGCAATATTCCATAGAAAATCAGATAATCGGTATTTCCTGATTTAAGGCAAAGTGAAAGAAAGCAGAAAAAATGCATTGCTATAATAAGTATTGTCTGTCTGGTATATGTAGCGCGACGAGCCCGTTCCGTCTTATGCGTGAACACCAAAAAGCACTCTAATGTATAGAGTGCAATTATAACCGTTATGAAGTATTTTGATAAAGTTGTAATATACTGTATCAAATCATTCTACTCCGTGTTTATAGTAAGCTTTGGTATATTCTTTTAATGATGTCTTTGTAAGATTACCACGATATGCCATCGAAAATTCTTTTAATATTCTTAATATTTCATCCGGATTTTCATCGGTAAACGACAAATACGAATATTTAAGGTGTGAAGGCTTAATTTCATCATACAAAACCGTTTTCACGGAATTATAAATCGTATTATTACAAAACATACAGTTGCGATATATGGGATTTAAACTTCCCGTACGGTCTTTAATATAGTTAAAATGCAAGCCGCAATCCGTAAGGTTATCGATATTTTTCATACAGTTTTTCGCAGTCTTCAAAACGCAATTTGCCGAATGCATCACCGGAACGCGACCGTATGTAAAAAGAAAACCTTTTGCCTCATTAATATCATTTATATCATGCTTTGACAATTCATACGGATATATGTATGCATCGCCATACCCGATTAAATATTTTACAGAACAGTTATTAAAGCAATATAAACCGGGACCGATAATCACAGATTTGTTAAATTCAATATTATGTAAAATATTAAGACATTGTGTGTTGTTTACAACAACACCTTTAATGCATGAATTGGCCGCAGCCACACGTAAGCATTCATAAATCACGGAAGTATCTTTATCCCTTGCCACAAAAGGAAGTGCCACCAATGCATCAATATTGTTTTGGGTAAGGAAGGCGCAAACATTAACGTTGTCGGAAAGCAAAAGTTCCGTTGACATTAACGCATAAAAATCGATATCCGATTTTGCCAATATCTGCAACTGATTTAAAAACTTAAACTCAAATATGGGCTTTGCTTCGAAAGGATGTTTTATACGTACGTAAGGTACCTCTTTAGGTCGCGTATTCTGTTCTTTACACAAAAATTCTCCGATAAGTTCATTCACCGCGTCGCGACGTAATTCATTTATAAACTTTGCGGGAATAAACAAACCATCTTCTATATCGATATACTCATTTTGAAGTTCAAAAGGTGTATCGTTCAATTTGCTGAGTTTATTAAGAACCTGCTCCCTTGTCGTAGGATTATTTTCGGCTATTTCAGGATACTCTCCGCTTACGGTAACGGATTTATCATCGCATACAAGCGTAAGCGTTAGCGGAGTGGCCTTCACTGCCGCAAAATAAATATCAACCGGTTTCTTTACGGGCTTATCAAGATATTTACTCTTTATAAACTGCATAAGCTTCTCATCGTTACCGCTGTATGCCGGATTATCAAGTGTAATCATATCCTTGCCGTTATATTTGTGATAATACCCTGTACCGATTTCAGAGCGCAGATACATATGCTTTAAGCTATCAATATCCTGCTGTGAAACTTTAAAATCATCCGGACGATTGATATACATATCTATGTACTTACGGTAAATCGAAGTAACAAAAGCAGTATATTCCGGCTTCTTCATGCGACCTTCAATCTTCAGTGAATCAATTCCTGCCTTAATCAGCTCGGGAATCATTTCAATTGTGCATTGGTCTTTCATTGAAAGCAGATAACACTCTTCGCCCGGCTTTTTGTTATTATCCGAAAATCTGTACGGAAGACGACATGTTCCCGCGCACCTTCCGCGATTACCGCTGCGACCGCCTATGCATGATGAAAAAAGGCATTCGCCGGAATATGAGTAACACATTGCCCCATGAATAAACGTTTCAAGTTCAACGTCTACATTCTTTTTAATGTTAACAATTTCCGAAAGGCTTAATTCACGTGCCAAAACAACACGCGAAGCACCCATTTTTCTGTAATACTTAACAGACTCAATACCGGTTGAAAACCCTTGGGTGCTGACATGACATTCCATTTTGGGAAAATATTTACCGAACACAGAAATAAGGCCGATATCCTGCACAATGCAGGCATCAAGACCGGCCTCGTAAAAAGGGGTGATATATTCGATACATTCTTCAAATTCCGACTCTTTCAGTAAAGTATTTACGGTTAAATATACTTTAACGCCAAAAACATGCGCATACTGAATCGCACGTATTATTTCTTCATCGGTAAAGTTGTCGGCATATGCTCTGGCGCCAAATTTTGTGCCGCCCAAATAAACAGCATCCGCACCGGCGTTAACAGCGCCTATAAAAGCTTTATAATTTCCCGCTGGTGATAAAATTTCCATAATAATCCTACACTTTATTAAATAGCAAACAAAATAGCGTTTCGCTTGCGAAACGCGCGTACCGAGTGCGGTCGCGACAGCGATATTTTATTATAAGAAATTTGAAAAAATTTCTTATAAAGTAAAAAGGCTGTTAAAAACAGCCTTTAATCTAACTCATTTTAAGCTCTGTTTCGAGTCTGATAAGTTTCTTGGTGCTCTCATCAAGCTCATTCTTCAAGGACTTACGTTCTTTGTCGGCATTATCAAGCTTAATCTGTGAAGCAATAAGCTCGTGCTTTAAGTCATAAAGTTCCTTTTCCTTGGCAGATATTTCTTCCTCTAAAAGAGCAATCTGCTTTTTGGCCTTAAAATAATCATCGGCAACATTAAGCTGCAACAAAATATTCTGAGTTTCGACAGGTGAACGTCTGAAACTTTCAACTCTGTTATACTCAGTAATCTTACTGTTTATGTAAGCAGCAACCTTTTGTAAATAGTCCTCGCTTTCATAACCGCTTAAGCGAAGAACCTTGCCCCCTATAATTACTTCAGTGTCTGTTTTAACAGCCATAAAAGCCCCCGATAGAAAAAATAAACAACACAAAAACTATAAAATATTATAATAAATGGATTGTTAAATTTCAATACCTAAATGGCTGTAAGCAAGCTCTGTCACTTGCCTTCCGCGAGGTGTCCTTACAATAAAACCGTTCTTAATAAGATAAGGTTCATAGACTTCTTCAATTGTACCAGGGTCTTCACCTATGGTGGCCGCCAAAGTCTCAAGGCCTACGGGACCGCCATGGTACAATTCAATCATGGTAGTAAGAAGATTTCGATCTATATGGTCAAGTCCCAATCTGTCAACATCCATTAAATCAAGTGCTGTTTTGGCAACCTCCGCAGTAATTACACCGTCGTAACGTACCTCCGCAAAATCTCTCACACGCTTTAAAATACGATTGGCAAGTCTTGGCGTGCCCCGGCTGCGCCGTGCAAGCTCAAGCGCACCTTCCTGCTCAATTTTAACATTTAAAATCTTGGCAGAGTGCCGGATAATCGTTGATAAATCTTCAACACTATAAAATTCAAGTCGCTCTATAACACCAAAACGATCGCGTAAAGGAGCCGATAACAGCCCCGCGCGAGTAGTAGCCCCCACTAACGTAAATTTAGGAAGATCCAGTCGCAAAGATTTAGCAGATGGACCTTTTCCAATCATAATGTCAAGCGAGTAGTCTTCCATTGCCGGATATAAAACTTCTTCTATCTGTTTATTAAGACGGTGAATTTCGTCTATAAAAAGCAAGTCCCCCTCTTGAAGACCCGAAAGAATTGCCGCCATATCGCCCGGCTTTTCAATTGCAGGACCACTTGTGATTTTAATATTAACACCCATTTCATGGGCAATAATTTCTGCCAAGGTTGTTTTACCCAGACCGGGAGGTCCGTAAAGCAATACATGATCAAGCGCATCATGACGATTCTTTGCAGCCTCAATATAAACCTTCATAATGTTCTTGACTTTATCCTGACCTATATAATCTTTTAAGAACTGAGGTCGAAGCGAGCCTTCCAATACAACGTCTTCATCCTGAATGTTGGTTTCTATCATTCTCTTCATCAAATACCTCCGATGGTTAGAACATATTTTTAAGTGAAAGTTTTAATATCTGACCTGCATCGAGTTCCTCGGGATGTTCAACCATCGAAACTGCATTGGTGGCATCTTTACGATCGTATCCAAGGGCAACCAAAGCTTCAATTGCATCTTTGCAATTATCCGTAAGGGCAGTGCCGGATGCATTGACGTTAACGGCATCAAGCAGACCGTTAATCTCGTCTTTATTAACCTTATCTTTCAATTCAAGGACTATTCTCTCTGCTGTTTTCCTGCCGATAGACGGGGCTTTGGAAAGTTTTGAAACGTCCTCGGTAACTATAAGATATTTAATATCAGCTACCGAATATGCCCCCAATAACCCCAAGGCGACTTTAGGGCCGATTGAGCTTACCGTAATCAAAAGATTAAACAAATCAAGCGCATCCCTTGTCAAAAAACCGTAAAGGGTCATCGCATCTTCCCTTACGCTCATGTATGTGTAAAGTTTTACAAAATTTCCGATAGCGGGAAGTTCCTCGCGAAGTGTATCGGAAACACACACATTAACTCCAAAACCGTTTACATCAATAACAACTTTTCCGGGACGCGACTCTTCCAAAGTGCCTTTAACATAGCCAATCATTATAGGAAATCCTTTCAATCAATACTTTAGCAAGATATCCGGTAACCAGCCCTGCCACAACCGATGCAGCCTCGATTATCGGAAGATAAAACATAAGAAGTGATAAATCGGTAAAAGCCGCAGCCGTAAGCAGTTGGCCAAATGTATGAAAACAAGCACACACGACACTTATACCGACAACAGAAAAAACTGCATTATGACAGGCATTAAATCTCTGCAAAAGAAACAATGCCAAAAAGCTTAGAAAAAAACCCGCAAGCGAAAAAGCCGTACTCAAAATCGTGCCAAACAACAGTCCGCTTAAAAAGACTTTCAGTAGCCCTACTATTGCCGCACAGCAAGGATTCAATACATAAAAAAGAACAATAACCACAATATTGGAAAGCCCTAATTTAATGCCGGGAACACCAAAATTAAACGGAACAAGAAATTCAACATATGAAAATATCATTGAAAGTGCGGTAGCAATTCCGCAAAAGACAACACGAGACGTACTATGCTTCATCAGTAAGCTACCCCATCAATCAAATAATCATTCGACTTGTTGTCAATAATAATAAAAAGCCCATGAGGCAAACATGCAACAGACTCACCTGCATTAGAAATCGGTTTGGAATTAACGCACAAATTATTGCGGCAATCGGATTCGCACACAATGACACTGCCGCCATGTATTGAAACGTCATTAAACCCTACCTTGCAGGATATATGTATATCCGTATCCGTATTCAAATCATATATACCGTAAAGCGTTCCAAAACTGTAAACCTTAACACGTAACGACGCACCGGCATCCGTCGACGCACCGGCAATTTTTAAAGCGACAGGTAAAACGATAAAGCACGCTATACAGGCAAGAATCAATAAAAAATCAAACTTTTTCATGAACAGGCAAAAGAAAAAATATATTTTAAAATCGTTTTTATACAATATTAATTTACCACATACGAACATATGTTTCAATAGTAAAATCTTCTTTTTCGTGTAAAATTAATCTGATAACAGGAAATGGGGGAAACTATGAAATTAATATTTATCAGGCACGGCGATCCCGACTATGTTAATGACTCTCTTACGGAAAAAGGTATACGTGAAGCAAAATTGCTGGCCGACCGAGTTTCCGGCTGGGAAAATGTAACCGACTTTTATATTTCTCCGCTCGGACGTGCTCAAGAAACAGCTGCATACAGTCTTAACAGGATTAATCGAACCGGAATCACACTTGACTGGCTTCAGGAATTTTTTGTACCGATTAAAGACCCTCACTCGGGGAAAATACGAGTTCCCTGGGATTATATGCCCGAGTTTTGGCGTAACACACCCGAATTTTTTGATAAAGACCACTGGTTTGAGCCTGATATTTACCGTGAATCAAATATACACGACAGATATCTTGAAGTTGCCAACGGGCTTGATGCGGTTTTAGCCAAATACGGATATAGGCGTGACGGCAATCTTTACCGGGTTGACCATGAAAGCGATAATACAACGCTTGTTTTCTTTTGCCACCTTGGCGTTTCATATGTTATGCTTTCACACCTTTTGGGTATTTCGCCCGTACTTTTGTGGCATACATTTTTTACTGCTCCCACAAGTGTTACAATCGTAGGCTGCGAAGAAAGAATACCCGGCACAGCTTCATTCAGGGTTCAGGTTATCGGCGATACCAAACATTTGGCTGCAGGCGGCGAGCCGATTTCAAAATCCGGTTACTTTACAGACACTTTTCAAAAATAGAAAAACGGCACATATCAAAAATGATATGTACCCAGAATCCTGGACACATATTTATGAACTAGGCAGAACACATGGATGCTATCCTGTATTGTACAGGTGGCATCCATTTTGTTTTTGCCTGAATTCTTTTATTATTATAA
>JAZLHV010000036.1:0-34936 GCA_045617045.1 Lachnospiraceae bacterium
CTGTTGAAGAATATATAGATTATTATAATAATAAAAGAATTCAGGCAAAAACAAAATGGATGCCACCTGTACAATACAGGATAGCATCCATGTGTTCTGCCTAGTTCATAAATATGTGTCCAGGATTCTGGGTACATATCACATTTCACACACCGTTTTTTCTTGCTTTATAGGAAAGGCTTTCAGATTTTGCAAGCGAAACGCTTTTTATTATTATTTCATGGTATCAAGTATTTCAAGACTGTTTAAGTGACGATCCACCAGATGCTTTCTTTCATAATCGGCAATATCCGAAACTGCCGTCATCATTCCAGGGCTTACCTGAATATTGAACAGTTTCTCAATAGAGCTTTCCGCCACATAATCAATCAATCCGTAAACCGTATCCGGAAAGCTTCCTATGCGGTCAATCGGTATCAATTCACCTTCAATCACAAAAAGCTTTATCTCAAATATTCTGCGCACAAACTCATTATCAAGTTTAGCTGATTTAAGCCCCTGAATTGCACGATAAACCAGCAACAAAAGCAACGATTCATCGTTATTTTCAAGTGAATAATAGTCTGCAAGTTCCAAAAAATACATTGCATAATATGCAGCCGTGATATCGGTTCTTAAAAATTCAAAATAATTTAAAATTTCGGCATTCTGAATATTATAAGACGATTTCCCCACAAACAGTTCAAAGTTACCGAACACAAACATATCCGTAGTGCCCATGAAACGGCTTCCCTGTCTGCGGGCGCCCTTCACAAAAGCGGTAATCTTGCCGCATTCGCGCGTCAGCAGCACAACTCTTCTGTCATATTCACCTTGAGGATACGAACCGATTACCATACCGGTCACTTTCAGAAAATCCTGCATCAGTTTCCCTTACCCACTTTAAAGTCATCCGGATTATATCCAAAGTTTTTAAGCAAAAATTCGGAATCTCTCCACTCCTTTTTAACCTTTACAAACAGTTTAAGATTAACTTTCCGTTCAAGCATTTTTTCGATTTCATAGCGGGCATTTGTACCGATTTTTTTGATCATTTCCCCGCCTTTACCGATTATTATGCCTTTGTGAGAATCTTTTTCGCAGACAATTGTTGCCTCAATCTCTACAACTTTGCCCGAAAAATCCATTTTTTCCATCATTACGGCAATTCCGTGCGGTATTTCATCCGAAAGCGCATGAAGCGCTTTTTCACGAATCATTTCAGCGGCAATCTGGCGCACAGGCTGATCGGTAACCGTATCCTCATCGTAAAAAGGCTCACCGTAAGGCAGATACTTGAAAATGCAGGAAATCAATTCGCTGCAGTTTGTGCCTTCCATAGCCGATACGGGTACTATTTCATCAAACTTTGCAAGTTTACTGTATTCGGCAATTATCCCCACCAAAGCTTCACGTGTGACGGCATCAATCTTATTGATAACCAGAATCTTCGATTGTTTTAAACTTTCCAACGATTCAATTATTTCTTTTTCACGGTTGCCCACGGGCTTACCCGCCTCAAGCAAAAAAAGGATAACATCACCGTCTTTAATCGATGAATTGGCCGCACTCATCATATAGTTACCGAGTTTATTTTTAGCTTTATGAAGTCCCGGTGTATCCAAAAAAACAATCTGTCCTTCATCACCGGTATAAACTGTCATAATACGATTTCGTGTAGTTTGAGGCTTATTGGATGTAATTGCAATCTTCTGTCCTATAAGCTGATTCATGAGCGTTGATTTACCGACGTTAGGCCTGCCGATTATCGTCACAAATCCCGATTTTAATGTCTTGTTTTCAATATCACTCATTAATTATTTGCTTTCCTGTTTGCCGTATCCATAGCCTGGTTCATTTTAGCCAGAGCGTTTGCTTCGGATTCGGCAACCCTTTTTGCTTTTTTCTTATTTGACTTTTTGACAATAATTACTACTGCTGCAGCAATAATACCGCCCCACAGTATTAACTTCGGTAACGCATACAGAAAATCCACCGTGAAATCCTGGAAAGAATCTGCGAAATCAGCCCAGCCTGCCTTGAAGGAGTTTGCAATTCTGTCGCCGTAAGTAACGGGATCGGGTTCTGTATATTTTGTCACTTCGGAAATATCAAGGTAAACCGTTGAATAATCAACGAGATTATCGTATGTGCGAAGCTGTCTTTCCATGGCTTCAAGATTATAGCGAACTTCCGAAAGGCGCGACTCAATTGCTATCATATCATCAACCGTCTCGCACTTTTCAAGCATTGCAAGTAACCTTTCCATCTCGATTTCATAGGTTGCCTTGCGGCTTTCCGTGTCAACATATTCTGTCGTAACATCGCTTACGCCTAAATTTTTGCTGGTAATATTAGCACTGTCGCCTATGAAATTTACAAAGTTTTCGAGGTTAACCGAGGGAATTCTTGCCGTAAGCGTAGAAGTACGGTTTACGCGTCCGTTGTAATAAGCACTTCCGTTATAAGTATTTAAAGCTTCTATGTAACCGCCGAGATCGTTTACGCGTGTCTGAATTGCGTTTAAAAAATCGTCAAAATGTTCGGTCTCGGTAGAAATATTGTATTTCTTGATAAGCTTTCTGGCAGAGTCATTAAATGTATCCTGCTGCTTAAAGGAACTGTCCGCGGTCTCGTAATTGTATGCACCACTTTGCGGTGCATAATATCCGTTATCGTAGGCAACCTCCGCATAAGCCGTATCGGCTGCTGATTTACTGAAATAGCTGGCAGCGCTTGTTGCCTGACTTGATGCCCCGCACGCAGTAAGCATCAAAAGTGCCATCACCAAAGCTGATAATCTGACTGTTTTTTTCATCGTATTGTAAGCCTCCTATGCTTCAAATAAAGGTGTGATAATATCAAACATATCTCCTTCTTTTTTGAGTATTTCTTCACCGCCTACAGTGCATACACAGTTATCCTCTACGATTGCATCAATGTATTTTGAAAGCCCGTGTATATCTTCAACAGTCGTATTAAGCAGTTCCTTACGCGATTTATCGAGCATTTGCGCGGTAACATGACACTTATAGTAAATATAAGCACGGCTTGTATTTACCGAAGGTGAAACCGGCGCATCTATCTCGCCTATTGTTGATATAATATAGCGTTCAATGACATCTGCGTCATCCGGGTACTCTTTCAAAAACTTCGATGCATTCTTATAAACTTCATAAGTTTCTTTAAGCTTAGGATCTCTGTATGACACAAAGAAGCCGTTCCCGAATCTGTTGAAATCGCACATGCAGCCGTACGCGCCGCCTAAAATTCGTACGTTGTTCCACAAATATTCGGTAGAAAGAATGCTACGCATGCAGGAAAGTGCTCCGACATACGGTAAATTGTGTTTAATAAAATTACCGCTAAGGCATGCGTACTGGACTTGGGATGAAGAAGTAAATCCCTCCTGCATCCTAACAGCCGCAACCTTTTGGGAAATATTAGTACGTTTTTCATTTTTAAATTTTTTAATGAAATTTTCGAGCTCGCCCGTAAATTGTTTAAACCCGGTTTCCTCGGCGCCCACAAGCACTTCCATATTGTAGGAATTCAAAATGTAATCGGTAACCTTCTTCATGTCGGATACAAGTGCATCATACATTTCATCGAAATTACCGTTAAGCTTTTCAATGTACCTGTAAAAATCAACACCCGAAAGAATTTCACTTACCTTTGCGGCATTGCTTAAATAGGACTTCGCACGGGAAACGGCAACCGCATGACCGCTTGAAATCATATTACCCTGACTGCGTGTTTTGCCCTGCTGCAAAAGCTCTTTAATACGTTTTTTGTCTGTAATATCCGACGTAAACAAAACTTCGGCAATTAAAGCAAACACATCTTTAATGTTTTCGTAGAAAGCACGCCCCTTTACTTCAAAGGTCAGATTACACTCATCAAGATTGTCAACCGTTGTATACGTTTCGGCAGTTGCTGTAACTCCTCCGGTCTTAATGTTAAATTCATTTACCAGATCGCCGTATTTATAATTAGCCGTGTTAACGCTGCCATACAATCCTTTTAAAACGCTCAAAGCAGGGTAAAGTTCAACCGGAAGCGAATTTAAATCAAACACAATGCTGAAATATACAATACCGTTTGAAGGCTGTTTCGTAAAAACAACCTTCGCACCGGCCACTTCACTTACACTGTATTCAAGATGCTTTATTTCCTTATCGATATCGGAAAGTTTAAGACTCGGGATTGTTGCAAGTGCTTCTTCGGAATCGGGAGTCTCCTGGTAAAGCTTTAATGCCTTTGTATCCGCAATGAGCTTTTTAAGCTCGGTTTTTGAAAGACCGGCCTTGATTTTTGCAAGTTTTTCCTTAAGCGCATCTTCCTTTTCACGGGCCAGACCTTTTTTAGGGTTATATATAAAAATCACTTTATGAGGATTATTAAGGACACGTTCCTTTAAAACATTTTCAAACAGACCTTCATTTAAGCCTTTTCGAAGTTTTTTGAACACTTCACTCTGCTTTAAATTGGCAAATATGTTGTCATCCGAATACGCCCACTCATCCATCGTCATTAAGCCGTATGCTATTCCCTTAGGGTAATAACCGTAATCGGCTTCGCGATAATTAAACTCATTTGAAGTAATTGCTGCTTCGATGGTCTTTCTGTCAAAGCCTTCAGCGATAATTTCCCTGATTGTATCTTCAATGATTTCTATAAACCGCTTTTCATCCTTCGGATTTGCATCCTGAGCAATAATTGAAAAGAACTTCTGACACGTATCGGTTTCGTATTCCGAGTAGACGTCGGTGCCGATGCCCGCATCTATAAGACGCTGCTTTAACTTTGCCCCCGGAACCGAGCAAAGGGCATAGTTAATGATGTCCATGGCTTCGGTTGTGAGGGTATCGGTATAATCCGAGCACACAACATTGTAGGTTAAGAACGTCTTGTTAACATCCGCATTGTCGGATACGGGATATTCCATAACGATGCGCTTTGCTTTTTCAAAAGGCTTCTGATACTTTATTTCGGAATTTACTTTAAGGTAATCGAATTTGCTTAAATATTCTTTATCAATATATGTAAGCTTTTCCGCAATATCCATATCGCCGTATAGGAAAATACGTGAGTTGGACGGATGATACAAGGTTTTATGAAAAGAAACAAAATCTTCGTAAGAAAGATTTGGAATGCAATCGGGATCTCCACCCGAAACAACTCCGTACTGGGTGTCCGGGAATAATGTAAGCATGAGATTTTGGTTGCAGGACTGCTCTGGTGATGAATATACCCCCTTCATTTCATTGTAAACTACGCCGTTTATTGTAAGTTCCCCATCTTCTTGGAAAAGCTCATAGTGCCAGCCTTCCTGCTTAAAAATGTTGGGCTCATCGTATACTCTCGGGAAAAAGCAGGCGTCCAAATATACTCCCATTAAGTTGTCAAAGTCTTTATTGTTGCAGCTTGCTACCGGGTAAACGGTACGGTCGGGATATGTAAATGCATTTAAAAATGTATTTAACGAGCCTTTGCCAACCTCGGTAATTGCATCTTTCACCGGATACTTTTTAGAACCGCACAATACTGAATGTTCGAGTATATGCGGCACACCGGTGGAATTGTCCTGGGGGGTGTTAAAGCCTACCATAAAACCTTTATTGTCATCATCATTTGAAATGCATACTACTCTCGCACCGGTTTTATCGTGACATAACACGTATCCTATCGAGTTAATGTCTTTAAGCTCTTCTTTTGAAATTAATGTATATCCGGTACAACCTTTAAAATCTTTCATGTTAATATAAGTCTCCATCTTGCTCGTGAAATCCGATTAATGTTGCTATTTAAGATAATCCGGTACTTCAATATCCTCAATATTGTTGGCCGTAAGCTTAAGCGCCTTTTCTATTTCGTTAAGTGAAATGCCTGACTCTGCCGAAAGCTCAACGACCGTAACTTTACGGCCCAAATCGGTTGCAAGTTCATGTGCGGCCTCAGCTACTTTATTGACCTTTTTAAGGAGCTTTTCTTCGGCGCTTGTTTCATCCATATCGGCGGCAATCAAATCCTGCATGGCATTCATGATGCGACTTGCCAGCATACCCTCTGCTTCTTTGGCATTTTCGCATGCCCCAAGCATCGTAACGGCTGTAACAAGCTCAATATTTCCCTCTCCGATAAGATCTTCAATCAAAACACCCTGACCGACGTACAGTTTAGCTATCTCCACAACATTCTTAAGGGTGTCGTTCATAATAACCAGCTGTGCGTCCTCGGAACCTGCCATAGCCGAGAGCATAAAAGCTTCACGTTCGCCCTTTGTAAGTTCCTTCAGTTCTTTTAAATCATCAAGGTAAAAGTTCAGGTAATTTTTCTCATCATCGGACATGTATTCTTCGAAAGAAATCTTTTCGTTAATACCAATCTTCTTTTCGGTAAGATAGTCCTTAATTACCGCAAGCTTAGCCTCATCTTCCTTAACTTCCGGGAAAATATCGTAAAGCTGATCCTCAAAAATAACGTTTTCCTGATCGAGTGCAAGTTCGGTCAAATCATTGATTCTTTTTGCAAATTCCTGTTGTTCGTTCATTATAACTCACTTTCCCATCCTATATGTTTATGCGTAAAAATGTGCTCCGAACAATATTCATAATTTCCGTTACACTTTGAGCAGAATCTGAATTGCATGTCGGGATTCGTAAGCTCGGTACAACCGCATATGGCACATTTGTGCTTTGAAATTCCGTTAGGCGTACTCGCCGCCCTGACACTTCCCGTAAATTTGGCGCGCCGCACAGCCTGCCCTGCCCTGAACCTTATCGAGCCGTACCGATTGCGCCGGTAAATTATAAAGAAAACTATGAAGTTTAAAAGCGACATAAAAATAATTACGCGAGAAAACAGATTTCCCACGATACACTCATATACAAGCAATACACCGTACGCATATCCGAGCCACTTCATCCTGATAGGAATTATAAACATAAGCAGCACCTGAATATCCGGAAATGTCATTGCAAAAGCAAGGAAAATCGACATGTTAATGTAATAAGTCGATACATACAACCTGCCTACAATAGACATTAAACCGGCCATACCGTAATACGTTACGTAATCATTGGGGAAAAGCATCAAAATGCCCATCAAAGCAAACATTCCGACAATCGTAAACAGCATTCCCGAGAAAATATATACGTTGTACAAAAAGTCTCCCCAGGTGCGTTCTAACGTCCTGCCAATGGAATAATAAAATATCAGACTGATTACCGTAAGAAATGTAAATTCCGACGGCGGTATCAAAACCCATGTTACAAGTCTCCATACCTGCCCATGAATTATCGCATAGGGATCGAGTGATAAATACGCTAAAACTGTCGACGTTCCCTGTGTTAACGACAAAAGATAACCTACTCCGTAGCAGATTAACAGAATCAATGACAGATTCTTTATTGCATATTTGCCAAACTTTCTTTCCAACTTACCCATTAACCAATATACTCCTAAACATATTTATTTTATTCTACCATTCTTAACTTCAAAAGTGAAGAGCTATGGGCTATGGGGACGCTTCTTTTGTCTTGGCTGTGGGGACGCTTCTTTTGTCTTGGCTATGGGGACGCTCCTTGCGCACAGCATCTTTATTGCCAAAAGACAATTTCAGCAAAAAATGTTATCATGTAAAGCAAAAATAAAACAAAACGGAGTTTAGTGTGAAAAATAGCTTTTTTTCACTAAACAATTTTGTCCCCCAAGGGGTACACTGCATAGTGCGCTCCGGATTTCACAAGCGAAATGGAGATTAGTATGTATTACTTTTCACATATTCTTCTTTTCTTTATGTTCTATTCCGTAATCGGATGGTGTACGGAAGTTATTTACAAAACAACATGTACCGGCAAATTTGTAAACCGAGGTTTCTTAAACGGTCCTCTTTGCCCTATTTACGGCGTCGGTGCCACAATTGTAATATTGCTGCTGACACCGTTGCAGGACAACCTTCTTTTGCTGTATATAGGATCGGTCATATTAACGTCGGTTCTTGAATTTTTAACAGGCTTCGTTTTAGAAGTCATTTTTCACCAGAAATGGTGGGATTACACCAATGAGCACTTCAACATTAAAGGGTATGTATGTCTTAAGTTTTCGCTTTTATGGGGTATCGGCTGTGTGCTCATCATGAAGGTCGTGCAGCCGATTGTAATGCTTGCATACGATAAAACACCGAATACCCTCAAAAACATAAGCTTTATTATATTCTACTCGTTTATGCTGGCCGACCTGATAATAACCGTAGCCGCACTTGCCAAGGTCGGACTTCAGCTAAAACTTGCCAACGACCTTGATAACTTTCTTAATAAAGTTGCGGAGGCATTGGGCTCCAGAATTTCCGCAACAACCCTTAAAAGTATGGAGGAAATCGGTGAGCAGAAAGAAAAGCTTTCAGACATTACCGATGAAGCGAAAGAACATACCGATCAGGTAAAGGACAACATGAAAGCAACCGCATCCAAGCTCATGAAACGCTATGACAGCTACGTTGCCTTTTCAAGCAAAAAGTATGGCGAAGAATTCACCGGACGTGAAAAATTTTCTTTTGTACATAAGCGACTCGAAAAAGCATATCCCTCACTTAACTTTAAGCGTATCGAATCGATTTCCATGCGTGAACGTATTGAAACATTAAATAAGAAATTCGAAGATTTCACCGAAAACATTGGAAATGTCCGGCTATAAAATAATTGCTGCAAGACAAAAGAAGCGTCCCCCGTGGTACAAGACAGGGGACGCTCTTATATGCGCTCTTATATGCGCTCTTATATGCGATTTTATCAGCCTTCAACATCAGTTAAATCAAAGTCCATCGAAGTAAGTAATGATAAGTCTGCATCCGGCTCGGCTACAAGCCGACGCGACTGATTAAGGATGGCTTCTTCGATTTTATTACGTACCAGTCGTCCGTTACCGGCATCCTTGGCACGAACGGACTGAACGGCATTGTAATATGCCAAAAGCCCCGGTTTAGCACCCTCATCAATGACATAGCCTTTGGATTTGGCCGTAATATCACCGATTGCAAGCAATTCTTCTCCCGTATAATCGGGGAAGTTCACTATATTGGGGAAACGACTCTTTAACCCTGAGTTGGACTCCAAAAACTCTTCCATCTCATCTGAATAACCTGCCAAAATAACGACAAGATTATCACGATTATCTTCTATACCCTTCACCAGCGTATCAATTGCCTCAAGCCCGAACGAATCATCGTTACCCCGGTAAAGCGAATATGCTTCATCAATAAACAAAACCCCACCAATGGCGGAATTTATTACCTGATTGGTAAGCGGTGCCGTGTGACCCACATAACGGCCCACAAGGTCAGCCCTTGAAACTTCTATAAGCTGTCCGCCGGACAAAACACCGATGGCCTTTAAATATCGGCTGATAATACGCGCAATCGTTGTTTTACCTGTACCGGGATTACCTGTAAAGATCATATGCTTATTAACTTCACCGGCTTTCAGGCCTGCATCACGGCGACGTTTCTGGGTATTATAATACTCTTCGAGACTGAAAATATATTCTTTAATGGTCTTTAAGCCGACAATTGAATCCATTTCGGCTTTAACCGCATCAAGTTCACCGGTATATTTGCCGGGCAGAACACTCATTAACGGAATATCCTCGTTGCAAACGTTAGCGAAAAGAACATCATTCTTAAGAATAAGATTTACATCCGCATTTTTGGGGATGTTACGTTCAAGCCTCAACTCCGCAAGCGCCATCGTTAAGTCATCATAAAAATGAATTATTCCCTTAAGACCGGCATTCTTTTCACTCATTTTCAAGCTGTATTCAATAAACGCGTCATCACTTGAAAGTTTAAATTTAAGCTGCTTATCAGCCTTTTCAGTCAGTTCTTTAAGTTCACGGGTACTTACACGTAAAAGTGCATCACATGACAAAGCCGCCGTTGTAACAACATCGCCCAAAGCATTTACAAAGGGTGCACCCATGGCATCTGCAAGCTTTTCAAGCGACTTTGTGCTTAAGAACACAAGATATTTCCCCTCTGCCGACAATGACCCTACCGTCTCGCTTGCAAGCGCATTTGTAACATTGATAAGTTGCCCCTTCTGACTTATATAACGCTCCGAAAGCTGACATTTACCTTTAATCACCAGCTCGGAAAGTCTTGTTAAAAATGCGGGATGACACTCGCTGAAATTTTCAAAAAGAATAATCTCATTAACATCCGACAGGCATGAATACAAATCCTGCAAAAAAAGTTTTTCTTCGCCTGCCGAAGGATACAGACTTAGGTTCATAACACTTATTTCGGAAGACTTGATAAGCTTACGCTTTGCCATCTCGCAAGCAAGCTCCCTGATTGTTGTATGGCGTCCCGTAAACTCGCCACCGGTAACATATATTGCATTTCGCGCAAGCGATTCATCTTCCATGATAACGAAAGGACGCTTAAATGCTATGGTAAGCTTGTGTACAAAATCCGTCTGACCGAAAACAGTCTCGTTTACAACATTTTCAATACCTTCAAAAGCATCCAGTGCTTCCTCACCCGAAATCGTATGCCTCGATGAAACCGGTGCCGCCTCAACCTTCTTGTCGTTTTCATTGCGATAAGTTTTTAAGCTTCCCGTAAAAGCATCAATTTCACTTTCAAGGCTCTTTGCGTCATTAAGACTTACTGAATACGGATTTAAATTTGCGCCCCCCGGAAGCTGACTTAATGTCGGATCTGACAGCCCCTCTTTAATATCCGGCAGAGCATGTCCCGTAACTATCTCAAGGTTTTCAAGCAAAGTCCCGCCGAATTTTCTCTTGCGTTGCTGGGCCTTGTCAATCTCCTCGGCCGTGTAATTATTTCTTTTTCCAAAAATATTATTTAAATTTTCGTCGTATATATCTCTCATAATGACCTCGCAAAATAAAACATCTTTAATATTTTAACATTTTGCGACCGATTTTTCTATTCAAAAAAATTTTAAAAAATTTTCAAACGTTAATGACTCGTTAACTTGACATCTTTATATTAGGTGCATACCCCATAACCCCAATGTACCATTCTCAATAGCAAGGGCACTGTCGTTTTATCGACGGTGCCCTTGTTATTGCGCTAAATATATTACTGTTCACAAACAGACAAAATTAACCCAGATACGCCAATATAAACGGTGCCGTTCCCTTGGCATCATCTTTAACTACCGGTTCAGACATGTAATATTCAAATGAACCGTCTCTTCTGTCTCTTCCACCCAAACCTGCCACAAGACAGATACCTCCGAGCCCCAATTTGCCATCATTATCGGTTAAATAACGTTTTACAATATCATCAAATGCTTTTTCACCGGCAGCTTTAAACGATTCGTCCAAAAATCCAAGCTTTGCGCCCTTCTTAAAGGAATACGAAAAGATAGCGCTGCCGCTTGTCTCAAGATAGTTGCCATCACGGTTTGGATATGCCGGCAACTGGTACCACATTCCGCTTTCGGTCTGATAGGCTTTTACCGAAGTTTCAAAATTTCTAAACATCGTAAGTAAATGCTTGTAATCATTACTGTTCTTATCTTCCAAAATTTCCAAAGTATCAAGCATGGCCATAGAAAACCATCCGAGAGCACGCAACCAGAAGTTTTGGCAAAGACCGGTTTGCCGATTGCACCAAAACATTTCGCGAGAGGCATCATAACAATGGTAATACAGACCGCTTTCAGCATCTTTCATAAGCTTTTCAACATTAAAGAACTGTCTGTATATATCTTCATAAGCCCTCTTCTTTTCTTCTGTGCCCAGGAAAAGATTTGCATACTTGGCATAAAACGGCATCACCATATATAATCCGTCAAGCCATACCTGATTGGGGTATATAAGCTTATGCCAGAAATTGCCCTCTCTGGTACGGGGATGATTACATATCTGATGATATATCCTGTCAGCAGCTTTTTTATACTTATCCTTACCCGTAATTTCGTAAAGCGTAAGCAGATTTTTGCCGCCGTTAATATTATCGATATTAAGTTCAGCCGAACTGTAACCATCGATAGTGCCGTCTCCTGAAACTCTGTGACCTACATACTCATCGGCAAACTCAAGAAATTTCCGGTCACCGCGGGCTTTGTAAAATTCAAGAAGCGCCAAAATCATACAACCGTCTATGTAGTCCCATCCGGATTTTTTGCCCTGACGTATCTTCTCAATATTCCAGATAGGCTCATCTAAAGTAGAGTCATTCATAAGGCTTAAAATGTAATCTTCAATAAGCTTCATATTTCCTCCGCGATGGTTGCAAACATGCACCATCCTATAAAATAATGCCTGCCGGTCGAAACCGACAGGCACTTTCACCTGAATTATTCTTTAACAGCACCTATATTAACGCCCTTAACAAAATACTGCTGTAAGAAAGGATACAGTATCATGAAAGGAAGTATAGCTGCGATAATGCCGGCGTTGTAAAGTGTTGTCTGTGATACATCATACGATGTTGTAGGCGTATCACCATCCATAATCATAGTTTTTAACTTGTACTGGAAGTTTACCTTGTGTGTATCGGTAATGTAAATCTGAACCGTTGAATAGTCATTCCATACGGTTACCGCAAACATAAGACCGATTGACGCAAGAGCTGCCTTGGAAAGCGGAAGCACAATCTTAAAGAAAATACCCATCGGTGAGCAACCGTCAATTTTTGCAGCCTCAAAAAGCGATGAAGGTACGCCTTCAAAGAAGTTACGCATAAGCACAAGGTTATATACATTTATACCATGTTTGAATACCAGAATCCACCATGTATTAATAAGTCCCAACTGCTTCATTACAAGATATTCGGGAATCATACCACCCGAGAATATCATTGTAAAAAGAAGGAAATAAGCGAAAACGTTACGTCCGGGCATTTCTTCCTGAATAAGAACATATCCGCCGAGTGTTGAAAGTATTAAACCCAAAGCAGCACCGAGTACGGTTGTGATAACCGAAACGATGAAGGGATAGTACAATCTGGTAGTTTCGATAATTGTCTTATATCCGGCGAGTGAAAAATCATGCGGATAAAGTCTGAACTGATACACACCGTACTGATTAAGAGAGTCAACCAAAACCTTCCAAATCGGTATCATGATAATCAATGCAAGAATCACGAAAACAAGGTAGTTTACAACATCAAAAGTTTTTATTTTCTTTTTCTTTTTAACATATGTTGCCATCAGCCCACCCCCTACACAATTCCGCGTCCGCGGACTTTCTTACTTGCAAAGTTACATACAAGTACCAGTACGCAGCCTACCAGGGATTTAAACAAACCGACGGCAGTTGAAAAACCGTAATCGGGTGTAAACGTATCGAATGTCTGTCTGTAAATGTAAGTAGAAATAACATCGGCTACATCACGAACCGCAATATTATACATTACGAATACCGATTCAAACAGGTTCATAACCTTTGCAAGGTTAAGAATCAGGACTGTAATAATGGTATTTGCAAGAGCAGGCATTGTGACGTATCTGATCTTTTGAAGACGTGTTGCGCCATCAATATCGGCAGCCTCATATAGTTCGGGATTAATTCCGGAAAGCGTAGCCAGGAAAATAATGGTACCCCATCCGGTTTCTTTCCATACGTTAACAAGATAATAAATCGGCCTCCACCAGCTCTTATCCGCCAGGAAGAAAATCTTGTTTTCCTGAGACAATATTCCCCACTGCACCAGCCAACCGTTAACCATACCGGTTTCGGACTTTGAAAGAATCAATGTGAAGATTGAAGCTACAACCGTCCATGACATAAAGTGCGGCAAATATATAATGGTCTGGAGCGTCTTTTTAACAAAAAGATTGCCCATCTCATTTAAGAAGACTGAAACGATTACTGACGCAAATGTCGTAATTATCAGCTTCGTAACACTCAATTCCAACGTGTTTACAAACGCAGTCCAAAATGCCTTGGATTTCAACGGATCCATAAACATTGTCCTAAAATGCTGTAAACCTACAAACTTAATTGCACCGACCGGCTTATACTGGTAAAAAGCATATCTGATACCAAGCATCGGCCAATAATACATAATAAGTACAAATATGAAAACAGGCAAAAACATCAAATAGTATCCGCGATGATTCCATATACGGGTTCCTAAAGGTTTCTTCTTTACAAGAACACCGGTAGAAGTAAAAACTTTTTTCTTTTTCATAATTTTCTCCATTTTACAAGATCAGAAATCGACGGCTTCCAATTTCTCAATAAATGACTGCCCTGTCCGATTGGACAGGACAGTCACTATTTACTTAAAATGCTTAACAGTCAGCAATTACTGAGCGTTTAATTCAGATAAAGCCTGAGTAATAACTGCGCCAACAACATCGGTGTAAAGAGTCTTTACAGCTGTATCAACATCCATACCCTCGATGATAACTGCAGAAATAACGTTATTCTTAGCATCAAGAATGTCGCCTGCATATGTTGTAAGAGTCTCGCATGAAGGACCCTGAGGAGCATCTACACAGTTATCTGTGAAGAACTTGTTACCGTTATCGGAAAGTTCTGTAGATGACTTATATCCGTTTGTTAAAGGAGAAATAACAAGTGCGGGATCCATTGCGTTCTTTTTCCATAAGGAGTTGGGATCGTTAGGTGAAGGTAACAATGTGAATGTACCATCTTCCCATGTAACGGTCTTTTCATTTTCTTTGCCAGCGTTTGTGGTGTAAGAACCGGCCTTAACTGTCCAGTGAACATCCTCAGCACCATATGTCCAAAGCATCTGAACTGTGTCACCATCAAGCATGGTATCGATTAATGCATCAAAGATTGCCTGCTCACGGCTGTTGTCGCCATCACCGTCGTCGATGATAACCCAAACAGGAGCTTCACGATTTAAGAAACCGCCGATTGTGTTGGAGATTTCAGCGATAGGCTGTAATACATATAACTTCTCGTCAACACCGTTCTTTGTGAGGTTGTCGGTAAGTGTCTGATACCATGTACCTGCCCAGTATGTGAATGCGCCCGAAGAACCGGTCTGAGCATTGTTGAACCACTTTTCACGAGCAATCTTTGTGGAAGCGGTTAATGTATCGGGGTCGATAACGCCATCAACATAACCCTGACGAAGTCTCTTTAATGCTGCCTTACAAGCATCAGCTGTAAAGCCATCGTACCATACGCCGTTAGCATCCATTAATACTGCCGGATAACCATCCTGCCAGAATTCAGGTAAGTAGTTTGTGTAAGGAGCCTCGCCTAAGTTGCAGTAACCTGCTGCGATAGTACCATAGGTGTTGCCGTTAACGCCATCACCATCGGGATCGCCGTTCTTGAAAGCAAGAAGCATGTTGTAGTAATCATCAAATGTCTTGATGTCATCGCCCTTGATGCCTACAGCGTCAAGCCAAGCCTGCTTAACATATGTAACACAACCGTTACCATATGCAGGTGTGAAGCCGTATAAAGAACCATCTTTGTTCTTTAAGCTTGCGTTGATGTTTGAAAGAGTCATACGGTTCTGGAACTCTGCATTGTCATAAGCGTCAGCCATGTTCCAAAGAAGGCCTGTGGTCTGATACTGCTTAAACATAGAGTTTGACATAATCATTGCATCGGGTAAATCGCCACCGATTAAAAGACGACCAACTGCGTCTGTATAGCCTGAGTGATCAAGCTGTGTAATCTTTAAGGAAATATCGTGACCGATCTTTGCGGAAACGGCCTTGTTCCACTGCTCAATGAAAGCATCCTGACGGTTGTCTTCGTTAGCGGTAAGTGTTCCGTCAACAACGATTTTAAGTTCCTTAAGTTCGAAAGGTTCTGCATCCTTCTTGGAAGAAGCGCTTGTTGCGCCTGTCTTGGAAGTATTGTTTGATGAACCTGTGTTTCCCTTGTCACCGCAGCCTGCCATTGTAAGCACCATAACGGTAGCAAGAAGTACTGCTAATACTTTCTTCTTCATAGTTCCCTCCATTTGTAATTGGAAAATTGTTTTGATTGGAATCCGTCGTTCACAATCTACCGAAAATTTAGCATGTAAGTGCTTTCACATTCAAGGTACAAAATTTGACTGAACGTGCAAATCTTTAGGTGCATTTTTTGAAAATGCCGTATTTACGTTGTTTTGTAAGTGCTTACAGTTGCAAAATTTTATGTCTTTATTTATAATTGCATATGTGATTAGGGAACACGGGGTAAATAATGATTAAAATATTTCATGGTAAAAATTTTTCAAAAATCACAAAAAACGACAAGTCCAACGGCCTTATGCTTAAGCTTGTTGTTTCTTATTCATGCTTTCTTTTAATAATTCTTATTCTTTTTAACTACCTGTACTATGCTACTCTTTCAAACTCCAAGGCTACCTATAACCTTCAGGCACAGTCGGCAATGGCCTCCCGTGTTGAACAGTTTGAAAGCTATCTTGCCATTATGGACACAAACTGTCGTCAGCTTTTGCAGGATACTGATTTCAGACGTATCATGAACTATTCTACCCAAAACGCAAGTCTTGAATCATTTACTTCCTTTTTAAACTACGGCCACAAGGTCAGCAACATGATTGCCGTAAACATATATGCCGAAAGTCTGCTCCCCGTCAAGGAAGTCTTTTATTATCTTCCCAATTCCGGTTATCTTCTCAGCGACTCATATTTTATTACGGAAAATCACTTCTATAATTGGATTAAAAAATATCCGGCCGTACTCGAAGATTATTGGTTTGAGTTGCTTAGAGACCCGGCTTCCTCCAATCAGTTTTTGGGACTCGACATTTTTCAAAAGAAATCCGACGAAAACTATTTTCTTTATGTAATAAATATGGATAAACTCTGCTTTTTGGACTGCAACGTCCGCGCCGTATTTACCATAAACAGGGAAGAACTCTACAAGACACTCGGCATAGATATAAATGAGCCTTCTTTTCTTGAAGTATATTCCGAAAATGACGGGCAGAAAATTCTGTCAGTCAATAACATAATCACTGATTTAGGCGATATCATAACAGGCTTGAAATTTACAGATGGTTTTGCCGATTACAATTTATACACCGGCAAACTCACCATCGGTAAATATGAATCGGAAACTTCCGGACTTACTTACTATTATTCGTTCAAAGCATTTGACAATAATGCCTACGCGGGACTTTCAACCGTTCTTTTTGTGATTATACTTGCGGTCCTTCTGATTATCGGCGCAATTGTAATATATGTAATCAGTTCTCATAACGTTAAACCGGTTATTGAAATCAGTGAGGAACTGTATGAATCAAACCGCGAAAAGAATAAGCTTGAAAACCTTGTTAACAATCAAAAACCGATTATCACACGTTCCTACGTGCGACAGCTGATGCTGCAAGGTATCGGCTCCGAAGCCGAGTTCGAATATATAGGCAACTACTTCGGCTTTTCAGAGCAAAAATCCTATAAGGCAATGCACGTTGTGGTATATGATTCTTCGGACAATACAGATACTTTGATAAATCCTACGGAAGGTTTGTCGCCCGAGGTAAAAGAACTTATAATCGAGTCCTTGAAAACCGCGCTCGGTGAACCCCTGTACTACTTCGTATCCGGCACACATTCGTTCAGCGTTCTTTTAGCATTTGATAACGATCAAAAGAGTGATTACCTTTTATGCGTTCAAAGCGCAATCGTAAACCTGCACAATAAATTGCTCAATGATACCGGTTTATGGCTTTTTGCCGGAATCGGTAAAACTACCGGCACTTTGATGAATATATGGGAAAGCTATGAGCAGGCTGTCGAAGCGGTTTCATATACCTCCAAAAACTACATTTTCCTGCCCTACGAATATATCCGGAAAGATTCAAACGCTTTCTATTATCCGCAGGAATTTTCCAACAAGCTGATTCACTTTATTACCTCCGGTAACAAGTCTTCCGCCCTGGAGCTTTTAAGACTTATTAAAAAAGAAAACGTTGAAGAACGTACACTTTCCGCAAAGCTTATGGAATTTTTGCTTACCGACATCCGCAACTCGCTCATTAAAGCACGCTTTGAGCTTCCTTCTTCCTGTACCGGCGATGAGCTTAGTGCTGTTGACAACGAGTTTAGCTTAAAACCTTCTTTTGCCTTGTGTAACGAACTCGCTTCAAAACTTTGTGATTTGTTCTCCGAAAAAACGGATGAAGCAAGCATTATTGATACGATTTTGCAATATATCAAAGACAACTACGCCGATTCAATGCTGTGCCTTTCCAAAATATCCGATGAATTCAAGATTTCGGAAACATATTTTTCACATTTGTTTAAGCAAAAGACCGGTGTGAATTTTTCAAATTATTTGGAAAACTTAAGAATGCAGAAAGCAATGGAACTGTTAAAGAGCGGCCAGCCGCTTAACGATATTTTTGAACGCGTCGGTTATAATAATTCAAATTCCTTCAGACGCGCCTTCAAGAAAGTTTACGGTACTACACCGGGAAGTGTGCAAAGTAATGGGTGAGCCTATACATCAGCCTCTTATCATTGAGGCTGTAAAAAGAAATGATTTCGCTGAAATAAACAACTTGATGGAGCATGGCATGATTGAAGGCTCCTGTGACGAAGACGGCCGCACCCTTTTACATTTAGCCGTTTCTTCACATTGCGATGTGAAAATCATAAAATATTTTACCGAAACAATCGGTATACATCCCCTTACGGATGACTGTTTCGGCGAAACACCCTACGATATGGCATTATCATGCCGTTTCGAAGAAATTATTCAGTATTTTGAAGAATATACAAATATAAAGCGTGACCGCCTTATGCATAATCCGATCCGCCCCGGTTTTTTCCCCGACCCTTCGATTATAGCCGTAGGCAACGACTTTTACATGGTAAACTCTTCTTTCATGTACTTTCCCTGCATTCCGATTTCGCACTCACGCGATCTTATAAACTGGGAAATTATCGGCCATGCCATTTCCGACAGTTCATATATCAATCTTGAAAACATAAATCCAGGGCACGGTTTCTGGGCTCCGGACATTTCCTACAGCAACGGAACATTCTATATTACGGCAACTTTGCGGGAAAATAACCAAAATCAGCCTGAAAGACACCAAATAATCGTAACTTCCAAAAATCCTGAGGGACCGTATTCCAAGCCTGTATTTATCGAAGAAGACGGCATCGACCCTTCACTTTTCCATGATGATGACGGTAAGCACTATATGCTTCTTAATAAAGGAGCTCGCCTTATTCCGCTTTCAGATGACTGTTTAAGCGTTGCAGGACCGTCGCAAATGCTTTATTACGGTTGGAACCGCCACGCCAGTGAAGGACCGCACATTATCAAAAACAACGGCTACTACTATTTGTTCCTGGCTGAAGGCGGTACCGGTGACAACCACATGGAGACCGTGGCGCGCTCAAATAAACTGACCGGTCCGTTCATCCCCTGTCCCCATAATCCGATTCTTACAACGATTCACAAAAACGGCTACCTTTCACGCACAGGCCACGGCAAGCCCTTTAAAACAGCCGACGGTGACTGGTTTATGGTATATCTTTGCAGTCGTAAGCTGCATACCGGATACTCGCTTTTAGGCCGCGAAACAGCACTTTGCCGACTTTTCTGGGACAATGACGGCTGGCCGGTTGTAAATGACGGTTTAGGCCCTATTTCTTCCATGAAATCACCCTTCGAAAGCAGCAAAGTTATAACCGGCCCGCAAACAATCGATTTTTCACAAAAGCTTCCGCTATCCGTGGTATGGCACCATAACCTCATACTTACCAGGCAAACATCGATTAACGCTTTTACAACACTAATACTTAAGCCGGCTATGGCAAAAGAAGGTTCTCTTGGCCTCATCTTCTATTACGATGACAATTCCTTTCTCAAATTCGGAATTGAGAAGGGGCGGTTAAACACAATTCTTTCCATCGCACTGCATAATGCATCCATAAGTGAAGGTATGCTTGTTACCTTTGCGGAAACTATTCCCGGCGACACCGAAAGCCTCAAACTATGCGTAAACACCGAAGTCTTAAAAAAGACATTCAGCTATTCTGCCAATGGCAGCGAACTTATGCAGGCTACGCATCTTGACGACTGTTCGTTTTTAACAGACGAAGGCTTATCTATGGGCAAACGTTTTGAAGGTCCAATGATAGGGGTGTACGGTTATGCCTCAAATCCCGATGCCTTTTGCACACTAACCACTTAACCCCCATGCCATTAGAAAAGGCTTCTTTTACGCTTTAATAATACGGACAGTAATAAAGAAAATTAGAACAACGCTCCCGCTCAATCCCTCGCGTATCGGCCGGGCGGCCACTACGCGAGGGACAAAGCGGGAGCGTTGTTCGCACGACTATTGCCGCCTGAAGGGCTTTGAAATTTGAAGACCACTTCTGATGGCATAGGGTGTGTGGGGGTTAATCGTTTATTACTTCGGGGCCGGTTTGGCCGGATATTCTTGTGTTAATAAGTTCAAGCTTATCGGCGTTCTTTACAAACAAGCCGCAACCTGTCATAGGCTCCACTCCATCCATCATTGCGGGGACTCCGGGGTTTTTTTCATCGGCAAAAGAAATATTTACGTTTTCAAACTTGACGCGACGAATCTTCTTTTCGGGTAAACCATAGATATATGCTGCGGCTACATGACAATTTGTGGCATTAATGTTTTTAAATACAAATTCTCCAAGTTCGGGAGTTCTTTCATCGACCGGATACACTTCTTTTGACTGCACATAATCCGTATGTCCGTCCGAATCACAAAAATAAAACGAATTAATGACTACAGGCGTCATAACCCGATCCATATCAATTCGATTAAAGCATACATAATCGATTACCGCATCTTTTCCGCGCCCACGACGTGTCTTAATGCGAAGGCCACGGTCTGTATCGCAAAACTCACAATCTTCCACCAAAAGGTTTTTAACACCGCCAGCCATTTCACTGCCCAAAACAATTGCTCCATGACCGTCCTGCATACGACATTTGCGAATTTCGAGGCCGTCCGAAGGAGTTTTATACTTGGCACCCATATATATTTTGCCCGACTTAATGGCAATACAATCATCTCCTACGCTAAAGAACACACCCAGGATTTTTACATTTTTGCAGCTTTCCGGGTTAAGTCCATCCGTATTTGGCGAAACCTTCGGACTGATAATTTTTAAATTGATGAATCTTAAATCTTCACAAAAATACGGATGTATGTTCCATGACGGAGAATTTTTAACGGTAATACCTTCGACCGTAACATTCTTGCACTGGTTTAAGAAAATCATTCTGGGACGGGCGGCAATCTTAATCTTCTTGGGCTCAAACCACCAATTATCCGTTGACGCATTGCCATCAATCGTACCTTCACCGGTTATCAGTACATTTTCAACATTAATACCGGTAATAATGCCCGCAAACATCTTCGCAGGCTCTCCTTCCCACGTACCCAGAAAATATTCATGTCCGGGATTGTTTGCAGGAACATTACCCGGAAGTATCGGGAATTTCTCACGTTCCGTAAATGCGGAAAGTGTAGCGTTCTTTTTGATTTCAAGTATAAGATTGCTTTTCAAAAAAAGCGGATATATCCGGTAAACGCCTTCCGGAATTACTACTCTTCCGCCCTCGGGACACGCCATGATTGCACTTTGAATAAATGCGGTATCATCAGACACACCGTCACCCTTTGCCCCGAAATCTTTAACGTTTAAACACACAAACTCACTGTCTGTATGGATATTAAACTTTCTGTCGCCTATGGAAACCGAATAGTCGGTATCCGGATTAAGGTTATTTATTGTAACTATTGTAGTTACGGTTTCAGAGACCTTTACATCGTTGACACAAACGTCATAAGGTGACATTGTCGAATACTTTCCGCCGTCAACGATTTCAAACACTGCCTCGCGGCTTCCCAAATGTAAAACATTAATGTCCATAATTACCTCGCAAAATCTTTATAGATTGTATTGTAAAAAGCATCATACAGCGGCTTAAGCGAGCCTTTAATATTCCCCATGGTAACAAATATCAAATTATGTTCAGGGAAAATCAGTGCAAGCTGCCCCGCATATCCGTACATACAGTACCCCGGCATCCTTGTCGTCCAGAAAAAGTAACCATAGCCGAAGCGTTCATCCTGTTCAGGTTTATGAGCCGTCGAAATTTGAGTTGCAGTAGCTTCTTTAATGTACCATTCCGGCAGCAAATGTTTACCCTCATACATACCGTTATCAATCAGCAGCATTGAAAGCTTAGCCATATCGGATAACTTTGCAAACATTCCCGAGCCGCCGTCTCCGATTCCGACCGGATCGTTAAGCGTATATGCCTCACCTGACCACCCGATTTCGTTAAGGCAGACATTCCTTAAATAATCAAGGTAATTCATACCTGTGAGCTTCTGTATAAGAGCCGAAAGTGTCTGCGTTGATGACGTATCATAGTTAAATTCTGTACCCGGTTTACGATCCGGCGGATAAACAAAAAAAGTTTCTGTCCAGTTTGGATTATCCGACAGCAATTTGTAAGTTGTCTTGCTGTGACAGGTGGCCATCCTTAACATATCCTTAATCGTAAGCATACGTGTCCACTCATGAATATCACGGTTATCACAATATTCCGGAAAATAATCACATATCTTGTCATCAAGCGCTATGCGACCTTCATCACAAAGTTTACCGATTCCGAGCGATACAAGACTCTTTGATGCTGAATACATCCTGTGCAGTGAATCCTTGTTAAACCCACTGTAATATCTTTCATCTATTTGTTTTTTGTCCTTAATAACAATAAAACCCTCAAGCGGTATTCCCTGCTTAAGGATTCTGCGTTCAAAATCATCAATTGAATTCATAATCACCATCCGAACCCATGTAAGCACTTACACAGTATATCAAACGGGCAGACTACTGTCTACCCGTTTGTACGTTTGGCATTATTGTAATTCTTCATCAATACGGCAAGCATACCTGACCGTAGCCATTGCATCGCTGCCATAATAATCTGCGCCGATTTTATCGGAATATTCCTGTGTAAGCACAGCACCTCCGACAACAATCTTTACCCATGGTGTTTCCTTTTTAAGAAGCTTTATGGTATCCTCCATCGCGGTAACCGTAGTAGTCATAAGTGCGCTTAAACCTACCATAGGCGCATGATTATCGCGCACTGCATTTACAACCGCTTCAGGGGGTACATCTTTTCCAAGGTCAATTACCTCAAAGCCATAATTTTCAAGTACCAGCTTCACTATATTCTTGCCGATATCATGAATATCACCCTTAACGGTAGCAATCACAAATTTGGAACGTTTCGGTGCATCGTCCCTGCTTTCTTCGCTTTTTACATAATCTTTAATAACGTCAAAAGCACATCTTGCACTCTCGGCAGCCATCAGTAACTGCGGCAAAAACATTGTTTTATTTTCAAAACCTCTGCCTACAACATCGAGTGCCGGAATAATATGCCCGTTAATGATTTCCAAGGGCTTTGCCGTTTCCAAAAGCTTTGCCGTCAAATTACCCGAAGCGCCCTTTAAGCCTTTAATAACCGCCTTCATAAGCGGACTTTCCGGGCAATCATCGGCTGTCTTCGCATCGGTACCTTTAACCCCTGCTTCAGGGGTTACTTCTTTAACGATATATCGATCTGTATTTTCGATATAATCCTTAAAGTTTTCATCGAACCCTTTCAAGGCCTTATAAGACAGGTATGCCTTCATCATTTCATTGGAATTGGGGTTCATAATTGCAGCAGACAATCCGTTTTCAAGCGCCAGTAAATAAAAAGCCGATGTAATAACTTCACGATTCGGGAGTCCGAACGAAACGTTGGAAATGCCGAGTGATGTATGACACCCAAGTTCATACTTTATGGTCTTTAGTGCCTTAAGCGTCGAAACTGCGGCGTTCGGATCTGCACTTACAGCCATCGCCAACGTATCAAATATCAAATCTTTCTTTGCAATGCCATACTCTGCAGCCTTTGCGATAATCTTCTTTGCAATCTCAACTTTTTGCTCAGCCGTTTCCGGTATGCCGGCATCATCCAAAGTTAAGCACACCAAAAGTCCGCCGTACTTTTTGACAAGCGGGAATATTTGCGCCATAACCTCTTCTTTGCCGGAAACCGAATTAATCATTGCCTTACCGTTATACTCACGAAGCGCAGCTTCCATTGCCACTACGTTTGTGGTATCAATTTGAAGCGGCAGGTCGCAAACCGACTGAAGCTCGTAAGTAACCGTTTTAAGCATTGACACTTCATCTATTTCCGGAAGACCTACATTTACATCAAGAACGTGTACCCCCTTGTCGGCCTGTACGATTCCCTCGTTGATGATATAATTAATATCTCCGTTACGCAGAGCTTCTTTAAACTTCTTTTTACCCGTAGGATTTATACGTTCTCCGATTAAAACCGGCGTATCTTTAAACTCAATTGCATGAGTGTACGAACTTACAAGTGTGTGATTTTTAGCGGTCACCGGAACCGGTGTTACACTTTCCGAAGCATTAACCAAAGCTTCTATATATGACGGATTAGTGCCACAACATCCTCCGGCAATGTGTACGCCAAGTTCGATAAGCTTTTTAACATCCTCAGAAAATTCCGAAGGGGTTACGTCATAAACCGTATTGCCGTCAACAAGCTTCGGAAGCCCTGCATTGGGCTTCACCAAAACCGGAACCGAAGCATATTCAAGATATTCCTGTATAACGCCTTCCAACTGCTTGGGGCCCAAAGAACAGTTCGCACCGATTGCATCGGCATGCATACCCTCAAGCATTGCCACCATTGCCCGTGGCGTTGCACCGGTCATCAGCTTGCCGTCTTCTCCGTATGCGTTCGACACAAATACGGGTAAATCCGTTGTCTCCTTGGCAGCAAGCAAAGCAGCCTTTGTCTCAAGGCTGTCGTTCATGGTCTCTATAAAAATAAGGTCAACGCCTGTACTTACCGCAATTTCAATTGATTTTTTGAAAATCGAAACCGCGTTTTCAAATTCAAGCTCTCCGTAAGGCTTTAACATTTTACCCAAAGGCCCCACATCGTACGCTACAAACTTCTCCTGTGTGCCCACGGATGCTTCTTTTGCCGCAAAAGCATTTGAAACGGCCGCCTTAATAATTTCAGCAAGCAAAACATCATCAAACTTAGTGGAATATGCGCCGAATGTGTTGGTTAATACAATGTTGGTACCCGCATCAAAATATGCTTTATGTATAGCCATAACATCAGCACTGTGGGTTAAATTCCACTTTTCGGGCAACTCAGCCGGTTGTAATCCCCGCGCCTGAAGAAGGCTCCCCATTCCGCCATCCAAAAAGGTTATTCTGTTTTTAATATATGCACGAACATCCATTATTTAAAATCCTTACCAAGTATATTCGAAAGATTATTCCAAATGCCCTCGGCAACATCGGGCTTATTCATGGAATAAACGTGAACATTTGTAATTCCGTTAGCGTAAAGATCTATTATCTGATCGGTAGCATAAGCGATGCCGGCCTGCTTCATTGCAGCGGGATCGTTACCGAATTTGTCAACAATTGCCTTAAAACGTCTGGGAATAAACGATCCGGAAAGTTTTATTGCCCTCTCTACCTGATTACCGTTTGTAATAGGCATTATCCCGGGCAAAACCGGAACCGTGATACCTGCCTCACGTATTTTATACATGAAATTAAAAAACAAATCGTTGTCAAAAACCATCTGCGTGGTCAAAAAGTCTGCTCCGGCGTCAACCTTTTCTTTTAAATACTTAATATCTTCGGTCTGATTTGCACTTTCCGGATGAACTTCCGGATAGCATGCTGCTCCTATGCAAAAATTCGGATTATTTTTTTTAAGCTCGCAAATAAGCTGAACCGCATGTGTATAGTCCCACAAGCTCCTGTCGGAAGCTTCAAGCTCAGGGGTAAGATCACCCCGAAGTGCCATTACATTTTCAATCCCGGCTGCTTTCATATCATCTATACGCGCTTTAACCGTTTCGCGACTCGACGATACACACGTAAGGTGTGCCAGCATCGGCACATTAAACTTCTCCTCTATATTGTGGGCAATATCGATTGTATATTTGCTGGTACCGCCGCCGGCTCCGTATGTTACACTCATAAATGACGGTTTAAGTGCAGCAATGGCCTCCGTTGCATTCTTGACATTTTCAAAAGAAGTCTCCTTCTTGGGGGGAAATACTTCGAATGACAACGACATGGTATCTTTGTTTAAAATATCAATAATCTTCATAAACCAACAATCCTTCCGCTTTAGCGCTTTACATTAATGACATTGTAACATAAAAAGATAGGTGTTCAAGTATATAAACAAAATTCTTCCATTTACCACTACCCCTATGCCATCTGAAAATGTGACTCTGAAACATTCAAAATGCCCGCCTTCCCCTTTAATGATGAATACGCTTTAGTGAATTTTGTTTTAATCCTTTCCAATCCATCGTATAGTCGGCTCATTACCCCCTTAGATTTACATAATGTGTGTCAAAATAGGTTTACATAATTTTCTTACGGTTTCCTTTTACTTTCTTTGATTTATGCAGCCGAAACCGACTGAAAAGAATAAGGGTATTCATCTCATGATAATTTTTCTATTATTAAGTCCGCCAATGCTTCTACATCCTGCTGCATGTTTACAAAAAACAAAGGCAATGAAAATTCTCTGCTAATTTCTATTTTCTTATTTTCCTTTTCTTCCATACTAATTTGTCTATAGTCCTTTTGTCCAAAACTATATGCCTTAAGGCATCTACTAACCATCGCTATTGCTATTACGTCTATTTCAAAAAAAGTCTTTAAATATCCTATTGTCCTTCTTATGTAGTCTACTTCATCATCATATGATACACACAGAATAATAACATCAATATCTGCACCTGCAATAAGAGCCGTTTGTCGTAAAGGAACATTGTACACAGAATTAATCTTACCAGGAATAGTCATTGACTGCCCCCCTACGATTATCAAATCATTATTTTTTAAACTTATTCTTTCGATTAGTCGATTAACATAAACAATAATATTTTCGTCTGAGAGATTTAGTTCTGAATTATACCCAAAATGAAAACATTCATCCATTCCAAATAGTAGCGAAGATGGTTCCGTTCCCAATTGACCAACATTATATCCTTTTTTCTGAAACGCATCTCTTAACGCAATCTGCAATGAGTATTTTCCTTGTTGCCTTCCGGTTCCGAACACACCTATAACCGGCTTTCCTATATGATACAGTTTCCCTGAATAATCATTCATAAGTACGTCTTCGTCAAGCGATGGGCCGATAAAAAACTTATTATCATCCGTTTGAATCTTGTCATAGGAAAAAATTCCTATTCCCTTTTTGTAAATCTGGGTAAGTAACCCTTCTATATTATATCCTCGTAATCTGTTACAATGTCCTAAAATAAAAACATCATATTCATCTAAATTGATATTATCGATATTCATTATACAATGTTCATGCCCCTTCTCTCCGTGAACATCTCTTGAACGTATTCTCTTTCCCACATTTCCCAGATATTTATAATCATAAAAGTCAATAGTGCTAAACGGGAGCATATCTTCATATCGCAACAATACCTGGTTTTCTTTATTAAACGGAAAAACACACGCTCTCTTATTATTCAGTTCCTCACAGATAGTTTTACTATCTGTTTGAACGTTTGCATTCTCACGAATCTTAGAAATCATATTATCTAACTCTTTGTCGTTCTGACTCCTATTAGCAACATAATTTGTAAGAATACCCGAAAAATGTGCACAGGCCAAACTGCTTCCTGATATCAAAAACTCGTCTGTGCTACCAATAAACGCTCTTTGTAGTTTTCCATAACAACCGATGTTAACATACTTGTCCTTTATGATTGTATAGCTATCGATATCTGATAGCGAATCATCATCTATTACTCCAATCACAAAGGGATACGCCCCCGGGAACGACATTGCTCCTGCATTTTCAAAAGATGAAACTACAAGTACACCTTCTTTAACTAATTTACAAATAATGTCTTTCATACTGAAATAGTCAGAAGGCGAAATAATTCCTATACTTATATTAATTATCTTACATTTGACTTTCTGATATATCAACTTTAATACTGATGAGAGTCTTGCACTCGGAATATCTTCCGGATATTTCGAGTACACCCTAATCATAAGTATCTTCCCTCTCTCCATGTGTTTAAGCATGGCATTGCATACAGCTGTACCATGACCAATTACATCTGTTAAATCTTCTTCATACAGAGAATCTGTATACGGTTCGTAATACATCTGCCCAATGTTTATGCCCTGTTTTTTATTAATCCCCTTGCTAATGCCTGTATCAATTATGACTGCATCATATTCATATTGTTACATAATCTATTTATAACCTTCTGCTTGCAAATTGTAGAGATTTGCATATTCTTCATTTAAGGCTAATAATTCCTTATGCGTTCCGATTCCAGCAACCATTCCGTCTTTTAGAAATATAACTTTATCTGCATGTGCGCATACACCCATTCTATGTGAAATAAAGATTACACTTTCGCGATTATTCTCACATACTTTCTGATATATTTCAGATTCACGTATCGAATCTATTGCCGAAGATACTTCATCATATATTTTAATAGGCGTATTTTTATTTATTGCTCTTGCATATGCGACAATTTGTCGTTCGCCCCCCGAAATGTTTTCCGCTGATATTTTCAGCCGCTCTTTAGAAAAACCCATTTTGTTTAAAAATGATTCTACCTTTTCGTTAATCGGTTTTCCTAATCCTATATTACTTTCGATTGAATCATCAAATAATTGATAATCCTGAAAAACAGTCGCTATTAATTTTTGGTAATCTTCATAGTTATAATCTCCTATGTTTACACCATTAAGTAAAATCTCTCCCTCATTTGTTGAATAAAGACGTATCATCAATTTAACCAATGTACTTTTTCCTGCACCGTTGTTTCCGACAATAACTACCTTTTCGCCTGCCTCTATTGTAAAAGAAACGTTCCTAACGGCATAAGGACAATCATTACAATACTTAAAGGATACGTCCTTAAATTCGATTTTAAAATCTTTTTCAGTATTAATATTCCCATTTTTTTCATTGTAAATTCCTCCATTCATTTCCTTTTTATTCATAAAAAGGCTAAAATCATCCCAATATCTACTTACCTCACTAACACTAATCGTTGCTGATACAAAAACATTCAAAATCTGTTTCAATTCATTAGCAGCTGTTATAAATAAAACCAATTCGCCCGCTTGAACACTTGTCTTGCTATACTTTATTACCATAAAAAGATACAACAAAAACAATTCAAGTGCTTTTACTGCATATTGCTGTGCCCTATATAAACAATCTTTTCTATTTTTCTCTTTTTGTAAATAATGCAAGCCTTCATTTGCTGTCTCTATTTTATCAAGAATGAGGCTATTTCCTGAATACGATATTATCTCCTTAATACCGGAAAAATACCCAGCAAGAATGCATACCGGATAGTTCCTTTCATGCAAATATATTGCTGCCTTTTGCCTCAATATATACTTATTCTTACTTATCTTCGAATCAATATAAATAGATACTGCTGAACACGCCAGGAAAATCACTGAAATAAAGAAATTTAATGAAGACAAAATAGCTAGTACCGTCATTAACTCAAGAACTGATGAAAAGAAAAGCCTAACAAGTTCATCACTCTTCGACACTAATAAAAAAGACGCGTTTTCAGCATTACTGTATTCTTTGGCAAATTCTGTTCCTTCAATCTCGTCATATTCCAGCCTAATAGACTTCTTTGCTAAATCCTTCATCCATTTATGCGGTAAATAGTAGCCCTTTATTTGCCGCAATGCTGAAATTCTTTTTTCCACATACATCAAAATTGCAATTATTAAAGCGTAACTGAATATATAAATAATTAAATCTTTTTTTCCCGCCTCGTTTTCAATGAGATTAAGAATATGTTTTGGCATAATCAGCATTGCAATAAGCAAAAGACATCTCGCTATTCCTTCTCCAAATACCAGCAAATAGAAATAGGGACAAACTTTTTTTTGCTCTTTGGAAATGCTAATAAAATCTTGTATCGTTTTTTTGCAAACCTTGTGCCACTTTAACATTTTTTTATACATTTGCATAATTCTCCGCTTGCTTATTAAACATTGTTCGATATAAACCACACTCTATTTGCATGAGTTCAGCGTGACTACCTTGTTCAACAAGCTTACCATTATTAAACACTAAAATCCTATCTGCCTTCTTACTTCCGCTTAAACGATGTGAAATATATATCAATGCATCATTATTTTGGTCATTACAGAAAATATCTAATATTTCTTTTTCTGTTTTGGGTGAAAGTTGTGCAGTTGGTTCATCAAATATATGCCACTGGGTATTTTTTGTTTTTTCTCTCGCTATGGCTACCAATTGCTTTTCTCCACCTGACAAATCTATACCGCTCGGACTCATTCGTTTTGAAACAGGCGTATATAATCCATTGGGAAATCCTGTGAATTTTTCGAGTAATCCAATCTTTTCTAAAACTTTATTTATTCGATCAATCTGACTTCCCCAAAATCGATGTGTTTTCATTGATAAATTTTCATATAAGTCAAAATCGAAAATTGTATAATCTTGAAATACAGTTGAAAGCGCGTTTAAATAACTCGTTTTATCAATCTTATCCAATGAAATACCATTAACTAGGATTTCCCCCTCCGTTTGTTTATATAATCCCATCAGTAGTTTTATAAATGTTGTCTTACCACTTCCATTTGGGCCTACTATTGAGACTTTTTCTCCTTGTGTCAATGTTACATTTACGTTGTCTAAAGCAACTTTATTTGTTTGCGCGTAAACGAAATTAACATTTTTGAATTCGATTGTACATATTTTGTCAATTCTTTTTCTGCCGATGTTATCCTCTTCTTGTACGTCAAGCAGTTCACAATACTGCTTGTAATACTTTCTCTCACTACATATTGTTATAGACTTACGCGCTATTTCACAAACAGAAGATATAAAAGAATTAGAATAGTTCAAAATTAGAACAAACTGTCCTATCGAAGTTCTTTCTTCGATAAAAACAGTAATAGCAACTATATACGATATTGCAATTTTGATTCCTGCGGTAATAGATGGTAACCAATCATGTCTTTTGTTTCGTTCATTTTCTTTTTCCATTAACTCATATAAGTTTTTACAAGTTTCATCGAATCTTCCACATACATAATCTTCGAGTCCATATGCTCTAATCTCTTTTGCGTACTTTATTGATGTTATATTCCATATTGCACGGTGCTGCTTCTCTTTTTTTTCAGAAAACTCTTCGTTAATAAAATGTTCTTCTTTTTTTGCCAATATCTCTGATATCAAAATTAATATGAAAGGAATAAATAAAAGCGTACATATTCTATTTTTAGTAACACTATATGTACACAATACTATAATCAGTAAGAAGGCATTGGATATTATGGAAATTATTGCTTCTATTTGCTGTCTTTGAGAATCTCGATTACTCAATTGTGATATCATAGGAATTCGAGTTGTCTTTTCTCTTTCATAGCACTGATAGTTCATACCCATTATAATTTTAGATTCTGTAATATCTCTTTCTCGATGTTTTTGTTCAAACCATTCCTCGTTTTTTATTCTACAAACTTCAATAATAGTATTAGACAAGAAATATACTAATGATAAAACCACCGCAATAGAAAGAGCTCTCGTCACATTTTTTTCAATGATACAATCTATTATTATGGACGGTAAAGAAATAGCGACCAATGTATTTACATTAGCCGCTATTTCTTTAATTATACATGAAGTAACCCATTTCCTTTTTTTCATTTTTTGCCTCCTAATATTTTCAATCAGCCAATTTAATTGAAAACATTAATAACGTTTGAAAATCTGTTTCCAAACCTATCCTTTAATAACCGACGAAATAGCATTGGCAAAACCATTATATGATTGTAAATACTCTACTTTAAACAATTCGTCAGGTATTCTTATATCTAGTCTTTCTTCCAAATTCATATAAAATAGCATATATGACAACGAATCAGGAATATAATCAATTATTGCAAAATCTCCCTCTTCAACATTTGGAACCGCACACCCAATCTCGTCCAACACCTCAATAATCTTTAACTGAACTAAATCCATAGTTCTTCCTCATTCCTCAAAAGTATCAATCAGTCCACTTCTATTTGCCAGAACCAATAATTCTTTTACTTTTTCTTTTATCAAACACTCTGTACGTCTATTCTGTATATACTCAGCAGGACACGGACTCATAAAACACAGCGGGCTTAATTCGCAATTATCACATTCTTCTCTACAATTTTTCCTATGTCCTACCGTCCATATTGCCTCTTTTTTTATATCTTTTTGTAAAATTCCATCTTCGTCAATAAACCCAATTACATTTTCACTACAAACGTTTTCGCATTTTGACACATTACCTAGAACATCTATAGCATAGCGATTAATACAAGTCGATCGACATGACATTCCACCTACCTCCAAATTACGAATATCTGCCTGGCATGTATATTTCAAGTTTAATTCTGAAATCTTACGATATACCTTTATAATATCTTCTTCTCGTAAAAGACTATTCCTTATTTCTTCTACTCTATCACCACCCCAATCATATGCTATTCTAAACATCTGTGAAAACCGAAAATCATTTCCAAGTTTTTCATCCATAAACAATAGATAATCTGTCAGTATGTCCTGAATTTCACGTGTTACATTCGTGCGTATAATAAAACGTAAATATCGGTTAGCATTATTACGAGAAATGTCTACCAAGTTATCGATTATTTGGTGATAGGACCCTTCGCCATTTGCCAAAACCCTTGTCCTGTCGTGTGTTGATTCCAACCCATCTATCGTAATCGTGTAAGTTAATACTTGACATTTAACTAATCTGTTAAGAATTTCATTAGAAAGATAATAGCCATTTGTTGTAACAGTCGCTAAATATTTCTTTTTCGTTTTCTTACATATTTCAATAAAAGCTTTTGATAAATATTCTATTACGTCTATCGCTAAAAGTGGTTCTCCGCCAAACCAATCAACTTGAACGCTAGTGTATTTTGCAATATTATGGCGCACAAAATCAATTATTCGATCTTGTACTTCTCGTGTCATTTTTCTATTGTCTTCAAAATCAAGAGAGCAATACTTACACCTAAAATTGCAAGCCTTAGTTACATCAATCAACAATTGCAACTTCGAATTTGAGATTGCTTTTGTAATAATAAAATCTCTATATGCCTTTTCATCACTATTATCTTCAACCAAAATTCCTCGTGATTCAAAATATGAATACATACGATTCAGTTCTGTATTCAATTTGGGTTGATAAAGAAAACTTCTGATTTCTTCAACGCTTTTGGATGTCACAAACGCATTTTCTAATCCCTGCAACGAATTAAAAACTATTGTTTTTTTATTATCTTCAACAAGGAAATCAAATATTGATGCTTTCATAACACACTATTCCATTCTCAAAAAAAGATGAATATTTATAAATACTTGCATACATTAACGAGCAAACGATATTCTTTCATTTTTATTTCAGATATACTCTTTCGAACACTTTCATATAAGGCATCTATATTCTTTGCGTTATATGACGCCATTACTACGGTTCTCTCTAACTTTTCAGTAATATTTACAATTTCTTCGTATTTTTTCGATAACCCACGATTTTTGTTTAATAGGCCTTTTTCTTCGAGCATACTTATTCTCTTAAGCATAATACGCTTATGATCAAGTAAAGCACATACTGGACGTATGTCTATTACTCTGGTATTTTCATAACTATATTTCAAATACGGCAAAAAAAGTGCGTACGACTTTATTCCCCACAAACACTCATCTTCTTTATCTAAAAATCCGGAATACAACTCGCTACAATCCTCTGATTCCAAATATGCTTCAATTTCCCTCTTTATTCTGCTCGTACTAATCGAATATGGTTTATGGCTTTTTAAACGTCTTAAAGATATCGTATATGCATCTTCTGCTTTTATTGAATAATAAGACGTTACAAAAATTTCCTCCGGTACCGAAATTAACGATAACACATTATTTGAATTAAAATCTAAGATTATTAGAGTGTTGTCTTCTTCGTTGTACCCCACACACGTACATCCATGCTTCTTAAACCCTTTTCCGTAATACTTCGTATTTTGAAAAAGAGAAACATTCACTACAGAACTGACATAATATCCTTGCTTTATCCAATTCTTAATATTAATGATTAGATCTTCTTTACTAAAATTTAAAATCTTATCGTTTACTAAAGATTCTTCTATCAAGAATGAAGCAGCATTTTTTCCACTCCTTGTTTGATTTGCGGGAAAAATTTGAAATACATGATCTCCTGCAAACTTTGAAAAATCTTTATAAAATAACACTGTATTGAAATTACTGTAAAACCATTCTAAATTATCTAGATCTGAAAGAATTATTGAAGAAGTAATTGCAGCATGTAGACTATACTTTAACCGAGGTGGAAAACTTAATGGCAAAATATAATAATTATCCATCTTACTTTACGTATGTACAACTTCCTGCCGGATAACATTCAGTTCCTCCAAATGATGTTCCACAACCTGAATCGTTTGCATGTAAAGAACTTCCACACGGCCCATATTCCACAAAAACAGTATCTGAGCCTGCTTCAAGTGTTAATATGTCTGATTTCTGACAATTATTCTTAATCTTTTTCAGTTTTTCTTTTTCTATGTTTTTTTGTTCCATATATACACCTCTATCTTTATTGTATTATAAAATATATATTATTTACTTAAATTGTATATGTCAATCGTAAATTGAGAATTTTACTTTCGTTTTGCAAAAATCGTAATGTGAATTGTTTAATTCAATACCTTTGCCCCAGAACTAGAAGTTACTCTTGCACACACACTTTTTAATTTTTATCCTATAAAAGGTTATCTGTCTGTCAGAAAGGAGGCTCACATGAGTCGTAAAATTAAAGGTA
>JAZLHV010000037.1:0-2632 GCA_045617045.1 Lachnospiraceae bacterium
TGTCCCCTGTGGCTAATAAAGACAAGCGTACGCGAAACACGGACATATTGGCGGAAAATGTTTGCGCACCGCTTGCATTTTGATTAATAAAGCGTATAATCTTTCTTGGGGGAAGGGCTTCGAAAATCGGAGGAAATATGGCAAAAAAGATATTTACCGGGAGTAAACTCGGGCGCTATTTTATGGTATTGGTGGGCGCAGCAATTTATGCTGTTGCAATAGCCGTTTTTGTGAACCCGCTTCACTTGTACACAGGCGGTATAATGGGTTTGTCGCAGCTTATACGTTCGGTACTAATCGATGTATTGCATGTGTCGATTCCCGGCAACTTTGATTTGTCGGGTATTATATTTTATGTGATAAATGTTCCGCTTTTGATACTTGCAATACGTAAAATAGGTAAGGCTTTCTTTTTAAAAACACTACTTGCAACATCATTGATTACGGTGATTACATCGTTAATATATGTTGAGACACCGTTAATCGAGGACACGTTGACATCTTGCATTATCGGCGGCTTGCTTGCCGGATGCGGTGTTGGTATTGCGCTTATGTTTGGCGGCTCCGGCGGTGGCATGGATATTGTGGGAATGTATATTGCCAAGAATCGTAATGCGGCAAGTATAGGTAAGGTATCATTTGTTTTTAACCTGGTGTTGTTTTCGCTCTGCGCAATATTGTTTGACCTTGAAACCGCTGTTTATTCAATAATTATTACAGCAATTAACTCTGTGGCGACAGACAGAATGCATTATCAGAACCGGATGGTACAGGCAATGATTTTCACCAAAAAGGAAGGCGTAGCCGAACCGATTATGAAAGTATTGTACCGTGGCGTTACCGAATGGGAAGGTGACGGGGCCTATACAAAAGAAAACACACACATTTTGGTTACCATGATTTCAAGATACGAGGTTAACCGGTTAAGTAAACTGGTGCGCGAAATCGATTCGCAAGCATTCATTTCGTTTAGCCAGGTATCACGAATAGACGGTAATTTTCTAAAGAAGCTTCAGTAATTACATAACAAGACAACAAAGCCCCGGGGAACTGACTCCGGGGCTTTAGTGTGCTGGGAAAAGAATACATTAACACTTAATTGTTGATTTTACGGATGGCTTCTATTCGCTGTACAAGCGAAGGGTGGTTGTGACTTACAAGAATGATAAACGGATGCGGATTAAGATCCGAAAGCGAGTCACGATGCAACTGTTTTAAGGATGAAATAATATCTTCTCCATAGCCTTCGCGGGCGGCCATTGCGTCGGCTTGATATTCATAGCGACGCGAAAAGTAATTGATGATTACATCAAATACTTCACTTATCGGCCAGAATATAAGCTCCAATGTGAACAGGAAGTAGTAGTTAAGTCCGTCAAAACCGAAAGCTTCAAATAAAACCGGAAGGTTAAGGATAATTGCATACATCAGTATCATAACGTTGATGCGGATAATATTTCCCAGTAACAGTTTCGGAATGTGTCTGTATCTGGCATGACCGAATTCATGGGCAAAAACTGCGACAATCTGATCTTCCGTATAGCGCTCGATAAGGTTATCGGCAAGTGCGATGCGTTTTCTTTTGCCAAGACCTGAGCAGAAGGCATTGGCCTTTGTGGTGCGCCTGCTCATATCCATGACGCTTATGTCTTTGACGGTTGCGCCGTATTTTTCACATAAATCGGTAAGTCTGGTGCGAAGCGATCCTTCTTCAAGGGGCGTGAACTTGTTGAACATACGTAAAAACAAAAATGAGCAGCTTTGAATGATAAGCATAAATAATGTTATACCGCCGCATGCAATTAGTATGCCTACGTTTGCAAATTTTTCATACGCAAACATAATGATGAACATGAGCACGCACATCAAAAGGTAACTGCCGGCAAAACTTTTGACGGTGTCCGCATAGAAAGTGCGTTTTGTGGACTTGTTCATTTCGTATTTTGCCTCGATGGTGAAAGTTGCGTAATAATCAAAAGGCAGGTAGACGATTGTACTGAAACCTTCGAATATAAGTGCCATCAGTATGTACTTTACAATTGTACCGCACGCAAGAGCATTAAATACAAGCGAGTAAACGTTAAAGGCCAAAAGAATGACATTTATAGCTGCAAAGACAACTGTCTTGATGGTGTTCAGCTTTCGGTGGTCGGTGTGGTATTCCTGCCAGCGTTTGTATTCGTTTTCGTCGTATACATCGTTGACGCATTCGGGGAGCTTTGCGCGAGCGGCAACGTCTCTTAAATGGTCAAGGTATGCCTTATATGCGATATGGAGCGCATACATCCCGATTACAAGCCATTTCAACATAAAATATTCTCCTTAAAAATGTATGGTTTACAGCAACTATAGGCAGATACAGGTATCCGCGGACAATCGCAAATCAATAGATTATATATGGTTATTATACACAATTTCAGATGTGATGATATGGTTATTTCGACAAAATAAGTGTGAATATAGATGAATCAGTAACCTCTTATCAAGTGACATGATATAATTCAATTTATGGGGGTGGTGCGAATGCGTGAAGCATTTCACCCGTTACTTTTGAAGCATCCGTAGCAGTCCGCTCAAAATGGCGGATGGCTAAATTCAAACGGTTGCGAATGTAGGATTATCATGAAAAAGC
>JAZLHV010000038.1:0-48279 GCA_045617045.1 Lachnospiraceae bacterium
CTCGCCCGGGGCCTACCATAATGCCGTTTTCCTTGGCGTAATTTATGAAATCCCATACTATCAGGAAATAGTCTACATATCCCATCTTACTGATGACGGAAAGCTCGTAATCAAGTCTGGGGCGCAGTTCTTCAACGCGGTCGGGATATCTTTCTTTAAGACCGTCATCACACAATTTATTAAGATACGTCCATGAATTGTACCCTTCGGGTACTTCGAAATGCGGCAGTTTTGTGACGCCGAACTCAATTTCAACGTTGCATCGGTCGGCAATTGCCTGCGTGTTTTCCAATGCTTCAAGTGCATACGGAAACAAAGCGCGCATCTCCTGCTCACTCTTTACATAGAACTGACCGCCTTCATATTTAAGACGGTTTTCATCGTGAATTGTTTTGCCTGTCTGCAGACACAGCAACAGTTCGTGAGCATTTGCATCTTCGGCATATGTATAGTGAACGTCGTTTGTGGCTACAAGCGGAATGTTAAGTGTCTGGCTTATCGTAAGCAGTGCCGAGTTCACGGTACGCTGTTCGGGAATCCCGTGGTCCTGGAGCTCCAGAAAGTAATTGCCGCGCCCGAAACAGTTTAAGTACTTTTCAGCCGTCTTGGTGGCCTCGGTAAGCATTCCCTTAAGTATATACCGCGGCACTTCACCCGCTATGCAGGCGGAAAGAGCAATTATACCCTCGTGATACTTTTCCAGGACCTCAAAGTCCACACGCGGTCTGTAATAGTACCCTTCCGTAAATCCTATACTTACAATCTTGCAAAGATTCGCATAGCCTACGTTGTTTTCAGCCAAAAGAACAAGATGGTGATAGCGTTCCTCTCCACCGGAAATTTCTTTATCGAAGCGGGAATTCGGGGCAACATATACCTCGCAGCCCAGAATCGGCTTAATACCCGCTTCCCTGGCAGCTTTATAAAAATCAATGCATCCGTACATTACGCCATGGTCGGTGATTGCCGCTGAATCCATGCCGAGCTCTTTAACACGCTTAACGTATTCTTTTATCTTATTGGAACCGTCCAAAAGACTGAATTCCGTATGCACATGAAGATGTGTAAATGCCATGGCTGCCTCCTTGAAAATTTAATAAATTATAACACGAATATGTGTTCAGAAAAACCCCGAACAGTTTTAAATAAGTGTTAAATCAGTTCATTACAATGTATTCTTTTTTCCACGTTGTGGGTGACACACCGGTCGATTTTTTAAATGTTTTCGAAAGATGATATTCATCACAGAAGCCTGTATTAAGGGCAATATCCGACATCTTCTGTTTTCCTTCAAGCATAAGCGCTTTTACCTCGTTGATCCTTAATATATTAAGATATGCAAAAATAGTGACACCGAGTTGTCGCTTGAATACACGATTCACGTAGTCAAAATTCATGCCGGTATACTCGGCAATTTCTTCACCTGTCAATTTGGCGGCATAGTTCTTTTTCAAATAGTCCATCACAAAGCTTACAATGCGCTCGCTTCCGCTTCCGTCGCGCTCTGTAGGTTTGGCAGCGCCCAGCGCATCAAGTTCAATGCCCGGAACCGTTCTTTTTTCAAAATGGCTCGAAAGTAAAAGAATATACTCAAGGAAAATTACCGAGCAAACCGCCTTATACTGTGTGGTGCGGTTAGAAATTGCCTTAACGCCTTCCAAAAGGCTCTGTTCCATCTTCGATCGCAAAACCGCATCTGTAACGTGTATCATCTTAGGCAAAAATACGCGACGTTTCTCGTAGCCTTCAAGACCGTAAGGATCGAGGGTGTAGTCCAGGCGACGGTTGTCGACTATTATTTTCACGACATCTGCAACACATGCACAGTCAAACGTTGTAAAGGTATCTTCGGCAACTATTGCATAGTAGTGCTCGGTGCCGGGCATTATTCTGACCGTATAGGCATGGCCCGGAAGCAATATAAAGCTGGTGCCCTCATCAAGACGTTTAAATTCACCGTCCTCGGTTATTTCAAAGATTCCCTTTGTGATAAGATAAAGAATATATTTACCGGGGGTAAACTCCGAATACTCCTCGGTAGTACTTACACTGTGAAAAAAATGCGAAACCTTCGGAAGATTAATGGTACTGTAGCACAAAAACATTGCTGCTCCTTTCCGCCACGTGCTAAAAATGCGTACGCTCTTATATCATTATGTAGATGTAATGGTAGGTTATCACTCACTATCTATAATACTCGCATAAGTCGTTATTGTACATTCAAAATCTGTGCCTTGCATTCTTTTTTATAAACATGCCGATATAATAGGTCGTAAAAGTACAAGATTTTGGAACATCACACATTCAAACGGAGGTATCAGATGTATAAAGCAAGTGACGAAAGATACAATACAATGAACTACGTACGTTGCGGTGCAAGCGGTTTAAAGCTTCCGCAGGTTTCCCTCGGTCTGTGGCACAATTTCGGTAGTGTCGACAGCATTGACAACATGAAAGATATGCTTTTTACAGCATTTGACAACGGTATCACACATTTTGACCTTGCCAACAACTACGGCCCTGTCTACGGTTCAGCCGAGGAAAATATAGGTCGAATTTTAAAATCCGACTTAATGCCCTATCGTGATGAGCTTGTTATTTCCACCAAAGCAGGCTACGATATGTGGCCCGGTCCTTACGGTGACCATGGTTCACGCAAATACCTTATTGCAAGCTTAGACCAGAGTTTAAAACGTTTGGGACTTGAATATGTTGATATTTTCTATCACCACAGACCCGATCCGGAAACTCCCTTAGAGGAAACAATGCTTGCTCTCGACCAGATTGTAAAAAGCGGTAAAGCTCTTTACGTCGGAATTTCCAACTACAACAAAGAACAGACTGAGGCTGCTGCCGCAATCTTAAAGGATTTAAAGACTCCTTTCATTATCAATCAGCGCAGATATTCCATGCTTGACCGCGCTATCGAAAAAGACGGTTTAAAGCACTACGCTGCCGAAAACGGCATCGGTATCATTACCTTCAGCCCTCTTGCACAGGGACTTTTATCGGGCAAATACTTAAACGGTATTCCCGAAGACAGCCGTGTTAAGCGTGATGGACGCTTCCTGCATGAAAGCGACATTACTCCCGAGCGTGTAGCAGTCCTTAAGAAGTTAAACGATGTAGCCGCAGAACGCGGACAGACTCTTTCGGAGCTTGCACTTTCATGGATTCTTCGTGATGGGGAAATCACAAGCGTGCTTATAGGTGCTTCAAAAGCATCTCAGATTCTTGAGAACATCAAGATTGTCGGTCACACTGATTTTTCAGCCGAAGAGCTTAATAAGATAGAGGATATTTTAAAAGAATACAAATAATTCTTATGACATTAGATATGACAACCGGGAAACCGTCAGGTCTTCTCGTAAAATTTGCCATGCCGCTTATGGTTGGCAATATATTCCAACAATTATATAACATTGTTGACACAATCATTGTCGGAAAGTTTGTAAGTGCCGGTGCCTTGGCTGCTGTAGGTACCACGGGAAGCCTGTTCTTTTTGCTGAACGCTTTAATGTTTGGCTTGTGTACGGGTGCCGGAATCATTATAGCCCAGTATTTTGGAGCACGTAATCACAAAGCGTTGCGTGATACAGTTTTGGCGTTAATCCGGGTTACCGGTATTGTATCGGTTGTACTCGGTGCTGTCGGCTTTGTTTTTGCCCCGTTACTGCTTAATCTGATGCGTGTACCCGAAGACGTTATAAACGACGCCGTCACCTATTTAAGAATCATTTGTGCATTCCTGCCGTTCAACGCTGCCTACAGTGCTTCCTCGGCAATTTTAAGAAGCGTCGGTGATTCAAAAACACCGCTGTTAGCAATGATTGTTTCGTCAATTGCGAATATCGGATTCAATCTTTTATTTGTACTTGTTTACGATATGGGTGTTGCGGGCGTAGCATACGGTACCATCATTTCGCAATTCGTGGCCGCCGCTATATGCATTGGGTGCATTTACCGTAACCGTGCGGAAATTCACCTTGAAAATATGCCTGAAAAAATAAATTCCCGCAATGTTAAGCTGATCATAAAAACCGGTATTCCTTCCGCATGCCAGTCCGCGTTAATCTCTCTTGGCGGCATAAGCGTGCAGGGACTTGTAAACGATTTTGGTTCACAGGTCATGGCCGGATATGCTGCCGTACAGCGTATAGACAGTATCGCAATTCAGGTAGTGGTTGCCCTTGCAACCTCGCTATCGGTTTTCACCGGTCAAAATATAGCGATAAAAGAACTTTCGCGTATCCGTGAAGCCTTAAGGCGTACCCTCTTTTATCAGCTTATTTCATGTACCGTACTTGCTATACTTGCACTTGTATTTAAGCAGCAGCTTATTTCAATCTTCATAGACCCGGTTGAAGCTCCTCAAGCTATCACCGTAGGTTGCCAATACTTAAGTATCATCGGTATTGCCTACGTAATCGCCGGTATCATGAACAGTTATTTAAGCCTCATCCGCGGCGCCGGCGACGTAAATGTTTCCCTCCTCGCAGGCATTGCCGAAGTTATTGGCCGAGTTATCTTTGCAAACCTCTTAGTGGGTCCTTTGGGAATCCTCGGCATATGGCTTGCCACTCCTCTTTCCTGGGGCTGCGGATGTATCATTCCGGTAATCCGTTATTACAAAGGTGCCTGGAAAAAACATATAATTGCATAGTCCTTCTCTTTATTTTCGAAGCCGTAGCCACCCCCCATCGCTACGGCTTTTTCATTTGTATGGTCAATGGCCTGCTGAATTTGTGATTTTCGAATAAGCAACGACTTATACATAAAAATACCCACGAGCCTTCGATGCGAAGCACTCGTGGGTTATTTACTTTAGCAATATTTCTTTAATGCTTCAGCCTTATCGGTCTTCTCCCACGGAACATCGATGTCCGTGCGGCCGAAGTGACCATACGAAGAAGTCTGCTTGTAGATAGGTCTGCGAAGGTCAAGCATCTTAATGATTCCGGCAGGGCGCAAATCAAAGTTTTCACGTACTACGTCAACAAGCTTTTCGTCGGAAAGTTTACCGGTACCGAAAGTATCAATCATAATGGAGGTAGGCTGTGCTACGCCGATTGCATAAGAAAGCTGAATTTCACATTTATCTGCAAGGCCTGCTGCTACAATGTTCTTGGCAACGTAACGTGCAGCATAAGCAGCGCTACGGTCAACCTTTGTGCAATCCTTACCGGAAAATGCTCCGCCGCCGTGACGTGCATATCCGCCATAGGTATCTACAATAATCTTACGACCTGTCAGGCCGGCATCACCATGAGGTCCGCCTATTACAAATCGTCCGGTCGGGTTAATGAAAAACTTTGTATTCTTATCTACCATATCCTTGGGAAGAATAGGATCGAATACGTATTTCTTTATATCTTCATGAATCTGTTCCTGGGTAACATCGGGATCGTGCTGGGTAGAGCAAACACCCGCCTCAAGTCTTCCGGGTTTATTGTTTTCATCATATTCAACGGAAAGCTGAGTCTTTCCATCGGGACGTAAGTACTTTAAGGTGCCGTCCTTTCTGACCTTGGTAAGCTGAAGTGCAAGCTTGTGCGCAAGTGAAATGGGATAAGGCATCAACTCCGGTGTCTCGTTTGTGGCATATCCGAACATCATACCCTGGTCGCCGGCACCTGTATCCAAATCATCTTTAAGTTCTCCGCTCTTGGCTTCCAATGATTTATCAACACCCATTGCAATGTCGGCTGACTGCTCGTCAATTGCCACAAATACGGCACATGTATTTCCGTCAAAGCCATATTCGGACTTTGTATACCCGATTTCCTTAACAGTTTCACGAACTACCGACTGAATGTCAACGTAAGCATTTGTGGTAATTTCACCGGTTACAAGCACGAAGCCGGTACATGCCGCAGTTTCGCAAGCCACACGACTCATAGGATCCTTGGCCATGCAGGCATCAAGAATCGCGTCTGAAATTGCATCACAAACCTTATCCGGATGTCCTTCGGTAACCGATTCAGAAGTAAAAAGTCTTTTTTCCATATATGTATTCCTTTCATTAAAAAATGTAATAAAGTAAACTGAATATACTCTCCCTAATCAATATGCTCAGATTTTTATGAAATAAAATCAAAAAATCCACCTATCATCGTACAATAGGCGGATTAAAATATAAGCAATATTCTAATCGTCTTATTGTTCGATGACACCGCATTTACGATGTCCCGCTCAGGTTGGCACCTTCCTAAAGGGGTTGCCGTGGCTTCATAGATCCTATGTATCTCCACCACTCTGAATAAGAGACATAAAATAAGATAAACCTGCAAAATTAATATGTCAAGTTTTATTGCGCAATTCTGAAAAAAAAAGTATAATTACTCAGAATACGCTGTTTATAGTCAATCAAAGTTCTGCCAGCGCAAATTGGAGACAATAATGAAACGTTTATCGACCGCCGATTTAACTCCCGGCATGGTCGCTGCAGAGGATGTTTACACCTACACTAACCAGTTGATAATCCCCCGTGGCACCATATTAAGTGACAAAACAATTACAAAGCTTGAGTTTTACTCAATCATAAACATCCGTGTCGAAGACTCCATTTCCAAAGATTACGCGCAGAATCCCGAGCCTTCGTCCGATTCTTCCTATTCCGACAAGGTCAAAGCCAGCAGGGAATTTAAGATTTTCAAAGCACGCTTCGAACAGGAAGTTCCCAAGTTTAAGAACATTCTTGACAGCGTAGCCTTAAACAAGCGTAATATCAGTCTCGACGGTTTGTACGATTTTACTGAAAATTTGTTAAAATCCGAAAGTGGCTACACAAGTGTCTTCGATATGCTTCACAATCTTCGACAATATGATGACCAGACATATGTACACTGCATCAATGTAGCTTTAATGTGCAATGTTTTTGCAAGATGGTTGCGTATGACCGAGGAAGAGATCAAGCTTGCAACACTTTGCGGCTTACTGCACGACATCGGCAAAGTCTCTGTTCCTTCAGATATCATTTCAAAGCCCGGTTCACTTACCGAAAGCGAATACACTCTTGTTAAAAAGCACACTCTTGAAGGCTACAATGCACTTCGCGTGCAAAACGTTCCCGCTTCAATCATGAACTCCGCCCTTATGCACCATGAGCGCTGTGACGGTAGCGGTTACCCCTTTGGCATCAAGAATCCCAAGATTGACACATTTGCCAAAATGGTTGCCATTGTTGACGTATATGATGCCATGACATCTGCCCGCGTATATCGTGGCCCGATGTGTCCATTTAAAGTAATCGACATTTTTGAGTCTGAAGGACTTCAGAAATACGACACCCGCTTTATTATGACTTTCCTTGAAAACATTGTTAACACTTATATGCTTAACCGTGTTAAGTTAAACGACGGTCGCATCGGTGAAGTTGTTTTTATCAACCGTTCGAGCCTTGCAAAACCTACCATTAAATGTGGTTCCGAATTCATTGATTTATCTACCGAACCCGGTCTCTATATCGACGCAATAATTTAAAAAACAGGCAGACATCCGCTGATATGTACTCGAATTTTAAGTACACGTCAATATGTCTACCCGTTTTTTATTTTAATGTTTTGCGTAATCTGGGAAGTTCGTGCGCCGATACGGATATCTCATCTACTCCCATTCTGACAAGCTCCGCAGTTAGGTTCCAATCCGCTCCAAGCTCGCCGCACAGGCCTACCTTAATGCCGGCGTTGTGAGCGTTATCAACAGTCATCTTTATCATGCGCATAACGGCTTCGTCGTGCGGATCGTAGTATTTCTCAAGGTTTGCATCCTGACGATCGATTGCAAGCGTATACTGCGTCAAATCATTAGTGCCTATGCTAAAGAAATCCGCATACTCCGCAAGCTTATCGCTCATAATTGCCGCTGCCGGCGTTTCTATCATAACTCCCTGGTCGGGAATTGCGTACTCTTCGCCTCTTTCCTCAAGCTCTTTAACCGCTATTTCCAACTGCTTGCGAATCTTAACAATTTCATGAACAGATGTAATGAACGGATACATAATACCTACGTCTCCGTACTTTGAAGCCCGTAAAAGTGCTCTTAACTGAGTTCTGAAAAGATCGGGCTCATCAAGTGAAATGCGAATCGCCCGTCGCCCCAGCTCGGGATTCTCCTCATCGTGAAATTGTAAATAACTGACCGGCTTATCGGCTCCGATATCTGCGGTTCTGATGATTACACGTTTGCCTTCCATTCCCTCTATAACCGATTTATAGGCCAAAAATTGTTCTTCCTCACGCGGAGCTTCTTTGCGGTTTAAATACAGGAATTCGCTTCTGAAAAGTCCTATTCCCTCCGCTCCCGATTTAAGCACAGCCGGAAGGTCCTCCGGGCCTGAAATATTGGCATAAAGTTTAACAGGATATTCATACTCTCTACTGTATTCATCGTCCTCATAGGCAGCATTGATGCCTGCAATTCTTTCTTTTGCCTTTATGATAACGTCAACTTCGGGGTTAACTGTAAGCTCACCATTTTCTGTGTCTACAATTACACAATCGCCTTCGTTAATCTCGGAAATATCTACCTCAGCGTTGCACAGATACGGAATTCCATAGCTGCGTGCCATTATGGCAAGATGTGATACCGGGCTGCCGTTCTTGCACACAAGTGCGCGGATTTTATCACGATTAAGGCTTAGCATGTCTGTCAAAAGAAGACGCTCGGAAATCACAACAACAGGGCGTTCAAAATTTGATTGATTAATGGTGACGTCATCAGAAAGCATATCAAGTACGTACTTATAGGCCGAGCGGATATCATCGGCTCTCGCTGCCAGATATTGATCGTTAAGCTTTTCAATACGTGCAGCCGCACACTCGCATGCCAGATGGATTGCGCTCTCACAATCCATGGATTTATCAAGAATATTACTGATTATCGCATCCAGAAGATCGCTGTCTTCAAGTATCAACTGGTATGACTCAAATATGGGCTTTAATTTTTCATCGTAAAAATAACCCTTTATCTTTTCAGACGCAGTTCTTAAGGCTATTTCAAAGCGCAGAACCTCCTGATCGGGTGTCTGCTTCTCTGTTTCGCCGTATTTCCTGTGCAGGTCCTTTTTAAGAATATATGCCTGCCCGATTGCTATACCTGTTTTGGTAGCTGTAGCCTGATACGTTTTCATATATTTATTAACCTCAAATGATTTAATCAGCATATCAATTGAAATCACCAATACATCTATGCATTCATTTTAGCACATTCGGGCATCTTTATGGCAAAAAAATCCCACTTCTTTACGAAGTGGGATAATGTCAACCGACTTTCATTTTAAATTTCTTAAGTTCGTGCTCGCCATCAACAATTTCAATCGAAGCACCGAGTGCACGAAGCTTCTCGGGGAAGTCCTCATAGCCTCTTTCCACGTAGTGAATATCGTCTATCACCGTAATACCTTCGGCTGCAAGCCCTGCAACTACAAGTGCCGCGCCGGCTCTTAAATCGGGAGCGGAAATGCGAGCCCCGGTATACTTGGAAACGCCTTCGATAATAGCGGTATTTCCTTCAACACGAATGTTTGCGCCAAGCCTTGTAAGCTCATCAACATAGCGGAAGCGGTTCTCAAAAATGCTCTCCGTAACGATGCTGGTGCCCTCTGCAAGTCCCAAAGCCACAACTATCTGAGGCTGCATATCCGTCGGAAACCCCGGGTAAGGAAGCGTCTTTACCTGAGTGTGACGGAAAGGCTTGGAAGCGACTACGCGAATACAGTCATCTGATTCCTCGACTTCACATCCGATTTCGAGAAGCTTGGATGAAATCGACTCCAAATGCTTGGGAATAACATTTTTAACAAGTACGTCGCCCTTTGTAACAGCTGCCGCAAGCATAAACGTGCCCGCTTCTATCTGATCGGGAATTATCGAATAATGCGTACCGTGAAGTTTCTCAACACCTTTTATACGGATAACATCCGTACCTGCGCCCTTTATTGAAGCACCCATGGCATTTAAGAAGTTGGCAACGTCAACAACATGGGGTTCTTTTGCCGCATTTTCAATGTACGTCTGACCTTCCGCAAGCACGGAGGCCAGCATTACGTTAATGGTAGCGCCTACCGAGACAACATCAAGATATATGTGATTGCCTGTAAGCTTATCAGCCTTACATACCAGACACCCATGCTCAATTTCGACATCAGCGCCTAACGCTCTGAAGCCTTTCATGTGCTGGTCAACCGGACGTGAGCCGATATTACAGCCACCGGGAAGTGCTACCTCGGCATAGTTAAACTTACCGAGCAATGCGCCCGCAAAATAGTAAGAACCGCGAATTTTCTTTAAATTGTCGTTATCCAGAACTTTAGAGTTTGCAAATGCACCATTAATGCGAACTGTATGGCGGTCAACCATAGATACCATAGCGCCAAGTTCACGAAGAGTATCTATCATGACAGCTGTGTCTGAAAGTTCCGGGACGTTTTCAATTTCAACGGTTTCATCGGAGAGAATCGCGCCTGCCAGAATGCCCAAAGCCGCATTCTTGGCGCCGCCGATCTCTACTTCACCGACAAGGGGTATTCCACCCTTGACTGCGTATTGTTCCATATATGTATCCATCCTGTTGTCAGGTTAATATTTAAAATAACTATTAAGGTATAGCATACTTACAATTCTTTGTCAAAAAAAGGCTATCTCGAAATGTACTTAAGCGGGTCAACCGCTTTGCCGTTAATACGCATCTCGAAATGCAGATGAGGACCCGTAGATACGCCGGTTGAACCTGACAGCGCAATCTTCTGACCTTGTGTAACGTAATCGCCCTTCTTAACAAGAATCTTTGACAAGTGTGCGTAACGAGTCTGTCTGCCATCCGGATGGCTGATAAAGATAACGTTACCGTAGCTTGTCATCCAACCTGCATAGGTAACCGTACCACCGCAGGAAGCCATAACGCTCGTACCCATTCTTACACCGTAGTCAATTGCTCCGTGGTATGTTGTCATGCCGGGAATAAGAGAGGTACGTCCGCCAAAGTAACTTGTAATGACATTTGATGTAACAGGTCTTATATATGTAGGCGGGATCTTGGTACCTTTTTCAATAATACGCGGAACTGCCTCGGCAATTACCTCGTGGTAAACAACTTCTGTTGAAATAACTTCGTTGTTTAAGTATGTAACCTTTTCAACAGCCTTGTGATATCCGCTCGAAGGTTCCTGCAAAGTTTCCTCGGCATATGTATACCAATCATTGTTATCAACGTAAATAATATCCGCCTCGTATGTACCCTCGTAATATACGAGTTCCTCACGCATAACCGAAAGCTCGGGCTTTGGAACCGTAATGGTAATTTCGTCACCGATACGGATAACACTGTTAACACTTGTGATGTTATCGTTTAGCGCGATAATTTCATCTATCGAAATACCTGTTTTGGCGGAAATACCTGAAAGAGTATCTCCCGCCACAACTTCATATATTGTCTTTTGCTCTTTATCCTTTGTAACTTCCTCAATGGCTGTTGTTAATGGTGTAATCTGACTGGCCGGAAGATACGATTCAACGACTTCAATGTTGTTGACAAAAGAAATATTTGTGATGCCGTATTTATAATTGTCAAAGCCTTCTTCAACGGCAACATCCGCATTGTCGACAACGTCAACAAGCGCACCAATCATTCCGTCGCTTGATAAATACGAATTCGGAAAATTGCCGTTCTTAACTTCAACTTCTTTTGATGTATCAATTATGTCCGGTACCAAAACCGGAAGCTCACGATTATCTGAAGACACGAGATTAACATCGAACTGACCGGCATTATCGTATCTTCGAATAGAAGCTTCCAGCAGTTTAAGCGCTTCATACTGCGAGGAAACGTTCACCATGTATTCATCTATCTTAACTGTGTATGAATGCTGCATCGTTTCCTTGATGGATGCATTATAAACTTCCTCAAGTTTGGCAATCATTACACTTTCCGGATCTGTTGTGCCTCGAATAATTTCATCACCGACTATTTCACTCTCGGCTTCAATAAGAACAATATTCGAAGAAGACCCTACTACATTACGGCGTGCGGTTGCCATCAGTCTGTCAGCTGTTTCGGAATCAGCAACGCGACCTATTTCCGTTCCGTTAACATAGAGGGTAAATATATTGTTGCCGACGCTTTGAACCGGCTTAATTGTAGGCATCAAAAAAGCACATACCGCAGTTGCGATAATGCACACTCTAAGATTCGCTATTCTGCATTTTTTATGAAATCTGGTTATAAGTACCATTCTTTTTCTCCAAATGATTCCCACCCAAAAGCCCCTTTTTAGTCATTACATTTTATCAATTATTTAACTAATTGTAAAGTGCGCAAGAATGTGATATAGTGCAGTCAGTACATACGTTCGGTAAATGTGTATGTGCCGTTTTGCTACTTATTAGGTGGGTGAATGGATAAAATTTTCTTTCACATTGATGTCAATTCAGCCTTTTTAAGCTGGACTGCGGTAGATGAACTTCGCCGCGGCAATACTGTTGATTTACGCACCGTGCCTGCCATAATCGGAGGCGACCGTGATAAACGGCACGGCATCGTTTTGGCGCGCTCAATTCCCGCCAAGGCTTATGGCATCGTCACCGCCGAACCGGTTGCCAATGCAATTCGCAAATGTCCCAATCTTCTCATTGCATCACCGGATTTCAAGGTGTACTCGTCTATGAGTCACAGCCTTATGGACTATCTTAAGAGCCTTACCCCTGACATTGAGCAGGCCAGCATCGATGAGTGTTACATGGATTTTACTCCTATTGCATACCTTTACGATTCACCGGTCGCCGCAGCCGACATGATAAGGTCAGAAGTTTATAAGCGATTCGGCTTTACGGTTAACGTCGGCATTTCAGACCGCAAAGTGCTTGCAAAAATGGCTTCGGATTTCACTAAACCGGACCGCACTCACACTCTTTTTGCTTCGGAAATTAAGTCCAAAATGTGGCCGTTGCCCGTGGGCGATTTGTTTTTGTGCGGTAAATCTGCCCGGGAAACACTTCGCAAGCTTGGCATCAACACTATCGGAGACCTTGCCCAGGCAGATCTTGACATTCTGTGCTCGCACCTTAAGAGCCATGGCAAAACGCTATACGATTTTGCCAACGGGATTGATGATTCGGGCATTATTACCGAACCGCCCGAGGCCAAGGGAATCGGTAATTCCACCACCCCGGCTTCGGACATTACAGACCGTAATGAAGCCTCAAAGGTTCTTTTTGCATTATGTGAATCGGTTTCGGCACGCCTTCACAAAGGGGATGTTCTTGCCAAGCAGGTTACCGTTGAGATTAAATACGCTACTTTTAAATCCGTTTCACGCCAGACCGGTCTTGATAATCCCATAAAATCTTCCGAAGCGCTCCACGCTGTCGCGCTTTCGCTTTTTGACTCATTATGGACAGGTGAGCCGATTCGTTTGTTGGGCGTACGCGTTTCTAAACTCGTTGGCAGTGACGAGCCCGTACAGCTTACACTTTTTTCGGAAGGACTTATTGCACCCTCAGATACTGCTGCTGCCGAGGCGGCACAGTCCGCACCCATTGATGATACGCGCAGTCTGCGGCTTGACGAGGCTGTCCGATCGATACGTGACCGTTTCGGCAAGAATGCCATCAAACGCGGTACGGATTCTTACGACCTTTAATTACACTAAAATGAGCGGGCTTTTGAGGACGTACCTCAAATACCTGCTCAATTTTTGTTTACCTTTTAAGATGCTTTTTAACCGAAAAGCCAAACTTTCCGATATTATCGCCAAGAGTGTAATACTTTCCGTGTGAATACGCTATCGGGTTACACTCTTCAAAATGAAATGTCCCGTTTTCGTCCATGTACTTATCGTCAGCGTGTACCGCAACAACCTTCCCCAGGAAAATGGTGTGTGAGCCGAGATCTTCGTGTTTTACAACAACACATTCAATATTTACAGGGCTTTCCTCGATTCCCGGTGCACGAATTACCGTAGACGGAAATGGTGTCAGGTGCGCAGCATCAAACTTTACCGTATCGCGCCCACTCTTTACGCCGCAAAAATCTGTTGCCCACGCTAAATCTTTCGTGGTGAGATTCACACAGAACTCACCGGTTTCCATCAATATCGGATATGAATACCTTTCTTTGCGAACCGATATTGAAATCATCGGAGGGTCCGAATTAATTGTGGCAGTCCAGCCTACCGTTATTATATTCGGTCTGCCGATTTTGTCGGCGACCGTTACCATTACAACCGGCAACGGATATAACATATTACCGGGTTTAAAATCAACTTTACTCATTAAAATTTAAGTATCCCCAAATATGTAAGTGCCACAAGTGCTGCAATTGACAAAAACGAAAGAGCGCTGAATACAAGTGCAAGAATTGAAATCGGTTTAGCGCCGCTGATCTTACGCTCAATGTGCATATGCTGAATTGCCAATGCTTCGGACTGTTGCTTTAACTCTTCTACAATCGAAGCCTGGACATTACGGTATACGCGCACGTTTTCTTTATGAATAGTGTCTTCCTGAGATTTAAATGATTCATCCATTAAAGCGCGAATTGACTCAAGTTCGTCAATTACCGGCTGCAAATCACAGTTAGCCGTAACAGCTTCGGGAGTAGTTGCCCTAAACTCCTCAATGCGCTCGATTGCGGTTGAAATGAGCTGATTTGTAAGCTCATTGGTCTCAACGCATTTTAAATTAAGCCTGCGCATTTCGGCTATATTATCCTCAAGCTCTCTTGCCTTTTCCTCGGCTGCTTTAAGCTGCTCGGCCTCAGCTTCCGAATTTGCCTTGATGATGTCCTGCGAGCCAAACTTCTGTGTAATCTTTTCAATAAAACTATCCATAAAAACCTCCGTATCACTAATTATACGTCTATTCAAGTGTTTTAACCGCCTCGTTAAGCTGCAGCATCCTGTCATCGAGCAATGACACCATTTTTGCACACTCTACAAGGTCGTTCTGTATTGCCTGAGGAACATTTCCCTCAAATTTATAATTAATCTTATGTTCAAGACTTGCCCAGAAATCCATCGCAACAGTTCGAATCTGTATTTCGACTTTCGTTTCAACAATCTTGTCAGACAAAAAAACAGGGACTGTAACCAGCATATGATAACTGGTATATCCGCTTGGCTTGGGCGCTTTCATGTAATCCTTGACATCAATAACCTTAATATCCGACTGCTTGGCTATCATGTCGGCAATCTTATATATATCACTTGTAAAAGAACAGATAACACGTATACCCGCTATATCGTTAACGTACAGTACCATATTCTCAATAGTTGATTCTTTACCGTATCGCTTTAACTTTTTGACGATGCTTTCCGGGGTTTTAAGTCTCGACTTAATGTGCTCAATCGGATTGTACTGATGCACATGCTGAAATTCATCGTTTAATATTTCAAGTTTTGTGTTAATCTGCTTTAACGCTGAGGTATATACGAGTGTAACTTCGGTCCACGTCTGCACCTCATTATTATGTTCGTCGGCCACCCTAATCCTCCACCAATATTAACTGAGTATTACTTTGACACTCCATTGAACAGTATAGCATAGAATCATCACGTTTTCTCTGCTTTTTGCAAATTTCACAAAATCTTAATGCTTATTAAACGGCCAGATATTTATAAAGAACTCTGTTTAGCATATCGATATCTATCGGCTTGGCAATATGGTCCTCCATGCCGGCTTCCAGTGCGCGGTCTCTGTCTTCCTTGAACGCATTGGCAGTCATTGCAACAATCGGAAGGCTCGATACCCACGGACTATCAATTGCCCTAATCTGCCTGGTTGCCTCATAGCCGTCCATTACCGGCATCTGAATATCCATAAATATCATGGCATAGCTGTCAGGATTTGCGACTTTAATTTTTTCAACGGCTTCACGTCCGTTGACAGCCGCATCAACGATGATACCCTTTTCCTCAAGTATGGCCGATATAATTTCAAGATTTATCTCGTTATCTTCAACGACCAGGATATGCTTGCCGCTGAAAACATCCCGGGCAAGTATATCTGTTTCGGATTCCGGCTCACTTTCCGCAGTCACTGCCCTCTCACACAGTTTAAGTTTAAAGTATATCGTAAACTCGGTCCCCTTGGAAAGTTTACTGTCGATTGACATATGACCGTCCATAAGATCAACGATTTCCTTGGTGATGGCCATACCCAGACCGGCTCCCTGCGTACCGGAAATTGTTGATGAACGTTCACGCTCAAACGGCTCAAATATCCGCGAAACAAACTCCTGACTCATACCGATTCCATCGTCTTTAATGCGTACCACGTAATCCGCATAGCCTTCTTTTGCATCAATTTCCCTGATTAAAAAAGAAATGTGTCCGTTAGTCTTCGTGAATTTAATTGAGTTACCGATAATATTTATTAATGCCTGGCGCAGTCTCAGCCCATCACAATATACATCCGTATGCAAAATGTCCGAAGAAAATTCGATTACCCTATCCTCGGATTCAGACTGACCCTGAACCACATTTTCAATATCATGAACAATCGAAATCAGATTGTTGGCGCGCACCTCCAACTTCAGTTTTCCGCTTTCAATACGGCTCATGTCCAGCACATCATTGATAAGATTCATTAAATGATTACTCGAAGAAATTGCTTTATCAAGATATTCGGTCACAAGCTCGGTGTTTTCGGGGTGCTTACGTGCCAGCCCCACAAACCCGAGTATTGCATTCATGGGGGTTCTGATGTCGTGAGATACGTTCGACAAAAACGTTGTCTTGGCAATGCTTGCCGCTTCCGCACGTTGCAGTGCAAGCTCAAGCATCCGATGCTGTTCTTCAAGCTCAATCTTCTGCTGGGCAATCTTGGCATCAAGTTCAAGTTCCTTGGCACGGGCGCTGTCGATTGCCACAAACGTAAGCACCATTGATACGGGAATATCGTTTTTACGTTCAAGTACTATCATTGCGTTTCGCCGCCATGCATGCTCACCGTTTACAACACGATATACGTTTTCACGGCTGTTCTGCTTGGACAGATAATGACGCAAATATTCAATATTACTTAAATTGCGCCACAAATCCCTGTATTCGGGTGCAACGTTATTGTTGGCATAGTTTAAAATATTCTGGCTGTATGAATTGCGCCTGAGCGTCGCAAGCTTACCATGACCGGCCTTGGCATATACCTTACGGATAGTATCACGCTCAATATCCACAAGGTAAACGCTTGTATACTCAGCCTGCAATTTGTCGTTAACGTAACGGTTACATATTTCGATATCACGATCTGCAAAAGCAATTGCGATACGCGTAGGGCTTTCTTTTTCACCATCTACCTTAACGAACTTCATCTCGCAAAAATGAGGTTCGCCATCGTTATCCGATCTGTATGTAGTCGTGTAAGTCTTCTGTTTTCTTAACACTTTACGTATATTTTCAACAGAGCCTTCTTTGAGCATCTTAACCTTATCGGGGGCATAAACCATTCGCTCAACATACAAATCGTACCCTTGAGAATACGGCATGCTTGGAGTAAATACCATTCCGAAATGAGACCGCGTAGTTTCATTCATGGCATACGGTACTACCTCACCAGTGTCAAGATTTACATAGTAAACCGATGAATATTCCGATGCGAGTATTTCAATTATCTCGCTGTTACGACGTTTTTCTTCAATTGCCTGCTGTTCGGCGCGAATTTCTTCGTCCTTGACAGCAAAGCCCAAAACTACCATAGTGCCGCCGTCTTCGGAATCGACACGTACACATTTCATCTCACAGTAGCGGTTCTCATTGTTGCGGTACCTGCGTGTAAACGACTTACGCTGTGCAACCTGCTTTTTTAAGAAGTCAACGGACAAGTACTCCTCCATCATTTCCTTGTCATCAGGCAAAACCGCCTTTTCCAGATATTCTTTGTAGGCAGATACATAGTCAAGGTTAAAGAAGTCTTCTCCGAACATATCCGACATTCTGGCACTTAAGTTGTACGGCGTCAGCTCTGCGGTTTCAAGATCCACATAGTAAATCGATGTGTAATCGACGGACAATGAATTAACCACTGCAAAATAACGCTTCTCCCTGGCCTCAATTTCACGTGTCTTGGCCATTTCATCGTCGATATATCTTGAAAAGGCAACAACGGATACTCCGTCGGATTCTTCGGCCGGCTCCAGTAAAAGAGCGACCGTCTCCTCCCAATGAATACCTTCTGTCGTTACCTGCGGATGTTTAAGCAAAACGCGTCTTATACCGTTATTGTATTGTTCAAGCAGACTGTCAACAGAAAAACTCATCTTGAATTTTTCTTTCCACTCATCAGACGGCATTGTAAGATAAGCGTTCTTTTCAAGGTCATCGGTTGAACCTTCGGAATGGGGATCGCGCACCCACCACCCTGTATTGCGGTAAACTTTAAATTTACGCGTAGAAAGGTTCATATAAATACATAATGGATACAAGGAAAAAACACCGTTCAAAATCCATCTCATGCTTTCCGGCATATTCTTCATTGTATCCATCTCGGACTCAAATATTTTGTTATTGTGACTGCTCATAAGCTGTCCCCCGTTTGACACACGCGCAGATAACATTACAAAACCCCAACACAGACATTATACTACAATGAAACCGTATGGGAAAAGGTAATATTACCATTCAAAAATAATTATATCTTTGCAACAAAGCAACAGAATGCTATTATTGTTTCAGCAAAGCAGGAGGACTCGCATATGCGCATTTGGGCACGTGAATTCAAAAACTTAAAAATGTTGCGCGACACAACAATAACCGACAATTCCGACGACACCAGGACACACAAAGTCATGAATGCTCTCGAAACTGCCTGCCGTGAGTTTGATATTCAGGTACCGATATGGCTCGACATTAATGTTAAAGATTTTAAGTTAACTGCCAAAACACGCTTCAATAAAGACTCCTTTATTGAAGACGTTCCCTTTGACTACTTGGAACTTCGCGTTATTGAAGAAGACTAACCCCTCAGCCCTCAGTACAAGATATCACTGCTTGGAAGGTTTTCCATTGCGAGCTTTATAGTTCTTTTTAATCTTTCCGAAATCACCGATAGCCTTGAGACCGACTTTAAAAATCTTAACGGGATTTATAGAAGTTTTACCGGTAAGACGTGTTCCGAATGTAATCTCACGATATTCAAGCGTGTAACCGAGCTTCAGATAAAGTGCACTTCCGACAGCGTTTGTTAAGAAGAAATCCGACGGAATGTACGACATTACATCCTTTAAACTGCGTGCGTTCATAAGTCTGAACGGTGCATTGGAATCGAGAAGCTTTACGCCAAAGTAAAATCTTAACATCTTACATAAAACCACTTCAACAAACTTACGACCTTCGCCGTCTTTTCTTTCCTTGCGATACCCCAATACCATATCAAACTTTTCACGCATTTCCCAAAAAGCATCTAACTCGTCAGGGAAAGTCTGCCCGTCCGAATCGGTCTGGAATACATAGTCAGCGCCTTCGGAAACAGCATAATCATAAAGCGCCTTAAGCTTAGGACCGTGTTGCTTGTCGGTATTTTCGAGAATGGCAAGCTTAGGTAATTCCTTCTGAAGATTTAAAAGAATCTCATGTGTGGTGTCCGTACTACCGCAGTCAGCAATCACCAGACGCGAATCTTCAGAGCCCAGGCTAAGCTTGGGGTACCATTCCCTTACCGTATTTTCGATACAGCCTTCCTCGTTATATGCAGGCATTACAATAAACAAAGTATCCATCATTTCACCTTCAGTAATTTATATTGTGGAGAATTAAGTTCGTAGTTATCCGTTGCAAGATATGAGAAGCCATATTCATTAATGTTGTACTTCGTGCACTCGTCGGGCCCTATGAAAATATATTCTATGTCATATTTGTTAACAAAATCCTGACAGTATCCCGGATCGCCGTCCTCGTAAAATTTACGAACCTCCTCGACTCTTATACCGACTTGAGTATATCCTCCGAGCCACAGCCATTCATGACCGGTCCAGCCTTCAACCGTTATTGCCCCCGTAAAGGCGGAAATACGATTTGTTTTTGAATAATCGCTGCCTACTCCCTCAAGCACATGCAACACTTTTCGATCGTCAGCGTTTACAATATCGATTGCCTTGCCTATTGCACCGGTTGCATCCAATGCGTAAGTATACTTAGTGGTTTCAAGGCCCACTCTCTCGGCACGGCGATTTATAAACCATGCTTTACATGCGTTTACACTGTACCCTGACAGCAAAACAATTACCAAACCGAGTATCATAGCCCTTACATTGCGACGTTTCGCAAGCGATATACCGATGAACACTCCGGCCAGAATACCAAACAGAATAAACGCCTGATACGTAAACTTAAACATCGTGTTATATCGTGCATACGAATCACCGTAGATATCTTTAACGTATATTACCTCGGGAACAAGCAGTAACCCGATTGCGCACAAGGCCGTAGATATTGTGGCAAGCTCCAGCGCCGAAAGGTTCTTAAGCTTCCATTTAGCACCTTTAAAGAGGTAAATAATCAGCCATACCGCAACCATTACCGGGAAGCCCCACAATAATGCGAGCTTATATAACTGCGAGTGATTTTGGGCAATGCAGATTTCAGAAACCATCTTGTCAAAGCATACCGAGAACGGAATCATTTCAAAGAACCCGATAACCAACATCCATGCGCCCTTCATTAACACGGTACCCACCGTGCGTGCGCTAAAGCCGCGATACCTAATGTCCGTAAACAAAATGGCTGCACCGGATACCACAAAATAAATCGGAAAATCCCAGTAGTTGGTGCCCTTAAACAAGCCAAGCAACAATCCCAACAATATTACATGCGGCGAAAGAAGCTCGTTCTTAATATATTCCCGGGAAAACTTTCGATTGTCCTTGGCAATAAGAATGTAATCCGTAAGTACTGCCAACAATGCAACCACAAACACCATGTTAACCATATGCGGATGGTAATCACCGATTACAAACGTGTAGATAGGAAACTCATGCTTGCCATAATCACCCGTATCAGGGTATTTACCGATGTAAGCGGTAGAATCCGGAAACCAATACGAATTGCTGCCGTTCTTATTGTACATAATGGAATTTCCGGTAAGTTTTTCGACAATCGGTGCAATAATGCCGTACAGTACCCAGTGACCGTTTCCGGACAGTGCCGCCATCATTGCGGCCGCAAGACCGCCAAGCACGCCTGCATAGGGTTTACGCGCGTCTTTATGTTCCTGCATCCAGTAATTGATAATTGCCTCGGCAAGGGAGAAACACATTGAAAAGAACGCCACGATTACGGTACATATCATCAGGTTGTAACCGTAATTGTTGGGCACGAAAGATAACCTTTCAAGGAAAACCGCGAAAGCAAAAACAAGGTAGTAGTAGTTATAGTTCTCGCCCGCAAACCATATATCTTCGGGCGGCACCTGCTGCTGCCTGTAAATTGCGTTAATGTAACCATAATCCATATACTGCTCGGTCTGCTCGGTAATTTCAGGCACAAACCCCTTCACCCAAACAGCAATCAAAAACAGTATTGCAAAGAAAATAAATCCCCCGAGGAAGCGTTTAAACTCAGCCGTTTTAAACCATAACCTGCTGCACTTACGATACGAAACAGCGTATACTGTACCGGTTAATGCCAAGAACCCGAGTATGCACCAGGCCGGTCCGAAAGAAAATACGCCTGCCGCCGAAAAAAACCAGACGGTCAAAAAAGAAATTGCGCTGCCCAATCCGAATGAGATTGCAAACCCACCGTCCGCATATTTAAGCTTGGACGTAGGAAGCAAAGGTCTCATTGCAAAAGACACCGCAAATATCATAATAAGCCACTTAACAACCTGCAAATCAAAACCTCCCACAAACTTCAAAATCTTAAAGATTATTGTATCACAAAATGCAGAAAATATGCACATTTACTATTTGCCGTCACACTCTGAATCGGGCGCATAATCGCACGGTACCTTAACATCGGATAATCCTCTCTCAATTTCAGCTTCTTTGGCACGCAAGGCTTCCTCGTAACCCTTTAACGCAGCGAACGGCATAAACTGTTTCGCCCTGTCGGACGGATCCATCTTGGCATATTGGGGATCTATTTTACTCAACGTCTGTGCCCTCCTATCTGATTGTTGCGTGCCATTGTAGTAGCGCCTTCCTGTAAATTCATGCCCTTCACAACCGCATTTAAGCCAAAACGGTCTTTAATCTCAAGCATTGCATGCTGAACTTTATTGTCGCGCTCCATATCCTCGGGATTTGAAAAAAGATCGTACTGCACAAACTCGGCATCCTCTATATTGCAGAAAGCGATTGCGATATGCTTAAGCGGAATCGAAGGATCTTTAATATTATCGTACAATTGCTCGACATACGGAATTATCACGCGCGCAGAGCTTGTGGCATAGGGAAGTTTAATGCTGCCGTTATCGCTTGACGTCATTGCGGCTTTGGGATAACCGATATACATCGTAATAAGCTGTGTGATTTTACCCTTGGCTACGAGATTAAGGCACATAATGTCTGCCATTTCACGCGCCACAAGACGCCCCTCGGCATGTCCGTAATCACGCGGAAGTACCTGTCCCGAGGACAGGCAGTTTGACTTGGGCTTATATGCTTTAATATCGGCCATTGTGGCACTTTCGCGTCCCCATGCATGGTCAATTATAAGCTCTCCGTCTACGCCGAATAAATGATACAGCAGGCTCTCGTCAGCCCTTGCAATATCCCCCATAGTCTCCATGCCGTTATGAAGAAGCCGTCTCGCAGTCCCGGGTCCTATGCGCCAAAAATCCGTTATCGGTCTGTGCTCCCAAAGCTTCCTGCAATAGTTTTCTTCATCAAGCTCCCCTATATGATCGGGCGCATGCTTGGCCATTATGTCAAGTGCAATCTTTGCAAGGTAGAGATTGGTGCCTATACCTGCGGTAGCACATATACCTGTTTTTGCCAAAACATCACCCATAATCTTAAGTGAAAGTTCACGTGCGCTCAGCCTGTACAAATCAAGATAGGTCGTAACGTCTATAAAGACTTCATCGATTGAATATACGTGAATATCATCCTTGGAAAAGTAGCTCAAATATATGCCGTATATATCGGCAGATACATCAATATATGTCTGCATACGCGGCGTAGCCATTATATATTTAATTGACTTGGGTATCTCAAACACCCTGCAACGCCCCGGCACGCCAAGTGCTTTCATGGCAGGTGAAACAGCAAGACATATAGTCTTCTCCGTACGGTCCGGATCTGCCACCACCAGATTAGTGGTAAACGGATCGAGTCCTCTTGCGACACACTCTACCGAAGCATAAAACGATTTGAGGTCTATGCAAACATAAGTTCGGTTGTTCATATCTTCATTATGCAACAAAGCCGGGGCTTTTTCAAGCCCCGGCTTAAAGTTTATTTATTGCATTTTCCGCTGCTTGACCTTACTACAAGCTTGGGAACAATCGTCTGAAGTGTGGCAACCGATTTGCCCTCGATACTTGCCAGTGCGGCATCTACAAGTTTATGACCCAGCTTATCATAATCATAATCAATACTTGTAAGTGTGGGTGACAAAAGTTCCGAAATATAACTGTTATCGTATCCCACCACGGAAATATCCTCGGGGACGCGTATCTTACATTCTGTCAGTCTTCTTAAAATTCCCGCAGCACTTATATCGTTAATTGCGATAATTGCCGTAGGCCTTTCCTTAAGTTCCAAAAGTTTCCTGACTCCTTCATACCCGAATTCATGATCGTAAGTACCGCTTATGATATATTCCGAGCGAAAAGGAATACCGTTCTGTTTTAATATATTTCTGTATGTAATGTACTTTTCGTAAGTGGATGTATTATCGAGTTGCCCGCCCACCATAGCGATACGCGTATGTCCATTCTCAATAAGATGCTCGGTAAGCATTCTGGATGCTTCCACAGCATTAATGACAACTCTGTTGCATACAACACCGTCAATCTTTCCGGTGACAGCCATCGGAATCTGCGCACTGATTTTCTTGGCAACCTTTGCATATTCAAGGTCCGTCATTACATCCTCAACCCTACCGCCAAGTTGAATTATCGCATCAACCTTTTGCTGCGAAAGTGTCTCAAGCTGTGCAATTTCTTTTTCAACTAAGCCAAAAGAATTGTACAGTAACACTTTATAGCCCCTTTCATTGGCAGCCTTCTCGCAGGCCACGAATGTCGAAGCATAGAAAGGATTTCTGATGTCTGCCGCAACCACGCCGATAACCTTTGTGCAAGTATCCGAAAGTCCCTTGGCAAGTGCATTCGGCTTAAAATTATATTTCTCTATCAGATTTAAAATTTTCTCCTTCTTCTCGGGGCGCACATTTGCGCTGCCGGTAAGCACGCGTGAAACTGTCGAAGGTGAAACTTCTGCTTCTTTCGCGATATCGTATATTGTAATAGTTCTGTTGTCGTTGGTATCAGCCATAACTTTTCTCTCTCGCAACCGATTTCATAAACAAATTTTAGTAAAAAAAAACATCCATGTCAACTTCTGCCATTAGTAATACTAAGTAATAATTTCTAAGCGTGACATGGATGCGAATTGCTATTTAAAACCAAATTTGCTGCACAGCAATTTCTTAATGAATGTTATGCACGGTCCCAAAAACAGAGACATAAGAATCGTAAATATTCCAACCTTACCGCCCAGCAGAAAGCCTATAAGCGCCACCGAGAAATCCCAGATTATACGTATTAATGTAAATGATACCCTTGGAAGCTTATCCGAAATAATAAAGGGGAAAGCATCATACGGTGACTGTCCCAAATCAACTGCCATGTAAAGCGCAGCCGCAACAGTAAACCATACAAGTGCGGGTATCAATATCATCACGCGGGTTGAAAATTTTTCAAAGAAGCCTTCCGGCAATATCTTTTCAAATATCCATCGTGTAAAGTCGGCCGAATATCCCACCAGTATCATATTTGCGAATGTTCCGATGCCGATTTTACGTGCTCCCAGCAAAAGCACAAGTGCAAGCATCAATATATTAAAGGCAAAAACCGTATTTCCGTAAGTCCATCCCAGCTTCTCGGAAAGTCCTAAGTTTAAAACCGTAAACGGATCGGTACCAAAATTGACTTCGGTAAGCCAATAAACTCCGATACCCTGACATATGACACCTATAAATACCAAAATTACCCTTAAGCCGAAACGATTCTTTTGCGCCGGCATACTTTTGAAATATTCTATAACCTTATTCATAAACACCTCGATTAGAAAAACACACCACTAAATACTAACAGATAACTTATAAATGTCAACGAATCTTTATTCACAAAAGCAGCACTTTTGCCATATTAGGAAATTTGAAAAACTTTCCTATAAAATAAAAAAGCGTTTCGCTTGCGAAACGCTCGCGCCGAGCGCGGTCGCGACAGCGACATTTACCATTCGCGCGAGTGCGCATCCTCGCGGAGCGTTTTTTCTTTATAGGAAATTTGAAGAACTTTCCTATAAAGAAAAAAATCCCAACTTGCCTGGTATGCAAGTCGGGATTTTGTCACTTACTTAAGTTAAGCTTTCTTTTTGGCTGTTTTTACTTTCATAACAAACAGGAATGCAACAACAAGTACAACACCTACGGGAATTGAAACCCATGTAGCATTTAAGTTTGCGAAAAGGCCTGCAATAATGTAGCACACGAAAGAAATAGCGGCAACACTTACAGCGTAAGGAAGCTGTGTCTCTACGTGAGCGATGTGATTACAGTGAGCACCTGCGCTCGACATAATCGTGGTATCCGAAATGGGTGAACAGTGGTCACCGCAAACAGCACCTGCAAGACATGCTGAAATACCTACAAAGAACAGAGGACTTGTCTCGGGGAAAACAACCTGAACGATAGGAATTAAGATGCCGAAGGTGCCCCATGATGTACCCGTAGCAAATGCAATCAGACAAGCTACCACAAATACGATTGCGGGTAATGCCCAGTTAAGACCTGTCGCGTTCTCCATAACGCCCTTAACAAACATCTTAACGCCAAGACCCTGAGTCATATACTTCAACGAAGTTGCAAGGGTGAGGATTGTAATAGCGGGTACCATTGCAATAAATCCTTTGGGAATGCACTCCATAGCCTCTTCAAACGTAACTACCTTTCTGAGTACAAGGTAAACAATGAAAATAACAAGTGCGATAATGCTGCCCCAAGGAAGACCTACATATGCATCTGTATTTGAGAATGCAACAGTCCAGTTGCCTTCGATTCCGTCAGCTGCCATTGTATCGAAACCGTTCTTGATAAGTCCCCATACGGCAAAAGCAATCAAAATAACGATAGGAAGCACAAGGTCGATAATCTTACCCTTGTGAGGATTAGCGGGACCTTCTTCTTCAATCTTTCTTTCCTGCTTTTCGTCGGTTAACGATACATCAAGGATTGCCAAATCGCCTTCCTTTTCAGCCTTAAGCTCAAAGTCGGCCATCTTACCGTAATCAATACCCATGAAAATAATTGTAAGGATAAATACAAAAGTAAGAATCGAGTAGAAGTTATAAGGTATAGCACGAAGGAACAACTGCATTTCGGAATAGTTTTCACACCCCTCAACGGAACTGGAAACTGCTGCTGCCCATGATGAAATAGGTGCAATCATACATACCGGTGCTGCTGTTGCGTCAATGATATACGCTAACTTTACACGGCTTATCTTCTTGGAATCCGTAACGGGAGCCATAACCGAGCCTACGGTTAAGCAGTTAAAATAGTCATCAATGAAAATCAACACGCCGAGCACAAATGTTGCAAGTAACGCGCCGGCCTTGGTTTTGATGTGCTTCTGAGCCCACTCACCGAATGCTCTGGATGCACCGGATTTATTGATAAGAGCAACTATAACGCCAAGAATAACCAAGAACAGGAAAATACCTGCGGTATCGGCAATCGCTGCGCTTAAAGCGTCTACCGTAAGAGCATCCATTGTGCCCACGAAATTACACTCAGCAGTCATATATGCGCCAAGTACAACACCAATAAACAGTGATGAGTATGCTTCCTTGGTGATAAGCGCAAGACCGATGGCAACAACGGGCGGTAACAATGACCAGGCGGTTTCATTGAAAGTTGCACCTGCAAGGTGAGCAAAGCAAATAACCACCATGACTGCCACAAACACACATGCGGCAATTAATACGTTTTTCTTTTTCATAAGAATCTCCTCAAATTGTGCGTATGAAACGCAATAAAACATAATAAAACTACACTAATAAAAATAATATCAGCGCATCGGTTTGTCAATGCTTTAAAGTGCTAAATAAGTGAACTTTTTGCATTCCCCGTTAAGCTTTTCTACGCATCAAAAATGCCCCGCCATTACAGCGGGGCTAAAGTGCAACTTATTTCTGTTCCTGGGGAACTTCCTTACGAATTTCCTTAGTGCGAATTTCTGTGCAAATCTGATTTATGAAGTCATTAAGAGGCTTCTGACCTTCATTACCGGCAAATCTGCTGGAAACTGCCACAAGATTATCTGCCTGTTCCTGTTCACCGACAACAAGCCAGTAGGGAAGCTTTGCAAGACGTGCCTCGCGAATCTTGTAGCCAATCTTTTCGGAACGGTTGTCCACAGTTACGTCTACACCGTTCTTCTTAAGCTCGAGGCGTACCTTTTCGGCATAATCCGCATACTTTTCGGAAATAGGAAGAATACGAACCTGCTCGGCGCACATCCATGTAGGGAACTTTCCGGCATAATGCTCGATAAGCCATGCAAGTGTTCTTTCAAAGCATCCCATAGATGTTCTGTGAATAATCCAAGGTGTAGCCTTATTGCCCTGCTCATCGATATAGTACATACCGAACTTTGTGGCGGAAGAACAGTCAAGCTGTATCGTAACCATTGTATCTTCTTTGCCGTATACGTTCTTGGCCTGTATATCAATCTTGGGTCCGTAGAAAGCAGCTTCTCCGTCAGCTTCGGTAAACTTGATACCGTTCTTGTTCATAACATCACGAAGATATTGCTGCGTTGAATTCCAGTAATTCTCATCACCTTCATACTTATTCTTGTTTTCGGGATCCCACTTTGACAATCTGTATGTTACATCACCGTCAAGACCGAGTGTCTTCATAACATAGTGTGCAAGGTCTACGCAACGCGTAAGCTCTTCTTCGGCCTGTGAAGGAGTCAAAACGATATGACCTTCCGTAATCGTAAACTGACGGACACGTGTAAGACCGTGCATCTCACCCGAATCTTCGTTACGGAAAAGTGTAGATGTCTCACTCATTCTGTAGGGAAGATCTCTGTATGAACGCTGCTCATTCATATATACGTAGTACTGGAAAGGACAAGTCATCGGTCTTAATGCCATAACTTCCTTGCCGGCTTCGGCATCCTTATTAAGCACAAACATTCCGTCCATGTAATGATCCCAATGTCCGGAAATCTTGTAAAGGTCAGACTTAGCCATTAAAGGTGTACGTGTACGTACATACCCCCATTCGTTGTCCTCTAAATCTTCAATCCAGCGCTGAAGTTTCATAATCATCTTTGTGCCCTTGGGAGTAAAGAGCGGTAAGCCCTGACCGATAACATCTGCTGTCAGGAAAAGTCCCATTTCACGGCCAAGCTTGTTGTGATCGCGCATTTTAATGTCTTCCAGGTGAGCAAGGTATGCGTCAAGTTCTTCTTTCTTGTTAAAAGCAGAACCGTAAATTCTCTGAAGTCTGTCGCGATTTGAATCACCTCTCCAATAAGCCATGGAAGAAGATGTAAGCTTGAATGCTTTGATGCCTTTGGTGTTCATAAGGTGAGGACCTGCGCAAAGATCTACAAAGCCACCCTGATCGTAAAAAGAAATCGAAGCGTCTGCCGGCAAATCATTGATAAGCTCAACCTTGAAAGGCTCATTGCGGTCTTCCATAAACTTAACTGCCTCGGCACGGGGAAGTTCAAATCTCTTAATGTCCTTGCCTTCCTTGATAATCTTCTTCATCTCGGCTTCAAGAGCATCCAAATCCTCTCTTGAAAAAGGATCTGTTAAGAAATCGTAGTAAAAACCATCTTCTACACTGGGACCGATTGTACACTTGGCATCGGGGCGTAAACGCTTAACGGCCTCGGCAAGTACATGTGAAGCGGTATGACGGATAACCGGAAGTGCAGCCTCGTCATTTGCTGTAATAATGTTTAAAGTTACATCTGAATCAATAACGGTACGAAGGTCTTTAACCTTACCGTCTACTTCGCTTGCACATGCTACACGTGCAAGACCTTCCGAAATGTCGAGTGCTATCTCATAAACACTCTTCGGTTCGCTGTACTCCTTTACAGAGCCGTCTTTTAATGTGATCTTCATATTGAAAATCTCCTTTCTGTGATTGAAAGCCTCGGCCGCATAAAAAAAACACCTATACGTACTCATGTACATAAGGGTGCTCATCACACGGTTCCACCTTAACTTTCACTCATTACCCTTAACGCAGGACACGTCCATACATACTGAAAATTCCGTATGGCAACTCGGGAATGGTATCGAAAAACGTTAGTACAGAAGCTCACACCGTATGCTTCATTCTCTGAGTACTCGCAGAAATTCGACGTGTTTCCGTCACAGTCTTTACATATGTGAATAATATTCTTTTATATTAACATTGTCAATATTTATGCCATAAACTATAATAATTTCGGAGGATATTTGCATGAAAGTATCGATTATTGTGCCTGTTTACAACATGGCATCCGAGCATAAACTGAACTACTGTCTCGACTCTCTTATTAATCAGACGCTTACAGATATTGAAATAATAGCCGTAAACGATGCTTCCACAGATAATTCTCTTGAAATACTGCGCGAATATGAATCCAAGTATCCCGATCGTTTTAAAGTTATCACATATCCTGACAATCGTCACCAGGGAGGCGCTCGCAATGAGGGCATAAAGGCCGCCCAAGGCGATTGGATCGGCTTTGTTGATTCCGATGATTGGTTTGCCCCCGATTATTGTGAAAAGCTCGTTAAGCGCGGCGAGGATACCGGGGCCGATGTTGTTGCGGCCAACCTGTCACTTGTCTACGAACACACAATGATTCCGGGACGCGAAATTAAATCCGTTGATGCATCGCGTACGGGAATTTTTAACGATGAACTTCACAAAGCTTTTTTGCTGGCGTCCGGCAGTATAGTCACCCGCATTTACAGACGTTCGCTCATTGTTGACAATCACCTTGATTTCCCCGAGCACATTTTTTATGAAGACAACGCCGCCGGGCCTGTATGGTCTATGTATTTTAAGCATCTGGAACTTGTTGATGAACCTCTGTACTTTTATTATCAGCACGACACTTCAACCGTTCACACTATTACCGAAGCCCGTTGCCGTGACAGGCTTACGGCTTGCGAAATCATCCTGCATGAATTCAAAGAGCGTGGTTTCTACGATACTTACCGTGATGAACTTGAAGCTTTGTATATAAGACTCTATCTTGTTAATACGTTATTCGGTTACATGATTAACGGCACACGCAAAAACTACCGCTTTGTGCGTCACATCAAGGTCGGAATGCTTAAAGAATTCCCTGATTTCAGAAGTAACCGGTATTATCCTTCCATACCTGACAACGAACAGCTTAAGATGATAAATCTTCTTATGAAAAATTCTTTTGCTTTCTATGTTTACTACAACGCATTATGGAAATATCGAAAGTTACGTGGCAAATAATTTGTAAAAAGGCGTTTTGCTTACAAAAATATAGCTTGCCCCTTATTCAAGGGCAAGCTTTATTTTTGCGATTAACTGTTCATAATGGCGCATAACAACCGCATGCTTTTCAGCCATACTTTCACGATCGTTCATGGCAACAGCCGTCTCGAGTTCTTTTACCTCATCTGACATATCGACCGCGCCGATTGACATTGTCTGGTTCTTAACGCACTGAAGTTGTTCTCTGTAATCACCCCAATCCATCTTGTCGTAGCAGTTTCGAAGTGTTTCAATCTTTGAATTGTTAACAAAGTCCGTAAGGATTTCCATGTAAAGCGTAACATCATTGGCGCAACAGGAAAGACCCATAACCGTGTCAAGAAAGGCTACCTTCTTAAGGAATTTTTCCTTTTTGGTGGTAACTTCGGATTTCTCGGTACTCTTTGCATCCGACTTTTCCATACTCTGCAGACGACTGTTCTGCAACAGTTTGAATATCATTTCTTCAAGTGCTCTGCTCTTAATAGGTTTGGAAAGGTAATCATCAAAGCCGATTCTTCGATACTCTTCCTCGGCTCCCACAACCGCATTGGCTGTAAGAATAATAACCGGTGTCTGTTTGTTGGGATGATTCATTTCCTTCATGGCATTAAAAGTTTCGATGCCGTCCATATCCGGCATCAAATGATCCATGAAAATAATGTCATATCGATTTTCCCTGATAAGATCGAGTGCCCTTTGACCGCTTGTGGTCGAATCGATTTGCATCTTGGTGCGTTTTAACAACCCCTTAAATACATCGATGTTCATCTGAACATCATCTACCACAAGTATTTTGGCATCGGGTGCCTGGAACTTTTCCTGATAAACTTCACAGGGGCGCAATCTTGCCGCAAGACCTTTGTAGAAGTCTCCGAGTGCTTCGCCGCCGACAATCTTCTGAGGGATTGTCACTGTAAATACAGAACCTTCGCCCACAACACTGCTTACCTCGATTGAACCTCCCATAAGCTCTACAAGTTGCTTTGCAATGTTAAGCCCCAATCCGGTACCTTCAATGTATTTGTTTTTCTTTTCATCCAATCTTTCAAAAGATTCAAAAAGTCTTGCCTGTTCCTCAACAGAAATGCCTACACCGCTGTCTTTAACCGAAGCAATCATTAACATATTGTCTTCTTCAAGTTTCCGCCAACGTATATTCAGTTCCACAAAACCTTCTTTTGTGTACTTAACGGCATTCGTGAGAAGATTAATAAGTACCTGACGAATGCGTACCTCATCACCCTTTAATGTCTTGGGGATTGACGGGTCGTTTACAATTCGAAGTTCAAGACCCTTGTCTTTGGCCCTTACATTCACCATGTTATAGCAATCGTTAAGTATCGAAGAAATATCATACTCAACCGGCATTATTTCAAGCTTGCCGGCATCCATTTTAGATGAGTCCAGTATATCGTTAACTATGGAAAGAAGATTTTGCCCTGCGCTTCTGATGTTAACCGAATATTCTTCAACATCCTTCGAAATATTCTCGCGAAGAATCATTTCATTCATGCCTAGGATAGCATTTATGGGAGTTCTGATTTCATGGCTCATATTGGCAAAGAAAGCATCCTTCGCTTTCTCTGTGGCCTCAGCATTAACCTGCCTCGATATAGACATATTAAGCCTTGAATGCATCGTAAATACCACTAATGACAGCAATGTAAACACAATAATTATTTGAGCAAGGCGCATAACACCCGGGCCTTCGCTTAAGTGATAATCCGCATTCAAAGTTTTGGGGGCAACCGATAAAAAAAGCCAAAGAACTCCGGCCAGATTTGCAAACGTTGTAATAAACATATAACGTTCTTTTTGATAAAAAGAAGCAACAAGAAGAGGGAGTATTATCAACACCCACATCTGTTGAACATCATAATAGAAAAACAGATATACTATAACATAACACGAATACAACACCGATACGATGGTTGCAAACGCTTTATTTTCAATAACCTTTCGGCTATCGGACAGTTTCTTTTCAAAAGCACCGCAAACAATAATGCTTACTGCCAACACAACAAGCTGTCCGATAGACGGGTAAATTACGTACCACAAAAAAGTTTCTGTTATGTAATTGGGGAAAAGATCTCTAAGCCACCATAACCATGTACATGCATCGCACAGCAAACCTATCAAAGTCATCACAAAAAGATTTATATTGATAGCCTTGTAAAAATTACCGTTTTGGTTCATGGTGCTGAAGATTTCTTCACCGCTAATCATTTTCCGTATCATTCGAAAATTCTCCCTAATAGGCTCGAGCCCATCTAATCGAACGATAGCAAAACAAGATTAATTTCAAATTAATTCGGAAAACCTTTTGCTGTACTTACAAAAATATCTAAATCGGATACACAAAATGTTTTTCCTCGGTGAGACACTTGCGATATTTTGAAATATAGTATTTAGCCATCGGAAGACTCTGTTCGGAGTAATTACCGCATTCTGACGGGGTTGCACCGGGAATATCGCCTTCAAAGCCAAGTATGAAATCACACATATCAACCACCAGGTCATATATGTCCGAAGCTTCAAGTTTGCCAAACATCAATATATAAAATCCCGTACGACATCCCATCGGTCCAAAATAAACAATATCGCTTTTTACATTACTGTTTCTTAAAAAAGTAGCGCCCAAATGCTCAATCGTATGTATTGCGGGCATATCCATTACCGGCTCGCGATTAGGCCTTGTAACACGCATATCAAAGGTCGTAACGGTTACTCCGTCTTTATTATCGACTCTCGAAACATAAAGTCCCGGTTCGAGATTTGTATGATTCATTTTAAAGCTTTCGATTTTTTCCATTTGGCTGTTCTCCCGTTTCGTTTTTCAGGCATTCTTAATGTATTCGATAATAACTTCATGGAGCACTTTGCATGCTTTGTCGAGGCAAGTCATATAATCGTTTCCGTCGCCGTTATCGGATATTGTCCTAAGCACTGCGAAGGGAACTTTATTTATGTAACATACGTGTGCAATGCTGGCACCTTCCATTTCGCATGCGATGGCACCGAAATTCTTAACAAGCTGCTGCTTTAATTCATCACCGCTCACAAAGCGATCTCCTGTAGCAATTGTACCGATTCGGTAATTGAAATTTTTACGCTCGGTAATTTTTACGAATTCCCCGTTTAAAGCTTTATCAGCTTCAAAATATACAATATTGATGCCCGAAACAAGTCCCAAGGGATCGCCTACAGCCGTAGTATCCATATCGTACTGCACAAGATTCCCTGCAATTGCCACATCACCAATATTAAGTTCACGTGACAACGCTCCCGCAACACCGGCATTTATTATAAATTGCGGAGCAAATTTAAGTATCATTGTCTGCGCACATACTGCCGCAAATACTTTCCCGACGCCGCACTGTGCCACAACAATATCGTTTTCACCGTATGTGCCACGGTAAAAATCAATTCCGCTGTAGGTTTCCTTTGTAACATTTTTGAGAGCTTCTGAAATAGCGTCTACTTCCTTTTTCATTGCACCGATAATTCCGAATGTTTTTTTTGCCATGATTTATCCTCCGTCAAATGTTTTTATTATTAACTATAACATTTTGCAAATACAAAAAAGTTTTAATCGTCTCCAAGGCCACCTGAAAGTATGTAATCCCTAAGCATATCCCTTGCATAGTATTCTTCGCCGAGTCTTTCAATCTCCGTCATATGATTGGGCTCATACGTTGATGAATATGTATCGGTAACAACATAATAGGTTGCGGTTCTGTCAAGGTTATCATATACCTTTTCAGCATATTCCCCGCAATGAAAAAAATAATTATCATTTGTCGTTTTAAAGAAAACTCTGTCTAAATCGGCACCGCTAATGCTGCACAGCACAAGTTCGTTGTCAAAGGGAAAGATTGACTGCAGCATACTGTAATTCACATCACCTTTTGCAATATACCCCGGATTTCGGGCTGACATAAAGCCCCCACCGAGCACAATATTGTAATTGTCACCCCAGACTTCAACTCCCTTTTGATAGTAAAGCATTGCCACCATCTGCCTTAACTCATCTCTGTCAAGCGGCGACGATGCATAGCCCAGCACAGCTTTTGTGGGCTCTAAGATATCGCTGTATTTTTCCAAAAGAGCATCGCGCAACGGATCTGCGCCGCACTTTCGGTACTTACCGGAAAGCACGATCTCGGCTTCCTTAACTTCACCGGAATCATTTGCAACATTAATCGCAAGACTTACATGTGATATTCCGCTGTTATCACCTCCGTCCTGGAGATGATATACACCTTTGGAATCCTTTAATACATAATGCTGATGCGTATGTCCCTCAAACACCAGGTCAACATACCCTGCCGATAAACTCACATCATAGTATTGTGCAAGTCTGCGGTCGATAATAACCGTTTCATCATCGAAGCTTCCGTCATAGCCGTCATGAATTGAAAGAATGACATAATCCGCCCCCTGCTTACGCAGGTTTTCCGACTCTTCTTTAATAAGTTTTGTGAGTGCATTGCCCGTAACAAAGTAAATATTTTCAGTCCGGTCTGCCGCAATTGAACTGTAGCAATCACCCACCGCCCCGATAATACCGATTTTGGCATCACCGCGCTCTACCAGTACGGAAGGCCGGCAATAGTCGACACGTTCATGGGTTTCAAGATTATATACGTTTATCGCCAAAAAAGGAAAATTTGCATACGCGGCATTTTGGGCAATAACATCTTCACCCCAGTCAAACTCATGATTTCCAAGAGTCATTTCTTCAAAATCAAGAGCCTCCATCCAGTCGATAATTATGCGGCCCTCGGTTTCGTTGGAAGCCGAGCTTCCCTGCCACATATCTCCCGATGAAAGGTACAAGGTGTACTGATTTACCGCATTCTGCTCCTTAAAATACATTGTAAGTTCATCAACGCCCGGCTGTGTAGACGAATCTTCAAATTTTCCGTGCAAATCGTTGATGGCAAAAATATCCACGTTTACAATTACGGATTGCCTGCACCGATCGCACCGACCATCCGCATTCACGTCGACATGACTTACACATGTCCCGGCAGGCATTACCCTGCCAACCAGCAATATTACGACAACAAGCACCCCTGACAAGAGCGTTGCCATACCGTCAAATATAAGTGTTTTTAAAAAAAAGTTCTTTTTATCAAATCTCATAGTCTAAATTCTGTTGTCACGATAATGTCAGCTCACCGATTCTATACATTATCGCAGCTGTTGTTTTAACGTCAGTTTTTATATTCCTGAAGACAGGCAGAATAATCATAGTAATGACCAAAGTATGGCTCAATACTATCCATTACAAGATTCAAATCTTTATAGCCCTTTTTATCCATAAGTATATATCTCTCTTCTTCGCCGAGATAATACTTCATAGTATAGCCTATTCGCTTCTTATTGTTCAAAGCCTCAACTTCTTCCGGATTAAAAGGATCTTCCTCGGTCCATTCGGCAGCTCCGGAAACTATCGTTTTGATAGGCAATCATTTCAAGAGCGGCAATCTTTCACACAAAAATTCCAATGCCTGCGCATAGCCGGCAAGTCCCTGCCCTTTAATTGTCTTTACTGCGGCCGCGCGTATGTAGCTGACTTTTCTGAATTCATCCCTTTGATCCGGGTCTGAAATATGGACCTCGACCACGGGAACAGACACTGCTTTAACCGCATCAAGCAAAGCAACCGAAGTATGTGTATAGGCTGCCGGGTTAATAATAATACCATCATAAACTCCGTAAGCCTTCTGAATCTCATCCACCAGTACGCCTTCATGATTGGATTGTACAAAGGCAACCTCAACTCCCAATTCGTCGGCTTTCTTGCGACACAATTCCATCAAATCGGCATATGTGGAGTTACCGTAAATTTCAGGCTCCCTTATTCCCAGCATATTTATATTCGGTCCGTTCATAATCAGTATTTTCATCGTGCGCTTTTCCCCTGCCATAGCTTTTTGTATCTTTGTAACCGTAGAATCGGAATCCTCTGCCACCAACACCTTTATGTCAGCACATTTTTTGTATATGGGCAGTCGCTTATAATAAAGGCCCTTCAGTTTCTCACTTTCCGAGGAAAGCGGTCTGTTTTGGGTCGAAAGATTATCAATAACCTGATGGAGATAAACCAGTTTTCCGTTCTTCTTAAGGTTCAATACGTTTACGTTTCTTAAAATGCTTCCGCCTCCGGTTGATATTACCGCCTCGGTTTCACCGCACATTTGAGTGATTACTGCGCTTTCCCGGTCTCTGAATGCATCCTCGCCGTATTTGACAATATAATCGGCGGGGGTCATTCCCACAAAAGCTGTGAATTCTTCATCACAATCAAAAAATTTTCTCTCAAGCTTCTTTGCCAGAAGGCTTCCCACCGTTGTTTTACCGCAGCCTGGCATTCCGATTAAAACTATGTTTTGCTTTTCGGAATGAATTTCTTCATAAACCCGGTTCATCAGTTCGAAATCCTTATCACCGGCAACAGTTTCCAAACCGTTAAACAGTTTCCCCGCATACCAGGCCTGGGCTACCAGCATCATTAGTCCGTTCGTTGCCCGGATTCCGGCCTTTTCGGCAGTCTGAACCAGCGATGTTTTCAACGGATTGTATACGACATCCGCAACACCTTCAAGCCGGGTGAATAAATGTAAGTCAATCGGTTCATCGGTAATTCGGGGATACATCCCCACCGGAGTCGTGTTAATCAAAACCTGCGTTTCCTCGAATATCCTGCTGTCGGAATAATCCGTAAAGGACAATTCGCATGAAACATCCATCTCGTAAGACTTGGCACTTCTTGACAGTACGGTTATCTTTTTTGCCTTTTTCATGGCAGCGGCATAGCAGGCAGTTTTCGAAGTGCCTCCGCTTCCAAGAATAAGTACGTTCTTGCTCCGAAGGTCAATACCTGCCTTATCAAGCATATAGCAAAAGCCCAGATAATCGGTATTATACCCATAAAGAGTTCCATTTCTTTTGACAAGTGTATTAACGCACCCAATCTTTCCCGCTGCTTCACTCGGAATGCAATGTGCGAGTGCAACTTCCTTGTATGGGATGGTTACATTGGCCGCGCTGAAAGAAGCCTCATCCAAGAAAGCATCAATGCTTTCCCGAGGCACCTCCCAAAGGTCGTAGTCTATATTATTCAATTTCCTGTGCAGAACGGGAGAAAAACTATGAGGAAGCTTCTCACCGATTAATCCGAACTGTGCCATCATTCCTGTTCTTTCTTCCAATCTAACAGTAAATCATATAAAACAATCGCGCACATAGCCTCCACACATGGTACCGCACGCGGAACTATGCACGAATCGTGTCTCCCCGCAATTTTAAGAGAAGTCTGTGTCATCGTATGCAAATCAACGGACTGCTGTTCTTTATATATTGACGGCACGGGCTTGATGCAGACACGGAAAACAATAGGCATCCCGTTACTTAATCCGCCCTGTATTCCGCCCGAATGGTTGGTGCTGCACCGCACCTTACCGTCCTTAATTTCAAAATTATCATTGGCAGTACTGCCATTCATTTTACTGATACCAAAGCCTGCTCCGAACTCAATTCCCTTAACTGCCGGAATTCCGAACATTCCAAATGACAATCTGCTCTCAATGCTGTCGTAAACAGGATCGCCAACCCCAACCGGCATTCCGACAACCTTGCATTCAATTACACCACCTACGGAATCACCATCAGCCGAAGCATTTATCATTACCTCTTCCATTTTTGAAGCAGCCTGCACGTTTAATACAGGAAGCCCCTCCGTGGGTACACATTCAAGACAATCGTCCATCGGGTCAAAAGAATCATCACATACATCTTTGACCGAACTTATATGGGCTCCTATTAAAATTCCTTCTTCTTCAAGAAGTTGTTTGCAAATTGCCCCCGCAAAGCACATAGGAAGAGTCATTCTTCCCGAGAAGAATCCGCCCCCGGAAAGGTCAATATTTCCCTTGTACTTGGTATATGCCGCAAAATCCGCATGGGACGGTCTCGGAACAAATCCGGCGTTCGCATAATCCGATGGCCTGGTATTGGAATTGATAAACTGTGCACTAATAGGCTCTCCGGTAGTAACGTTATTATCAAGTCCCGTAATGTTTACAGGCTTGTCTGCCTCACGCCTGGCCGTAGTATATACAGCTTTTCCCGAAGCCCTTCTCTCAAGAAAAACCTCCAGATCAAACATATTTATCTCATGCCCTTTCGAAATTCCCTCAACCTTTACGCCTATTGAGGGTGCATGTGAAGCTCCGCTTATTGTGACCTTAATATTCTTTCCTATTGTAAATGACATAGTATCTCCTCAAAGAAACCGGGGTATGATTTATTTACCGCCTGTGCACCGACTATCGTTACCGATACATCAACCTTAAGAGCTGCAATGGCTGCTGCCATGACTATTCTGTGATCGTTAAAACCATCAATTGTTACCGGCTTCGAACCTGTGGCGGGCGAACTTTTGCCGTAAATTATAAGGTTTTCGCCTTCTTCATCCATAAAGGTTTCACTTGCAATTCCGATTGCATTCAGTAGCTTTTGTATCGCCGCTACCCTGTCGGACTCTTTAATCCTTAATCTTTCCACATGTTCAAAAACCGTATCCCCATCGGCAGCCGATGCCACAATTGAAAGCGCCGGGACCAAGTCCGGAATATTTGACACATCCAGCGTTATTCCTTTTAGTTTTCCCGGCCGGACACTCATGCTTCCTTCATGCGCGTCAACATCGACACCGACGCCAAAATTTTTAAGAACATCAACAATTGCTTTATCACCCTGAAGGCTGTTAAAATCGAGCCCGAAAACACTTACCGAATCCCGAAAGGCGCCCATACATAGGATATATGCTGCGTTCGACCAGTCGCCCGAAGCTGTAATATCTCCCTTAAACCGGTATTTCTGATTTCCGCGCACTTCAAACCCGTCGTTGCTTCTTTCAATTTTGATTCCTGCACGGGCCAGCACTTCCAGAGTCATATTTATATAGTCTTTTGACTCGCATTTCCCCACTACCTGTATCCTGCTGTCACCCTTCAGTAAGGGCAAAAGAAAAAGTAATCCCGAAATGAACTGTGACGAAACATTTCCCGGAACCGTATACGTCCCCGCACGTAAAACGCCCGATGCGCTTAAGGGAAGATGGTCGCCATCAATTGTTGCGCCATTTGCCCGCAAAGCATCGTTTAAATCCTTAAACGGTCTTGAAGGTAAGGCGCCGTGGCCGGTCAGGGTAACACTTTCCGAGCAAAATATCGAAAGAGGCAGCAAAAATCTGGCAGTCGAGCCACTTTCCATACAATCAATTTCAAGCTTATCCGTAAAATGAATCGGTTTTGTTATGCGGAAACCGTCTTTTTCAATACTTACGGATGCACCCATCTTCGCCAGTACAGCCGCCGTGCTTTTCATGTCATCCGAAAAAATATTGGTCCTGATAAATGTTTCTTCTTCGGAACACGCAGCTGCAATAAGCAGTCTGTGCACCATTGATTTTGACGAAATGGCATTTACATGGCTGATATTAAATTGTTCTTTTGAAACAGTAATATTCATCTACCGGTCTATTCCCGAACTTATTGTTTGCTCAAGTTCACTGATATTTATATTTTTGATTACAGCATTCCCGATTTTATCCAGCAGCACTATATCTATTGCGTCTCCACGCCGCTTTTTGTCTGAAAGACAGGCATTTGCCAGAGTGTGAGCGTCGTAATCGGTCTTTATATCCAGTCCTTCTCTCAAAAAAACTTTTTCAAGTCTGTCCGAAGAACCTTCTTTAAGCATCCCGCACTTTTCCGAAGCGCGGGTCATAATCATCATTCCCATGGCAACAGCTCTTCCGTGAGGTATACTGAATTCACTGAGCTTTTCGATTCCATGTGCGGGAGTATGGCCAAAGTTCAGAATTTTACGAATGCCCTTATCCAGTTCATCTTTATTTACCACCTGTGCCTTTAATCTTACACAGTTTGAAATCATATCGACAACATCATAATCATTACTTTCAAACATTCCGAAAAGATTTTCGTCCAGAATCATTCCGTATTTTATGGCTTCCGCCATTCCCTCTGCCCATATACATTTGGGCAGAGTATCAAAAACGTCAGTATCCAGAAATACTGCAATCGGTTGATGAAAAGCCCCCGCAAGATTCTTTCCGTTCTTCAAATCGATTGCGGTCTTTCCGCCTACGGAAGAGTCCACTGCTGCCAACAAGGTTGTCGGAATCTGCACAAAATTCATTCCGCGCAGGAAAACAGCCGCGGCAAATCCCGTAATATCTCCGACCACTCCACCGCCCAATGCAACAAACAAATCATCCGCGGTGATTTCTTCTGCTGCCGCCGTTTCAAGAATCATTTCCAGCGTATTTATATTTTTGGATGCTTCGCCATGTTCAAAAACGCAGGGAATTACCTCAAATCCGCTTCCTGCAAGGCTTTCGGTCACTCTTTTTCCGTGTAGCCTATAAACCGTATCATCACTTACCAAAAGAAGCCTGCATCTTTTGTGCCTCTCCAAAAGAATCCCGCCTATATTTAATCCGGAACCGATAATCACAGGATAATTTCCCGATGGGGTCTTCACTTCGATTGCTTTTGCCATAAAAAACTCCTAATTACAAAATCTGCGCCATCTCATAAATCATTTTTTCGGTCTTTTCCCAGCCCAGGCAAGGGTCGGTAATTGACTTACCGAAGACTCCGCCGTTGATATCCTGTGCACCGTCTTCAATATAACTTTCAACCATAAATCCCTTAACATGCTTGCGAATACATTCTGATTGTCGCATACTCTGAAGAACCTCTTTAACAATTCTGGGCTGTTCGAAAGGATTCTTGTTGGAATTCGAATGATTGGTATCAACAACTATTGCGGCATTTACCAGATTCTTCTTATCGTAAGTTTCGCAAACATTGATAAGGTCCTCATAATGATAGTTTGGAATCTGCTGTCCATGCTTATTTGTATATCCTCGGAGAATTGCATGTGCATACGGATTACCATGTGAATGAACCTCCCAGCCTCTGTAAATGAAGGTATGTCCGGACTGTGCCGCCAAAATAGAATTCATCATTACGGAAATATCACCGCTTGTGGGATTCTTCATGCCGACGGGAATGCCCACGCCGCTTGCCGTAAGCCTGTGTTGCTGATTCTCTACGGAACGGGCTCCCACGGTAACATACGCCAGTAAGTCGTCCAGATACTTATGGTTCTCGGGATAAAGCATCTCATCCGCACAAGCGAACCCGGTTTCGGCTACAGCCTTCATGTGAAGCTCTCTCGTGGCAATGATACCCTTGAACATATCGGATTTCTGAGACGGATCGGGCTGATGAAGAAGGCCTTTGTAGCCCTGACCGGTAGTTCTGGGCTTATTGGTGTATATTCTGGGAATTATCATAATCTTATCCTTAACCTGCTCCTGCACCGGAACAAGTCTGGATATATACTTTAAAACACTGTCTTCATTATCTGCGGAGCACGGACCGATGATAAGAAGTTTCTTATCGCTCCTGCCATCGATAATCATTCTTAACTCTGCAATATGCTTTTCTACCACGTCACTAATCTGAGCGGTTAAAGGATACAGTTCCTTAACCTCCATGGGAATAGCGAGTTTTCTTTCAAAATCCATATCCATAATCAATTATTCTCCTTAATCAATTGCCTTTGATATTCTTTTGATACTTCCATTGTATTTTGTAAAAACTCTTTATAATACGTACGAAACTCCTCCCTTTGTATAAAGGAAAGATTTCGCTCAATAACCTCTTTTTCACGGACTGCATCAAACACCGGCATATTATGTGCCATTTTATATGCGGCAACTGCAGAAACAGCTTTCATACGTTCCTCAAACAGTTCTGCCATCTGCCTATCTATCTCATTTATACGTTTTCTTGCTTCATCCAGTCTCTCGTCCATAATCGCCCTCTTATTTCTTGTCAAACCAGGATCTTCTTTCAGTTGACAGCCTCATCTTTTCACGCAAGGCTTCGGCGTCTTCATCCTTCAAAAGATTTCTGATATTAACGAATTCCTCAATAAATGTATCCATTTCATTAAGAAGCTTGTCCTTGTTCATAAGGAACAGTTCGCTCCACATCTTTTCGTTAATTCTGGCGATTCTGGTTAAATCTCTGAAGGAATCTCCCGTATAATCTGCCAGATGCTGGTTGTCAGAGCATGTCATAAGCGCAACCGCAATACAGTGTGTAAGCTGAGAAACAAATCCAATCATCTTGTCATGTTCTTCGGGACTCAGAACCGAAATACGACGACATCCCAAAATTTTGCCAAGGCTTTTACACCACTCTATACCTTCCGGAGTGTTTTTGGACGTAGGAGTTACAATATAGTTTGCATTATGAAACATGGAATCATCCGAGTTCTCCACACCATAAACCTCACGACCTGCCATCGGATGTGCGGGAATATATTCCACATCGTCCCTTAACATATCCTGAATGTCATAAACCACGCTGCCCTTAACACCGGTAACATCCGTGATAAGTGTGTGCGGCTTAAAACAGTGCTGATTATCTCGAATCCATTCCTTAAAGGTTTCGGGGTACAGCGCAAAAATAATTGCATCGGCTCCACCAATCAGACAGCTGTCCACCGTAAAGCTGCCGCTATCGATAATTCCTTCGTTTAAAGCATAAGTAATGGCTTCCTTTCTGGTATCAATAGCACTCACATGATATCCCAGCCGTTTAAGGGCCTTCGCATAGCTTCCTCCCATCAATCCCAGACCGACAATCAAAATATTACTTTTACTTATCCACTCCATTTTCATATCCTTTCATCCTGATATTTTCCCTCTTACACTTATAAAAGCGTTTTTGCTTTATAGGGAATTTGAAGAACTTTCCTATAAAGCAAAAAAGGCTCTGTTATCTTAACAGAGCCTCAATTGTTATTATATTCTCAGCTCTGTCCAAAGAGCTGTTCAATTCACGGAATACCTTGCCCTTAAGACCTATTTTACAGTATCAAAACAATAACCTCTATAATAGTAATAGCGGCCGTAAGAGTAATAATATTCATTTGAAACAGATTTACAATTTCTCATAATCTTTTCCTCACGGGCTTGATTATAAACTCATTCTATGAAGAATGCAAGATGTCATTTATTCGTGCATTAACTTGGGATTTTCTCTCCCATGTTTGGGGGAAAAGCCATATTTCTTTTTGTAAAGGCGTGACAACTGAAATTCGTCGTAAAACCCGTAGCTTTCCGCAAGATTGTGCAACTTTCTTGAAGAATCGTGCCGAAGCGTATCGTGAATAAGCGATAGCTTGTGGTCCGTCTGCCATGCGTGAAGAGACGTCCCCGTGGCACACTTGAATTTGGAAGTTAAATTGCGTACCGAGACGCCAAACTCGCGCGCGACTTCTTCCTGCGATGTTCGGTTGAAAGATATAATTTGTCCATAGGCTCTTCCTCTGCCTGATTATACATACTTACTGCTTGATTGTCCATTCATTTGCCACTGCATTTGATGTACTTTATAACCATCTGCAGAAAAAAGTTTCGCAAATAATGTTTATGCGTCATTTGGCAAAAATAATGCGCAATGTATATCATACAGGAGGCTGGCATGAAAAAGAATTGGTTGTTTTTTTTCAGTTTGGTCATTATCATTGGAATTGTAACCGCCGGGTGCGGTGAAGGAGGAAATCGAGTGAGCTCAGAAAAACGTATTGAAAACATAGAAAAAGCCCTTGCTATCAGTAATTTGGAGGATTTTAGTGCTGATAAGGTTTCGCTTAGCGATGCATATCTTACCAATGCGCTGTCTATGGAGGTTGACTATCTTCTTTCCTTCGATATGGACAGATGGCTTGTCGGTTTCCGCGAGACAGCCGGTCTTGACACCAAAGATAAGGAACGATATTCCGGGTGGGAAGACTCGCTTATCGCAGGTCATTCATTCGGCCATTATATCAGTGCCTGTTCTTTTGCTTACTTAAGCCCCGATATTTCCGATGAAGACCGGGCAACATTATTGACTAATCTTAAATATATAATCAACGAACTCAAAATCTGCCAGGATAACACCAAGGGAAACCCGGGTTTTATCTGGTGTGCAACCATCCTCAACGGCAGAAATCCCGAACTTCAATTTGACAATGTTGAAAACGGAAAAACAAATATCACCAAAGAAGCCTGGGTGCCTTGGTACACCATGCACAAGATTCTTCAGGGACTTATCGACGTATATGTAAATACCGGTTATGAACCTGCCCGGCAGGTCGCAGTTTCCCTGGGAGACTGGGTATACAACCGTGTGACCGGCTGGTCTGAGGCAGTTCGCACTCGCACGCTGGCTACGGAATACGGCGGCATGAACGACTGCCTATACGACCTGTATCACATAACCGACGATGATAAATACGCCGTTGCGGCTCATCAATTTGACGAGGAAGAGCTTTTCGAAAAAGTACTGTCAGGCCGTGAAAACGCGCTTAACAATCTCCACGCCAACACTACTATTCCCAAGTTTGTGGGGGCCATGAAGCGTTACATCTATCTCAACGGTAAGGCCATTAACGGCGAGCAGGTAGATGCTTCCAAATATCTCGAGTACTGCAAAACCTTTTTTGCAATAGTGCGTGACAAACACACATATATAACAGGCGGCAACAGTGAATGGGAGCATTTCGGATTGGATTGCGTGCTGGATGCGGAGCGCACCAACTGCAACAACGAAACCTGCAACACCTACAACATGCTCAAGCTTTGCAAGCTCCTGTTTATGCAGACAGCGGACCGACAATATGCTGACTTTTATGAGAACACATATATAAACGCCATTCTTTCCTCTCAAAACCCCGAGACCGGAATGACAATGTATTTCCAGCCTATGGCTACGGGCTATTTCAAAGTATACAGCACTCCCTTCTCAAAGTTCTGGTGCTGCACCGGTACCGGCATGGAGAACTTTACACGTCTTGCCGATGCCATATATTTTGCAAAAGAAAATAACCTGCTTGTAAATATGTATTTGAGTTCAAGCGTTACCGCAGCAGGGCTCACACTCAAGCAGGAATCGAATGTATTAAATGGCGGTAATGCCGTATTTACCGTTACGGATGTGCAGGACGCAACCGCAATTTCCGTACTGCGTTTCAGAATACCCGACTGGTGTGACGGCGATATGACGATTACCCTGAACGGTACCGCCTACAACTATGAGACGGTAAACGGATACGCATGCATCGTTCAAAATTTCAAAAAGAATGATGCTATCACTGTAAATATGCCCATGAAGCTTGTTGCATATTCGCTCCCGGACAATGATACCGTTTTGGGCTTCAAATATGGCCCGATTGTACTTTCTGCAGGGCTTGGCAGCAAAGATATGATTTGCACCACTACCGGCGTCAGCGTTACAATTCCCCAAGACAAAAAAGCAGACTGTGAAACAGTCACTTTACCGAAGGGCACAGCACGCGACTCCTTTGCCGGCAATCCTTCCGATTACTTCACACAAGACGACATGAGCTTTGCACTTAATGGCACGGATTTGGTATTTACGCCGCACTATACCAAATACAAGGAGCGCTACGGCATTTATTTCTACTTTGTAACCGAAGAAGAGACACAGGCAGTGGCAGAAAGCAAAACGCAAAGTCTCGATACAGTAATCGATACTGTGCAGCCGGGCTACGGACAATACGAAAACGACGAACTTCATGATATGAAGGACAATGGCTCGGTGAGCGTAACCAACGACGGCACATACAGATATGCCACAGAGAACGGCAGCTTTTCATATGATTTTTCCGTGGAAAAGGGCAAAGACAATTATCTTTCCCTGACATTGCGACGCAAGGACAACGGCAAAACACTGAAAATTTCGGCAAGCGAACAGGTTCTTTTCGAAGACGAGTTGGATTACATCGGAACAGAGGACAGTTATACACTGCGGGTCGGCATCCCCGCCTCTGTAGTAAACAGTGCCAAAAGCAAAAAGGCCAACGGCAACGACTATGATGTAATATTCGTGACATTCAGCGGAAGCGAAGGCCGGGAATCTGCCAAAGTGTGTGACTTTATCTATATGATGACCTCTGAGAAAAAATACGAAATCGATGAAAACATAGCATACTTTGTAGACTGCGGGGACCACAATGTATATACAGTTGCTCCGGGTGAGAAATTCGGCGCGTTTAACAGCGTTACCGAGCAGCTCTACGGATATGACGCAGTAACCGGGAAAAAGTGGGGGCTAATAGACGACCCCAATGACCGCTACGGTGGAAGTGTCAAGAGTGAGGCTCTTTACACAGCCAACACGTGGGCTTATGAGTATAATACGGTAGACGGTCTGGCCAAAGAAGACACTTGCAGATATACCAAAAATCAATACGAGAACGGAATAAAGGACCGTTATCTGGACTACTATTTCGAGCTTCCGAACGGCGAATACGAAGTCGAGCTTGGTTTTTCAAACCCCTGGTCCTGTTCAAGCAATCATACAATCTATGCCGATAAGGGACTCAGCACCGAAAAGATTCTGGCGTCCAATTACCAGGTGACAGGCACGCCCCTCACAGCGCAGGTTACCGTCTCCAACGGTGCGCTTACTCTGAACTTCAGAAACAGTACGCAGTCCGGACTGGCAATAAATGTAACATATATAAAGATTAAATTTGCCAATCCCTGACCGTTCTTAAAGTAAAATACCATATAAAATATCAGGAGCCGGAAATCACGCTAAAATGCATTCAGCTTACCCGGTATGCTTGCTTCCGCTCCCGGACGGGATTTTATTTCCTTTTCATTCGCGTGGTCCAATCCGGTGAAATGATTCCAGGATACTGTTTTAACTCTTCTACAAAGTCCTCTGTGTTTGTAAGTATTTCTCTAAAATTAACATCATGTTCATAAAAGCAAACAAAGTCACTTTTTTCTTGGCTCCGTTCTCTTAACGAGAACGGAGCCATACCACTTGGAATCTTTATTTCACTGGGAGCATCTATGTGGGGAATTTCAAACTTCCCATCGAAGAATGCTGTTTCTACAAGAGATATCCTAAATCCCTCATCAACAAGGTTCTCAATCTTTTTTCCCATGCTCATCCTCCCATCTAATTATTGCCTCGGCGTTCTCAATAACACCGGCAATATTATATGTTGTGAATTCTTCCGGGAATTTATCATTAAGTTCCTTGTAACATTGCACCAAATCCCTATTAGGAACAGCATCAACAACATCTTCAGCAAGCAACTCTATTTCCTTTTTTTAGACATTCGTCAATTCCTTCTGTCCATTCACCGTGACTAATCTCTTCTACGTTAATTCTCTGAGCAATAATATCTCTAAACATCTCTATCTTCATCTTTTCTTACCTCCATGAGTTGTAGGCTGTTTAGAATCTGGAAAGATTGTACAAAAATATCATCTCAAAATCGGATAGCAGATAACCACATGTAAATGTTACCATCGAAATGTAGAAAAATTCCGAAATGGAAATGTAGGAATTTAAGCATTTTCGATGGTTCTTTTTTTATAATAAAGTCATCTTACTTACGGAGGTACCCAGTATGCGAGGTGACATCAAAGACGCCATCCA
>JAZLHV010000039.1:0-31548 GCA_045617045.1 Lachnospiraceae bacterium
TACCTTTAATTTTACGACTCATGTGAGCCTCCTTTCTGACAGACAGATAACCTTTTATAGGATAAAAATTAAAAAGTGTGTGTGCAAGAGTAACTTCTAGTTCTGGGGCAAAGGTATTGAATTAAACAATTCACATTACGACGACAAACTTGACAAAAAGAATATTTATGATATCATAATGATATCACAAAGGAGGGAAAAGTGATGAGTGTTTTAGAAATAAAAAATTATACAAAGGAATATGCAAAAGGAGTTAAGGCCTGTGATGATGTTTCAATTACCGTTGAGAGTGGCGATATATACGGCTTTATAGGCCATAACGGTGCAGGTAAGAGTACTACAATCCGTGCGGTTGTTGGCGTGCTGGACTTTTCGGAAGGCGAGATTACAATTGACGGGCATTCTGTTAAGACGGAGCCCGTTGCCTGCAAGAAGCTTACGGCGTACATACCGGACAACCCGGATATTTACGAAAACCTTACGGGTATCCAGTTCTTAAATTTCGTGGCTGATGCATACGATGTAGACCTTGAAAAGCGTACAAGCCTTATTAACGAGTATGCAGATTTGTTTGAAATTAAAGATGCGCTCGGCAGCCAGATTTCTTCGTATTCACACGGTATGAAGCAAAAGGTCGTACTTATTTCGGCTCTTATTCATGAGCCTAAACTGTTAGTGCTTGACGAACCTTTTGTGGGACTTGACCCCAAGGCGGCATTTATTCTTAAGGATATAATGCACAAAATGTGCGAAAAAGGGACGGCAGTGTTCTTTTCGACTCATGTTCTGGAAGTCGCCGAGAAACTTTGCAACAAGATTGCAATTATCAAAAAGGGTAAGATTATTGCTGCGGGTGAGACCGAGGACATTATCGGCAATCAATCTTTGGAGGAAGTGTTCCTGGAGGTAGCCAATGAAAAATAAGGACGTTCTTCTTGTAAAGACTTTGTTAAAGTCAACAAGCGGCTTGAATGTGCTTAAGTATTCTACGGATAAAAAGAAAAAAGGCAACACTATCGGTACAATTATCGGGTTTTCAATACTGTACATATTTCTGATTGCTTACGGCATATTTACTGCAATCGGTTATGCGCAGGCGGGGCTTATAGACCGGTTGCCGATGCTTACTGCACTTACCGTTTCACTCATGGCTTTCTTTTTCACGATTCTTAAGGTTAACGGATATCTGTTTAACTTCAAGGAATACGATATGCTGATGGCAATGCCGTTTAGCATTAAGACGATTGCGGCTTCGAGATTTTCGTATATGTATGTAAAGAGCCTGCCATGGTATTTGTGTATTGAGGTTTCAATGCTTATCGGGTACGCTTGCTTTGCAAAGCCTGATTTATGGTTTTACATTGTATGGATACTTTTATCAATGTTACTTCCGGTAATTCCTATGGTATTTGCAACTCTTATCGGTTATGCTATCGCAAGAGTCGGTTCGGGATTTAAGCAAAAGAAGCTTGTGCAGACTATCTTAACTTTAGCATTTGTTATTTTGTGTATTTTCTCAAACTTTATTTTCGAAGCAATTTTTAAGGACGGAGACGGCGAAAAGATTGTTGAAGATATCGCATCTTTAACAGGTTCGATTGCAGATTATTATTTACCCGCCAAGTGGTTTTGCAATGCGGTTGGCGAATTTAAGGTGGCAGACATATTACTGTTAACAGGTGCTTCGATTGCACTGTTTGAAGCTTTGTTTTACCTGATTTCGGGTTCATACAGAAAGATTAATTCTTCACTTATGAGCAGTTCTTCAACTGTGAAAATGAAAACGGGTGACATCAAAAAACGAAGCATCGTAAACACGATTGCTTATAAGGAATTTCGCAGACTGTTGGGCTCCACACTGTATATTACCAACGCAGGCGTAGGCGAAATAATGGCAGCAATTCTCGGTATCGTCGGATTTATAGTTAACGCAGATGTTCTTATCGGGAAAATGTTTGCCGGAGCACCGATTAACAGGGAAATGTTATTGCCGGCAATTCCGTTCATAATATATCTGTTTCTGGGAATGGTTCCCACGACGGCCTGCTCACCTTCGCTTGAAGGCCGCAATTACTGGATTATACAGAGCATGCCCATAGATAAATGGGATCTTTATAAAGGTAAGATGCTGTTTAACATGTATTTTACGGTTCCGTTTATGCTTTTGGGGACAATCGGTTTGTGTGTATCGGCAAGAGCGGGTATTGCGAATACGGTATTGTACATTGTGACGGGTTTTGTGTTGTGTGCTTTTTCAACGACATGGGGATGTGTGTGCGGCATAAAGCATATGCGCCTTGATTGGGAGAATGAGGTTGAGGTTATCAAGCAGGGTACTGCCATTACCGTTTATCTGCTTCCCAATATGATAGCGACAATGGCGCTTTTGATAGGCGTTGTTGAGCTTGGCAACAAATATAATCAGACGGTGGTTGTGAGCCTTATCACATTGCTGGCAGCTTTGCTTGCATTGCTGTGCGGCCTGCGCGTTAAGGCTTTGTCAGGAAAATAGGAGGACAATGATATGACAGAAAAAATTTACAGTGGTAAAAAGAATGGTATGCTTGTGATGCTTCTTTTGATAGCATCTTATCCGGCTGCAATATTCGGAATTGTCAAAGGCTTCGAAAACGGAACGGGTATAATCGGAATATTATGCACCATCTGGGTGTCGCTTGCCTGGATATTGGGATTTGGCTTTAGAATTTTAAAGCCGCAGGAAGCATTGGTGTTGACGCTGTTCGGTAAATATGTCGGAACATTAAAGGGTGAAGGTTTTTACTTTGTAAATCCTTTTTGCGTAGGCTTAAATCCCGCAGCAAACACGAAACTTTCGCAAAGCGGCGATGTAAATTCAAAGCTGACACCGGCAAGTCTTCAGGAAATTCCTTGCAGAAAGCTTTCTCTTAAGGTAATGACTTTAAACAATTCCAGACAGAAGATTAACGATCGCCTCGGAAACCCCGTTGAAATCGGTATAGCTGTAACCTGGAAAATCGTTGATACGGCCAAGGCTGTTTTCAATGTTGAAAATTATAAAGAATACTTGTCGCTTCAGTGCGACGCGGCCTTGCGTAATATCGTAAGAATTTATCCTTACGACGTTGCCGAAAACGTTGACACCACAGGTGACGGCGTTGCCGATGAAGGGTCGCTTCGCGGTTCGAGTGAGATAGTGGCAGAACGTATTAAAGCAGAAATTCAGAAGCGCGTAGAGGAAGCCGGTATTGAAATAATCGAGTCACGTATTACATATCTTGCATATGCTCCCGAAATTGCAGCCGTAATGTTACAGCGTCAGCAGGCTTCGGCTGTCATCGATGCCCGCAAGATGATTGTAGATGGTGCGGTAGGTATGGTTGAAATGGCGCTTGAACGTTTAAACGCTAACGGAGTGGTTGAACTTGACGAAGAAAGAAAGGCTGCAATGGTTTCCAATCTTTTGGTAGTATTATGCGGTAACCATGATGCACAGCCTGTTGTGAATTCAGGAAGTTTGTATTAAAGTATCGTTTGGTTATGAGGTGATTTACGTGGCTGAAAAGAAACAGGTGCCGTTGAGGCTTAACGAAAAACTGTATAACGCACTCGCTGAGTGGGCCGAGGATGATTTTCGCTCCGTAAACGGACAGATAGAGTATCTACTTACGGAATGCGTGAAACAGCGCAAAAAGAATGGTAAATATGTGGGAACAGATATTGACGCCCCGCTGGATGTTGTAATTCCAACCACAGGGGACAGGTTATAGTGGTAAAAGTATTGTGCGTGGCAACATATAAGCGTATAATGAATGCGTACCAAGTTAAACTGTAAAGGAGAAGATTGTATGAAAGAGGGTACGTTAAAGAATTTTATCAGAATTATTTCTTTGGTATTATTGGTTGGATTTTTCCTTCCCTGTTTTGCCGTTTCATGTGCCGGCGAGCAAATTGATGTTGCTGCGGTAAGGGCTGCTTTTGGCTATAAGTCATCGTATGGCACAATAGAGAAGGCACACCTTGAAGTATTTGCCATGCTACTTGTTCCGCTTGCTGTTTTCGGACTTTCATTTGTGAAGGGCTTAAAGGGCAAGGGATATTCCTTTATTTCAACTGTTTTGGGAATCGCTGATTTTGTTTTCTGGATTGTTTTTGCATCGAAGGTTAAGAAACTTGCTGATTCAATGTATTGCTCATATTCGGTACGTTACGGCTATATTATGAACCTTTTGTGTGCTTTACTGTTAGCGTTTCTGGCAGTTATGATGTTTGTTAACAAGAATCCCGAAGCAAAAGAACCTGTTAAAGCCGTTCCGGCAGGCTGGACATGTGCCTGTGGTGCGGTAAATGCCAACGAAGCAGGTTTCTGCTCTCAGTGCGGATCTGCTAAGCCTCAGTCTTGGAAATGCGTCTGCGGTGCGGAAAATTCTGCAAGTGCAGCATTCTGCAGTTCATGCGGTGCTAAAAAAGAATAATCTTTTGTAAATTATAAGGCGTCTTCCGCGGTATGCCCTCAATTATGGACATATTGGAAGACGCCTTTTTTAGTAAGAGTTTCCATTACATGGAGCAGACTTTTGTATGGGTAATAACGGGGGAACTTACCACAGGGGAAGCTCAAAAATGCAACCGTGGTCTGTATCTTCGAGGGCATCATACCAATAGAAGCAGTTATCGGGGGCTAATGTAAGTGTTGCCGCAATATCCTCGGCAATAACTTCTTCGCTGAAGAAACCGTCATCGTCCGTAGTGTCGATTGTTAATCGTCCGCTTAACTCGAAAAGTCCGCCGTAGGGATTTTCTGAGCCGACATAGCTCCAGTGGTGGGTAGTGTATGCATCGTCACTCCAGAGGATGTCGACACTTATCATATTGTCTTCTTGGCAGATTTCCATAATCGCACGCTGAGATTCTTTATCATAATATGTAGCGTACTTCGAATCTTCATATTCGGCGGCTACGTAATCATCGGAAAAACTGTCGCCGTCAAGACTTTCAATTACCTCAACTTCAAGCTCGAATTCTTTTACTGTGCCGCAATAGTCGGCTTCAACGGTAAGAGTGGCCGTTCCGGGGGCAACAGCAGTGATTTCGCAACCGTTTGCCGTAACAACGCTTGCATTGCCGGATTTAACGTTAACCGAACGGGTAAGGTCGTAGGGCGCAATAATGAATACTTCGGCGGTATCACCGGCTAAAAGAGTGGTGCCACCGTAAACTGCGGGTGTTACAAGCATTCCGGATACCTCGTAAGGTGCGTTGTTTTCGTCAAGATATGTATAATTTACGGTAGCGTTAAACATATTGTCGAAATTCCCGTATATCAAATCGCCTTCACTTGCGCTTAAACGTACGACAGCACTGAAATCTTTGGCAACCAAAAATGAATCTACGTAGTTACCTTCGCTGTAAAGAGCGCACAGATTAAACCAGTCACCGGCAAGGTAAACTTCCATAGTGTCATAGGGATTGACAAGGCCGAAATTTTCAATACCCGCAGCTTCTACGGATCTTAAAAAAGCAAGAATCGTCTGATCGTCAATATCCTGCAAGGTGTCTGCGGGTGAAAATTTTCCGTATAAGTTGCTTAAAAAACCATCTCCGGATACGGTTATTGTTCCGTTTTTCGCAAAATCGGCTTTGAGCGAGAAAGCTTCACCGCTTTGATCGATGCCTTCGTGTACATATGCGCCTTTATCACTTTTGCTAAAGGTAAGGGCATATACATATGAATTTGCAAATTCATTGCCGGATGCAGTTTCATTTATGTTGAACTGGAAAATCGATGTAGAATCGTTAACTTCGTAAATTGCAAGGAAGGTGTCGCTTTCGCTGCCGTTTTTGCTGTACGATATCTGTTTTGAATCTGCTTTACCGCAGGAGGCCAAAGAGAAAGCCACGGCGGCTGACAGTAATATGTATAATAATTTTTTCATGGCTATTCTCCTTAGTTAGGGTATTTGATATTAATGCTCTTAATTGCCGACTTGCCACCGCAGGTTACTTTAAATTTGTAGGTGCCGTCAGAAATCGGCAGTCCGTTGTTTTTATTTAACATATTCCACGTCCAGGACATACTGGAACTATTGCTTGAAAGGGCCTTTTTGGAGGTATATGTGTAAACAAGTTTGTTGTTGGAATCGTATATCTCAAGTTTGGGAGTTTTGTCTTTTAGCATTTTCAGACTGAACTCAACATATAAACTCTTGGTGCCGTCTGTGTTTGTGATGTATTTACCGGTTTTATAGGAAACCGAGCCGGCAACGTGTGAAATTTCGCGCTGACGGGAGACGGTCTTCCCGGATTCATTGCTGCAGGAGAGTGTATACTTAAAGTAGTACGTGTCGCTCGGAAGCGTTGAAAAATCACAGCTGAAATTTTTTTCTACCGTGCCTCCGCCCTCCAAAATCTTTATGTCGCTCCAGGTGTAAATTGTTTTACCGCTTGAATTGACAAGTTTTATGTTTTTAATATTAACGAAGTACCAGTCATAAGGCAGGTCTGTATAGCTGAATTTGTAGCGTATGCGGTACTTACCGTTCAGGTAGTCGTTGTCAAGGCATGTTGCCGTAATCTTTCCGTATCCGGTGTCTAATGTGAAAGCAGCATGAGCTTTCGCAGGGGTCATAAACACAAAAAGCGGAACAATCAAAGTAAATGCCAATAGCATGGACAGTAGTCTTTTGGAAATTTTCATGTTTTCTTCCTTTCAGGTCATGTATTTTGATGACAATATTTTTTTCGAAGCTGGTTTTATGGTATAACTATACTTGAGTGCAGCAAATTTTTAAGGTGTTAAATTGTTACTGAATGAATTGTCAGGGTAACATTTTGTTACCGTTATGCCGGGAACTTGTTTTTAACGGAGATTAGAATTCCAGATGAAAAAATTGTGGAGCTATTTTTATAATTATTTAACCAAGGATAAAGAACTTGAAATAAAGATGTTCAAAATTCTGGGACTTTCCGGAATTATCGTAAGTCTGTTTTCTGGTTTTCAGAGCATTTTCGGCGGTATATCCGTTTCCGGCGGTCTTGTTAATTTTCTGGCTGCGGCGCTCAGTGCACTTTTAATGTGGTTTGTGGATAAGACCCACAAGTATGTGCTGGGTTACGTTATCACGGAAATAGGCGTATTTATGATACTGTTTGCCGTCCTGTTTTTTGAAATGGGCGGAATGTCCGGGTCGATGACATACTTTTTCTCCTTCGGTCTTGTTTTCTCGTTTCTGATGTTCAGGGGACCGTTGCTTGCTGTAATGGAGAGCCTTCAGGTTGCTTTTTACTTAGGCGTTATGCTTTATGCGTATGCGCATCCCGAAAAGGTTACAGGGTTTGATAACGAAAAAGACCGGATAATGGATTCAATGGTAGGTATTATCCTGTCCGGTGTCGGTATCGGTCTTATTTTCCTGGTGTATATATATCAGTTTGAAAAGGCTCAAAAGGTTGCATCGGAAGCAAGCAAAGCCAAAAGCAGATTCTTGGCAAATATGTCTCATGAATTGAGAACGCCTATAAATATGATGCTTGGCATCAATGAAATGATTTCAAGAGAATCCAACGAAGCCAATATAAGGGAATACACCGACAAGGCTTCGATTGCGGGTAATCAGCTGTTGTCTCAGGTTAATCAGCTCTTGGATTTTTCGAAGCTTGATGCGGGCAAAGGAAAGCTTAAACTAAGCCGGTACAATCTTTTTGATGTTATAGACAGCTTAAGAGAGTTTTACGAAAAAGAAGCGGATGCCAAGGGGATTGAGTTTAAAGCAAATATTGATAAAAACATTAAAGGTGATTTGAAAGGCGATGTGCAGAAAATTACGCAGATTCTTACAAACCTTCTTTCCAACGCAATAAAATACACCAAAGAAGGTTCCGTAACGTTAACGGTTGAGAGTCGCCTTATCAAAGATGCTTCCGAGATGCTTTACTTTGAGGTTAAGGACACGGGAATCGGTATTAAAGATGTTGAAAAGTCCAAAATATTCGATGCTTTTGAGCGTGCGGATATAGACAATAACCGTAATATAGAGGGTACCGGTCTGGGCCTTGCAATAGCCCAAGCCTTTGCGGAAGCTTTGGGCGGTAAGATTGAAGTTGTAAGTAAATATGGGGTCGGAAGCACGTTTTCTTTCTGCGTGGAGCAGTTTATTGCCACGGAAAACGATAACGACGGTGAAACCTTAAAGCAAAGTTCGTTTATTGCACCGGATGCCAGAATTTTGGTTGTTGACGATAACCGCATGAACCTTGATGTGGTGAAGTCTTTGCTGAAAAGAACGCTTATGGAAGTTTCAACCGCAGAATCGGGCGATGAGTGCGTGGAAATGGTTAAGGCCTGTAAGTTTGACTGTGTGCTGCTTGATTATATGATGCCGGTAAAGGACGGAATCGCAACGCTTAAGGAAATAAAGCTTCTTGAAAACGGGAACATTCCGATTGTTGTGTTGACGGCGGATGTATCCGAAGGGAAGCGTGAGATGCTGCTCAATGCGGGGTTTGACGATTATCTTTCAAAGCCTATCGATTCGGCGGAAATGGAAGCGGTTCTCAGGGAAAGGCTTCCTGCTGCTAAAATAGTGTACACAAAAGGTTATTCCGACAGTAAAGAAGCCGTGAACTTTGTGGCAAAAGAAACCGAGTTGCTGAATAATTGTTATGTGGATTTAAAGGACGGTCTTAAGCATTTCGGTAACGATTTATCACAGTATGTGCGAATTTCCGAGATTTTTGCCGACGGCTTTGAGCGTGTGCGCGGTGAAATTGCTGCAGCCCGGGAAGCTTCGGATTATCGGAAACTTATATATCTTATTCACTCGCTTAAAGGAAATGCGGGCAATGTCGGTGCGACAGAATTGCGCTCAATCACCGCAAAAATCGAGGACCATTTAAGAAAGAACGACAATGCATATTTTGATGCAGGCTATCAGTTTATGATGTATGAGTATGATTGTGTGGCAAACGGGCTTGTCGGGTTTGCAGAGCGTTACAAAAACTTTCATGCCTGCATAAAGCAGGAGACTTGTGATATAGAAGAGGTTGCAGACGAAGATGATATTGATGTAAAAGCGGTTCTTTGCGAAGCGTTAAAGAATGTCGAGAGCAATAATAAAATGCCGGCAATCAGGCTTCTTGACCGTGCATTGACGGTAAACGCCGATGACATTGCCGGAAAAATTGTTGAAATAAAAGAGCTGGTCAGCTTAATCGAATTTGAAAAAGCCGCCGAGTGCCTTGAGAACCTTTTAAAGGAATCAGACCGGTAGGCTTGGGCCAATATATTGTTTGTGTTGCTTGAAAACGGTTGGAGGCAGGTTATGGAAAAAAAGATTTTATATGTAGATGATGACATCAATATGCTTAACACGGCAGAGCAGATATTAAGCGACGAAGGGTATGAAGTATCACTTGCAAAGTCCGGCAGCCAGGCAGTTAAGCTGTTACAGAAAGGAAATGCACCCGATCTTATTCTTTTGGATGTTGATATGCCCGATAAGGATGGCTATGCAACTTTTACGGAAATCAGAAAAATCGAAAACATGAAGGATGTACCGGTAATCTTTTTGACGGGTATGGATGCGCCGGATTTTGAAATTAAAGGTTTAAAGCTTGGCGCGGCGGATTATATCACAAAGCCTTTCTTTAAAGATGTTTTAATTGCGCGAATCAATAATTGTATAGCGCGCTACGCGAAGACTGAGGCGAAGCCTTCATATAACGAGAAAGAGTTAAAAAAGCTTGAGGAAGTGCTTACTCCTACCGAAATTTTAATTGCAAAGCTTGTTGCCGACGGCTTTTCAAATCAGGAGATTGCCGATAAAAGCAATTATTCGTATGGCTACGTACGCAAGGTTGTTTCACTGATACTGGATAAACTTTACCTTGAAAGCCGCGTTGAACTGCGCCGCCTGTTGCGAAAATAGAAAAGACAAAAGAAGCGTCCCCGGGGAAGTGGAAAAGACAAAAGATGCGCCCCCGGGGACGCTTCTTTTGTCTTTTGGAGAATATGTGGTAACTTTTTTGCACTATCTTTATTGTGCGGAGACTGTATGATTTAGCATTAAGAGAGCTATTGCGGAAGGGAGAATAATACGATGACCGGTTTGTTTTTTGTTTTATTTTTTGCAGGAATAATTGGCGCAATTATATGCGGAAAGAAAAAATTAAAGTTTCCCATGATAGGATGCATTATTGTTGCGGCTGCGGCTGCATTTCTGATTGCCTGCACTTTTATACTTTTGTGGGGAATCGATTAATTGATTTATTGATTGGATTGGGTTATGAAAAATAAATTATTTGTTGCCACAATGTTCTTTTTAATGAGTTTAAGTTTGGCAGCTTGCGGTGGCGAACCTGCAAATTCTGCAGTGATGCAACGGTAACATGAAGATTGCGCCAGCCGAAAAAATGCTGTATCTTGTCGAAAACTTTATCCGCACAAAACTTGACAATGTATCGGCAGAGATTAACGGCAAATTCAAGATTGAAAATCAAATTAACGGCGCAAAATCGCTGTATGGGGCAAATACGCGGTTACAAGGGCATAATCGAATAATAGGCAAAGTAAAAGCACGGAAACCAATTTAGGTTAATCCGTGCTTTGCTGTTTATCTTGTTATAAATGCCCAAAATGATTTATAGTCGCGCGGGTCGGCTGTGACCTTTGCTTTCAGTTTGCCCCAAAACGTTGTGGGGGGCGGGGTCGTTTTATTCTCTAACGGTCGCCACCATTCGGGCGTTTGTTTAGCCCACCAACGAATACGGTTACTCATATCGTCGTCGGAAATTTTTGTAACTGTTTCGTCGTAGTAGTTGCCGTCGGAATGCAAGTAAATTACTTTGCCGTATTGCGGTAATAATTCAGCCCCTTTACGACCGATAATTTGAACGCTTTCGATAGCCGATTTACAGCGCATCGCAACGCACCCCGTAAAGTTAACAGTCAATTCGGCTGGGATAATCTTACGGTTAGGACATTGCGTAGCGCACACAAGTTTAATTCTGCTTGCGCGTCCAAGTTGCGCGATACGTTGTAGTAACGGCATTACTTGCTTTTTGCACGTAGTCATTAAGTCGCCTAATTCGTCGACAATAACGATTAAATAGCCTTTGTTGTATTCTTCCAGACCGTTTTGCGCCATATCGCGATAACGTCTATCCATTTCGCCAATTACGCTTTGTAATAGCGCGATAATTTCTTTGTTTTCGCAAGCGTAAGCAACTGTATGTGGTAGTCGCTTAAACTTGTTTAGAGCAACGCGCTTTGGGTCAATTAAGACAAATTGCGCACCATTACGGCTTTTTTCAAAAGGATAGAAACGCCCCACAACAGAATAAATATAACTGTTAATCAAGGTTGATTTACCGCAACCCGTTGTGCCACCAATTAAAACGTGTGACGCGTCAAACATTCGGTCACATAAAGAATTTGTTTTTGCGTCTTTCGGTAACGCGTATTTAACTAAAATTTTACTATAATCCATAATATTTACCCCCTTTTGCTTTTATAGCGTCTATGATTGCATCGTTTCGTCTTTTAAGTGCCTTATTCTTTTCACTTTGACAGTAAGCAAGTCTGTCGTTAAGTTTCTGAATTTCACTTGTTATACTTTCAATTTGCCGTTCGGAAAAGCGTAAATCGTCTTTCGCTGTTTGTATATTATAGAACACGCTTTTAAAACGTGTATTAACGCTACCACGTTCGTAGTCGTCATACGGACGGCATTGGCGGTTATACGGATTGCGCAAAGTTTGACGCGGTTAAGAACAATTATTGAACTCAAAATGCTCACAAATGGCGTAAATACGGCATTCTTCCTTAATAAAAAAATAAGAAAGATTTAAATAGGAATATGGGTCAAAACGTGGTAAAATAAGCTGGACTAAATCCGAGAGGTATGAGTGCAAGAAGTTTATGTATAAGCGTGAAAAGCAAAGCTGGCTCAAGCATTTAGATTTTACGATACTTGATATTTTATGCACGCAGATTGCGTATATTATTGCATACAGGTTGAGATTTGACGGAGGGTGGCCTTACGAAAACGTTTGGTATGAGCGACTCGCCGTTGTTTTAGTGTTGCTTGAAATTGTTGTTACATTTTTTACAGAGCCTTATAAGAATATTTTACGGCGCAATAAATTCGACGAGTTAAAGCGCGTTGTTGTAAATGCGTCACTTACTTATTTTCTTGTTATTATCTACATCCATGCCACCAAGCAAAGCGATGTTTATTCGCGTCTTGTTTTGTATGGATTCTGGGTACTGTCAATTCCTTTATGCTACATAGTACGGGTTATACGTAAACGGGTGGTAAGACGTCGTGTTTTGGAAAGCAAAGAGCGCACGTCGGTTCTTTTGATTACGGATTATGATGACGCGGCTGAGTGCATCAGCGAGTTTGAATCGTATCCTTACAGAGACTATACCATTAAGGGAATTGTGCTTCGCGATTTTTCAAATATATCTAAAGGTGATTTTATACGCGGGATTCCCGTTGTATGCGATATTGACCACGTTTTTGAGTATGTGTGCGTAAATGTTGTGGATGAGGTATTCTGCAATATGGACAGCCTTTCGGAAAACGAGGCACTGTCAAATATGCTTGTGGAAATGGGTGTTACGGTTCACTGCAAATTATTTAACGAAGCAATAATCAGCAGGGGACGCTCGCTTGAAAAGTACGGTAAATATACGGTGCTTACGGGCAGCATGAATATCGCGTCGGATGCGGAACTGTTTATTAAACGTCTGATGGACATTTTGGGCAGCATAATAGGTCTTTTGTTTACACTTATTGCTATCATTATTTTCGGACCCATTATTAAGCATCAGTCACCCGGACCGATTTTCTTCAGACAGGTAAGAGTCGGTAAAAACGGACGTCGCTTTAGGATTGTTAAGTTCCGCTCAATGATTACTGACGCTGAAGCTCAAAAAGCAAAGCTTATGGATCAAAACAAAATGGATGCGTTCATGTTTAAGATGGACAGCGATCCCAGAATTATCCCTATCGGGCGTTTTATGCGAAAATATTCGATTGATGAACTTCCGCAGTTTTGGAATATTTTGATGGGAGATATGAGTCTTGTGGGTACGCGTCCGCCTACAGAAGATGAGTTCGTGAAATATGAGGCACATCACAGGGCACGTTTGGGCATTAAGCCCGGCCTTACCGGAATGTGGCAGGTAAACGGTCGCTCGGATATCACTGATTTCGAGGAAGTAGTGGCGCTGGATACCGAGTATATCCAGAAGTGGAGCCTGTGGCTTGACATAAAGATTTTATTTAAGACTATAGCAGTTGTATTTAAGGGTGACGGGGCGGTTTAATGGTTGATTTAAGTATTGCCATTGTGGCCTACAAGGACAACGGTGACGTGGAAAAAGCAATTGCTTCCATTGCCGCATACACACCGAAGGACTTGTCTAAAGTTTTATACATAATAGATAACAGTGCAAATGAAACCGGGCTTAGCGATTTACAGGCGCGGTTTGATTTTGTTAAGTATATATGTACCGGTCGCAATTTGGGATTCGGCGCGGGCCATAATTATGTGCTTGATATATTGGATTCAAAATATCATGCAATCGTAAATCCCGACATTGTGCTGAAAAACGATGTTTTTTCGCCGCTTATGGCCTTTATGGATGCGCGCGAAGACGTTAAGATGACGATTCCGAAGCTTGTTGATGAGTCGGGTGAAATTATAAAGGCTTATCGCAGAGAGCTTACGGTATTTGATATGTTTATCCGTATGTTTCTGAAAAAGGGATTTAAAAAGCGTCGTGACAGGCATACAATGCAGGATATGGATTATTCAAAACCTTTTAAGGTGCCTTTTGCCCAGGGAAGTTTTTTGGTAATTGATACGGCTCTTTTTAAGAAGCTTAGAGGGTTTGACGAAAGATTTTTCCTATACATGGAAGATGCGGATCTTTGTAAACGTGTTAATAAAGAAGGCTTAATTTTCTATGTTCCGGAAGGTGTTGCGCTGCATAAATGGGAGAAGGGTTCCCATAAAGAAGGCAAATTATTTAAACTTCATGTAAGTTCTATGTTAAAATACTTTATGAAGTGGGGATTTAAATTTTTTTGATTTTTTAATTGGTGAAAATGAGTACGAAGATTACGGAAGGTCAGCTTGATTTTTTGGGGCTGTTAAGTGAATATACCGACGATCAGGGAGCAACTGTCAGAGTGCGCGAACCGCGCAGCAGACAGGTGCGTCCGATGATGCCCAAAATTCCCGAAAGAACTGTTGAGCGTGATACCGATCCCGAACAGATGACTCTTGAAATGTTTCAGATTCTTTCCCATGAGCCGGCTGTTGCGGATAAGCCCGTGGAGCCGAAAACTTTGATGCCCACGATGGTTTCACCGGTGATTCCCGAAAAGCCTACTACCAAGGCTACCGATATTGAGTCGAAAAGTGCGTTAAAGGTTTCGGTCAAAGCTACCGATAATGAAACGGTAAAAACGCCTGACGTCGTTAAGGCAAAGCCCGAACCCGAAACACTTGCGGCTGCACCTAAAAAGGGCGATATGCTGTTTAAAAGGTGTGTAAAGTGCTGGTGCTATGACTGTAAGCATAATGCCCGCAATGAGGCGGTTGTGCGTGACATATGCGGCACTATGATGGCATGCCCCGCATGCGAGGACTGTATAAGAGATGACAGTGCCACTATATGTGAAATCGGTAATGCCAAGGAAGGGTGCAGGCTTCGCGCAATGGAAGAGGGTATTGTTGATGCCATGTAATCAAGGACAGGTTGTTTTTTTTATTCGCTTTGGCAATGTTCAAAGCAAAATGGAGATATGAATCATGCAGATAATAGTAGTTGGATGCGGTAATGTCGGAGTGATGATTGCACGTGCTCTTTCAAAAGAAGGGCACAACATTACCGTTATTGATGTAAATGATGCACCGGTTAAGGCGATTTCCGAAGAACTTGACATAATGGGTATTGTCGGAAACGGTTCGAATATCGCACTTTTAAGTGAAGCCGGTATTGAAGGCGCCGACCTTCTTTTGGCGGTGACGGATTCCGATGAGCGAAACTTATTGTGCTGTCTTATTGCCAAGAAGCTTAACAGGAATGTGAATACAATTGCGAGAGTCAGAAATCCCGAATATGCCGATGAAGTAGACCTCATCAAAGTAGACCTCGGCCTTTCACTGTCGGTAAACCCCGAGTTTATCGCAGCAAGGGAGATAAATCGTTTGCTGAAGACTCCCAATGCAACCGAGATAGATACATTTGCAAACGGACTTGTAGACCTGCTTAAGATGGAAGTTAAGGAAGACAGCCCGTTGTGCGGTATTGCCCTTAAAGAATTAAGAAAGAAACTGGACGTAGATGTTTTGGTGTGCATTGTAGAGCGTCTCGGTGAAACAATGATTCCCGGCGGTGATTATGTATTCACTCCGGGCGATAAGTTTTCTTTTATTGCTACCGGTAAGAAAGCAACGCAGTTCTTTAAGGCTGTTAAATCCAATCAGGGTCGGGCTAAATCGACAATGATTATCGGTGGCGGTAAGACTTCGGTTTATCTTGCAAAGTTGTTAATTCAGCAGGGAACGGCTGTAAAGATTATCGAAAAGGATCCGGCTCGTTGCAGCGAACTTGCCGAGATGTTGCCGGAGGCTGTTATTATCTTAGGCGACGGTGGAGACAAGAATCTTCTTTTGGAAGAGGGCGTTGAGCATACAGAAAGCTTTGTGGCACTTGCAAATCATGACGAAGAAAATGTTATGATGGCCGTATATGTTAAAAAAATAAATCCGAAGGCAAAGCTTGTTACTAAAGTTAAGCGTGCAATCTACGATGACGTTATTGCCGATATGAATATCGGATCCATTATTAATCCTAAATATTTGTCGGCCGAATTGATTGTCAAATATGTACGTGCCATGGCCAATAAGCATTCCAACCAGATGAAAACTCTTTACCAGCTGGGCTCGGGAAGTGCCGAAGCCATGGAGTTTGTGGTAAACAATTCACCTAAGCTTATAGGCGTTCCGATTCAGCAATTAAAGCTTAAAGCAAATGTTTTGATTGCGTGCATTATACATAAAGGTGAAATTGAAGCACCTAAGGGGTCATCGATAATCCGTGCGGGTGATACTGTTATTGTGGTTACTACCGAGACCGGTTTTGAAGATATTAATGATATTTTGGCGTAGCTTATGAACAAATCAATTATCAGGTACATTTTATGCAAGGTTGTGCAGTTTGAGGGATTTTTCCTGTTACTTCCCGCGGTTGTGGCATTGTTCTATTCCGAGAAGCAGGGTTTTGTATATTTGGGAATGGGAGTAGTGCTGATTGTCGCAGGCATTATCGGGAGCGCATTCAAACCTGCAAATAAGAGTTTCTATGCCCGTGAGGGCTTTGTGGCAGTGTCCCTATCGTGGATACTGCTTAGTTTGCTTGGAGCGGTTCCTTTTGTGCTCACAAAGGACATCCCCAATTATATTGACGCTTTGTTTGAAACCGTTTCGGGCTTTACCACAACCGGTGCCTCGATTCTTTCAAATGTTGAGGCTATGTCTATGACGTCAATGTTTTGGAGGTGCTTCACCAACTGGATAGGCGGTATGGGCGTTTTGGTGTTTATAATGGCAGTGCTTCCGTTGTCGGGCAGCCATAACATGAATCTGTTAAAGGCCGAAAGCACAGGCCCCGAGGTTGGCAAGCTTGTTCCCAAGGTAAAAAGCACCGCAACGATTTTATATTCGATTTATCTGGGACTTACAATAATCCAGATTGTGTGTTATCTGTGCGTGGGCGAGGGGCTTTATGATGCTTTGGTGCTTTCTTTCTCAACTATGGGAACAGGAGGCTTCGCACGCTTCAATGCAAGTCTTGGCGCTTACTCCAAGGCAGTCAGAGTTATTTCGCTTATATTTATGATTTTGTGCGGTATTAATTTTAACGCATACTTTTTGATACTTGTACGCAAGTTTAAAGAACTCTTTAAGCTCGAAGAAGTCAGAATGTATCTTTTGATACTTTTTGCGGGGGCAGTTGCAATTTTCTTTTATGTTAAGCCTTTGTATACTTCGGGCGGGGAAGCGTTTTTTGATTCGTTGTTCCAGATAACTTCTATTATGACAACAACGGGATTTGCCACAACCGATTTTGATATATGGCCGATGTTCCCTAAAATGATTCTTTTGTGTGTCATGGTAATCGGTGGCTGTGCAGGCTCTACAAGCGGTGGCATTAAAGTGTCCAGAGTTATGCTTCTTCGCAGAAATCTGCATCGGGAACTTTCGTACCTTGCACATCCCAGAAGCGTAAAGCGTGTACGCATGAACGGTACCAGCGTATCGGAAGATACCCTCCGCTCGGTTAATCACTTTATGGTTGCATATATCGTGCTTTTGGTGCTTTCGGGATTGTTGGTGTCTATTGACAATTTTGATTTTACGACAACATTTACAGGCGTTTTGTCTATGCTTGGCAATGTAGGCCCCGGCCTTTCAATGGTAGGGCCGACCGGCAATTACGGCGCATTTTCGGAGTTTTCCAAAGTTATTTTGTCGCTTGACATGCTTGCCGGCCGTTTGGAAATATATCCTATACTGATGCTGACGTATGTCGGCACTTGGAGGAAATCGTGAAGAAACGTACCGTTTTTGGAATTGTGTGTTTATTAATTGCCGGCGTATGCCTTCTTTTGTCATGGAAGGTTAAGGGCTTTACGGATATATATGTTAAGAATGTTTTCCCAATATGGCTTAATACATACGGCAGACTTTCCGGCATTTTTAAATTCTCCGTCGGTGAACTTTTACTTTTTTTCGGCGCAATATATGTTGTAATCACAGTTATCACATGGATTATCCGGCCTTTTTTTGCTGTCAGAAAGAAAAATTTCTTAAAGGGCTTTGTAAGGGTAAATTCGAAAGTTTTTTTTGCACTGGTGGGCTTTATTGTTTTTGTGCAGATTATGAATTGCTTTGTGCTTTATCATGAAACGCCGCTCTATGAGAGTACAAGTGCGGCTGAGTATAAGGCGAACCGTGCCGATCTTATTGACCTTCGCGAAAAGCTTGCAAAGCGTGCAAACGAGCTGTGTGAAACGTTTGAACGTGACAGCAAAGGATACCTTGTTTACGACAAGGATATTGCAAGTATTGCAATGATTTCAATGCAGGGAATCGGCGAGGCGGCGTACGAACGTGTTAAATGCGGTGAAGCGAGTGATATTGACGAAAAACTTGCTCTTTTGAGAGGCTTCTATTCAAGGCCCAAGCCGTTTATAAAGTCGGATTTCTTTTCCCAGCAGGGTATTTGCGGGTACTATTTTCCGTTTACGCTCGAGGCAAATTATAACAACATGATGTATATTGCAAACTTCCCAAGTACTATGTGTCATGAGCTTTCACATCTTAAGGGCTTCATATTCGAGGACGAGGCTTCGTTTATATCATATCTTGCCTGTCTTGATTCGAAAGAACCGTTCTTTGAGTACAGTGCCGTTTTGAACGCGCTGGCATATGTTAATGTTGAGGTTAAACGTGAGCTTGCCGTTGAGCCTGAAATTCGCGAGCAGCTTACACAGTTAAAAGAATGGGTTACGATGGATTCGGTTTTCCTGACTTCCGAAAGTTGGGACATAGTTGAGTCCGACAATATTTTCAGTACAGATATGGTAAATCAGGCTTCGGAAACTTTTCTTGATACAAATCTTACATTAAACGGTGTTTCGGACGGTATTGTATCGTACTCAAGAATTGTCGATTTATTGCTGAAATATTATTATGCGGGGGATTGAAATGATAGTTAAAGAAGAAATCAGATTACGAAACGTAATCTTGCACATATTGGATTCAAGTACCGGCGAACCGGTTCTTTCGGATGATTGCCTTGAAATGGGCGCAGAGCTTCAGGAATTTATAAAGGAGCATATTGCAAAGATTTTTGCGGGCGACGATTCGAAACGTTCGGAGTTTCACAAGGCTGAGTCGGAAGTATTCCATATTCTGGATGCATACGACGATGCAAATTTTGTGGCAATCAGCAAAAGCCTCGCCTCCGAGCTTTACAGGGTTATGAATGCCAATATCGATATTCCCGCGGCAGATCTTTTTGTGGTCAGGTTTGCATGTGATTCGCTTGAATATCTTGCAATTTTAAAGATGAATTATAAGCCCATGTATACGCATCGTTCGATTCCCGAGAATGATTTTGTGCGTAATGAAATATACCGTTACAAGGAAATTTTGCCTTCGGAAAGTCAGCGTCTTGCGGAAGCGTGTGTAATACGTCTTACCGATCTTGCAATCTGGCTTGTGGAAAAGAAAGCTGAAATTAACGGCAAGAAGGAAGATTATTTCAGTGAGATTTATTTGAAATGTCATGCTAAGCTTTCCGACAAAAAGAAGCTTAACATTGTGCAGAGGGCTATTGAGCATGTTAACAATGCCGCTTACGAGGAAACCGAGCGCTATGAGCCACAGATGAAGGCGAAAGCCTTGATTCACGAGCAACTTGAAAAGAACGGAGGATTTCAGGTAGAAGAAATCGGCGATATTGTTTTTAAGGATCGGGAGGACTTAAGATGCGCTTATCAGGACCAGATGGAGAAGTATAATCTTGTAAAAGAAGAAGTGCTTCCACAGTCCGAACGTACCACAAAGCGTTTTGAAAAGCAGTGTCTGATGACGGATACCGGTATTGAAATTAAAATTCCGATGGACCAGTACGAGCAGGAAGGAAATGTGGAAATTATCACAAATCCGGATGGCACGATGTCGCTGCATATACGCAACATCGGTGTTATCAATGCAAAGTTTTGATAACGTTTGCGGTGTATACTTACCATTACGTGGAGAGTTTACATGAATATTATTGATTATGTAATAAATCAGGGCACAGAAAGCTTTTACACACGTCCTCTGCAAACCGAGGATGTGGCGGTTTTGTGCCTTTTTTCGTACTTTAAAGTTGATGGAATAATGACTGAGATGGACGAGCACGCAGTTACGCTTCAGGACCTTGCAACGTCTCCTCATTACAGTAAAATGTTCAGAACCGGTCGAAACGGGAAAATGCAACGTCTTTTGCTGGAAGCTATGCTCGAAAGCGAAAGATTTAAGGATATTAAGCTTTTTTGCTACATAAATCGTATTGAAATCGAAAATGAAACGCAGTTTGCGGCATTTACCGTTATATTGCCCACAGGTGTTGCGGTCATTACGTTTAGGGGCACCGATGAAACCATAGTCGGTTGGCAGGAAGATATGAAACTTGCGCTTAAACGGCCTGTAATGGGACAGATGCTTTCGGCAAAATACATAAATGATGTTTCAAAGCGTGTTCATGGGCATTTTATTGTTGCGGGTCATTCCAAAGGCGGAAATCTTGCAATGTATTCGTCGATGTGTGCTCACAAGCGGGCTCGTAACAGAATAGATGCCGTATACAGTTTTGACGGTCCGGGCTTCAGACCCGAGTTTTTGGAAGAAAACAATTTTGAAGAAATAAAGAACCGCACAAAGAAATATATACCGCGGTCATCGCTTATCGGAATGATTCTTTCAAGCGGCAGTGAATGCACTGTTGTGGATTCGACATCAGTGGGAGTTATGCAGCACGAATTGTATTCGTGGAAGGTATCCGATGACGGACATTTTGTGAACGCAAAGCTTTCCAAACAGCATGCGGATAACATAAAGACGCTTAATGAATGGATTCTGTCGTTGGATGAGGCGCATCTTGAACATTTTGTGTCGTTGCTTAACCGATTACTGGGGGCAAGCGAAGCATTTACGACTACGCAGTTTTCAAAAGATATTTTGAAGCATTCCGCCAAAATGCTCAGAGCGTACAATGATGTTGACGGAGAAACAAAAAAGTTTGTGATGCTGTTTATAAAGTCATATTTTACGCTTGCGGGCGAGGTTGCTGTTAATGAATTAAAAACCAGACTCGGAATATAAGTTTAACCGGGAAAAATATGCGCTTTCGTTTACGCTTTTGTTCGCACCTTTGTGTAAGCACTTACATTGTGCAGGATTTTCAATGTTTTGGCAAATATATGCCAAGAAACTTGAAAATTAAGATGATATATTTAATACAGTGAAATAAATCTTTTGCGAAAGGAAGGTATTTATTTATGGAATTAAGAACCGCTTCAAGTCCCAAGGACATGAAGACTTATGACACAGCAAGACTTCGCGAAGAATACTTGATTGATGACTTGTTTAAAGCAGATGAGATTAAGCTTGTATACAGCCATATCGATCGTATAATTACGGGTTCGGCAGTTCCGGTTAAGCCTTTAAAGCTTACCGCAGGCGAAGAACTTCGCGCAGAGTATTTTCTTGAAAGACGTGAAATGGGTGTTATCAATATAGGCCCTGCAGGGTATATCACCATAGACGGTAAGCGTTATGAGGTGGGCCACAAGGAAGCTATGTATATCGGCATGGGTGCAAAGGATATCGTATTCGAAAGCGTCGATCCTAAAAATCCTGCAAAGTTTTACTTAAATTCAGCTCCCGCTCACATGACATATCCCACAAAGCTTATCAAGCTTGAAGGTACCCCCTCCGAGGATGTCGTCATTGTTAAACCCGAGAATAAAAAAGAGCTTGGCTCACAGGCCGAGGCTAATCATCGTACCATTAATAAGTTTATTCTTCCCGGTCAGGTTGAGACCTGTCAGCTTGAGATGGGTATGACACATCTTGAGCCCGGTTCCGTATGGAATTCAATGCCTTGCCATACACATGACCGTCGTATGGAAGTATATCTTTACTTTGACATGGACGACGACCAGATGCTTATGCACTTTATGGGTGAGCCTCAGGAAACACGCCATATTGTAATGCACAACGAACAGGCAGTAATTTCACCGAGTTGGTCTATCCACTGTGGATGTTCCACCAAAAACTACACATTCATCTGGGGTATGGTTGGAGAAAACCAGGACTTCGATGATATGGATGATGTAGCACCTATTGATTTACGCTAATTATTTTTATGACAATAAACATTTTAAGGAGGAATTTCAAATGAGTAACATTCTCGATCAGTTTTCTTTGAAGGGTAAGGTAGCATGGATTACAGGTGCTTCTTACGGTTTGGGCCTTGCATATGCTGTTGCATATCACGAAGCAGGTGCCAGGATTGTTTTTAACGATATTAAGCAGGAACTTGTAGACAGAGGTTTGGAAGAATACAAAAAGCGCGGTATTGAAGTTTATGGTGCTGTTTGTGACGTTACAAACGAAGAACAGGTTCAGAAGTTCGTAGCTGATGTTAAAAAGAACGTTGGTCCTATCGATATTCTTGTTAACAACGCAGGTATCATTAAGCGTATTCCCATGCATGAGATGACAATGGGTGAGTGGAATGCAGTTATCAATGTAGACTTAACAGGTCCGTTTGTATGCTCAAAGGCTGTTTTACCTGACATGATGGAGCGTAAGAGCGGTAAGATTATTAATGCCTGCTCAATGATGTCAGAGTTCGGTCGTGAGACAGTTTCCGCTTACGCTGCAGCTAAGGGCGGTTTAAAGATGCTTACCAGAAACATTTGCTCTGAATACGGTCAGTACAACATTCAGTGTAATGCTATAGGACCCGGCTACATTGCTACACCTCAGACAGCTCCCCTTCGTGCAAAGGGTGAGGACGGTTCCATGAATCCTTTCGACAGATTTATCCGTTCCAAGACACCTGCTCAGAGATGGGGACGTACAGAAGATCTTATGGGTCTTGCAGTATTCCTTGCATCACCTGCTTCTGATTTTATCAATGGACAGGTAGTATATATTGACGGCGGTATTTCCGCATACATCGGTCAGGATCCTTCAAACCTTGACGAGTCCAAGTTTGCTGATGAAATTGAAGATCAGCCCGATGTTAAGGTTAACGATTAATATTTAAAACGCTTAAGGTAAGCGGAATAATTCGCTTACCTTAAGTTGTGTAATAAGCCTTCTTTTGGCATATATGAGGTGAATTATGAAAATCGCTTTAATTAACGAAAACAGCCAGGCTGCCAAAAATGCAGCAATTGAGGCACAGCTTCGCGCTGTTGCCGAGGCAAAAGGTCATACGGTTTATAACTACGGTATGTACTCCGCTGAAGACGAAGCGCAGCTTACATACGTTCAGATAGGCATTCTTGCGGCAGTTTTATTAAATTCGGGTGCGGCAGATTTTGTTGTTACAGGTTGCGGTACCGGTGAGGGCGCAATGCTTGCCTGCAATTCCTTCCCCGGAGTTTTGTGCGGTCATGTGGTTGACGCATCGGATTCCTTTATGTTTACACAGATTAATGACGGAAATGCGATTGCCATGCCTTTTGCAAAGGGCTACGGCTGGGGCGCTGAGCTTAATCTTAAGTATGTATTCGAGCGTTTGTTTGAAATGCCCGGCGGTGGCGGATATCCGCCCGAGAGAGTTGTTCCCGAACAGCGCAACAAAAAGATTCTTGATGAAGTCAAGAAGCATACATACAGAGATTTATGCGATATCTTAAAAGAGCTTGACAGAGATCTTGTAAAGGGTGCTCTTTCCACAAAAGGTTTTAAGGACTATTTCTACGATAACTGCAAGTGTGATAAGATTTTAGCTTGCGTTAAAGAGATACTTGCATAGTTTAAGGAGACTTGAAGATGAACGATGTATTAAAGAAAATACAGAATATCGGTATCGTACCGGTAGTAGTGCTTGATGATGCCAAGGATGCAAAGCCCTTAGCCGAGGCACTTATAAAGGGTGGTCTTCCCTGCGCTGAAGTTACTTTCCGTACGGCAGCAGCTGAAGAGACCATTAAGATTATGGCTTCAAACTTCCCCGAAATGTTAGTGGGTGCCGGTACTGTTCTGACAACGGAGCAGGTTGACAGAGCTGTAAACGCAGGCGCGAAGTTCATTGTAAGCCCCGGTTTTAACCCCAATATCGTTAAGTATTGCCTTGAGAAAAACGTACCGGTTGTTCCCGGCATTAACGATCCTTCGGGTATTGAAGCAGCTCTTGAGTTGGGCCTTGATACGGTTAAGTTTTTCCCTGCGGAAGCATCGGGCGGCATTGAGATGATAAAGGCCATGGCAGCTCCTTATACTCAGGTTAAGTTTATGCCCACAGGCGGTGTTAATGCCAAGAACATTTGCGATTACCTTGCTTTTGACAAGATTATCGCATGCGGTGGTTCATGGATGGTTAAAAAGGATCTTGTCGTTGCCGGTGAGTTTGATAAGATTCAGGCACTTACCGAGGAGGCTGTTCGCACAATGTTAGGTTTCAGCCTGCGCCATATCGGTATTAACTGCGAATCCGAAGATGCTGCAATTTCAGTAGCGGATAAGTTTGACAACCTGTTTGGCTTTACCAAAAAGGTAGGTAATTCTTCTGTATTTGCCGGTGTTGAAATTGAGGCCATGAAGCAAATCGGACGTGGGGCTAAGGGACACATCGCAATCGGCACAAATTCTGTCGCACGTGCCCGTAATTATTTGGAGACTGTTAAGGGCATCAAATTTATTGATGAATCTGCGGCATACAAGGGCGATAAGCTTACCGCAATTTACATGGAAGGTGATTTCGGCGGATTTGCCGTACACCTTGTTCAGAAATAATACTTTATTATTTGGAATTTTAAGGAGACAAAAATGGCAAAAGTAATTACAATGGGCGAGATTATGTTAAGACTCTCAACCCCTAATTTCGAAAAGTTTATTCAGGCCGATGAGTTTGATATCAACTACGGCGGCGGTGAAGCCAATGTTGCAGTTTCACTTGCTAACTATGGTCACGATGCAGAGTTTGTTACGGCTGTTCCCAACAACGAACTCGGCGAGTGCGCTGTTGCTGCTTTAAGAAAGTACAACGTAGCTACAAATCACATCGCACGTTGCGGCGAAAGACTTGGTATTTATTATCTTGAAAGCGGTTCTTCCGTAAGACCTTCCAAGGTTGTGTATGACAGAGCTCATTCATCAATTTCAACAGCTACCGAGAAAGATTTTGATTTTGAAGAAATTTTCAAGGGCGCTGACTGGTTTCACTTTACCGGCATTACCCCCGCTCTTTCCGATTCGGCAGCAGAGCTTACGGAAAAAGCATTAGTTGCAGCAAAGAAAGCCGGCGTTAAGGTTTCCGTTGACCTTAATTTCCGTAAGAAACTTTGGTCTTCCGAAAAGGCTCAGAAGGTTATGAAGAATCTTATGAAATACGTTGATGTCTGCATCGGTAACGAAGAAGATGCTGAGCTTGTACTCGGCTATAAGCCCGGTAAGACCGATGTAACAAGCGGCGAACTTGAGCTTGCCGGTTACAAGTCAATTTTCGAGCAGATGGTTGCAGATTATAATTTTGAATATTGTGTTTCTTCACTTCGTGAGTCACATTCCGCATCCGATAACGGTTGGTCGGCATGTATTTATAATCGCGATACCAAAGAGTTCTATCATTCAAAGAGCTACAACCTTCACCCTATCGTAGACCGTGTCGGCGGCGGAGATTCTTTCGCCGGCGGTGTTATCTGCGGTCTTTTGGATGGCAAGGATTTCAAGTCTGCTCTTGAATTCGGCGTAGCTGCATCCGCATTAAAGCACACCATTCCCGGAGACTTTAACTGTGCATCACGCAAGGAAGTTGAGACTCTTGCAGGCGGCGATGCTTCCGGACGTGTTCAAAGATAATTAAGTGTTTAGGTCTATTGCGGTCCGTTGCCGGGCCGCGGTAGACTTTACTTAAATGTTATGCTTAATTGCTTTGATTCTTGCGGCATAGATATATGTCGCCGAAGTAAGTCATAAGCTTCGTGCAGTTTTAAATAGGCCGTTGACCGGCCGAATCGTTATGAATCCCAATTTGTCAGTACGTTTTTGAGATAAGACACTATCAATAGGCCGGTTTTTTGTTTATAGTATTTGTATTCAATCTATTGACTTGGAGCATTTCAATATAGTACAATAGAACAAATGTTTGGAAAGACTGAGTCATATGTGGATATTTCTGGTTTTAGTCTATGGAATTCTAAAGGGAATCCGAGACATATGTAAAAAGAAAGCATTAACGATAAGCGGCGTTACGGAGGTTTTGTTTGTTTATACGTTGCTGGCGTTTGTGTTTACGGTACCATCAGCGGGTAAGTTTACGGGAGTGCCGGTTCACGAAATGCATCTTGTGGCATTTAAGTCATTTATTATATTTATTGCTTTTTTGTGCAGCTTCTATGCAATTGAGAAGATGCCGATATCATTGTACGGTGTGCTTGATTTGTCGCGTATGCTTTTTGCCATGATACTGGGGGTTGTGGTATTAAAGGAGACACTTGGTATCACACAGATAGTTGCCATGATTCTGGTGGCAGGCGGTCTTTTGATGCTTAAGTACAAACCGCGCGGGAAAGTGCCCGACAGTGATGCTTCGCCTACTGAGTTACGTGTATCGCCGATGATATTGGTGCTTGCTTTTGTATCGACGTTTTTGAATGCCGTCAGCGGTATTATGGACAAGATATTAATGGGCGGTGGCAATATTTCGAGCGGTCAGTTGCAGTTTTGGTACATGTTCTTTATGTTGCTGTATTATGGCATATACGTGCTTGCAACCCGCACAAAGATTCACTGGAAGAGCGTACTCGCCAATCCGTATGTATGGGTAATTTCGGTACTTTTTGTTATTGCCGACCGCTGTCTGTTTGTTGCAAACGGATATGCAGGCTCAAAGGTTACGATAATGACTTTGTTAAAGCAAATATGCTGTATTGTAACGATTGTCGGCGGCAAGCTGATTTTTAAAGAACGAGATACTCTTAAGCGTTTCATTTGCGCGGTAGTTATTATTGCCGGAATTGTTATTTCGGCTTTGTAATGCATTTTCAGTACATTTTTTGGTATGTTTTGAGGAATATATGAGTATATACGATTATCTGAATGACAAACAACAGGAGGCTTGTTTTACGGTAGACGGTCCCCTTTTAATACTTGCAGGAGCCGGCTCGGGTAAAACGAGTGTACTTACACATCGTGTTGCCTATCTGATATCTGAGGCGGGTGTAGCGCCGTATAATATACTTGCAATTACGTTTACCAATAAGGCGGCAGGAGAGATGCGTGAACGTGTCGATAAGCTTGTAGGTCACGGTGCCGAGGCAATACATGTATCTACATTTCACTCTATGTGTGTGCGTATATTGCGTCGTTTTGCAGAGCGCCTCGGCTATGGCAACGAGTTTACCATTTATGATTCCGATGATCAGAAGGCGCTTATCAAAGATGTCATGAAGAAACTCGAAATTGACACCAAGCAGCTTAAAGAACGTACGGTAATGAATGAAATTTCGTCTCTGAAGGATGAACTTGTAAGCCCCGAGGAATATGCGATTACCGCTATGGGTGATTATAAGCTTCGCAAGATTTCTTCGTGCTACACAGAATATCAGGCAGCTCTTCGCAAAAATAATGCCTTCGATTTTGATGATCTTATCATGAAAACCGTTGAATTGTTTAAAACATGCCCGGATGTTCTTTTGACTTACCAGAACCGTTGGCAATACATTATGGTGGATGAGTATCAGGATACCAACACCGCACAGTTTGAGCTTATAAGGCTTTTGGCGGGTTCAAGACATAACCTTTGTGTGGTTGGTGATGACGATCAGTCCATATATAAATTCCGTGGTGCCAATATTCGCAATATACTTGATTTTGAACGTTTTTATCCGGAGGCCAAGGTAGTTAAACTTGAGCAGAATTACCGCTCGGTTCAGAATATACTTGATGCTGCCAATTCTGTAATTCGCAATAATGCGGCCAGAAAGGATAAGTCGCTGTGGTCTGATAAGGACAAGGGCGAGCTTATTCATTTCAGACACTTCGATACTGCTTTTGATGAAGCGGATTTCATTACAGCGTCGATTGCTGCGTCTGTCAGAAAGGGTGAATCAAAATATAGCGAAAATGCCATTCTTTACCGCACCAATGCCCAGTCGCGTCTTATTGAGGAAAGACTGGTGCGAGATAATGTACCGTACCAGGTTGTAGGCGGCGTAAATTTCTACTCACGCCGTGAGATTAAAGACTTGCTGGCATATTTGAAGACGATTGATAATGCACGCGATGACTTATGTGTAAAGCGTATCATTAATATTCCCAAGCGTGGTATAGGCGCCACAACGGTTGCCAAGCTTCAGGCTGCGGCCGATGAGCGAGGCGAATCGCTCTTTTCGGCAATATGTCATCCGGAGTGGACTGACATTAAGGGTGGTGTTGCAGATAAGCTTCATGGATTTGAGTTTATGATATTGCGGCTTCGCGCTATAGCTGAAACTATGCCGCCTTCGAAAGTTCTCAAAGAAGTTTTGGACGTTACTGATTATATCAATCAGATGGATGTTGAAACCGATGAAGAGGCTGAGGAGCGTATAGACAATATAGATGAATTGATCGGCAAGGTTACTTCTTACGAAGAGACGGCAGAAGAGCCTACATTATCGGGCTTACTCGAGGAAATTGCACTTGTTGCCGATGTGGATTCCATGGTCGATGACGATGAGAGATCTTTGCTTATGACTATCCATTCAGCCAAGGGACTTGAGTTTAAAAATGTTTATCTGGTTGGCATGGAGGATGGACTGTTTCCAAGTTATATGTCAATAACCGAAGGCAACGTTGAGATTGAAGAAGAGCGCAGACTTGCGTATGTTGCAATTACACGTGCCAAAGAATCACTTACAATTACAGCTGCCAAAGCGCGTATGTTGCATGGTGAAACTCAGTACAATGCAGTCAGTCGTTTCGTAAACGAAATTCCGCGAGCTTTGTTTGACATTGCGCCTGTAAAGACACGTAGTCGTGATTCGTATTATGACTCGGATACTTCGGAATACGGTGGCTACAGACGTTACGACAGCTACAGGGATGATGAAGATACATACACGGGCTTTAAGCGTAATCCTTCTTCGGACAATCGCAACTTCAGCGGATATTCCGGCAGCTACGGCTCGGGCTTTTCAAGGCAGTCTGAGGGAGGGATATATTCTTCTCAAGATACATACGGCGGCTTTTCACGTGAACCTTCAGGCAATGCCATAAATTCAGGCTCGGGTTCCGGAATACTTTCTTCGTTAAGCAGTATCGGTGTAAAGAAAGGTGCTGATTTGCAGGCGCACGCAGTTGCTGCAACAAGCGACCTTCATAAGGGCGATCGGGTTCATCACATTAAATTCGGCGACGGAACGATTCTAAATATTGTAAAGGAACCCCGCGACAGCAAAGTTACCGTCCAGTTTGATACATGTGGTCAGAAGATTATGTATGCTTCTTTTGCAAAGTTAAGTAAATTGTAATATTTTGTGCTATAATTTATTTGTAGCGATTTTTATCTGTAAGGGGAGGTGTGTTATGCTTAAGAATTTTTACAAGGCATTATCTACAATCGAAAAGAAGGCAAAGACCTTCGAGGTAGACGAGAAGATTGATGAGTTAAAAGAATTGCTTGCCGACAAGGGTTTTATACCTGCTAAAAAGGAAGAAAAGAAAACCAGCCCGTTAGTTGTGATTTTGGCTGTTGTAGGTGCAATTGCCGCTGTTGCCGCCATTGCTTACGCAGTGTTCTGGTTTATGCTTCCCGAAGATTCCGAATACTTTGAAGATTTTGATGATTTTGAAGATTTCGATGAAGACGATTACGAGGATGAACCCGAGGATATCGATATCGACGATTAATTGCTTTTGAAATATTTTGAAAGGAAAGGGATGCCTTAATTGACATCCCTTGTTTTGCGTTTATGAAAAAAGGTTCAGTGTTAACCGGTAAGGTTACGGATGTAAGTTTTCCCAACAAAGCTACGGTATTGACCGATGAGGGTGCAGTTTCGGTTAAAAATGCAATTCCGGGCGATATAGTTTCTGTTCGTGTCACCAAGATGCGTAAAAATAAACCTGAAGCCAATCTTTTGGAAGTAGTGGAGTCTTCAAGCGATTCGGTTCCCAAGCAGTGTCCGCATTTTGGAGTATGTGGTGGATGCACATATCTTACTATGAAGTACGATAACGAGTGTGCGTTGAAAGAACGTCAAATCAAAAAATTGTTGGATTCAGTACTTGAGGATGGCACATATCTGTGGGAAGGCATTAAAAAGAGCCCTATTTTCGAAGGATATCGCAACAAGATGGAATTTTCTTTTGGCGATGAATTCAAAGACGGACCGCTTAGCCTCGGAATGCATAAGCGCGGCAGCATGTTTGATGTGGTAATGACAGATAACTGCTATATTGTCGACGAAGACTATCGTAAGATTTTGCGGGCTTCGCGTGATTATTGGGCTGAGAGCGGTTATAAGTTTTATCATAAAATGAATCATACCGGTTATTTGAGGCATCTTTTGGTAAGAAAGGCAAAGTACACAGGGGAAATCATGGTGGCGCTAGTGACCTCAAGTGAAGAAAATCCTGACCTTACGCCTTATAAGGAGATGCTTGTAAACCTTAAACTTGATGGGCAGATTGTCAGTGTTCTCCATACGGTAAACGACAGCGTTTCCGATGTTGTAAAGAACGATTTCACTGAAATATTGTACGGTCGCGATTATATAAATGAAAAGCTTTTGGGGCTTTCGTTTAAAATCAGCGAATTTTCCTTTTTCCAGACAAATTCGCTCGGCGCAGAGGTGTTATATTCAACAGTTCGTGATTTTATAGGCGACTTATCGGAAGGCAGCAAGCCGGATAAGGTAGTTTTCGACCTTTACAGTGGTACAGGCACAATCACTCAGTTGATGGCACCCGTTGCGGCTAAGGTTATCGGTGTCGAAATAGTTGAGGAAGCTGTTGAGGCCGCCAAAATGAACGCGGCTTTAAATGGTATTGATAATTGTGAATTTATATGCGGCGATGTATTAAAAGTACTCGATGATATTTCGGACAAGCCCGATTTTATTATATTGGATCCGCCACGTGACGGGATACATCCCAAGGCATTGCCGAAGATTATTAACTACGGTGTCGACAGGATTGTGTATGTTTCCTGTAAGCCGACAAGCCTTGTACGCGATCTCGAAATTTTCATGCAGGCCGGCTATAGGGTCGAGCGTGCCGCATGCGTAGATCAGTTCCCGTGGACTGCGAATATAGAGACTGTATGTCTTTTGTCCAAACTTCGCGAGGCAAAACATCATGTGAGCGTGAAGCTGGATATGGATGAGATGGATATTACATCAGCAGAGAGCAAGGCTACATATGAGGAGATTAAGAAGTATGTGGCTGAGCATAATGATGGGATGAAGGTAAGTAGCCTTAATATTGCGCAGGTGAAAAGAAAGTGTGGTATTGAATTGGGAGAGAATTATAATTTGCCTAAGTCGGAGGATTCCAGACAGCCTAAGTGTCCGAAGGAAAAGGAAGAGGCCATTATGGAAGCATTGAAAGCTTTTCAGATGATATAGAATCTGTCACGGCAAGGTACTAACATAACGCTTGAAAACTTTGATTTTAAAGTATTCTATGAATGCGAAGCATTAAATTTACAACTCGTTTACAACTTTTGAAGAAGTCACGATACATATCAATCATTGCCATGAATTCTTCTTTACA
>JAZLHV010000040.1:0-107552 GCA_045617045.1 Lachnospiraceae bacterium
CAACATGGGTAATTTTCCCAAGGGGGACGGGTGAGGGTGGTGGACCACCATAACCTGTCCCCTGTGGTAAATTATTTTGCCCGATATGCCAAAGTAATTGCTCCAAGTATTCCCTGGTTATCGTTAAGGCTTGCGGGAACAATGTAGCAATCAATATTGTCAAGTTCGTCGGTTTTAAGATAGTCGGAAATTATTTCTTTTACCTTACCCCTTACCAGCGGAAACAACTGCTCCTGATGCATTACACCGCCGCCAAGAATAATTCTCTGCGGCGCGAGAGTGTATATGTATGTCGACACAGCTTGTGCAATATAATATGCCTCCATATCCCACACATCGCTTCTGTCGGCAAGTTCCTTGGCAGGCGCCCCAAACCTTTCCTCTATTGCGGGGCCGGCAGCCAATCCTTCAAAGCAATCTCGATGATAAGGGCATTTGCCTGCATATGTATCATTCGGATGACGCTTAAGCGGCATATGGCCGGCTTCGGGATGGAGATTTCCGTGAAGAAGATTTCCTTCGGTCAATATTCCGGCACCGATTCCGGTTCCGATTGTCAGGTAAAGAACGTTCTTAAGCCCCTTGGCAGCGCCGAAGACAGCCTCGCCGAGCACCGAACCGTTTACATCCGTATCAAATCCTACAGGTACATTCAGTTTCTTCCCGAAAGTTCCCACAATGTCATAATTACGCCACGCAAGCTTAGGTGTAGACGTAATATACCCATATTTATCGCTCGTTTTGTCAAGACACACCGGGCCAAAGCAAGCCACTCCCAGTGCCTCGATATTATTCTTTTTGAAATAGTCAATCAAAACCGGCATCGTAATCTGCGGGTTTTCGGTCTTTATACTTATTTTGTCGAAAATATTCCCGTTTTCATCACCGATAGCGCAGACCATTTTGGTGCCGCCGGCTTCAAGTGCGCCCAATCTCATAATATAATCCTCGCTTTTTCTTAAAAAACCCGCTCCCGGCGACCGGAAGCGGGCAAATAGTCACTATTTTCAGATTTAGCCAAGGTAACCTGTCCCCTGTGGTTACAGATTTAGCCAAGATAACCTGTCCCCGTTGGCAAAATTATTTTACAAGAGAGAAAGCATCCTCATCACATACCAATGTTACATCGGGATGGAACTGAAGGATTGAAGCGGGAACCTGAGGTACTACAGGTCCAAAGAAGGAATTCTTAACAGCTTCAGCCTTGTCCTTGCCATTAGCAACAATTAAAATTTTGCGTGCGTTCATGATGGTGCCGATACCCATTGTGTAGGCCTGTTTGGGAACGTCATCATATGAAGCAAAGAAACGCTTATTAGCGTCAATTGTGCTATCCGTAAGTGTTACACAGTGTGTATCTTTAATAAATTCATCGCAAGGCTCATTGAAACCAATGTGTCCGTTACGACCGATTCCCAGCAACTGAAGGTCTGCATAGCCAAGTGAAGCAACCTTAGCCTCGTATGCCTTGCACTCTGCCTCGGCATCAGCCTTGGTGCCATCAGGTAAAAAGCTTGCATCCTTGCGTAAATTTACATGATCGAAAAGATTGTCATGCATAAAATAGTAATAGCTCTGGTCGTGCTCTCTGGAAATGCCCTTGTATTCGTCTAAGTTAACTGTTGTAACCTTGGAAAAATCAAGGTCTCCGGACTCATATTTTGCAACAAGGTTTTTGTATGTACCGATAGGTGTTGAACCGGTTGCAAGTCCGAGTACACAATCAGGTTTCAAAGTAATCTCGGCTGCAATAATGTTTGCTGCGATTTTACTCATTTCTTCATAGTTCTTTGTAACGTAAATTTTAACGCTCATTATATTATCCTCCAACGGATTAGAATGTATTACTGTGCAATAATATCACATCTTTTTTTTCATGAAAACAAAAAATTGCAGCCTTAAAAAAAAATTAAAAAAATGTCAAAATCCGGCAAAAAAATCCCCGCGCCGGCAGGGATTTTTCAGCTATATTCGATTGGCCTTGTCGCGTTCAAAGAAGTCTGCTATTGCCTGCAGTATTTTTTCTTTAGGCTGGCTCTTAAGCAAGTACCCTTGCGGCCCCAGAGCAAGTACCTTTTTAACCGTTTCCGCATCACCTCTGGATGTCAGAAAAATAACCGGAACATCAGCCGTATTTAGCTCACTTCGCAGCATTTCAAGAAACTGAGCGCCACTGCAGACCGGCATTTCATAGTCAAGCAGTATCAGATTGGGCTTGGACACTGCCATCATGTGAAAAGCAGCCGTTGCCGAAGGACAGATATTAACGTTGTAGTCGTTTTCAAGCCATTCGGAAATAGTGCGCAGGAAAACCGGTGAATCATCAACCACAAGTATGTTTTTGCGTAAACTTTTTGCCCTCAATTCTTTACTCAAAGCAACAAGCTCTTTAGCCGCTTCTTGGTTGTTAATGGGCCGTTGAAAAGTCTTTGCGATTATTTTGCCCGATATGCTGTCGATAAGTTTCTTTAAATCATCCATGTCGCCTATCAGCACAAGCTTTCTGCCCTTTTCGATGCATAAATCACACAGATATACCTTAGATTCCTGATTTTTCAAAAGAACCTCTGCCTCTACCAGAATAATTGGCGGTATATCTTCGATTACGGTAAGACTCGTCAAGGATATTTCCGACTGTGCCGTCATTATACCCGTTGCCGTCACTATATCCTTGAGAGAATTCATAATAAAGCTCATTTTTTCCTGATATATAAACAAAAAGTCCTTTGTTTCAGCCATTCTTTATACCTCTCATCATCTTTACAGTCACTGTTATTTAACAAGTTCATCACACAAGATTTTAGCCGTTTCGGCGTCAAGTTGCGATACCGCAAGCTTTAATTTGTCAAACACCGGTGTCTTATCAGCCGAAAGCGCATAGCTTTCAAGCTTTTCGATTAGCGCGTCTGCGCTCTTTATATCATAAGCGCCGATGCTTGTTGCAAGCTGGTGTATAAGGTCTGCTGCCTCCCTGATATCAGGCTTGCCTTCCGACGATTCGCATGTTTTTTGTTGACTTGCAAAATAATCTTTAAGGTGTTCATCAAGCTTGTGCCAGAAATCAAAGAAGTGCGGAGTTACATCAATGATACGCTCAACATTGCCGTCTCTTGCCGCCATTTCCAAAAATGCCGCTACTCCGTATACCCAAAGAGCTCCGAACAACCCCGCGGATGTTTTCATGGAGTGAACCTTTATGCGATACGCTTTCAATGCATCTTCGTTTGAAGCATCGTTCTTTAATGCTTCGTAATAACCCGAAAGTTCATCGGCGTCCGACTGAGCCACCGCCGTAAACTGTTTCATAACATTCAACGTACTCTTTGCATCCCCGACATGTGCTATTGCATATGCAATATCCACGCCTTCGATTTCGGGAAGTTTTTCCGAAGTTTCATCGGATTTTTTAACCTCGAATTCTTCGGCTGCCTTTACAATCTTTTCTTTCGGAATATTTAAACAAAGCTTCTCTTCAAGTTTCCCCGGTTCGATGGGTTTTGCCAGAAAATCCGCAAAGCCTTCCGCAAGGTATTCTTCTTTCGCCCCCTGCACCGCATTTGCCGTAAGAATAAGTACCGGCGTTTCATTATTTTTACCGCCGCTTTGTTCTTTGATTTTGCCAAAGCATTCGACGCCGTCCATTTCAGGCATCATTGCATCCATGAAAATAACGTCATAATTATTCCTAAGCGTAAGTGCAAGTGCCTCTTTACCCGAGCCGGCTTTGTCTATCTTAACCTCGGTTTCCTTCAGCAGATTTTCAAATACGGAAAGATTCATGGGATTATCATCAACCACCAGCACTTTTGCGTCCGGTGCTTTAAAACTTACCGCATAATAATCGGAATCGTCTGTATCCATATTTTCAAAATCAATATCACCTACCGGTGTACAATCCGCAACGTCTTGCACGATGTCAAAAGAAAACGTGCTTCCCTCACCGTAAATACTTTCGATTTTGAGATTCGAATCCATAAGTTCCAATAAGCCTTTTACAAGGCTAAGTCCCAAACCGGTACCTTCAATGTTACGGTTACGCATCTCATCAAGGCGCGTAAAGCGTTCCGAAAGTTTCACCAGATCTTCTTCTTTTATGCCAACACCCGTATCCTTAACAGCTACATTAAGGTGAAATACGCTTTCTTCTTCCCTGCCGCTTACCGATAACGTGACGCTTCCCTTTTCGGTATATTTTGCCGCGTTGGTTATCAGATTAATCATTATCTGTTTTATGCGAACGTCATCTCCGTACAGCTTGTCGGGAATATTTTCATCAACCGAGATTATATATTCAAGATTTCTTGCATCAACAATTGCCTTAGTGATGGTACGTACGTCGAATACCATCTGTTTTAAAGAATATTCTGCCGGTACAAGCTCCATCTTACCGGCTTCCAGTTTTGAAGAATCTAAAATACCGTTAATAAGTGAAAGCAGCATCTGCCCCGCGCTCTTTATTTTCCTTGCATATGCGCGTGTGTTTTCTTCTCTGCTTTCGCGAAGAATCATTGTATCAAGTCCCAGCACCGTATTTATCGGCGTTCTTATTTCATGAGACATATTCGCAAGAAATGCGCTTTTTGCACGGTTTTCAGCTTCGGCACGTTCGATTTTTCTCTGGGTTTCCATTTCTTCCCACGCTCTTTTGTATGTATATCCGGAAACCACGCTCATAAAAAGAATTATAAGCCACACAAAAAGAAGAATAGCCGTTATGAAATATCCGACCCCCTGAAAAAGAGACTTGTAATAATAAAACTCTACACTGTAATTAGGAATGTTAAGATCGTTTCGGTAGTAAAAAATTGACCCTATGGTAATTTCAGCGCCGCTTTTGATGGACAATTCCCGGTCTTGTGCGGACGGAAAATAATACACAAAATCGCCCTTTTTAAGCGGAATAAGAAGGTCTCCGTCATAAAGATATTCCAGTTTAACATCATCGAGATTATAGTTTCTTAAATCTAAAGTCTGAACCGTTTCACGATGGGTTCCGACATTTTGATGTATTTCCCAAACACCGCACCAGCCATTATTGATAAAGCAGTCTTCTTCGATAATAACCGTAAGATTCCACGATGAAATATCATACTTTGAATTGTTGTGAAATGTTCCGTCAACAGTCTGGGCCGTAAGGTCTACTCTTTCACCATACAAGTCATAATCATGCTTAATCCATGAACTTGTAGCACCGCCGCGGCCGCTCATTGTAAAAGAAGATTCCTCTGTTGGGTCATCGGTTGTATGCAGCTTACGATTAAATGACACGGTATATATAATATGGACCGTTGCCGATATCATCATCACGGCAAAAAGAATAAGAAGAATTCTGTTAACTGTTTTTCTTTCAAAACTTTGCATGCTTACCACCCTCCGTCTATCGGATAACATTGTATATTAAGGCAATTAAAAAAAGATGACATCCATCTGCCGTAAGCCAAACGGTAATGCCATCTTTTATTACTGAAAAAAATATTCAAATATTACAAAACTTTTGACAGGAAATCTTTAAGGCGGGGATTCTTGGGATTATTAAAGAATTCTCCCGGTGTTCCCTCTTCCTGTATGTTTCCGTCCTCTATAAAGACTACCCTTGTGGCAACTTCACGCGCAAAACCCATTTCATGAGTCACAACAACCATAGTCATTCCGTCGTTGGCAAGTTCTTTCATAAGTTCTAAAACTTCACCGACCATTTCAGGGTCAAGTGCCGACGTAGGCTCATCAAAAAGCATTACATCCGGATTCATTGCCAAAGACCTTGCAATGGCGATACGTTGCTTTTGACCACCGGAAAGCTGTCCGGGATACGCATTCGCCTTATCGGGAAGGCCTACCCTTTTTAAAAGTTCATCGGCCTTTTGCGAAGCTTCCTGCTCACTCATGCCCAGAAGTTTCATGGGCGCCAGCATAATATTCTTTTTAACCGTCATATGCGGAAAAAGATTAAACTGCTGGAATACCATACCCATACGTTGTCTTAAAGCGTTAACATCACACTTTTTGTCGTTAACCTTGCTGCCTTCAAAAAATATGTCGCCGCTTGTAGGCGTTTCAAGCATGTTAAGACATCTCAAAAAAGTCGACTTGCCGGAACCGGAAGGACCGATAATTACCAATACCTCGCCGGATTTAATGGTAGTCGTGATGCCGTCAAGAACTCTTACTTCGTCGAAAGTCTTTACGAGATTATTTATTTCAAATAAGTCTGTGTAATTATCTGTCACCTGTACGAAGCCTCCTTTCCAGTTTGGACACCAAAGAGGTCAATATCATTACCATTACAAGATAAATCGCAGCAACGGTAAAGAGCGGGAAGAATGTTTCGTATGTAAGGCTTCGGATAATGTCGCCGCCACGCGTTAAATCATTCAAAGCAATATATCCGGAAATTGATGTTTCCTTCAGCAATGTAATAAACTCGTTGGCAAGTGCCGGAAGAACGTTTTTAAATGCCTGCGGAATAATAATGTACCACATGGTCTGAGCATAATTAAATCCCAGACTGCGACCGGCCTCAAACTGTCCCTTATCAATCGACATGATACCCGAACGCACTATTTCGGCAACGTACGCACCCGAGTTAATACCGAAAGTAAGTATCGCTATCAAAAGCTTATTTGTGCTCCCTGACATAATAATGTAGTACATAATAAGCAACTGAACGGTTGTAGGTGTGCCACGCACTACCGTAAGGTAAACTCTGGTAAGAGCATCTAGAATTTTGAGCTTTCCCGTCCTGTCTGCCGTTGTACGTATAATTGCAACAAGAAAGCCGAGCAGAATACCCATCAAAGCCGCAGCAACGGTAATGATAAGAGTATTTCCCAAACCGCCCACAATAAACTTATAGCGATCGTCAGTTATGAAACTTTGTATAAATTTGCTTTTAAATTCGTCCATAAAAATCCTATTAAATATACAATGGCACCGTCACTGCCGCCAAGCGGAATTTACATATTCATGACTATTTGCGAACAATAATTACCTGCTTGGAAGTTGCATAGGAATCTGAGAAGTTGACGTTTACCAAACGATCCTCCGTAACGGTCATACCTGCAACACCCATATCTGCCTTACCTGTCTGAACAGCTGCGATGATTGAATCGAACTCCATATCCTCGATTGAAAGAGTCTTTCCGAGAATATCTGCAACAGCCTGAGCCATCTCCGCATCAATGCCTACAACCTTACCGCCTTCATAGTACTCATAGGGTTCAAAGAAAGCATTTGTAGCCATAACAAGTTTACCGTTTGCACCTGTATTGTTGGCATCCGGAACATAAGGGCATGTACCCTTTGTGTCATCGCCAATGTAGTTTGCAATAATCTGATCCAAAGTACCGTTTGCCTTTAATGTATCCAACGCAGCATTAACAGCGGTAAGAAGTTCGTTGTTTTCCTTGGCAATGCAAATTGCATACTCTTCAATTGCAAATGACTCATCAAGGATATAAATCTTGTTGGCATTCTTTGCCACAAAAGCCTTAGCGGGCTGTTCGTCAATAATTACGCAATCAACTTTGCCCTGTATAAGAGACTGAACTGCATCGCCACCCTTTGAGTAACGCTCAATTGTAGCGCCCTCAACATCTGATGCATAAATATCACCGGTAGTGCCGAGCTGTACGCCGATAACCTTTCCGTTTAAATCATCTACGCAAAATACTGTGTTTGCTGCTGTCTTGGAGCCGCAGCCTGCTACTGAAAGTACCAGCAAAGAAGCTAATACACATGCTAAAAATTTTTTCATTGTTATATACCAATGTCCTCTCTTTATTGTTTTTGATTACAAAGCGGTATTGTAGCACGCATATGCATAATATGCAAGCATTTTTGCATAAAAATGCAGAATCACAGCATAAAGGGCAAAAGAACGTTTTCCTTTGCCCTGAAAATTACTGATTATTCAACTACTTTAAAAAAGTAGCAAGAGTCTGCACCAATACATTAAGTTGAATAGGCTTGGGAACAAAACCATTCATGCCGGCTTCGGTAAACATATCGGATATATCCTTTACAACGTTAGCCGTACATGCAACAATCGGAAGATTCTTATAATATTCGCCTTCCATGGCGCGTATCTTTTCGGTAGTTTCCACGCCATCCATTTCCGGCATCATATGATCCATAAACACAAGGTCGTAATGATTTGCGCAAATCATTTCAATCGCACTACGTCCGCTTAATGCGCTGTCCGCAATGACACCGAAATGCTTTAAAAATGCCGTAAGCACCTTGACATTCACACGGTTGTCATCGACAACAAGTATTTTATACTTCGAATAATCAACGAGCTCTGTTTCTTTGGCATCGCTATCCGCATGCCCTGTGTTATACAAGGAAAATGTACTTGCTTTCGGAACCTTAACAGCTTCTCTTGTGACGTTTTCGGCAAACGGTTCGGCATCGACAATTTTGACAACAACTTCGAAAAAGAAGGTTGTTCCCTCTCCGTAAGTGCTTTCCACATGATATTTTCCGTTCATAAGTGTTACAAGCTGCGCAAATATTGCAAGACCCAAACCGCTTCCCTGCGCCTTACGATTCTTTTTGGCATTTACCTGCTGGAATGCCGTAAAGAGCTTGCTCATATCTTCTTCACGTATACCGATACCGGAATCTTTAACAGATCCGCTCAATATCAAATTGTCATTGTCTCTTTTGCCGTCAAGTTTAAGAACTATGGAACCGTTTTCCGTAAACTTGTCGGCATTGCTTAAAAGATTCATGAGAACCTGTCTTAAGTGAACATCATCGGCGCAAAGCGTTTTGGGGATTGTCGGGTCGATGTCAACCACAAACTCAACAGGCTTATCACCGATACGCATATTTGCAACCGTAATTATAGAGTTTAAAAACTCTGCCGTATCAAAAGAAACATCCACGAGTTCCAGTTTTCCCGATTCAGCCTTGGAGAAATCCAATACATCGCTTACAATGCCCAAAAGCATCTTGCCTGCAGATTTAATCTGGTCCATATACTCAAGAATAACCGATTCATCTTTCTCGCGTTCCGAAAGCTCTGCCATACCGATAATAGCATTAAGCGGCGTTCTGATTTCGTGGCTCATATTTGCCAGGAATGAACTCTTTGCCTCACTTGCCGCATCGGCATCTTCCTTAAGCTTTTGCATTTCTTCCATTTGCAAATGTACTTCGGTTATGTCGTTTATTGTAATAAGATAACCGATTTTTCCGGTTTTGGATGATATATCCGCGCACTCGCTGTGATAATATTTCCCATCCTTATCAAAATACAAATCTCGCTGAAACAAATCGGGCTCAAAATTTTCAAGATCGGCCCCGGAACTCATTGCCTTAAGCTCTTCAAAAATCCATTCGGCCATCGTGTTACTGTCAAGGTAGCATTTATTAAGGTCTGCGATTACAACGCCCGAATTAATGTTCATGTACAGATCCTGACGGGCGGAGCCTGCAACGTCCGAAAGCCTTCCCCTGGTAATTGTAAGTGCCATTGAGAAAATCATTAACGTCATGACACTTGGGCTGATATCATAACCATCCAACGCACCTGTAACGGTAAATGCCAATGCAACAAAGGGAAAAACACTTTCACATAACATCTCTGTCATCTTACGACGCTCGGACTTTTTGGCGGTATGTTTTCTTTTGCAATACATTACGATTACACACGATAAAAGTGCTAAATATTCGCACCCCGCAAAAATCCAGTAAAGAACTCCCTTTCCGGTTTCAATGTGTGGAAACCATCCGCCGTAATTCATGCGGAAAGACGAATAGTACCAGGAATTATATTTGCAGGTTGCCACACAGCCGAATACAAAACAGTCAAACAAAAAGAATGCTGTCCAAACATTTGTCGGAACAAGCTTGGGGTAACAATATTTGAAGAAAAACATTGTAACAAACAGTGCCAAAAAGGAAATGCCCAGATACTGCATCGTAAGCGCGGCGCGAATGGCGTCTTCGGTTGAGCATGTCATTTCAACCATATAGCCAACCGTATACAGCAACGAGCAAATCGCAGCCAGCAATAAATCTCTGTGGTCTATTACGCTTTTAACTTTATTAAGCAGGAATATACTGGCAAATCCAAGCACAATGGCTACTGCCTGTACAATCAGCAATGTCTGATACATAAAAAAACTCCTTTACGTCAACGTAAAGGAGCCAGCGGATGGCGGGAATCGAACCCGTCTCTCAAGCTTGGGAAGCTCGCATTCTACCAATGAACTACACCCGCATGTAAACATATAAAGTTTACACTCCTTTACGTGAAGAATCAAGTAAAGCTTATATTTTTTTTAATATAATGGCATTCCAACCCAAAATACCGAACGTAGTGTACCACTTTTGGGGAAACAAACAATTAATGAAAATGTGATATTGCTTTAAAAATCCGCTTAATATACAATGTCAGCATGAATAAAGAATTTGCTTTGCCCGAAGCCTTTGAAACGCTTATGAAGGCCCTTTTAAAAAATGAATATGAAGACTTTAAATCATCGTATGAAAAAGAACGCTTTGCAGGCTTAAGGCTTAACCCGTTAAAGGTCGATACGACTTCTTTTGCCGATAAACTGCCCTTTATGTTAAAGCCTGTCGCATGGGAGCCTGCAGGTTTCTATTATGATACCCGGAATCGTCCCGGAAAGCATGTGCTCCACGAAGCCGGCGCCTACTATATTCAGGAGCCGAGCGCCATGTCCGCCGTTTCGGTTTTAGATCCGCAACCCGGCGATGTTGTACTCGACCTATGCGCCGCCCCCGGTGGCAAAAGCACACAAATTGCCGGTCGTCTTAACGGTTCGGGCGTACTTGTTGCCAACGAATACGTGCGCGACCGCTCTGCGATTTTGTCGCAAAACATTGAGCGAATCGGTGTAAGGAACGCCGTTGTATTAAATGAATCCGCCGAAAAACTTTCGCAAGTGTTCACTTGTTTTTTTGACAAAATACTTGTTGATGCTCCGTGCTCGGGTGAAGGAATGTTCAGAAAAGAAGAAATTGCCGTTTCAGAATGGAGTCCCGAACATGTAACCATGTGTGCCAAGCGCCAGGCCGGGATTCTTGAAGAAGCCGCCAAAATGCTAAAACCCGGCGGAGTAATGGTATATTCTACATGCACGTTTAATCCTACCGAGGATGAAAGCATTATCTGCAACTTTTTAAACACGCACCCTGAGTTTTCCGTAGACATATCCCCTATGGCAAAGTATTTTTCAAAAGCCTGCCCCGAATGGGCCGATACTCCCGTAGCGGATGTTCAAAATGCAATGAGACTGTGGCCGCACAAGATAGAGGGGGAAGGGCATTTTGTGGCGAAGCTTATAAAGCACGGTACGCTTAACGCTACCGTAATGCCCAAGCCTTCCCGAAGCGGTTCTTTGATTGGATTGCTTAAAGATATAAAGGAGTTTTTGACCGTTCAATGCGGCTTAAGCAATTCCTTTACGGCTGAAATTGATGCAAAATACATTGCCGTCTACGGTGACAACATTTATCTTTCACCGCTTCCGCCCGAGCTTTTGAAGGGGCTTAAAGTGGTGCGCCCCGGTCTTCACTTGCTTGTCAGCAAAAAGAATCGTTTTGAGCCCGCGCATTCCCTTGCAATGGCTTTAAAGCCCGATGATTTTGGCGTATCGGTCGATGTAAGCGAGGCCGACGCCGTTAAATATCTTCACGGCGAAACCCTTTCCTGTGACTGTAAGCTTAAGGGCTGGGCACTGGTAAGCTACAGTAACGTAACTTTAGGCCTTGCGAAGGCCACCGACGGAATATTGAAAAACCACTACCCCAAAGGATTGCGGCTGATGTAGTGTCACATAGGGGCGGTGGTGTCACCCACTCCCCGTCCCTATGTGACACCTATTTGTGTGTCTCTTCGTATTCCGCAAGCGCAGCTACCGGATCCTCCGTATAGTTTGTTAAAAACTCCAGCGGGAATAATGCTCCAAACAGACTCGCAATCAGCCATTCGGCGAACCGGCAGGCAACACCGCCGTTAAATACCGTATTTAAATTAATGACCATTGTGTAGTGAACATTGTTGGGCATCGGCAAATCAATTGTGGTGTAGCATGCATCCGAAACCGTTTCATAGCCTTCATATACATTACCGCCCAATTCGCCAAACCAGTCGCTTAACAGTTTTGTAAGTGCTGTTTCATAGCCGCCGTTGGGATCGGGTACAACTTTGTCAAGTTTACTGCCTACCCATTCTCTGACTTTGTTTTCAATAGAACCCTTACATTTTGTGTCGTTCATGATGCAACCGAATACGCCGTCAAAAATCTTTTTGATGGCAGTAGCCGTAAGATCTTTGAATGTATCGCGAATAGCATTTACAATATCACGTTCCTTTTCTTCGGTAAGATAGTAATTCTTGCATAGCATAATAAAGGAAAGTCCGATAATAAGCGCCATTGCCTTCTTGGTATCCAGCGGTTTGGTAACATCCATATCTATACACTCTGAAACAACATTTTCCAAAAGTGCAAAACAGTTCTTGCCAAACTCCATACTGTTATAATCAAGCGGTTCGCCATTAATGTAGCTATAGATGATCTCTCCCGCTGCGGCGCAGAACACATCTTTAACCGGTGTAAGCACTGCCTCGACCATAGGTGACGCAGCCGTTGAAATCACAATCGAGAAGCAAAAATCACCAACCTTTTTGCTCCACTGAAGTTTATCGATAATCCAGTCACACTGCGCTGCAACTTCTTTTTGACGTGCGCCCTCACGAAGCCAATATTCCTGCGAAGCCCTGATTAATTCATGGCTCATCGTGCGAAGATTGTCTGCCGTGTAAATCGAGCTGTCGGAATAGTTTTCCTTGATGTATTGTACATATTTAAGCCCCAAATCTTCAGGGAAATATCTTAATGCACGATCGCAAAGGTCTCGCAATTCCTTGTCAAAAGAAGCCTTTGTAAGCAACGCATCACCGATAAGCCTTAAAGGTACTGTTTCAACATATGCCTTGCCGTCCACGGAAGCTTCGAATTCAAGGTTGACATAATATGGCGTTTTGCTTTCCGGAATAGATGCCTTAGGCGTAATATGCAAAAAGTTATCGTCAAGATTCTTTGTGTCCACATCAAACTCATACTTTTCGCACAAAGCCTTGTGGCTGTCATTTTCAGGCGTAAGCTTGCCTGATTTAAGCGAAGCTTGTGACAGTTTCACAAACTCTGCTTTACCGTCTTTTAACACCGCAAGCACAAAATCAAGCCTTGCAGACTTATATTCCGGGTCAAAGTTTTCAACATCGGCTTTTCTGAAACTGTAGGAATATACATCAATATGGTTTTCACGATCGGGTCTTGTGGTAAGCGTAAGCCCTTCCGGGTAAACTTCTATGCTAAAGAAGCCCTCAACAGTGCTTCCGTCTTTGTATTTTGCCTCTATGCGGACGCTCTTTTCGTAAATATCAAGTCTTCGGTCTTCATGCGCAACCGTGTTGTTTTTAATTACAGCGTCATATGTTCTTTCATATTCGGTGTCTTTTTTGACAATTTCAAAATCACCGTCGACGGTAAACTCAATTGACTCGGGCTCGCCTGCTGCCTGCTCAATCACAAATCTGACCGCAGTTTCATCATTGGCCCCCGCAATCACGGATGTATACATTTCGGTGTTGTAAGAATGTTGCTCGGGGAAAACAATTTGCATGTCACCGTTCAGTTTAAACTCTACCTTGTTGCTGACACCGCCGCCGGGAGTTTCCGCGGTAAATGTAATGCTTGCATTGTCCGAAGAAGGTTCGCCTACGGTCTTTACGGTTACATATTTGCAGCCATCTTCAATAAAGCTTCCGGTAATTTCAAGTTCGTCACTCACCGTAATCGTCATGGCCGCCGTAATGTCGGCAAGGACGTTTTGTGCACCGTTTTCGTGGCATACAAGTTTCGCGCCAACCTTTACCGGTTCGCCGCCTTTACGGATTACGCTGCCGCAATCCGTATTGATAATCATGGAGTAGCGTTTCTTTTCATCATCGGCTTCATTAACACTATTTGACGCGGCATCTGCGGTTGTGCTTCCGGTTGCACCCATTGCGCCTGCTGCCGCACCGACACCCAAAAGTGTAGTGCCAAGTGTTATAAATATAATTGTCGGAAGCTCAACTTCCTGCTCGCCAAAATCGTCGGATGCTTTAGTGGAAATATTTATAAATGTCTTGCCGGAATTGTCCTGCTTGGAGGTTAAAGCATTCTTTCCCGAGTTTACGCTTGTACCGCTGTTATAATCTGTACCGTCAGTGGAAACCATTTCAAACGAACTTGCCATACATGCATCGGCAAGTGTACCGCAAACGGCCTTTCTCACCGATTCAACCTGATTGCTGTTGCTGATATAATCAGGATTTGAAGTCGTTGAAAAAGCACCCCAACGCTCGCACCATACCCGACCTGTATATTCGGTCACCATAACCATCTCGGGAAGCGCTTCATCGGTGTAAATCTTACAGCAATACATATACTCGGTACTTGAATCATATTGCTCACTATTGCTTTTTACATCGGTGGCATGTGCGGTTATCAACACGCCGCCGTCGATTTTGTTGCTGGAAATTCCGTTAACAGCCTCATCACCGTAATACTGAAACGTGGCTTTATACGAGCTGAGTTGTTCGGCGGCCAATTCGTCAATCATAGCGGAAGTTTCGGCGGCCTTGCCTGCCTTCTTGACGTAAGAATGCAAACTATAGTCCGCTTCCCAGCTGATTTTTACCTTCTCATCATTCTCAACCCGCGATGAATAATTATAAAATCCCTTTGCCTTGCCCAGCGAATTTTCCACAGGATTATCGTAAGTGGTGCCTTCATACAGGGTCCCGTCAGCCGCTTTGTCAACCTGCTTGGACGACGACACGAAATTTTCGTTAATAAGCTCAAAATACTGCGCCGGGGCAACAAAGTCTACGTAAAATGACTGTGAGCCGACACTCATACCGCTATCCTCGTGTGCGGTATAATTAACCCAATATGAATGATAATTGTTATCCGAAGCGCCGTCGCGATGCGCATATCCTGCATATGAAACCGTATCAGAAGTCTCGGATGTTACATAGTAACCTTTTTTGTCAGCATATTTTTCATAAATCTTAGGTGCCTTGGACTTAGCCTCTGCCGTAATTGCGGGAAGTAAAAGCATAAGTACCATTGCGGCCGCAACAGTTTTCTTTTTACCGAATGCTTTGATTATTAAAACAATAAGCCCGAGTGCCAGCAGCAAAAGTGCGCCGATAACCACTCCGACATTTACTATTGCGTTGTCGGTAAAGCACGCCGCAGTCACAAGCACAGCGCCAATAAGACAGCCCTGCATAAAACTTTCCGGAACTTTCCGGGTCTTCTCACCTTTAAAAATCGATTTTAACAGGCGCAAAAAGAAGCTACCCCTTATCAACGTTTTTCCACTCAGAATTATCATTGAAATCGCGCAGGCAACACTCCAGGTTGAGACATTTCGGTTAATTGCACACAGCCACAAAATACACAAACCGATGCCCCATAAATACAATGCCAACATTCCCTTGCCGACGGCAAAATGCTTCTTGATGCGTTCCTTCAGGCTTATCTTTTCGCCCCTGTTCTTTTTGAAAATATTGAAAAAAGAATAAAGTGCCGTCACAAACGTGCACTTTGCAATGACGCCGCCCGCAATGGATAACGGATCGTCGCTTATGCCGATTCGCGCCAAAAAGACTTTAGACACAATATCCAACACCCTGTTCTCAACACCATTGTGATAAAGAATCGGAACGACAATCCACACTATAGAAACAATAAAAGCGGGAATAAACCTTTTTATGTGCTTCAAGTTCTTAAGAGACACAAAAAAATCTTTAATCCCGCCAAAAAAAACTTTAAAAAAATTCATATATCCTCCCCACGCAACACGCCGTTACACAAACTATATCTCGATAATACAGAGAATTTCAGCATTTTGCAAGAATTACCACAGGGGACAGGTTATAGTGGCCAACCACAGGGGATAGTTTATAGTGCTGAACCACTATACCCTTTCCCCTGTGGTAATTAAACATCCATCGCAGGAAGTGCGTTGCCGTTATAGTCGAACAGAGCCTGATTGGCCCATTCGTTGCCGCCGGGGCCTTTTTCGCCGGTGTATAAAAGAGCGGCCTCCGTAGCCCAACCGCAGCCGGGTACCGGAATCCATGCAGGCTCCCAGTAATAGTATCCGGCTCCCAAAGCGCCCGGAACTTCATTAATTGTTTTAACTATTTCACGCATGAACGCCATCTGACCGGCAACTGTCATGGGGTAGTCAAGACGGCTTAACAATTCTTCTTTTGTCGCATAACCCTTTCTGGCATCAGGTGCAAGACCTTCATAGACCGCATAATCTTCCATGGAAAAACCCATGGAAACCTCATCTATAATGAGCGGTTTTCCGAAACGCACTGCCAAATCGTTCATGTTATTTTTCAATGCGGCAATGTTTCCGTGCCAGAACGGATAATAGCTAAGACCGATTACATCAAAGTCGTCCCCTCCCACTGCAAAGTATCCGTCAAACCAGTCGCGGTAAAGAGCATTATTGCCACCATTATCCAGATGAAGCATCACAATACTTTCGGGAAGTTCTTCGCGCACAGCCTTGATGCCTGCATTTATAAAATCACGCAGTATAGGGTTAAAATAAGGCTTTTCGCCACTGTAACCTTCCGGTCTTTTGTAGTGACGGTTGCCGGTAGGCCACATAAATCCGTTGGTAATTTCGTTGCCAATCTGCACCATAAAGGGTGCAAGGCGCATTTCTTTTAACTTTCGAAGCGTATCCTTTGTAAACTCATAAACATTATCGGTAAGTTCGCTGTCCGAAAGATTACGCCAGGCCTTAGGAAGATTCTGTTTGCCGGGGTCTGCCCAGAAATCGGAATAGTGGAAATCCAAAAGCCAACTCATCCCCGCGTCAACAGCCCGTTTTGCCAAAATTGCCGTCTTGGCAAAATCATTGGTGCCGGCACCGTACGCGTTTCCGTCTTCATCGTAGGGGTCGTTCCATAGGCGCAGGCGTATTGAGTTAACGCCGTGGCGCTTAAGTATTTCAAACAAGTCGCCTTCTTTGCCGTCGTCATAAAAACGCGCGCCGCATGCCTCCTCCTCCAAAAGAGTGGAAACATCCATTCCTTTAATAAATTCCTCAAACAGTGCCATGTCCGAAATATCCTCCGTTATTTGCGAAGTTCATCTAAGGTGTAACGCTTTGCCATACTGCCGTAACGGAAGCGGGCCATTTCGTTTTTGACAAGAACATCGGCTTCACTGCCCCTGTACTGGCAGCGCAAACAGTAATACTCACCTTTATCCTTGTCGTAAAACATATCAATATCCAAGTCTCTCATAAAGCATGAGGGGCATCTGAAATTTAATTTTCCCTTGCCAGACTGAGCCATGATGTGAAGACCTCCTTCTCTTTTAAGTCAGCAGTATAGCCTAGTGTAAACATAGGTGAGAATGCATATCCTTCTTTGATGTAACCCTTAACTTGCGCTCCGCCCTTGCCGCTTAACTCAACGCGTGTCTTGATTGCCGAAATGGTTGCATACGTATAATTTGCATTGTCAACGTACGCTTCACGACATTTATATGCATAATTAATAATTTCTTTTTCAACCGAAGATTCCGCAACAAGTTTTACACACTTCATATCTTCGGGATACTCGGTAGTACCGTAGCAGGCTACAATATATTCGTTAATTGATACACAAGCCTCCGGATTACTCATGTTCAAAATCGTACGTTCCGTACGGATTTCAGAGCTTCCTTCTTTAAAGAAATGCTTGGTCTGAAGCGATACGGTGAGGTCTGCAAACTCAATATCCACAGGGTCCAATGTTAAGACTCTTGTCTTTACACCGTCTTCTTCAACTTCTGAAAACTTAGCCTTTGTGCGGCATAAGCACAGGTCTACCTCTTCACCGTTATATGATAACTTGGCGCTTCGAACCGTACCTTCTCCGGCGTAATGTGTAAAGTAACCGGCACGATACTTTTCCTGTATCAGGAAAGGATACGAGCAGTCCTGTACGTGGTCTGTGCCGATACCTACGGGCCACTCAAGCTTGGCTGCATAAGGGCGAAGATCCACAATTGCGCCACCCTGATCCATATTTACGCAGGCACGCATAAACGGATCGCAATACCAAAACAGTTGCTTGTCGGAGCCGTAGAGAATATCTTTCCAAAGAGCACATTCCGGCTCTGTATAGTGCTTGTTGGCACGCCAGAAGTCGGCAAATTCAGCCATTCCCATATCTTCAAGCTGTCCCTGCTTTTTAAGCTCTCCATAGTATTTCATGCCTTCTTCGTAGGACTTAACCAAAAGCTCGTAAGGTGCCTCCCAGCGACCGGCCTTATTCATCCAGCCCGGTCCCACAAACATCATATTGTAGGCAATACCGTTGTTGTAATCGCCCAGAACACGATACTGATCTATTAAGTTAAACAAATAAGGGAATTCCCAGGTCTTACTGTCATAAATCATGCCGCGCAATACATTTTGAGGATGCGTGCCGAAATTGGAGCCGTTTCCGTCATAACATGCCAGAAGGTCTCTCGACAAATGCGGGATTGCAACAATTCCGCTATCCTCTGCTTCGTTGGCTGCGGGAGCATGTGTGTTAGCCTTTGATGGAATCCACGGTGACCAGGGACCGCCATCCATAAGCGTATACCACGAATTGTTGCATGTATGGTAAGCCTTGGGGCCTTCTTCCCAGCATGTAGCTACTGCGCACTTAACGCTGGGATATTTTTCTTTAATATAGTTAATAAGTTCCGCATCCATGTAATAAGAACCCGTTGACTCCGGGTAAAAACCGAAGCGCTCGTAGAACTTGCCGAACACGTCGTTTACGATAGAAATCTTATCTTCCATCGAGAACATCCAGATGCAGAAATCCTTTGTTTTGTACTTTTCCCTGAACTCCTTGCACGGAAGGCCCAAAAGAGTCAGTGCAATTTCATCACCGTACTGCTCGTGATGTTCCTTGGCAAGCGCCACAGCCTCGTCGTTAAAAAGGCTTGCATAGGTCATTTGAATGGTTGTCTTTAAACCATATTTGTGAGCAAGCGACTGCTGTGTCCTGAAAATATCCAAAGACTCCGTAAGTAAAGCCTTACGGCCCAAGTCCTCGCTCTTTCCGTGCCCCGTAACCTTCTCGGCATACTCCGGAACCATTTCGGGACGATGAATGATGTTGACAATAAATCTGTTTTGCATTTATATACTTCATCCGCTCTTGCGGAAGCTCCTTTCCCTCGCTTAGTTTTTGGTTGATTCCTTCATGGATATTTCATATCCCAAAAGTGTCCTGTCGGCAACTTCCTTGCCGTCAATAATATTCATAAGTGTTTTGCAGGCTGTCGTTCCAAGTTCTTTTGCATCAAACTTCAAGCTGGTAATTGACGGAGTATAGTGCTCCAATACGCTCGAATTGTAAAAAGAAGCTACTTTAATATCCTCAGGAACGCTGACATTTTCGCGTTTTAACTTTTCAAGCACTTCTACGCATATCGAATCGTCCATGCAAATGATACCATCAAAATTTTTCTCAAGTATGTCATCCACAGCACGGTCAAGAAGATTACCGGTAACATCTTCATATATGTATTCTTCGAGATTTTTAATGCCTGCCTCATGCATTGCGGATTCAAATCCCTTTTTACGATTGATGGTAACTACGTGAGAACTGTCCCCGCATAAAAGCGCCATTTTTTTGAAGCCCTGTCTTATAAGCATTGCAGTCATCATGTTGCAGGCGGTCTCATGATCGTTATCTATCTGGACAACACCGCTGTCATTAGACGAACCGATTGTCACAAAGGGGATTCCCTTGCCTTTCAACAGCTTAACCGGTGCATCATCAACAAGCGTGCGGCTTATTATCACACCATCAACTTTACTGTTATCAATCATTCGGCTTAACTGCTGCGTGTTTTTGTTGGAGGTCATTGTAATAATGACATCGTAATCAACCGAGCCGGCATAGCTGCACACACCAACCATACAACGTCTGAAAAAGGCAAGGTCAACAAGTGCCGAATCCTCCGGAATCGTGAGTCCGATGTTATAGGTACGCGACTGCGCCAAGCCCTTGGCTGTTGCGTTAGGAACATATCCGTTCTCCTCTATGTACTTAAGTACCATGTTGCGCGTCTTATCGCCCACACGACCCTTACCCGAAATTGCTCTGGACACGGTTGTCTTTGAAACATTTAATGCATCCGCAACGTCCTGAATTGTAATTTTTCTGTTACTTGACATTTATTTTTCCTCTTTGCCACGCGGGATATTTATCAATCAAGCTTGCACATATAAAAATCATCGAAGGTTCCCCATGCGCCCTTGCCCGCCTTGACGTACACGCCGATTGTAACCTCGCCGCCTACTACGTCAAAAGAAGCAATCTCAGGCGAAACCCAGTTACACCATCCGTTTACGGCATACGGTTGCGTATATGTAACGCCGCCGGAAACCGCATAAATGTACATTTCAGGACTGCTGCCGCTGTCACCGCCCTGTGCATTCATGCTAAAGTAATATTTGCCGTCATCAAGCCCGGTAAAAGACTGCTCAGCCTTAAATTCCACTTCACCCTCGCGCCAGTAGTGCATTGTCCATTCTCCGGTAACCGCATCGCTTTCTTTCTTTTGAAAATCAAGAACATCCGCGCCTTCATAGATAAACTTCCACATTGAGCGATCACTGTCTTCAAAACTTGCATTCTTTACAAAATTGAGCTTTGCAACCTTTACGGTAGCATTTACCTTTGTGCCATCGGCAAAAGAACCCGATACGGCATATTCGCCTACTTTATTGACATCAACCTTTGCAAGCTCGGTCTCATTCCACGTAACCGAAGCGGGACCGTTTAAGCTTCTGTTATTGAAATTGGCAGCCACGGTTTCGGGCATCTTAAGAGTACCGCCCGGATTAACCTCCACCAGTACATCGTTTACAAAGTCAACTTTTGCATCGCATATAGTACCGTACTTTAAGTATTTGAATATATTAAGTGAAGCAAGCGGATGCCCCGTATGATCGAACAATGCCTGATTGTCCCATGCTGACCCGCCATAGTAAACGCCTGCGTCTGAAGGATCGTACTCCGTTGCATAACTTGATGCCCAGCCCGAGCCAAACTGCTCCCAGGCCTGCTTATTAGATGCCAAAACGCTTGCCGCATCGGCGGCTTCGTAATTATAGTCGTGAACCGGAATCCACGCAGGTTCCCAATAAAATACGCCAAGACCACCTGCTTTGACTACGCTTTCACAAACATCCCTATATTCATTGGCCTGGCTTTGAACCGTCGGCGCATAATTTTTGTTTAAATCCTTGGTGCCGCAACTGTTGCCGTGACCATCGCCGTCATCCAACGTGTACATATACGACGTTTCCGAAACCATAACATCCTTACCTGTACGCGTTTTGATTTCTTTCATGAGACTCTCAAGATTTTCAAGTGTCCCATGCCAATACGGATAATACGACAATCCGATAATATCGTACTGAACTTCAAAGTTATTGAGCTTTCTTAAAAGTGCATACATTCCGTCAACATCTTCCGGATTTGTAAAATGAAGGGCAATCTTAACGTCCTTATCGTAAGCATCTGCTTTTTCAAGAACGGCATCACGCCCACGTGCAATAATTTTTGAAATGTCAGCCCATAAGCTTTCACCGGACATTGCCTTGTTGTTCTCATTGCCCAGTTGCACGATACCGACATCAGAACCTGATGCCAGAATTGTCTCCATTGCATCGACTGTAAAAGCATATGCAGCCTCTGCCTTCTCGTCGGAAGTCATCCCTACCCATGCTTTAGGGCACATCTGCTTTGAAGGATCTGACCAGAAATCCGAGTAGTGAAAATCTACCATCAGTTTCATGCCGTATTCGGCCGCGCGTCTGCCGATTAAAGCAGCCTTTGCGGCATCACAGTTACCGCCGCCGTAACCGTTACCGTTAGCATCGTACGGATCGTTCCACACGCGCACACGCACATAGTTAACACCTGCATCGGCTAATATTCTGAAGATATCAGTAGGCTCTCCGGCCTCATTATAGTAAACAACTCCGCTTTCTTCTTCACTAATAATACTGGAAATATCAACGCCCCTGAAAAAGTCATCTGTAATCCCTTCAATAGGCTCCACATATATATCTGCCGGAAGCGCCTCTGTGGGCAGTGTTGCGCTGTAAATTTGCTTAACCTTGCCTTTACCGGCGCACCCTGTCAGCATGCATATAGCTGCAAGGCCCATAATCAGGGCAATTTTTGCTGTTTTCTTCATATTCTGCCTCCCTGTGACTTAAATGCTTTGTACTGTTTATACACATATCTGTCTTAAGCTTTCCCATGTGTGCAACAAAACCCTGCATATTGCGCAATCGGTTGCACAACACTAATCTACCACTTTGCCGTGGCAATGTCAATCAGATTTACCAAAGGGGACAGGTTGTAGTGGTTAGCCAAAGGGGACAGGTTACAGTGGTCAACCACTGTAACCTGTCCCCTTTGGTAAATTATTTACTTTTCGTATTGCAGTCTGTACAAATCGTAATATGCTCCACGCTTTTCAAGAAGCTCAAAGTGATTGCCCTGCTCCAATATTTCACCATGCGATATTACAATTATCTTGTCAGCATGCTGTATAGTCGACAAACGATGCGCAACTATCAGCATAGTGCCGATGTTCATCATCTTTTCAAGTGAATCCTGTATCAAAAGTTCTGTTTCCGTATCGATATTTGCGGTTGCCTCATCAAGAATCATTACATCCGGCTTGTGAATAATTGTACGGGCAAATGATAACAGCTGGCGCTGACCTTGCGAGAAGTTGTTGCCTCGCTCCCTGACTTCCTCTTGCAAACCGTTTGTAAGCTTGTCAATAAAATAATCTGCATTTACGTATTTACAGGCCGCCATGACTTCATCGTCCGTAAACGCTTCGTTGCGCAACACAATATTTGAGCGGATAGTCCCGGCAAACAGGAAAACATCCTGTAGCATCTGGCCAAAGTGCGATCTTAATGAGCTTATCTTTATGTGCCTGATGTCTATACCGTCGATAAGTATCTGCCCTTTCTGAATGTCATAGTTACGGCACACCAATGATAAAATAGTTGTCTTTCCCGAGCCGGTTGCCCCCACAAAAGCAACAGTCTCACGCGGCAACACATGGAACGATACATCCTTAAGCACCCAATCCTCGCCCTCGTATGCAAACCACACATTCTTAAACTCAATTTCACCGTTTATGTGGTCAAGTTCTATTGCATCGGGTTCATCCTGAATTTCCGGAACCATATCCATGATACCGAAAATCTTCTCCGCAGATGCAAACGCAGACTGCAACCAGTTAAACTGCTCTGCCAGACTCTGTATGGGATTGTAAAACTTATTAACATACATATAGAAACTTACCAGTGTCCCGCTTGTAATTACCTGCCCGGCAAAAGAAACGTTTTTGATATAGCCTTTACCCGACAAATAAAGCAGGCACAGAACAGATGCCATATACAACATAAACATCGAAGGACGGAAAATACAGTAAACAAGCATTTCCTTCTTCTTTGCGGTGCCAAGCTCCTTGTTTTTTTCGATAAATTCCTTAAACTTTTTTTGCTCACAGTTAAAAATCTGCGTAATCTTTATACCCGAAAGATTTTCGGACAGAAACGTATTAATGTCTGTTGTGCCATCTTTAACGCGGCGGTATGCGCGACGTGAAAACTTACGGAAGATAATCGTAAACAAAACTATAAAAGGCACAAAGCTTAATACCATAAGCGTAAGCTCAAGGTTAAGCGCAAACATAGCTGCCAAAACACTTATGATTACAAAAATATTCTTAATGAGATTAACGAGAATATTTGTAAACATCTGCGAAATAGCACCCGTATCGTTCGTGACACGGGTCACAAGCTTACCGACCGGAATATGGTTAAGCTGATTGTGCGACAGGCTTTCGATATGCACAAAAACATCCTCGCGGATAGCCGACAAAATCTTCATGCCGATTTTCTGAAGAATAATCGCCTGGACATACGTGCACACAATCGTAACAATAAGAATACTTGCATAAAGCGCTACCAAACGGTAAAGCTCGCTCATTTCAAAGCGTTCCTTAACGATTTCTTCGATCTGACCGATTATGAGCGGTGAAACAACATCATAGGTAATCGAAGCGGCAAGAATAACAATCACAAAAAGAAGTGATTTCCAATGAGGAATTGCATATTTTGCAAGTCTTTTTACAATTTCTCCGTCTTTCATGTTTCGGTCGAAACCGATAGCCTTCTTTTTGTCTTTCATGAAGGCAAAAGCAAGCGCAAAGCCTAATGTAAACACTCCGATAATTGCACCGATTACAAGGAGGGGAAAATATTCACGCATACTACATTGCCTCCTTTCTTTCGTCTTCAAGACGCTGAAGACGTACCATCTCGGCATACTCAGGACATGTTTTAACAAGTTCGTTGTGAGTGCCGACCGCAAGAATGCGACCGTCATCCACCAAAATAATCTTGTCCATATGCTCAATGGTTGAAATGCGATGTGCTATTAAAATCGTAGTCTTTCCCTTACGGGTTTTTGCAAGATTTTTAAGAATAATACGCTCTGTTTTGGTGTCTACCGCCGAAACGGAATCATCCAAAACCAAAATTTCCGCATCCTTCATGAGCGCGCGTGCTATCGAAATACGCTGCTTCTGCCCGCCCGAAACGGTTACGCCCCGCTCACCCAAAACGGTATCGTACTTATCCGGAAATTCAACAATGTTATCGTTTACATCCGAAAGAATGGCAACATTTTCAATTTCGCCGCGGTTCGAATCGTCTGCTGCCGAAAATGCTATATTTGCGGCAATCGTATCGCTAAACAGGAAATTGTCCTGCGGAACATAAGCTAAATGATTGCGAAGTTCTCTGATTGCAATTGAATTTACATCTTTACCGTCTACAAAAAGAACGCCGTCGGGAACATTGTATGTACGCGCCAAAAGGTCAACGATTGTTGTTTTACCCGCACCGGTACGCCCGATAAGACCGACATTTTCGCCTGCATTAATGGTAAAAGAAACATCCGACAAAACTTCACGGTCAGAGCCCGGATATGTAAAAGAAAGATGCCTAAATTCAATATCCCCCTTAATATCCATGCTTGTTTCAACAACGCCTTCTTTATCGCAAACATCAACTGTTGCGGACATAAATTTATCAACACGCTTATAGGAAGCCCTCGTTCTTGCCGTCATATCGATAAGTATTGATACAGCATTTATAGGCCAGATAATGGTGGTGAAATAACTGATAAACTCGACAAGTTCACCGGCTGTAAATATTCCCTCGTGAACCAGAAAACCGCCATATCCCAAAATTACGCAAATAACCGATTCCACAAAAAACATAAACAATATATTTAAAAGAGTTGAGGTTTTTGTGAAGTCTACGTTAATCTTTTCGTTTTCCTTGTTGAGCTTTTTAAACGCCATAAGCTCAAACAATTCCTTGGTAAAAGCTTTAATAACCGCTATACCCGAAAAACTTTCCTGTGAAAAATCCGAAAGAGCCGAGTAAGCTTCCTGACGCTTGTCCCATTTCTTCATCATGGATTTACCTACTATGGTAGCCATCGTGAAAAGAATAATCATGGGAAGCAGTGAAAGCAACGTAAGCTTTACATTCATATGCTCCATTTTTGAGAAGGACATAAATCCCAGCACAGCCGCATCGAAAAAGAAAAGAATTCCGTTTCCGAAGCCGTCCTGAATCTGGTCAAGATCGTTTGTATAAAGGCTCATAAGATCACCGACCTTATTTACCTGATAGTACTGCTGCGAAAGGTCTTTACAATGGTCAAACATGCGCTTTCTGAGATCTGTTTCGAGCTTAACCGATGCTACGAAAAAGCAAATACGCCACAGGAATCGGCCTACACATACCATTGCAACTACCAATAACAACGGACGGCAGACCTCGTCCAGCAAAAAGTCCATATCAAAAGTTTTCATGACGCCGTCTACTTCAACAACACCGTCGTTAATGCCGTTAACGACCATCCTGTAAAGCTCGGGCACTATCAATTGGCCCACATCGACTACATACAAAGCCAGAATACCGATTAACAGCATCCAACCATATTTGATGTAATAAATATTTACCCGCTTACCAAATAACAATGTATTTACTCCTCTCTCCATAGAGCATTGACTATTGCTTTAAGCGCAGCCATACTCTCCATCTCATTAATTTCTTTACGAAGTGCCGCCGCACCCGTAAAACCTTTTAAATACCAGGACAGATGCTTGCGCATTTCACGAATGCCTATATACTCGCCCTTATATGTAAGTTGCAAATCCGCGTGGCGAAGTATCGTGTCGCGTATGTACGTATCATCCGGCGGTGAATAAGGTACTCCGTCAAGATACGATATTATGTTTTTAAAGACAAATGGGTTTCCCTGTGCCGCACGGCCTACGGCAATGCCTGCGCAACCTGTTTCGGAAAGCATACGTGCCGCAGACGGTCCGTCAACAATGTCTCCGTTACCGATAACCGGAATATTCAGTGCGTCCGTTACCGCAGCTATTGCGCTCCAGTCCGCGCACCCCGAATAGAACTGTTCTCGCGTACGTGCATGCACGCACACAGCCTGTGCGCCGCCTGCTTCGGCAGCCTTGGCAACTTCCACGCAATTTACGCTTTTTTCATCAAATCCCTTACGGATTTTAACCGTAACCGGCTTCTTTATGGCACCGGAAACTTTTTCCACGATTTTAAACACCAAATCGGGGTCCTTCATCAAATATGAGCCCTCGTGATTGTTAACAATCTTGGGCACCGGACACCCCATATTTATATCCAGAATCGAAAACGGCCTGTCCTCGAGTCTTGCGGCAATCTCTGCCATTATTTCCGGATCGTTGCCAAACAGCTGCATCGAAACAACACCCTCCGCGGGATGTATTTCCAGCAGGCTTTCGGTATTTTTGTTGTTATACAATACTGCCTTGGCGCTCACCATTTCCATGCACACCATACCTGCGCCTTCTTCATGGCACAACAAGCGAAACGGCAGGTCTGATACACCTGCCATTGGCGCCAGTATTACATTATTTGGTAGCGTAACCGATCCGATTTTCAGAGTTGCCATAATTACTTAATCTTAGAATTCCTTGAATAAATATATTTCAAACCATCCAGAGCCAGGAAAGCATCATAAACATTAATTGCAGACGTTTCCTCGGCAATCAGTCTGCCCAGGCCGCCGGTAGCAACAACCTTCATATTGCCTATACCGGTTTCCCGCTTAACCTGACTGATAATATATTCCGTCGCCCCGATCTGACCATACACAAGACCGGCCTGCATAGATGAAACCGTTTCGCGCGCAAGAATGGATTTGGGCTTTACAATCTCTATTTCGGGAAGCTTAGCCGTATCGGTCCATAATGCCTTTGCTGAAATCTTTATGCCGGGCGCGGTAATTCCGACTCCGAAATTACCTTCTTTATCCACATAGTCGTAGGTAGTCGCTGTCCCGAAATCGATAACAAGAACCGGTCCGCCATATTTTTCAAACGCTGCGACGGCATCGCAAATTCTGTCCGCGCCGAGTTCACGCGGATTGTCACTTGTCAGCCTGATGCCGGTCTTAATGCCGGGACCTACTACAACAGGCTTAACATTAAGATATCTTGTAACCGCTCCGTTAAGCGCATGCATAACGTTAGGCACAACGCTTCCGATTATTGCGCCCTCTATCTCACCGTCAAGTACATTATTTGAATTAAGCAAAGCTTTAATCATCATGCCGTACTCGTCGGACGTACGCGAAACGCTTGACATCATTCTGAATGTTGTCTTTAACGTATCGCCATCATAGACGCCGAATGTAATATTTGTGTTTCCAACATCGATTGCCAGAATCATCCTTCGCTCTCCAATAAATCAGCCGGATTCTCACCGCACACAATTATCCTGTAAAACAATGACAAAGATTCAAATACTTCCTGACGTGTTGCGCGAATCTTGCTGACAAGTAAACCGCTCGCAATTTCATCGTACAAATAATCATCGTCAGCTGCCTGCGTCGTAATCTTCAGCTCGCCTTCTTCGTCAAAGCCTATCGTAATGATGCCGCCGACTTCCTCGGTAAAAAGAACGCACATAATATGTAAATCGTCCTTAATGTTATCGGGAATTTTGTTAAACAACGGGTTAAAATAATATTTTTCCTCGTACGCATTTGCGCCGCAGATAACTACTTCTTCCATGCAAGATACATCCTCTGTAACAATTAAAATTTATATCCGAGCGTAGCAGCCATAACCGCCTTTATGGTATGCATGCGGTTTTCAGCCTCGTCAAAAACAAGTGACTGTGCCGATTCAAAGACCTCATCGGTAACTTCCATCTCGGTACGGTTAAACCTCTCACCCATTTCCCGGCCTATCTCGGTCTTTAAATCATGATATGCAGGCAAACAATGCAAAAATACAGCCTTAGGACCTGCATTATCCATTATCGTTTTGTTGACCTGATAAGGTCCCAGCTCGCGAATACGCTCCTCCCATACTTCAACAGGCTCGCCCATTGATACCCATACATCGGTATAAATAACATCCGCGTCTTTAGTGCCTGCCATCGCATCGGTGGTAAGTGTAACACTGCCACCATTCTCGGCTGCTATCTTTTCACATGTCTTTACAAGCTCCGGATCGGGAAAATATTTTTCGGATGCGCAAGCCGTAAAATGCATACCCATTTTGGCGCATGTAACCATAAGGGAATTGGCCATATTGTAACGGGAATCACCCATATATGTAAGTTTTATGCCTTTTGTGTAGCCGAAATGTTCGCGAATCGTCAGCAAATCAGCAAGCATCTGTGTGGGGTGAAATTCATTGGTGAGGCCGTTCCAGACGGGAACATCCGAATACTTTGCAAGTTCTTCTACAATATCCTGACCGTAACCGCGATATTCTATTCCGTCAAACATACGGCTTAAAACTCTTGCTGTATCGGCAATTGTTTCTTTCTTGCCAATCTGAGAACTTTTAGGGTCAAGATACGTAGAACCCATACCCAAATCATGAGCTGCTACTTCAAAAGAACATCTCGTTCTTGTACTTGTCTTCTCAAAAATAAGGGCTACATTTTTGCCTCTGAACACATCGACAGGCTCTCCCTTTTTCTTTTTCTCTTTAAGATGTGCTGCCAAATCTACCAAATACTCAATCTCTGCCGGAGTATAATCCAACAACTTCAGAAAATCACGTCCCTTTAAATCCATAGCGTCTCCTTCAGCCCTTATTCTACCTATTAATAGTGATATTTACAGTAATACTTACTAATCCTACCCTATCCACTTACTCTTTTCAAGCATTTATTGCAATCATCCCTCCGGATTTTCGCCATCAAAAACAAAGCCCGAAGTTTTTGCTTCGGGCTTAATAATTGTCAATATACAGTTTAGACGCCTTCATCGACATTCATGCCGGCGTATTTGGTGGCATCCTGGGTCTTTAACGCCTGCTGATAAGGATTATCCTCGTTGTAGTAGGCAATTCGGGTAGTGGTAGTACCGCCGGACACATAAGTGCGCCCGCATTCGGGGCATACTGCGGTGTGGATAGCTACGCTTGCCTGAATAACTTTGCCGTTATTTTGAGCGGCCTTGGAATACGCATTTGCCACATGCTCCTGCTCGTGACCGCGTACCCTTGTCGCAACGGCTGCCGTCGGGATATGCTGTGCCGTTTTAAAAGAAACCATCTCATTGGAGCCATCCTGATATTTGCGGTTTTTGCAGGTTTCACACTCACAATCTTTTAAGTGTTCTTCGCGTTCTTCTTTAACCTTCTTCGCAATGGGATCCTCGATGCCCATGCGTTCTTTGCGCTCAGCTTCGCGGGATTTGTCGTATTCAGACATATTCAGTTGCTTAATGTAGTCGTTAAAACCACCGGAAATACTTAAGCTCACGGGCACCTCCTCAAAGTTTTGGTGCAATTATGGTAGTATTTGCGCATTAATAAAGCGTTAACGGATTGTTAAAACGTTACCTTGCACCGCGTTTGTTAAGTGTAAAGCCAAAGAAAGCCCCAATTGCGCCACCGATTATATGTGTAAGATTGGAAATATTATCCTTCACAAATACTCCCTGGAAAACCTGCTGCCCTATATAAAACACGGCAACAATCAAAAACGTAACCGGTATCGTGCCACGCTTAAACTCTGTAAATGATGCCAAAAGAATAAATGTGAAAACAACGCCGCTTGCCCCGAGAAGCATTGATGACGGGAACAGGCAGAAATGGAAAATACCTGTCACAAAACCGGTCACCGCAATAATAATCATAAGGTCTTTTGAACCGTATTTTTCCTCAAGCATAGGCCCTAACACCACAAACAGCATCATGTTGTTAAAGAAATGCTCCATGCCCGAATGCCCGAAAATATGCCCTATAAAGCGCACGTATGTAAGCGGGTCCAAAAATGATGACCTGTACACGCTAAACACAAGCTTATCGGAAACACCGTTTGTGACATAGTGAAGCACCAGTGCGACAATACATATAAGCGTATACCCCAACACTACCGGTGCATTATTTGTGATTGTAAGAATTGCACGTCTTTTACTGCTCATCGATTAACTCTCTCTTTTGCTTGGAATACATAATAATCTTATCATCCGCATGGATGATTGTTGAACCGTTCGGAATAACCGTTGACTTACCGCGCTCTATCATGATAATGATTTCAAGTCTCGAAAAATCAAGGTCTTTAATTGCTTTGCCGACCCACGGGTTTTCTTCTTTAACGATTATCTCCTTAAGCTCAAGGCGAATCTGCTTTTCGTAATGTTTGGCGGCAAAAACAAGCGTATCGTCTTTAATAAGCTTTGTGTCGCCGCGCGGTATTATCACTTCACCATTTCTGACAACAACCGCAAGCACAAATTCCGGCGGAAGCGTAATATCTTTGATGTTTTTTCCGTTCCACTGATGGTTTTTTGAAACAGTGGAGGTAATAAATCTAAGTTCCTTTTCCTCGGCATACATCTGTTGGCGTTTAAGCTTAGTGTACTGTTCAACGAAGCCTGCGGAAATAATACCTGTAGGGATGGCAACCATACCGACGCCCAAAAAGGTTATAGCTATAGCCATTATACGACCGCCGATTGTAACCGGATATATGTCTCCGTAGCCGACCGTCAAAAGCGTCGAAGCTGACCACCATATCCCCGAAAAGGCATTTCTAAACTGATCGGGCTGAGCCTCATGCTCCAAAGAATACATCACAAGTGATGATGCCAGCATCATTATAAAAATGAGCACTACGGATGAAAGAAGCTGATTCTTTTTTTCTTTAAGTACATCCGTGATTACGTTGATGGCATCGTAACGCGCATTAATCTTAAACAATCTGAAGATTCTGATAACCCTCAGCATACGGAATGCAACGATGCCTGCCGGGAAAAATATCGGAAGATAATATGGCAAAAATGACAAAAGATCTATTAAACCGTAAAAAGAAAATATGAAAGCAACAATTGCACTGATACGTTTCTTTTCCGGGTACAGAAAATCCGCCGTCCACAGGCGCAATATATATTCAATCGTAAAAACAATCGTCGTAACAAGCTCGACAATGCAAAAGAGGCCGTATAAATGTTCCATCTCGTCAAATGTGTCGAGCACCGTTACCGCAATGTTTGCGATAATCATTACAACGATAAAGAAATCAAAAAAGCGGCTGATGAAATTACCTTTTGAACCGATTTGTATTATATTGAAAATCTTTCTGCGCAATTTTTTCATAAGTAATCCGTCTCCCCTATATATTTCAGTATAACACAAAAACCCATTTGCTACAGCAAACGGGTTCTTTATTCCGTAAAGTTAATTTAAAAAGCTTTTAATGAATATTTCAAGTCCGATACCAATCAGTATAACACCGCCGAGTATTGACGCTTTGTTGGAAAGTCTGGTGCCGAATTTCTTGCCGATAATTAATCCCGCAATACATATAAAGAACGTCACTACCGCAATAATAACCGACGCCAGAAAGGCCATTCCGAAATTGTAATCGGCAATTGTAAAACCTACCGACAGTGCATCTATTGAGGTAGCAATGCCCTGAATAATCAAAGCTTTGACTCCTGTTTTGGGCTTTTCGACTTCCGTATCGTTTTTGATACCTTCAATAAGCATCTTTCCGCCGATATATGCCAACAATATAAGCGCTATCCACGGGATAAATTTTTCGAAGGCTTTAAAATACTGAAGCACCGTGTGCACGCATATCCAGCCCACCAACGGCATAAACCACTGAAATCCGGCAAAAGTACCCGCAATTGCGTTAAGCTTTACCTTGGACATCCCAGGCTCATTTAACCCGTTAGCCAAGGATACCGAAAATGCATCCATTGCGAGGCCTACGCCCAACAATATACTGTTTACGAAAAAAGAAAATCCCAAAGACATAGCTATCCTTCGCTTCGCACGACTTGCCCTATGCACAATAAAGCACGTGCAAGTATACATTCATAAATGTGTGTATTTTTAAATGCAAGTATTCATAGTGTGAAAAGTTTTTTCACACTTGAAATGGAGATTAATACAACAGAAGGCAAACTTATCACAATAAGTCTGCCTTGTCAAATATACTATAACAAATATGTGGGAAGTTCCTCGGTCACTCTGTAACAACGCTGCCCAAGTTTTTCGGGAACGACTTCCTTTTTAGCCTTGCCGGAAGATGAGGTCTTTTTGACCGGTTCCTTCTTTACGGCAGCATCTTTTGCAGGCATAGAATCCTTTGCTTTATCGTCAACAACTTCCTTAACAGCATCCTTAACAGCTTCCTTAACAGTTTCTTTTACAGGCTCTGATACCTTAACGGTCGCCGCTACTGTCTGTGTGCCTGCCGCACGTTTAATACTTCCTGCACCTACTGACATAATGCATCTACCTCCATTGCCAAATCCATATATTCCAAGCCGCTCCTGGCTGCTTTACGATGTGCCAGAATGGGCTTTGAGTTATCCTGTGCCCACTCAACTTCACTGTCGATACGTATTATGTGTTCAAAAACACGTACTCCATCGGTTTCTTTCAAATTCTCAATTGTCTGCCTGTAGTAATTCTTACGGGTGTCAACCTTCGTAACGGCAATGCCCAAAAGCTCAAGGGAGCTGTTAATCTTCTTTACATCGTCCAAAAACTCAAACATGTTTGCGACGCCGAAAAGTCCCCACGGACTGGCTTCAACAGGCATTATCACATAATCGGATGCCACCAATACATTCATAACCCAACCGCCGAGCGTAGGAGGTGCATCAACAAGTATGTAATCATATTTCCCCGACTCCTTAATTTTCGAGAGCCCGGCTTTTAATTTAAATTCACGCTGCCACTTGGTGAAAAGTTCATACTCCATACCGCTCATAAGCGTTGATGACGGAATCAGGTCAAGGTTTTCGTACTCTGTCTTAACTATATAATCGCTAAGATCGTCTTCCTTGAGGATGCCCTTGTAAAGATTCTTCTCACCCTGTGCAAACTCAAGCACGCTGTTCTCATCGAAAAAGGAAAGCGAGAGGTTTAACTGCATGTCCGCATCCACAAGCAATACTCTGTGGCCCATCAGCGCCAGTGAATAACCGATATTGGCACACGAAGTAGTCTTACCGCTTCCGCCTTTGTTGTTTGCAAATGCTATCGTTTTAGTTTTCATTCCCATACAGACACGCAATTCCCTTCTCTCTAAAGTACTCCATCCACTCGATAGACGGACGGATATCGGTAACAACCATATCTATATCGTTAATCTCACAAATCTGTGAAAAAGCAACCTGATTAAACTTTGTGGAATCGGCTGCAAGAATACGCATCTTGGCAGATTGAAGCATTGTCTTCTTAACCTGTGAAAACATTTCGTTACCGTCGGTAATGCCCTTACGCATGTCAAGTCCCTTGCAGGAAAGGATTACCTTGTCGGCATTAAAAGAAGCGATATTCTCCATGGCACGCGGACCCACAAGTGCAAGATAGTTTTCTTTTAACGTGCCTCCTGTGGAAATAACATCCCAACCGGGCATATCCTGAAGTTCCATAAGCACTTCGATGGAATTCGTGATGACCGTAAGTCTTTTCTTATCCTTGAGTGCGTTAACTATTGCCACACCCGTAGTACTGGGGTCGATTATAATGTGATCTCCGTCAGCAATAAGTCCCGCAATCATGGTCGCAATTGTACGTTTGCCGGCCATGTTCTTTTTAGCGCGCACATTAAACGGCATATCGGGAGTATTTGTCTCGTTAAGTACCGCTCCGCCGTAACCTTTAATTGCAAAGCCTTCTTTATCCAGTTTGTCTAAATCTCTGCGAATGGTTTCTTCAGATACATCAAAAAGAATGCTTAATTCATTAACAATTACCTTCTTTTCGGACTGAAGCTTCTCCATTATAAGATTTTTACGTTCGCAAGCTAACATGTTTACCCCTATAAATCCTACAAAATACGTTTCCAGAGTTTATCATCGGGATTTGCAATAACCGATGAATCAAGGAACATTCCCTTATCTCCGGCTGACTGTTTGGCCTTGTCGATTGCCGCCTGGCAGGCTGCAACTTCGCCGGTTATCAGCATATACGATTTACCGCACATGCCCTTGGCAATTCTTAATTCTATAAGATTTACGATTGCTGTCTTGGCTGCTATATCCGCAGCTACAATAATTGCCGATGCATCATATGTTTCCAAAATACCAAGCGCCCTGGTGTCTGTAATCTCGGCGCTTCCGTAAATTGCAGGGAAAAGCGAATCGTCGGGATTGCCAAGCACAAAGCTGTCTATTAAGTTTTCGGGGCTTGTACTCTCTGCTCTTTCAACCGCTGCCTTAACCGCGCTTAACTCACCCGATACAAGTGCAATGTATTTGCCGGGACACACGGTTTGAGCTTCAAGGAGTTCAACGTCTGCTGTTTTTACCATCTGGTCAGCAGCCGTAATACCGCTCGATACAGTTTTAAATTCGATCATTCCGATTGCTTTTGTCATTATTACCTCTGTTATTTCGTAATTTCTATATACTTATCGGTTACCTCGGTAACTGTTCCCGTTAAAGATGCATGTATGTTTACCGATAAGCCATCCGCAGCCCTTGCAATCACATCCTGTACATTAACCTTACTGCCTTGGGCAACTGTTGCCACCGCAGGTGCACCGATGTGCTGCGAAAGATTGATTCTTACTTTTGAAACATCTTTCAAATCATCCTGCAAAAGAGCAGGAGATTCGTATTTTGTGAGCCCTAAACGTGCCATCAGGCGTGCCTCGGGAACTCTTCTTAAATCTCTTGAAGAATTTACGTCTCCGGTTTCAACAATCGGAGCCTTTAGGTTGTTTTTCCTTAACTCACCCTTGTATTGCAACATCATAGTTCGCGGCGATAATCCCTGCGGGCAAGCGTAAATCTCGCATACGCCGCACGATGAGCAAAACATGGTATTTATGTACGGCTTAATGTCCGAAGTGTCATGATTGGCAGATGCTCTCATGAACATATGCGGCTCAATCGGATGTCCGAGCGCATGTCGGGGACACATATCGGTACATGTGCGGCATTGACAACACGACGATGCGGCTCTTTGCAATGCAACACTGAATTTAAGATGCTTTTTATAAACTACCGGGTGATTGTCCGGCAGCACTATTACTGCACTTGTTGTTTTTGTAACAGGCTGAAATTTCGATCCGAAATTTCCCATCATGGGACCGCCCAGCAAATACATGGGGTTCTCTGTTGTCTCACCACCGGCCATTTTAACGACTTCCGATATCTGGGTACCTATAGGAACTCTGAATGTCGCAGGTGACTTAACCTCGCCGGCAACAGTAACAAGTTTATCCGTAACGGGATGATTTTCGTATACCGCACGGTAAATGTTATACATTGTTTCAACATTAAATACGGCCACGCCGCACTCAATGGGAAGTCCGCCGGGACGTACAACCTTACCGGTTACCTCGTATATCAGCACGACCTCATCGCCCATGGGATATGCATTCGCAAGTTCCTTAATGCGCATATTCGGATATTCGTCAATTTGTGCCTTACAAGCCTCTACCGTTGCCTTGTAATCTTCCTTAACACCGATAACTGCTTCTTTTGCCCCCAAAGTTGACCTTACAAGTTCAAAAGCTTTAAGTATTTTATCGGCATGGCTTGCAAGAAGCTGTCTGTGAAGTTTTAAAAGCGGTTCACACTCTGCGCAGTTGAGTATAATCGTTTCGGCTTTGTCATTAAGCTTGGCGTATGACGGAAACCCCGCACCGCCCGCACCGACAATTCCGTTATCGCGCAGGATAGAACTTAAACCTGAAATATCCATCTATATTTAACCTTAATTATTCTCTACTTTAAATATGAGGGCAAATCATCCACGATACCGACAATAGCCGCATCAATAGGTGAATTGTCAACATTACAACCTACACGGGCTGAACTTCCCGTTGCCACAAGCACGTATTCACCGATGCCTGCGCCAATGTTATCAATGGCAACCATCTGATTGCACGAACCGTTCATAATAGATAAGGGCTCGACAATCATAAATTTGTTGCCCACCAAATTTTCCTGTTTACGTGTGGAAACAATACTTCCGGTTACTTTTCCGATTATCATAAAATTCAAATCTCCATTAACTCATACATCCGGGCTCCATACGGAGCCCGGTTATATAGAGTTTACCGTTTAACAATAGTTACCTTGTCGCCTTGTGCAATTTCGCTTGCGTTTGCTTCGTCCGTATCGATGTGCATCTCGAGAGTAAAGCTTTCGTCTACACGAATCTTTACGCGATCGAATGTAGTGCCGCGCTCGTTATCAACCGCAACGCTCACATAGTCGCCATCATGCAGATCGCATTTTGCAGCATCTGCCGGTGACATATGAATGTGGCGTGCCGCAATAATGCAGCCTTCCTTGCAGTAAAGAGCGCCTTTGGGACCGACGATTGCAATTGGGGCTGACCCTTCTACATCACCGGATTCCCTTACAGGTACGTTGATGCCAAGCTTTCTTGCATCTGTCTGACTTATTTCTACCTGGGTTTTCTTACGTACAGGCCCCAATACTCGCACGTTCTCGATGGCCCGTAACTTAAGACCCACAATCGTGCAACATTCATTGGCTGCAAACTGACCGCCCATTAAGTCTTTCTTTTTAGTTAATTGATAACCCTGTCCGAAAAGTGTCTCGACATCAGCCTGAGTCAGGTGTATATGGCGGTTTGAAACGCCTACGGGAACTGAAAATCCAACTCCCTTTTGTGACTGCTGTGCCATTGCCGATACGACCATTCTTGTGATGGCTTCAACATCCTGCTTTGCAAAATCGTTCACGGTTATAACCTCGCAAATTATTTAATCTTAGGTAAAATAGCTTCAACATCTGTGTGAGGACGGGGAATTACGTGCTGAGCTACTAACTCACCAAGTCTTTCAGCGTTCTGAGCGCCTGCTTCAACTGCAGACTTTACAGCGCCTACATCACCACGTACCATAACTGTTACGAGACCGGAACCGATCTTCTCGGTACCTACCAATACTACGTTTGCAGCCTTGCACATTGTATCTGCAGCTTCGATTGCAGCTGTGAGGCCTCTGGTTTCAACCATTCCTAAAGCTTCCTGTGTCATAAAATTTTCCTCCTGGGTAAAAAGTTAATTGGTTAATTGTTCTTTTTATAGTTTATCGCTCACAGCGATAATCACATAAGTTATTGTGCCATCAGCATTCCAAGCATCGGATCCTTGCCAATGCGCTTGGCGCTGAGTGCCACCTGCTTGCGAATTTCCTCGCAAGGTGCTGCTATCACTCCGTGTGAAGCCATCTTGTGGCCGTTCACCTTTGTGATGTTAATTGCAGCTTCTACAGCTGCGGTTACGGCTGATACCTCACCTTCGACGATGATGGTAACCAGGCGTCCGCCCCATTTTCTTTCCCATGTAACCAGTGTTACATCGGCTGCTTTACACATAGCGTCCAGTGATTCTACGGCAGCGGTTACACCGGACACTTCAATAAGTCCGTACGATGTACCCATAAATTACTTAGCCTGAGGGAATCCGGGAAGGATTTTCTCAACATCAGCGTGAGGACGGGGAATTACGTGCTGAGCTACTAACTCGCCGAGTCTTGAAGCCTGTGAGGCACCTGCTTCAACTGCTGCCTTAACAGCGCCAACGTCACCACGTACCATAACTGTTACAAGGCCGGAACCGATCTTCTCGGTACCTACCAAAACTACCTCTGCTGCCTTGGTCATAGCATCTGCTGCTTCAATTGCAGCTGTAAGACCTCTTGTTTCAACTAAACCTAATGCTTCTTTTGCCATTTTCTTAATCTCCTTTAAAGTGTGTGTTAATCTGTGTCATATCCGCGAATGGGCATCATCTTAAGTGTTTCCTGCGTGGGACGGGGAATTACGTGAGTTGTGACAACTCCGCTTATGCTTTCCGCCATCTGACGTCCCGCTTCGACCGCTGCCGTTACGTCACTTACCGAACCTCTGAACTTGATGGTTACCAGTAACGGAACGGGAAGCGCATCCGCATTCGCCGGCTTGTTTTTATCAAAGGGCTCTAAGGTAACGTTCGCCGCTTTGCATCCCGCATCTGCTGCCATGAATGCAGCGACAAGACCATATACCTCCAAAAAACCTATTGCTCTTTCATCCATTGCTTTTTACCTTTCGGGTTAATCTGCTACAACAGCTATCTTCAATCCGGTCATAGATGCTGCCTTCTTGAACGCATCATCAACCTGACTTAAAGGATACTTGTCTGTAATAAGCTCGCCAATCGGAAGACCTATTGCCTTGGCACCCTTTAAGAAATCAAATGTCGTTGCATAATCTCTTAAAGTGTATACCCAGCTGCCTACGGTCGTGATTTCCTTGGAGCAAATATCAAAGTGCGGATTAATAGTTGCATCACCGCCATTGATAAAGAAACCAAGTTCGCAAAGACCGCCACCGTTTCTGATGAACTTGTAAATGTTTGAATGACCTGCAGGTGAACCGGTACACTGGAATGCAAAGTCTGCAAGGTGTCCGCCAAACTTATCGTTAACGCCTTTAGCCATTCCCTCAACGCCGTCATAGTCCTTGAAGTTTACTGTATCGCATGCACCTAAGCGCTTTGAAAACTCAAGTCTCTGAGGATTGCCGTCTACAGTAATAATGTTCTGCACGCCCATTGTCTTTAAAACCGCTACACAGATAAGACCGATAGGACCGCAGCCCTGAACAACAACTCTTGAATTAAACTTAAGTATTCCTGTGCTCTTTGCACGCTCAACAGCATGTACAAGCACTGCACAGGGCTCAATCAAAATTCTTGAGTCAAGGTCCAAATCGCTTACGTTAAAGAATGTGGAGCCAAGTGCGCCTCTGATAAGGATGTAATCTGCAAACCATCCGTTTGCGTGTACATTATCATCGGGAAGCAGGCCATATACATCAGCGCCGCCGACATTCTTTTTGTTGAGGTCATACATTGTAATGTCCGGGTTATCCTTAAAGATCATACAGGTAACAATCTTATCGCCAACCTTAACGGCTTTGCCTGCGCTGTCCTTTGTGATATTCTTACCCATCTTAACAATCTCACCCGTGCCTTCATGGCCAAGTGCTACGGGAATTAATGAGAAGGGATCTCTCTTGTACTCGTGGGAGTCTGTACCGCAGATACCGCATCCTTCAACCCTTACCAGCAAATCGTCATCGCCGACTTCCGGCATAGGGAACTCTTTAACTTCCATTTTTCCAAGTTCGGTAAGCATTGCTACTCTTACCTTGCCGGGAACTGCTTTACCGGAAGCTTGTGTATTAACCGGTGCAACGCTTGCGGGTGTTGCGCTCAAGCTTGAAAGTACCTGCTTAACAATGGCTTCCACCTGTTCGGTGTTCATTTCCATTATCGTCTCCGTTTCCGTGCCCCTAGGCACTATGTTATCTGATGCACAAACTGTCTGACATTGTGCAGCGTCTTCTCTTTGTAAATGTCTGGGCACTTGTGAGGCCTTCGCCTGTACGGCTTGCAATTGTGAAAGTCGGGAAGCCTTCGCCGCCAAAACCGAGTGCTGCATAAGAAGGTCCGTTCTTCACCAAAATTGCCGTATCAATTGCCCTTGCGTATTCTGTAATGCGGTCAACATTCTTGGAATGAATGTGTGCCGAATGACGATTACCATGTTCAAGCCATACTGCCTGCTCAACGGCATCCTTAAAGTTTTTGGCCCTTACAACGCCCAGAATAGGCATCATAAGCTCGGTGGTAATTAAAGGATGTTCCTTGGGGCCTTCGAAAGTAATGCATCTGATATCATCACCCACTTCAACGCCTACCATATGGAGCAGTGCCTTGGCGCTTCTGCCTACGCATTTACGGTTAAGAACTCCTTTTTCATTCATTACAGTTGCAATAAGCTTGTCCTGAACTTCCTTGGAAGCTAAGTAACAGCCCTGCTCCTCAACCATATATTTCATGAGAGAATCGCAAATCGCATCAACCGCAACAACTTCTTTTTCGGCAATACAGGGAAGATTGTTATCAAATGTACAACCATTTACGATGTCCTGTGCTGCCTTTCTGATGTCGGCCGTTTCATCAACAAGTGCCGGGGGATTGCCCGCACCCGCACCGATTCCGCGCTTTCCGCTTGACAAGACTGCTGTAACTACTCCGGGGCCACCGGTTGCCACCAGCAACGGTATGTCCTTGTGCTTCATCATAATTGCACTTGAATCAAGGGTAGGCTTTTCAACGGTACACGCGATGTTATCGGGACCGCCGCACTCAAGACTTGCTTCGTTCAAAAGGTTGATTGCATAAATCGAAGTTTTAATTGCCTGAGGATGAGGATTAAACACTACCGTGTTACCGCCTGCAAGCATTCCCATCGTGTTGCAAAGAACCGTTTCGCTGGGGTTTGTGCACGGTGTGATTGCACCGATTACTCCGAAGGGGCCCATCTCAACCAATGTAAGGCCTCTGTCACCCGACCACGCTACTGTCTTAATATCCTCAGTGCCGGGTGTTTTTTCAGCCACAAGAAGGTGCTTTAGAATTTTGTCGCCGACGTTACCCATTCCGGTCTCATCAACGCCCATTCTTGCAAGCTGTTCAGCATTTTCTTTAATTTTTAAACGGATGCGTGAAATGATTTTTTCACGCTGGTCCATGCTCATAACTCTTACAATCTTTTGAGCCTCTTTGGCTTTTTCGATTGCGGTGTTCATATCGGCGAATACGCCATGCATCTTATTTACATCCGAGCTAAGCTGCATCTTGGCCATGACTTCGCCTACAATACTTTTAATCTGGCTCTCTGTCATTTCCATAATCAATCACCTATTTCATCTCTGAAATTACTCGTCTTACGATTTCGGCTATCTGTGCTTCGCTTACGCCATTCTGTGCGGGAGCGGTTGCAGGTGTGCTTAAATCGCTGAAGTCATAATTGTAACCGGGCATGTTCTTGTAATCCTCGTTGCAATTTCCGCAGTTGCCGCCACAGTTATGGCAGTTATCCTTACCTGCATTTAAGCAGATATTTGCGGGATGCTTACCGGGCATACCGAATTTACGACGGATTTCATATAATTTCTTGATGTTTGCCTTATCAAATTCCTTGGGGCCGCCAAGCATCTTAGCCTTGTAAAGAAGCTCTGCATAGAACTCTACGCTTTCCATCTTGTGGTATGCGGCAAGTAAGTCTGTGCTCCATGTAAGTGCGCCGTGGCTTTCAAGTAACACAGCGTCAAAATAAGGTAAATACTTTTCAAGATTATCGGGAATCTCCATTGTGGAAGGTGTACCGTATTCAGCAATCGGCACGCAGCCAAGTGAAATAACCGCTTCGGGCATGATGGGCTGTGTAAGCGGAATACCTGCAATTGCAAAAGAAGTTGCAAAAGTAGGATGTGCGTGAACTACTGCACCTACGTCGGGACGCTTCTGATATACTCTCATGTGCATCTTAATCTCTGATGAAGGTTTGAAGCCCTTGTTGGCCTGTAATACATTACCGTTCTCATCAACCTTGCAGATGAATTCAGGAGTCATAAAGCCCTTTGAAACACCTGTGGGTGTGCACAAAAATTCGTGATCGTTAAGCTTAACGGAAATATTACCGTCATTTGCGGCCACCATGTTACGGTTGTAAATTCTTTTTCCGATGTCGCAAATTTGTTTTTTGATTTCAAGTTCGTTTACCATTTCTAATCCTCCTTAATGGTTTTTCTTTCTTTCTCTTTGTCTTTATCTTCCTTAAGGTACTCGAGGATTTCATCTACCCCTTCGCCCTTAATTGAATTCACATGAAATATTTTTTTGCATCCCGCTATTTTCAACCACCTGTCTGCCTGCGGGACATTGGCATTCGGTAAATCAATCTTTGTGACAATTCCGATGCATTCTCTGTTTGCCTGGCTGGTAACATTCGGTGGGAAAAGAGAATACGGTTCATTGGCCGCTACCAGTATTCCCACAACGTCTGCTTCGTAGGTATACAGTGCCAATGCCTTGCCAAGTCTGTGGCTCTGTGCATATTCGCCCGGAGTATCGATTACGCTTTCGTAATGCTTGATATCCTGTGTCTTGTAATAGTGGATTTCTTCGCCCCTCAGCGCTTGTGTAAGTGTTGTTTTACCTGCTTGGGAGCGTCCCATAAGAATAAGTTTTCTCATGTCTTTGTGACGTCGCAGACGGTATAGCCCAGCTTGTCATGAGTATATTCCCTCATGGCCTCCATTGCAGATTCTACCTCGCTGACTGAGCCCGTAATTATCAGCGACCCCGAAAAACGATCCACAAAGCCTAACGTCACACCGCTTGACTTTAAAGCAATATCAGCCATTATTATGGCAGTTTCGGAAGGGGTTACGGTTGCTACGCCGATTGCCGCTCTCTGATAGTCGATTTTGGGATCGAGCCCCAGCTTTTCATAAAGAACCTTGTCGGGGCTTGCAATAATATGAGCCAGTGTTATCTGGCAACCGGGAACATATTCCTGAACTATTCTCATATGATCCTGAAGACCGGTTAGTTCCATTTTAGCCTCCTATGCGGCAGTTGAGTCTTGATACATTTTCAACTGTCCTCTTTAGCATTTCCATGTGAGCGTTTTCGGGCGGAAGAATGTCTTTCATAAGATATTCACGCCCTAAGCCCTCATACTTGTCCTGCCCTAATCTGTGATAAGGCAAGAGGTGAATTGTATTTACTCCCTCGAGTTTGTCGGCAAACTGTGCGATTGCCGCAATTTCTTCGGGTGTATCGTTAAAGGTCGGTATTACCGGAACCCTTATTACTAGATTTGTAAGTCCGGACCTTGCAATCTTTCTGGCATTTTCAAGCATCAGCTCATTGGATCTTGTGGTGAACTCCCGATGCTTATCCGGGTTAGTATGCTTTATATCCAAAAGATACGTGTCAAGGTACGGAAGAATGCTTTCAATCGTCTCCCACTTTGCGCAGCCCATACTTTCCATTGCGGTGTTGATGCCGCGTTCTTTTGCTGTTTTAAGAAGCGCCCGCGCAAATTCAGGCTGGCAGAGGCTCTCACCTCCCGAAAGCGTAAGCCCACCGTTTGAACGTCTGTAGTAAGGACGATCCTTTTCAACGGTTTCCATCACTTCGCGAACAGTCACGTCGCGACCGATTGTCTTGGCAACTCCGGAAACGGTCATGGTCTGTATTGCATATTCCTGTGACTCCGGGTTACAGCACCATCTGCATCTTAATACGCAACCTTTTAAAAAAACGATTGTGCGAATGCCGCTTCCGTCGTGAATGGAATATCGTTGTATATCAAATATACGGCCTGTTGTGTTTAGTAAGTCTTCCATTCTTTTTCCTTAAAAGCCCTGTTCGGTACGTCGTATAATGTCATCCTGCAGGCTCTTTGAAAGTGTTGTGAACAATGCGCTGTAGCCCGCTACTCTGACAACAAGGTGCCGGTAGTTTTCGGGGTGTTTTTGAGCATCCAGCAGGGTTTCGCGCGAAACAACGTTAAACTGCATATGCATTCCCTTGCGGTCAAAGTATGTACGAATCAAATCGACAAACTTGTGAAGACCTTCCTCGCCGCTTAGTGCACTCGGGTGGAATTTCTGGTTAAACAGTGTTCCGTTGGATGCAATGCCATGGTCAATCTTCGAAACCGAGTTGGCGGTTGCGGTAGGACCGTTCGTGTCGTATCCGGCAGTAGGGGATACGCCGTCTGCTATCGGCGTGCCCGCAAGCCTTCCGTCAGGTGTTGCACCGGTCGTGGCGCCGAGCGGTACGTTTGCCGATACGGGGTAAAGCCCGGCCTGGAATCGTCCGCCTCGGGGGTTCTTGTACTTAAGAAGCGGTTTTGTGTATGTATAAGCTGCATCGCGTACATACATATCAGCCTCGTCGTCATCGTTTCCGAACTTGGTGATATTCATTATCATCTCAAGTATTTCATTGAAACGCTTTCTGTCAGCATCCGTGATTGCCGTTTTGGCAATCTGTTGTGCCGTTTCCGAAACCGTCTTGGGATCGGGTGTCAATCCCTTGTCAAGCATTTCCCTTGCGACTTTCCCGGCAATTTGTGTAATTACCGGTCCGTTTGCGCCTTTGCCAAAGTTAAAGTCAAGTGCCTTCTTAAGTTCCTCGAGCGTTATCCTGTGCTCGTCGTAAACAAGGGTCTTTATGGTATGAAGCGAATCGCCTACGTTGGCAATTCCGAAGCCCTGCGGTCCGGTGAAGTTATATACGCATCCGCCCTGTTCGCAAGTCTTTCCGCGCTTCATGCAATCGTCCATCATACTTGCCAGGAAGGGAAGCGGTGCTCTCTCCGCATGCGCCTGGTCGATAGCGTTATCAGCATTTACAAGCAGTGAAATGAAGTACTCCATTTGAAGCTTGTAAGCTGTGTAAAAGTCATCATATGTAGCAAAATCTTTAAGCTCGCCGGTTTTTAAGCCAATCTGCTCACCGGCATCAAAGCCATTTGAAAATACCAGTTCCAGCGGACGGCACATATTAAAGAATGCCGCATCGTGCCAGCCCATTGTTTTGCCTGCTTTCTGAGGCTCCACACAACCGATGATGTTGTAATCTCTTGCTTCTTCAAGCGGAATACCCATCGACATCATTGATGGAATAATCACCTCATCGTTGTAATATGCAGGCACGCCGAGTCCGGTTCTGGTAACTTCTGCTGCCCTTATCAATAATTCGTACGGTGAACCGTTCCATACCCGGATGGATAAAGAAGGCATAGGGAGTGATACGTGAATGGATGCATCAAGGCACATAAACGACAAATCGTTTGTGGTATCAAGGCCTTCTTCGTCCTGTCCGCCTACGATTAAGTTCTGAAACAGGCTGTAGCCTGCAAAGCCTTTGGCGCTTTCGGCGTCGCGACATTTGTTAAGGTCATTGAACTTAACCCATATACAGTCAATTAATTCCTGTGCAAAAGCTCTTGTTATTTTGCCGGCCTTAATGTCTGCATCGTAATAAGGGAACATGTATCGATCGAATCTGCCGGGAGAAATCGAATGCCCGCTCGATTCAATCTGAAGAAGCTGCTGTACAAACCAGAAGCTCTGGCAGGCTTCGTAAAAGCTTGTTGCGCCCTTTGCGGGCACACGACTTACGTTCTCGGCTATATGTAAAAGTTCGGATTTTCTTTTGGGATCGTTGCACTTTGCCGCCATTGAAGCTGCAAGCTTTTCATAGCGCTTCGCATAACAGATGGCTGCGTCGCAGCTGATTACCATTGCCTCAAGTAAAGCTTGCTTGGTAGCATAGTCGGCATCCCCGAAATGTATACGTGACATTTCATTTATTGCTTTTTCTTTGATGCCTTCGTAACCGATTTCAAGCACTTCCCAATATTTTACGGTAAGATGCCCGACACCGTTGTAGAAGTAATTGCCCGGAGTGAAAATATTGTGTGCCATAGCCCGCAATGTTTCGGGAGCCATGTATGATGTCGCAAGCTCGCTTGTGGTACGCCCTGCCCAATATGCATCAGCTTCCTTGATTTCTTTCTTGGCGCGCTCCGAAATGCAAAACGGATCGGCCTCCCGCGTAGCTACGGTGTCAAATTCCCGCTCTAACCAGTCAAACGAAAACTCCGGATAAGTCTGGCAACCTCTGGGAGCTATTGTGGTACTTCCGACAATTAACTCTTCATCACGGATAACAATCGGTATATTTTTTAAAATATGATCAAACGCCTTGGCACGTCTCAAAACCATCGGCTCGCCTTCCGTAGCCTTATAAGATTCGGTTACAAGCTTGGCGCGTGCCGACTCGATTTCCGGCATTTTGGCATACAGATTGCTTACAAGATGTGAAATTCTGTCTGTTTTTGCTTCTCTCCTTGAATCATATTTGACCATTTTGTTGTCCTCTTTATGGGAATATGTGGCAAAACCACATAGAAACTCACCATCTTTGTTGATTTTGCCTTTATTGTATGCTTGTTTGTGTTGTTTGTCAACCATATTACCCGTCTGTTTTTGTGGTTTTATGTGTCTTTTGTTGCAAATTCCACGTAATACCACAAATTTTTGCACAAGTTTCGTTTTGTAGGTTCCTCGTGTTCTTAGGGTTCGAAATCTTCCTACAAATAACGATTATTGTGACGCCTTGTGGGTTTACCACAATTATTTTGTTCAAAACGAACCCACCAGCATTGACTTTAAGCATATAAAAGAATGGCAAAACGTAACATATCCCGTAAAACCCTTCCGATCTGACGATATCGAATATTACACGCAAAGGGGCGAGCGCGTACGTTCAAAGAGTGAAACGATAATCGCCGATAAACTCTTTTCCTTGGGAATTCCGTATCGATACGAATATCCTTTAACCCTTTTCGATTGCGGAAGGCCAATTGAAGTGCACCCGGATTTTACACTTCTTGATATACACACCCGTGATAACGTATACTTCGAGCACGCGGGAATGATTGATGATGCGGAATACAGTGATGCTTTCGCAAGAAAGATAAATACCTATGCCTCAAACGGTATTATTCTCGGTCGGAACCTGATTATTTCAGCGGAAACTTCATCTGTACCGCTAAACATTAAAAGAGTGGAAAGAATGCCGGAACCGTTTATCCCATAAGCTTTTTCACGACGCACTGCCATTCTTATTTTGCCGTTTTAGCAAAATAAGCATTCTATTTTTTCAAATCAGCAAAATAAAAACCTCGTCATTTTACATTGCATCATTTTTCTTCACAAGCATTTTGTGATATCATTTCTATGGTTTTACAATATTCATGGCGCTGCTCCTTAAAGGAGTCACAATAACTTATCCATTAATAATATTGAAAGAACGGAGATAAAACTACATGATAAAAGCTTTAATCATTTTTGTACTTATGTACGTTGGCATGCTTGCCTTTTCCAAATACCGTGTGTGGTTTGCCGTCGGCGGTGCCGTTGCAATGATTGCACTCGGAGTTCTGCCGGTTACGGAAATATTCGGTGCCATCAACTGGAACGTAATAATGATGATTGCCGGCACAATGGGTATCGTTTCTCTATTTATTGAAACCGGTATGCCCGCACGGCTCGCAGACCTGATGCTTAAAAAAGTTCCGAATGCCTGCTGGGCAATTATTGCTCTTACCGCTTTCTCGGGTATTGTTTCAGCTTTCGTTGACAATGTGGCCACCGTTTTGATGGTAGCCCCCGTCGGACTTGCCATTTGCAAAAAAATAAAACTCAACCCCATACCGGTTATTATCGCAATTGCCGTATCCAGTAACCTTCAGGGTGCCGCAACGCTTGTCGGTGACACCACGAGCATTCTTTTGGGTGACTACGCAGGCATGAACTTTATGGACTTTTTGTTCCGGGACGGACGCTTTTCCATTTTCTGGGCCGTCGAACTGGGAGCCCTCGGCACTGTGTTCATTCTTTACTTCTTGTTTAAGAAGCAAAAAGAGCCTATCAGTGTTGAAAAGGTTGCCGAAGTTGACGACAAAATCCCGGGGCTTATCCTGGTGCTTGTGGTATTAAGCCTGATTGTTGCATCCTTCTTTACGATTCCCGTAATTGATGACTTAAAGAACGGTATTATCTGCCTTACCTGGTGTGCAATCGACATCGTACGCAGCTGCATCAAAAAGAAAACCCTCTCTCCCTTAAAGCTTGTAGGTAAAGAAATGGACTACACAACACTTGCAATGCTGGCAGGGCTTTTCATAGTAATTGCATCCATTACCGAAGCCGGCATCATCGATGCAATTGCAAAATGGTTTGCAACACTCGGCGACGGTAACGTATTTATTCTTTATACGATTATTGTTTTCGCATCCGTAATCTTAAGTGCCTTTATTGACAACATTCCTTACGTAGCCGCAATGCTCCCCGTTGCACAAGGTATTGCCGTAAACCTCGGAATCGACCCCATCGTACTTTACTTTGGCTTACTTACAGGCGCAACTTTAGGCGGTAACATCACTCCATTCGGAGCATCGGCAAATGTGGCCGGTATCGGAATACTGCGTAAAGAAGGTTACGAAGTTAAGAACTCTGATTTTTTAAAAATCGGTATTCCGTTTACGCTGACAGCCGTTATCATCGGATATTTATTTATATGGTTTGTATGGGGACATTAAACTGAGCATTTGCAGAAAAGCGTTTCGCTTGCGAAACGCTTTTTGCATTTCCAAAAGCCTTGAAGGTAAGCCAAAATCCTATTAAAATATATGCGACGGCTCGTCACGCCGCAGCAATAACGTTTATTAAACTATTGGGGATATACGTATGATTAAACGATTTACTTTTGGAAACCCTTTTAAAACCGAAGCATGCGTTGAAAACATTTCACCATGCATGCTTTGCGAATTGCCGGCTGAAATTACGTTAGCGGACAATAATGCTTCTTTTTCGATACCTCTTGGTAAAACAGACATCATTTACGGTCTCGGCGAAAGTCTTCACGGCATGAACAAGCGCGGCTTTGTGTATATATGTAACAATACCGACCAGACAAAGCACGATGAAAACCAATACTCGCTTTACGGTTCGCACAGTTTCGTGCTCATCGACCGTTTCCTTGACGGCAAGCTTGCCTTATTTGTAGATTATCCTTCAACAATAACTTTTGACATAGGCTTTACCGACAAAGACCTTATGCGAGTTACCATAAGCGAGCCCAATTATGATTTATATACGATTGAAGGTACTAACGGTCTTGAAATTGTCAAAGAATTCCGTAGTCTAATCGGCCAATCCTACGAAGCTCCCTTGTTTGCGTTCGGCTATGCTCAAAGCCGCTGGGGTTATAAATGCACCGACGACATCAGCGAAGTTGTCAGAATGCACCGTGAAAACCATCTCCCGTTAGATACGGTTTGCATGGATATTGACTACATGACCGACTACAAAGTATTCACAATTGACCCCGAAAAGTTCCCGAACTTTAAAGATTTTGTGGGTAGTTTAAAGGCTCAGGGCATTCACCTATGCCCCAATGTCGATCCGGGTGTAAAAGTCGACGATTCTTTTGATATGTATAAAGAAGGCGTTCAAAACAACTACTTTTGCAAAGATGCCAACGGCAACGACTTTTTAACTGCCGTATGGCCCGGCAAAACCGTTCTGCCTGATTTCTTTAAAGATGACGTACGTAAATGGTTCGGCGAAAAATATCGCGTATTCACCGATGCCGGTGTTGATGCATTTTGGAACGATATGAATGAGCCGGCGCTCTTCTATTCAATAAATCACCTCAACGAAGTTGCCAATGAGCTTACTACATTCAAAGCCAAAACGGATACACTTACACTCGGTGAATTATGGGACTTTTTAGGTAAAGTTTCCGGGCTTGCCAACAACCCCGAAGATTATAAGAGTTTCTATCACGAAACAAATGTCGGCAAAGTCCGTCATGACAAGGTCCACAATATATACGCACACGGAATGGTCAAATCGGCTGCCGAAGCCTTTAAAAAACTTGTTCCCGACCAAAACGTTTTGCTGTATTCAAGAGCGTCATACATAGGTCAGCACCGCTACGGCGGTATATGGACCGGCGACAACAGTTCTTTCTACAGCCATATAGAGCTTTTAATTCATCAGTTACCGGGGCTTAATATGGCCGGCTTTATATACAGCGGTGCCGACACCGGCGGATTTGCGTTCCATACAAGCGAAGATCTCCTTATGAGATTTATGGAAGTGTCGATGTTCACTCCTCTTTTCAGAAATCACTGTGCGCTCGGATGCCGCGACCAGGAAATATACCGTTTCAAAGACATAGACAGCTTCAGAAACCTTCTTATGCTGCGCTATGCAATGATTCCGTACCTCTACAATTCATATCTTGATTCATGTCGCAACGGTAAGCTTCTGTTTACGCCATTAAGCCTTGCTTTTCCGAACGATTTTGAAGCGCGAAACGTTGAAGATCAGTTAATGGTAGGCGATTCCATTATGATTGCCCCTGTGTATAAATCAAATTCCACCGGCAGAAGCGTATACATTCCCTGCAATATGAGAGCTGTACGTTTTCGTTCTCCTCAGGACTACGATGTGTGCGATTTAGAGCCCGGACATCATTACATAACAACTGCTATTAATGAGGTTTGCGTATTCATAAAAGACCTTGAAGCCTTCTATTTAGTGGATTCTGCGGAAAATACCGCCGAGCTTGATATGAACGGAAAGCAATACAGATTTTAACCCATGGAAAGGCGTTTGACCATGAAAGTCAATAGTGAAAACAAGAAATTAAATCTTCTTTTAACATTTTTAAAGATAGGTGCATTCACCTTCGGAGGCGGCTATGCAATGATTCCTCTCATTCAACGTGAAATTGTCACCAAAAAGAAATGGATTTCCGACGATGATATACTCGACATCATTGCAATTGCCGAGTCAACTCCGGGGCCGATTGCGGTTAACGCCGCTACATTTGTAGGCTACAAAGTTGCCGGCGTTTCGGGTTCCGTGCTTGCGACTTTGGGCGTGGTGCTTCCTTCTTTCGTGATTATTGCGCTCATATCTTTAATACTTAATCTATTTATGCAATTTAAGGCGGTCCAATACGCCTTTATAGGAATTCGCGCAGGTGTTTTGGCGCTTATCGTCAAAGCAATGTTCTCCATGTACAAAAAAGCACCGCACACGCTTTTTGCCTACAGCATCATGGGACTTTCCTTCCTGCTTGTAACTTTTCTTTACATAAACGTTTTGTACGTGATTATCGGGGCTGCATTGTTGGGACTTTCTTCACTGCTTTTTTGCAAAGGCTCCGGGGAGGTTAAAGAATGATTTTACTTAAACTTTTCTTTACCTTCTTTAAAATCGGGCTTTTTACTTTCGGTGGCGGTTATGCAATGTTACCGCTGATTCAGGCCGAAGTCATCAAAAACGGTTGGCTTTCCATGGAGGATTTAATCAATTTCATAGCTGTAAGCGAATCCACCCCCGGACCGTTTGCCATAAACGTTTCAACTTTTGTGGGCATGAACGTTTCCGGACTTTTGGGTGCCTTTGCAGCAACTTTCGGCGTAGTACTTCCATCCTTTCTGGTGATAATCATTGTTGCAAAATGCTATGAATCCTTCAGAAAAAGCAAAGCCGTCAAGGGCATCATGAACGGCCTTCGCCCCACGGTTGTAGGTTTAATAGGTTCCGCTATTATTTCTGCGGGCAAAACCGTTTTCTTTCCAAACGGATTTTTTATTGCAGATTTAATCAGTCCCTTAGTGCTTTTTTCGTTCTTTATATTTGCCGTCGCCGTTGTATTGCTGGCAAAAAAAATCCATCCGATTGCAATCATTGGCATAAGCGCCCTGATCGGCATCATAGGCGGATACTTATTTCACCTGTAAATTGACTTTATTTCAGCATTCCGGCCATTTTGGCAATTAAACAAACAAGGCATAATAGTTTATTAGTTCAGCAAGAATTGATATAATAACATATAAATTTGAAAAGTATTATTACTTGAAAGGTACCGATATCGAAACATTATGGAATACATTTTGAAAAGGTCAAATCGGCGCACGCTTTCCGTAGAAGTCGACTTGGAAGGAAATGTTATAGTACGGGCTCCCCGTTTTGTAGCCAAGCGTCAAATAGATGAATTTCTTTTGCAAAAAGAAGATTGGATTAATGCCGCAATGAAGCGTGCCTCCAAGAGAATTGAAGCGATTGATGATTTTGGCTATATTTCCGACGAAGAGCTTGAAAGGTATCGTAAAACAGCCCGCAAAGTTCTCGTACCGCTTGTGGAATACTATGCCCGTGAAATGGGTGTAACGTATAACCGCATCAGTATACGTGCTCAAAAAACTCGTTGGGGCAGTTGCTCTCGCGAAGGCAATTTAAACTTTAACTGCCTGCTTATGCTATGCCCCGAGGAAATAACTCACTATGTAGTAGTTCATGAGCTTGCTCACAGGCGCGAAATGAACCATTCCGCGCGTTTTTGGAGCATAGTCGGCACATATCGCCCTGACTATCGTTCAGAACGGTTATGGCTTAAAAAGAACGGCGGAACACTGATTGCCCGACTGCCCTAAACAACTATTTTCTGATTACGCAGCTTGTCTGACCGTCAAGTGTCAGCATTGTGCCTTCAAGATGTGCTTCGCCGACACCTATAAAGTTCACGAGTGTGCTAAGCGGAAGGTCTGTAGCCTTTGACAAATCATATGTCTGCGGATTTTCCGAGGTATTATGGAAAACTGCCACATAACTGTCGCCGTATGTGGATACAAAGCCTCCCATCTTCGTATCGGCAAGCGCCAATGCCTTATAATCGCCGAGTGCAATTTCAGGATTAGCCTTTCGAATCATAATAAGTCTCTTATAGTAATTAAACATGCTGTCGCCGTTTCCAATCTGATCGGCAACCGTTCCGTTTAACTGTTTATCATCCGAAAACGTTGTACCTACAGGATTTTTGACAGTATCTCCATCTCCCCACAGCATTGCAAGTCTTCTGTTTGCATCGGTATTTGCCGAACCGCGTGAGCCCTTCATACCGATTTCTTCACCGTAATATATAAACGGTGAACCGGGGCCCAGTAAATAAAGATTGGCGGCCACGTATGCAAAATTGTTTGATACCTGCATAAAACCTGCCGCACGATCCGTATCATGATTTGCTATAAAAGGAAGAATTGTCGCATCTTTGTTTTTATTCTTAACGGTTTCGATGTATTGCTCAACATACGAGCAAAACTTATTTACATCACCCTTTTTGGCCGTCGTTGCAATCATTCCGTCAGACTGTGCCATTGTGAAGTCAAAGCAGTTGAGTGCGACAGCATATTTCTGTGTAAGCGAATCGCTGTCCCAAACCTCTGCAACCGTATATAAATCAGGTTTAATTGCTTTTAACTGATTCATATACCATACCCAGAAATCCACATTTTTGTTTTCTTCACCGTAATATATATATTTGGCAGCATCAAATCTGAAACCGTCGATACCGATTTCTTCAAGATAATATTTCGCAACATCAACCGCTGCAGCCTTAACTGCAGGATTATCGTAGTTTAGCTCGGGCATATTGTCCGAAAAATTTGCCTCGTAAAAATCATCGCATGCCGATATTTTCTTAAACGTGCGGCTGCCAACGTTATATGAATCCGAATAGCAGTAAAAATCATAATATTCGCTCTCTGTTTCACCATGTCTGTGAGCCGAGCAAAAATCAACAAACCACTGATTCTCTGTACTCGTATGATTTATGGGAAGGTCAATAATCAGCTTAACATTCCTTTCGTGGCACAGGTTTACGAGTTCTTTCAAATCATCCATTGTACCGAACGTTTCATCTATCTTATAATAATCAGCCACATCATACTTATGATAGCTCGGAGAAGACATAACCGGCGACAGCCATATTCCCTCAGCTCCCAGACTTTGCCCCGAAGCATAAACGCCATCATTTATATAATCAAAGCGATTAATAATGCCTCTTAGGTCACCGATTCCGTCACCGTTTGAGTCTGAAAAGGAACCTACAAATATCTGGTAAAATACCAGACTGTTTGTATCGGTTTGCGCAATGTCGCTTAGGAAATTTACATCATCGATTATTGCTTCATTATTGTCGCCAAGCTCATAACGACCCGAAAGGTCCATCACCTTTGCGGACTGCTCATCATTTGATGTATTGTCTGAGCACGCGGCAAAAGAACACACAACAGCCAACGCAATCAAAGCCTTTAAGCATTTTCTTTTCATAAGTTTCACCTACTTTACGAAATTTGCTGTGAATATTATATCACAACTTATACCGTGACATTTTCTCAATATAAAGGCGCCGCAGCAAGCGGCGCCTTCCCCCAATACTATGAAATATTAACCTTTAACGGAACCGCCCGTAACGCCTTCAACATAGTACTTCTGCAAGAACATGAACAGAAGGGTTATCGGAATAGCTACGATTACGCCGCCCGCACAGAACATCGTGTAACGGGTTCCGATCATATCTTTTGTGAGCCATGAATACAAGCCAACGGCAACGTTCATGCCCGCCGAGGTGTTAAAGGAAATATATTTGGCAAATACGAAATCTCCCCAGGGTCCCATAAATGCGGTAAGGATTGTGTAAATGACGATAGGCTTTGCCAGCGGCAGGATAATATGAACAAGAACCTGCAGTCTTGTAGCACCGTCTACTCGAGCCGATTCATCAAGCGATGAAGAAATCGTATCAAAATAACCCTTGGAAATATAGTAACCCATACCTGAAGAAGCCACATATACGAGTATCAACCCGGGAATTGCATTTTCCATCGTAAGACCCATATCCTTTAATACTCTGTAAAGGATAATCATTGTTAACATGCCCGGGAACAATCCAAGTACAAGCATAAACTTCATGAGAGGTTTACGAAGTTTGAAACGGAAACGTGAAAGTGTGTAACTCATACATAATACAATAATCGTCTGAACAACAGCTACGCACAGACCCATAATAAATGTATTTGAATACCACTTCACGAAAGGCGTTTTAAACCATGTAGCAATACCGGTATCGGGATCAACCTGTTTTAAGAGATTCGCATAGTTATCAAATCCCCACTTTTGCGGAATAACATAACCTACCTGCCACGTTGACTCAACTCTGAATGACTGTAACACAATACACACGAAAGGAGTCAGCCAGATAATACTCATAATTGTGAGGATAATGTAAATACAAGTGTTTGAAATTGTCCTCTTGGCTTTCATGCCAAGGCCTTTGTTTTCTTTACTCATTACTGCATATCCTCCTCATTTCTGGTTGAAGGAAGCACACCATATACAACAAGTGTAATTACTGCGCAGACCACAAATACGATAATACCGATTACAGAAGCCATGTAATATGATGCATCTGCTCCGGTCGTAATCTTAAACAGCCAGGTAATCAGCAAATCCGTATAACCAACCGAGCCCGAAGCCGAGCTTGCCGCGCTGTTCGTGGGCGCTCCCGCCGATAGCAGGTATATGACGTTAAAGTTGTTGATGTTACCCGTAAAGCTAGTCAACAGATAAGGAGCTGTAATGAACAGCATGTAAGGCATTGTAATGTGCCTGAACTGCTGAACTGCATTGGCGCCGTCGATACGTGCTGCTTCGTAGAGATCCTGCGGAATATTCATAAGAATACCCGTTGCAATAAGCATCAGATAAGGAACACCTATCCAGATGTTAATAAGTATAACCAAAAGTCTCGCAATCCAATATCTTTCGGAGTCACCCCAGAAATCAATCGGCTCGGACAAAATACCGGCCCGCATCAGGAAACCGTTAACAATACCGGATTTATCGAACATCTTTGAAACGTACAAAAGTGAAATAAACTGCGGAATTGCAATCGTCACCACAAAGATTGTACGCCACATTTTTTTAAAACGAATGCCTTTCTTGTTAATCATCATAGCAACGATGATTCCCAGAAAATAGTTCGTAAATGTAGCAAAGAACGCCCACACAAGAGTCCATCCGAGGATGCCTGCGAATGTTGATGCATAGCTGTTTGTGGAACCTCCTGAGAACAGCAGTGTCTTGAAGTTCTGTAAGCCGACCCATGAAAACAGATTAGTAACATATCCGTCGTGAACGCCATCGTAGTTCGTGAAAGCTATAAGAATCATGAAAACCAGCGGTAACAATGTGAAAATAAAAATACCGGTTACCGGGAGTGTCAAAAGTGTCTTGTAAAAGCCTTCATCAACAAGATGTCTTAAGTCATCTTTAAACTTCATGACAGGCTTACCTGCCATAACAGCCTTTTGTGTTTCGTAGGCACTTTTAACGTTTCCTGCCCACAACAACACAAACGCACATATAATAAAAATAGTCAAAATACCATATAACAGAATTTTGAACGAATTATCATTGTAAGTATAAACATAGGTATCGAGAACCGGATCGTATGTGTTTCCGGGGCCCACAAGCCCCAGTGAAGGAAGCATTGACATCCAATAAGCACCGCTTACTCCGCCTGCAATACCTACGAACAAATATAAGAAGAACAAAACCTCTATTGCGAGGAAAATAAGACCTTTGACGATCTGACCACGAAGAATCTGACCTCCGCCCATTACCACAAAAGAAAGGCGAGTCTTAAAATCGCCCTTTACAAAGGATTCACCCAAACTCTTAAATTCGTTCCCAATCGCTTTAAAAAAGTTTTTCATAAGTGGGTAACCTCTCAGATAAAAGTAGGGTTGGAGTCACAGTCCATGACTCCAACCCATTTGGTAATCTACAAACTACTCAAGAGTAATAAGACCTGTTGATGAATCAAATACGATTGTGTATGTGCCATCTGCTGCAACAATAACGTTACCGCCGTTGGCTTCACCGTTTGCACCGTAGTTGTTGTCCCAGCTGTGATCCTTACGAACCTTGAATTCAGTACCTGCTGCCATTGTAACGCCTGCAAGCTTGAAGGTCTTGCCGTCGTTCTGGATTTCAAGACCAAAGTCTGCATCCCAGTTTGTGCCGTTTAAAGTACCGATTGCCGACCAGCTGTAGAAGCTTGTCTTCTCAAGTGTTAAGGTAGCTGCCGAAAGGTCGCCGTTAACAACGAGCTTTACAAAGTAAACGCCATCTTCGGGAACAACAAGGTTCTCACCGTTTAAGGCGCCATCGCCGCCAAAGTTTACATCCCAGCTTGCGCCCTGGCGCACCTTAAGTGCGTTACCGGCTTTAAGGTTAAGAGCATCTGAATAGAATGTTGCATCGCCTGCTTCAGCAGTACGTGTCATAGGGAAGTCTTTATCCCAGTTTGTGCCTTCGAAATCGCCGATTACCGACCAAGCTTCTTTCTCATCTGAAGTCATGTTAAATAATGCTGCGACTGTATCCTGATATTTCTGTAATGCACTCTGAAGGCCTGCATTGGTGCCGTCGGAATCCTTAATGTCGGTACCGATAACTTTACCGATATCCCACCAGGAACCATGAATCTGACCCTGAGGAACAGAATAAGGAGCCTGGGCATTTAAAGCTACTAAACCGGGGTTAGCCTGAACAGCTTCAGAGGCCTGAGCTGCAATGTCCGAAGGACCCCATGCAAGTTCGTTAAATCTCTCTAACTGAGCTGCTTCGCTGATTAAATACTGAGCGAGCTTGTGTAAAGCTGCGGACTTAACCGCATCCGTCTGAGGCTTAACACCCAAGAGCTTGCAGCCGTTGTATGAACCAAGGTGATATGTCTTGCCGTCAGCTTCCCATGAAGGAAGATCTGCAACGCCCATGTTGTCGCCGAGAATGTTCTTTACGTTGTTGTAATCCCATGTACCTGTAACAACGATTGCTGCAGGAATGGAAGCATCAAACTGTGTGCCGTCTGAAGAAGAAACATGTGCAGAAGAGGTAACAAGCTTGTAAATACCCTTAGCTGCTGCTAAACCTTTTTCGGAATTGAAAGTATCGTTAACTTTGATGAAGTCACCATCATCGCCTGTCTCCCACTCAGATACACAGCCTGCTCCGAAGAAGAAAGAAGCGAGGTACCAAGCTGATGTCTGCATTTCAAAGCAGAATGTCTTGCCTGCAGCTTCGCAATCAGCGATAAGCTTCTCAAGTGAATCTACATCTGCTTCGGGAACGACTCTCTTATCGTAGTACATGAAGTAACCGTTATCTGCTGTGAGGGGATATGCGTACATATCTTCGCCTGACATACAAGCTGTAACAACACCTGCGCTGTTAGCAGCGGAAACGGTAGCCTTAGCGGCCTCACCAAGCTTGGATACGGCGCCGGACTGGATAAGGCGGGCTGACTGATCCTGCGCGAAGAAGAAAATATCTGCGCCGGACTCAACGTCTGTAATCATTGTTGTAGCAGCCTCAGCCTCTGAAACTGCCTCAATTGTAGCATTGAATGTTATACCGTCGGTGTTGCTTGCGTTGAAATCAGCAACCTGCTTCTTGGTAAGTTCAACTGCTAATTCAGGAACCCATAATGTAACATTGTAAGTACCTGCTAACTGGCTTGTTGCCTGAGTGCCACCCTGCTTGGAGGTAGCACTTGTGTCGCCGTCCTTGCCACATGCGCATAACGTAAGTGTCATTGCAACAGCGAGAAGAACTGATAAAAACTTTTTCATATTTTTCCTCCCATATGAAATGAATAAAATATTGGGTTACAAAAAAGTATCCCCGGGTCAACCTTGACTTGTAAGATTCGACCGTATTTTTTCGTAAAAAGTCCAGGATTGTGTGCAACGTATATTAAAAAGTTGCGCAATCGGTTGTCCTTTTGTAGAAATTGTATACTTTGACCAAAAAAAAGTCAATAGCGTAATATTCCACATTCTTATTTTGACGATTTTGGTTATAATGACGAAAATTTGCGAAACTTTCTGCGGAATTAACGAAAATCGGGCAGAAAACGATTTCCATCGCTCTGCCCGACCATAATTTCCGCTATGCATTTTTTGTGCAACTTATACTAAAATCCTGTCTATTTTGCAGTCTCGACCTTGATGGTATAGTCTGTTAAACCATAGGTATTCTTCAAAAAATCTTTAATAAGCGTACATGCGCCCTTATTTGCGCGCTCTAAAATACCCTTTTCGATTGCGGTTGCCTTGGCATTGTCAACAAGCTCTATAAGACCGTCATTAACATCCTCAACCTTAAGCTTATTAAACGCCGCGCTCTTCTCCTCATAAACTTCAAGCGAATCAAAGTCAACTTCCGCACTTAAAATTTGGGCAGCCGGAAGTGTAATTACGATAAGTTTCTTCAGATCGTCCTTCTCAACCTTGACATCGGTAAAGTCAATGCCGGCCTTAATGGAGCCTTCATATGTAATGAGGTACTTTTTCTGTGTAAAGGGAATCTTTATGCCTTTAATCTTTTTAACATCGTCAAACTGCTCGGCTTCCTTAAAGAAATATTCCTCGGTTGCAAGCTCTCCGATATCCGAAAGGCTGCTGCTTAATATTTCCGAGGTAATCACGCGTTCTTCCGTAACGATGGTATTTTTGGCCTCACTGCTTTCAGTGCGTTTAAAGCCGTCAAGATATTTCTTGGCAATTATTATCCCGGCAACAAGAACCGCTAAAACCACAATGATTATCAATATTTTTTTAATTTTCTTTCCTATAAATCTTCTCATTTCCCTTTACCTGCCTTACTTCGTAAATTTATTTTTGAAAGACTCCCACCAATCGGAAATAACGTTGTTGCTCTGTTCGTCTTCCTGTATCTTTTCACGCAAATTGTTAATCTGGTCCATCATATCCGCAATCATGCTGTTTTGCGTATCTATTGTTGACTTTAATTTCTTTTCGCTTTCGGAAGCCTCTGCGATTTTCCCCTCCAAATCTTCCTTTTCAAGTTCCAGCTCATGTGCGTACTGTTGAAGCGTGGCAACATCCGCATTCAATGATTCTATTGTATTTTCGGCCTCTGTAAGCCGTTCTTCGATTGCTGTCTTATCGGCGGCAAGTGCATCGTATTCTTCACGCGTTACAATGCACGAAGGCAGTGAAATCAGCATCGAAAATACTGTTCCTAACATTAATATTCTTTTAAGCATACCGTAATCCTTTACCTATATGTCACTTTATATATCGTCAACTACTTTATAGTATCGGCAAAAAAGTATTCTTTCTTTAATTACTATGCTATAATTAACCACGAATAAAGGAGGGATTATTCTCATGATGGATTTTAACCATGATTCAATCTTTAACCTTCACAAAATCGACGACGAAAAATTAAACGCAAACATTCCCCTTCTTTTGATAGAAGGTGAAGAAATCGTCGGCGTCTACCGCACCGTCCGCGACCAGATTGTTTTCACCAACCGCCGCATTATTTCAATGGATATTAAAGGCATCACGGGCAAAAGAAAAGAATACTTCACAATACCGTACACAAAGGTTGAGTATTTCAGCATTCAGACCGTCGGCTTCCTTGAATTGATTCCGGATGCCGAGCTTACGCTCTTCTTTGCCAATGGTGTCAGCGCAACATATGAATTTCGCGGCCAAAACGACATAATTGAAATAGGCCGTGTTATCAGCGAATTTACGCTAAATGCCTGAGGATTTAAGCCATGAAGATTAAAACAAAAGAGCTTTCATATGAGAAGGTTATTTCACTTCCCGCCAAAAAGCATAAACTTCCCGTAAAGCCCAATCCTGCGCTTAAGCTTCTTATCAAAAAGCTTGCTGACAGTGACTTAAAAAAAGCCGGTTTTACTTATAAAAACATTAACATGGATAAGTATAAAGAAGGAACTCCCTGCCTGATACTTATGAATCATTCAAGCTTTATCGATTTGGAGATTGCCGAATACTTGTGGTATCCGGAGCCGTTACAGATTGTATGCACACAGGATGGCTTTATAGGTAAAAACCTTCTTATGCGCCACATTGGCTGCATACCCACCCAAAAATTTGTGCAGGATTTAATGCTTATCAAAGACATGAAGTACGCATTGGAGGAGTTAAAGACCTCCGTGCTTATGTATCCCGAAGCCAGCTATTCGTTTGACGGAACGGCAACGCCTCTTCCCGAAAGTTTAGGTAAATGCATTAAATTTTTAAACGTTCCCGTTATTTTTATAAAGACCGAGGGAGCCTTTTCCCGCGATCCTTTATACAATATGCTTCAGGTCCGAAAGGTAAATGTTTCGGCTACAATCGAATATCTTCTTTCACCCGAAGATATTGCAAATACCTCTGCCGGTGACATCAATGCCCTCTTAAAAGAACGCTTTACCTTCGACCACTTTAAATGGCAGCAGGATAACCGCATTTCCATTGACGAACCTTTCCGTGCAGACGGGCTTAACCGTGTGCTCTACAAATGCCCTTCCTGCAACACGGAAGGCCGCATGGTCGGCAAGGGCACCTTGTTAACCTGCGAAGCCTGCAACGCAAAATGTGAGCTCGATGAATACGGTAAGCTTGTAAGCTGTGATGCTTCTTCATCATTTAAATTCTCGCATATCCCGGACTGGTTTAAGTGGGAGCGCGAATGTGTGCGCCAAGAACTCGAAGAAGGCATCTACAGACTTGAGACCGCAGTTGACATTTTCATGATGGTTGACACCAAGGCAATATATAAGGTCGGTGAGGGAACGCTTTTACATACATCAGACGGTTTCACGCTTACAGGTTGTAACGGAAGCCTTAACTATCATCAGTCTCCGCAATCCTCCTACAGTCTGTACTCCGACTATTTCTGGTACGAGCTCGGAGATATGATTTGCATAGGCGACATGAAAACTTCGTATTACTGTTTCCCCAAATGTCAAGGCGACATAGTTGCCAAGACGCGTCTTGCCGCCGAAGAATTATTTAAACTTGTGCGTAACAAAAAGGGACTTGCGTGACGATATATCATTTATAAGGAGGCAAATTATGTCAGAACTTAAAATGCTTGTATCCTGCACATTTACCAAAGACGGTTCCACCAAAGCCTGCGTCTCGTTTGAAGACGACAACCGGTTTGCCGAAGGTTTAATCCCTGATTGCACAATCACACGCAACAACGGTTTTTCCGACGATGAAGTAAGCCGTTTGGAAGCGTATATGACTGAAAACCTCGAAACACTGAAACGGATGGCTTCAGATGTAAATCCGATTCGAAAGTTAATGAAAGATTGATTGTACTTAATGGAGTGATAACAAAACGCCCCCTGTCATTGACAGGGGGCATTGTTATCACTCTTTCTTTTCATCCATTGTGTGAAGCATCGCGAAATATGTTTCGTGTGCTTCCTCGTATTCTTTGTTATAATTTCTGAACGCAAGGGCGGGAGTGTTTAAGAATACCGGGTTCAACACGTTAACCAACGGTGCATACTTGTTCGCGGGCTTTTCTGCATCACGTACGATTTTCTTAGGCTATTTTACATCTTCAAGTGTCAAATCATCTTTCTTTATCCAGCCGATTTTGCGTAAAACAAGGCAGAAAATCTCGGATAAAATTGCGGGAAGCACAAAGCTTACCATCACAAGACCTATCCAGTCGAAAGCGGTAATTGATGCTTTGGTGCCGTCAGCTATTGCATTGATCCAGCCTGTATATACACCGATCTGACCTACAAGACCGCAAGTACCCATACCTGAAGCTATAGCTTCGCCGTCCATTGTAAGTTTAAACACACAGGTGGCAATCGGGCCGGTAATTGCAGCCGCAAGTGTAGGCGGAATCCAGACACGGGGATTTTTAACTATATTACCCATTTGCAACATACTGGTTCCAAGTCCCTGAGATACAAGACCGCCGACTTTGTTTTCCCTGTAGCTCATTACGGCAAAGCCAATCATCTGTGCAGAGCATCCTGCCACAGCAGCACCGCCCGCAAGACCGGTAAGGCTCAAAGCCGCACATATTGCAGCGGAGCTTATGGGAAGTGTCAGCACCATACCAACCACAACCGAAACGATTATACCCATCAGGAACGGGTGAAGCTCAGTAGCCCACATTATAAGGTTTCCGACCGCCAATGAGGCTTTACCTATATATGGAGCACACAGCGCAGCCAAAAGAACGCCTGTACAAATGGATACAATAGGCGTCACCAATATGTCCACCTTTGTTTCCTTGGACACCATTTTGCCAAGTTCCGTTGCCACTATGGCTATAAAGAAAACCGCCAGAGGGCCGCCCGCACCGCCGAGTGTATTAGCCGCGCTTCCGACCGCAAGCATTGAAAACATAACAAGCGGAGGTGCTTGAAGCGCATACGCAATTGAAACTGCCATCGCAGGTCCGGAAACTCCCTTTGCATAATTTCCGATATCGGTAAGCATCGAAACATTCAGCCTTGTGCCAAGTGTACTTAAAATAGTACCTACCAGCAACGAAGCGAACAATCCGTTTGCCATTGCCCCCATTGCATCTATAAAATATCTTTTGCCCGAAAGAACAATGTTTTTTCGTTTCAAAAATTGCTTAAAACTTCCCTTTTTTGCACTCATAATCCCTTTTACAAATTCTCCTTCGATTTTTGTCTAACAATATACCACAACAATATTTCCTTTGTCTACACCACTGGGGGACGCTTCTTTTGTCTTTTCCCGCCACTTGGGGGACGCTTCTTTTGTCTTTTCCAACAGCCATTTTGTGGGTTGTCACTTGCGCTGCCTGTAAGTATAATTACAGTAAAAACAATATTTGGAGGGCTTATGAAGGGACTTGAAGGCTATTATCGCGGTGTAAATCTGGGCGGTTGGATATCACAGTGCGGCGACCATTACTGTGAAGAGCACTACAATTCTTTTATTACCGAAGCTGATATCGCAAAGATTGCAGCCTGGGGACTTGACCACGTGCGCGTACCCGTTGACTACAACGTTGTCCAGCGTGAGGACGGTTCTTTTATTTCGGAAGGATTTAAGCACATCGATGACTGCATCTTGTGGTGCAAAAAAAACAATTTGAAAATGATCCTCGATCTTCACAAAACATGCGGCTATGTATTTGACGATTCCGATTACTGCGGCTTTTTTGAAGATGCAGCAATGCAGCAGATGTTTTACGATTTGTGGATGGAGTTTACCGCACGATACGGCAACGAGGAAATTGTTGCTTTCGAGCTCTTAAATGAGGTAACCGAAGAGCGTTTTGCCGATCCCTGGAACGAAATATCCACAAAAGCCGTTAAGATGATTCACGAGAAAGCGCCTCAGAAAACAATTGTAATAGGCGGAATCTTTAACAACAGCATTTTCGGTCTCACAAAGCTTCCCAAACCGGTCGACGGAAACGTTGTCTATACATTCCATTGCTACGACCCTTTGGTTTTTACTCACCAGGATGCTCCGTGGGTTCCGGCTTTTCCGCGCGGTTACAAAACCGACTACCGCATTTTGGTCAGTGAACTTCGTCATAAATCTTATGATTTATTCGGGGATGACTTCGACCATTACTTTGCACCCATAGATCAAGGCTCAGTTATGTCAGCCGACTTTTTCAGAGCGCTCTTCGAAGTAGCCTTCGGCATAAGCGAAAAATACAATGTGCCTCTGTACTGCGGCGAATACGGCGTAATTGACGATGCGGACCGTGCTCAGGCACTTGAATGGTACAAAGATATCCACGAAGTACTGGAAGAGCGAAAGATTCCCCGCGCAGCCTGGTCGTACAAGCGCATGAATTTCGATCTTTCGGCAGACATCAATTCTAAAATACGCAAATACTTATAAGTCAGATACCACGTAAAAAGAGCGCTCCTTATCGGAACGCTCTTCACCTTTAAACCAATATCAAGCCAGTATTAAAAGCACTTTACAATAACAACTGCCATTTCAGCCACACCGAGTGCGCAAAAGCACAGAATTGCGGGAAGCCCCGGTTTTGTGATATGGAACGGACAGATATACAAAACTGCGGTTATCAAAAGTCCTGCCACAAAAATCAATGTTGCAGCTGACGGAATAAGTGTTGCAAGCACAAACAAAAACGGAAGCACCAGTGCACTTGTGGTAATCGGAAGGCCCACATAATAACGACGTTTTCCCGGCTCCGGAGTCTGCTCCTCACAGGTTACGTTAAAGTACGCAAGCCTTATAAGCCCCGCAAGCGTAAAGAAAGCCAGCACCAGCCATGCCCACACCGGAACTTTGCCACCCTTCCACTCACTTATCATTGAAAACGCCAAGCTGGCGGGAAGCATTCCAAAGCAAATAATATCGTTTAACGAATCAATCTGTATTCCGAATGCCTTTTCAACATCAGTTCTGTCTTTTTTAGTCCTTGCGATTTTCCCATCGATACTATCCAGAAATCCCGAAATAACCAGACACAAAAGCGCCTGAAGTATATTGCCCTGAGCCGATGCGAATATGCCGCACACGCCGATAATGCTTGCAAGATATGTTGCAACTACAGTGTAATTATATACTCCAATCATAAAAATCCTACGCTCGCATCCATTTGGATTTAACAGCCTGCTGCCCGGCAGCCGACTGTTACGGATACGACACAAATTATCACGTGGAAAATCATTTACCCGGTTTTCCATTCTGCAACTTAGTTAAGCGCCCTTAAGCGCTCCGCTTGATTATATCACAAATTTGTGCAAAAGTGTCATTTTTAACGTTTTTGCACAAAAATCTTTTCCTGATACGCTTTTTGATATGCTTTTTTGGCGCTTCTTCACGCCATTTATGCTTTACAAACAACCTTTTCGTTTGCAATTTGGAAATTAAGGAAATATAATCAAATAAATTTTTAGGAAAAAACGGTAAATGAGATGGAAGTATTTCTGATTGTTTTACTGGCCGTTATTTTAATGGCATCAACCGCTTTTCAAATATCTGCCGTTTACGGACTCATTGTATGGCTTGTACTCATAGTCATTTACAGTATCCGATGCGGTTGCGGACTGAAAAGAATATTTCATGCCACATGCAGGCGAATGTCTTCGGTTGCAAAGGTACTTATTAACCTTGCCCTGATCGGAATGTTATCCGCAACGCTCCGTGACTGCGGTTGCATCACATTTGTGGTTTCGATTGCATCTAACATTAAAAGTGCAATTATCATACTGCCGGCAACCTTTCTTTTGTGCAGTGCAATGTCGGTTTGCATCGGTTCTGCCTTTGCCTCCACGGCTTCGGTCGGTATCATCTGTGTTACAATTGCGCGCACCTTAAACATCCCCGATGCAATTATCTGCGGGGCAATATTCTCGGGTGTATACGTCGGTGACCGCATTTCACCGGTCTCATCGAGCGCAGTACTTGTTTCGGAGCTTTCCGGTTATAACATTCACGCAAACATCGGTGCAATGTTAAAGCGCTTCCCGGTTCCGTTTCTGGCAACGTTTCTTTTGTATACCGTTTTGGGACTTTTCCTGGGAAAAGAAACCATTGCCCCCGCAACTTTGCCGGACACCCCCACACTTATATGCCTGTTACCGATAGTACTGATCCTGGCATTAAGTCTTTTAAAAGTAAAAAGCATCATAACCCTCGCCATTGCGTCTTTAAGTGCCATTGTTATTGCAATAAGCACCCAAAAGCTTCCCCTTGCCGACACCATCAGATCATTGTACTTTGGCTACGAAGCCTCAACACCCGATATGACAATGTTAAACGGCGGCGGGATTGTATCCATGCTGAAACCGATAATAATTATAGCCATCGCAACATGCTATATCGCGATATTTGACGAAACCGGCTTTTTGAAACCGGTAAGCGAATTGCTTAATCGCATCCGGCTTGAGAGTTTCTCCAAAAGCATTCTTATTGCCGTAATAGCATCCGTAATTGCCGGCAGCCAGACGCTTGCGATAGTTTTGTCATCCATCTTAACCGACAAATCGCTTTCCGAAAAGGAAAGTGCCGCGGCGCTTGAAGATACGGCAATCACCATTCCCGCAATCGTTCCGTGGTCAACGGCATATGCCGCCCCGGCCGCAATGCTGACAGCACCGCTTTCGTGCCTGCTATTTGCTTTTTATCTTTACCTGATACCGCTTTACGGTTTTATATGCAGCAAAAGAAAAGTTAAAACCCCCGTAAGTTAACGGCATTGGCATAAAACACACAAGAAGCATTTTCGCCGCTTAAATGAATTGCATTCCAGCCGGCGTTCAAAGCGCCCTTGTAATCATTGTCAAAACTGTCTCCGAACATTACTGTTCTTTTTACATCAAACCCATGCTTATTCGCCATTTCATCATAAAATGCCCTATCCGGTTTCATGCACTTGTAATCCGATGAAATCAATATATCATCAACCATATTTTGAAGTCCGAATTCACAAATCTCCGGCCAGGTATACGCACGTTGCGCATTGCTTAATATGTATGCTTTCTTTCCGCTTTGGTGAATTTGCAAAAGAAAATCCGAAACCTTAGGGAAAAGCTTTGCATAATCTCTTGATGCCCTTCTAAACGCTGAGGCCATTTCACAAAGTGCCTGTTGCGAAAGCTTTTCGGAATCATTTCCATACGAAACAAACATATCAAAATATATGGGAATTACATCAATCTCAGGATAATCATACCCATAGGTTTCTTTTGCCATATCACGCGCGGCCTTATCAGCGTCAAAAAAAGTCTTGCGCATAGATTCGGGCAAATCATGCTTATAGCCGTGCCTGTCAAGCCAATCGGCCCACCTTTCCCAAGTTTTAACATCCCACTCATCGGTACTTATATCTATCAGCGTACCGTACAAATCAAAAACATAATTGTCGTAATCTTCAAAATTAAACATCACTCACCACTACAAAAAAGACAAAAGAAGCGTCCCCGAGACCCCGAGACATTCACAATACCCTTCGCTTATGGTAGTATAGCATATATTTTCCAAGGAAGGTTTGTGTAAAAAATAATTCTATGAAAGAATTTTTAGTTACGAATGAAAACGGTTCTTACGCCAATATGGAAATCACCGGCAACAATTTAAGAATGTACTCGGGCTATCTTGTAGCGTCGCTTACGCCGCCTCAGGACCGAGTTGTTGTTTTGGAATGGGTAAGTGAAAAAATAACCGACTGTAACGGCAAAAACTGCAATACATACAGCCCCGATTTCCTTCCCGGACTTAAAAATGCAGATTACGAAGAAACCTGCTTTATGCCTGTCATGAAACTTTCTTCGGACATTTTAGACTTTTCACGTACAATAATGTTTGCGAATTCTACGCACGACATGGTAAAAATCGTCTACGATTACACCAACAAAACCGATCATGACATCAAAGTATGCCTAAAACCGCAGCTTACCTTCAGACGTCCCGATTCTCCCGTAAAAATCGGTGAGCTAAACTTTGACGCAAATACTTCGGTAAGCTTAGCACAAGGGTTTGCAACTCTTCCCTCCGGAAGTTCTTTTACCGCTTCTTTTGTGCCGCACGTAAATACTTACCCCGACATAAAATGCAACATAACTTTGATGGCCGGCATTGAAAATTCGAGTTTAAATGTTACCTCGGCTTTAGATTCTTCTCAGCAATTTTGCAAAGATCACAGATATCTTTCAGACGAGGCAACCGGTGAACAGGGCGTCGAATTATGGGGCGTTTGCTACACCCCTTACAGTTTAGAATTTACTATTTCTGCCAACGCCAATGTTAAAGCATCGATATTATGTGAAATCCGCAAAGAATCCGATGCAGGCAGCGATACCGACCTTGACACGCAGACTTTTTTTAACACAACGCCCGAAAGCTTTATACATTCCAATATGCCGCGGTGGGAAAAGAACCTTACCGATGCACACGTTAAAGATATCGCCGACAAATTTACCGATCACCCCGAGACTGCAGAGCTATACAAAGACCTGATAATTTCAGCGCGTAAATTCATTACACGCAAATCAGGAACCGTTTGCTCAACCGTTATGGCAGGGTATCCGTGGTTTCTTGACTGGGGACGTGACACGATGATTGCTTATACGGGGCTTTTGCTGGTAACCGGACGCTTTGAAACTGCCCGAGGCGTTCTGCGTTCTTTTGCACGCTTTGTGAAAAACGGAATGGTGCCCAACGTATTCTCGGGTAATTCTGCCGAAGCGCCACAGTACAATACCGTCGATGCATCGTTATGGTTTTTCTATGCCGTCGATATGTATGCTGAATTTTCAGGCGATATTGAATTTGTGTGCGGTGAGCTTATGCCTGTACTGCGCGAAATCATTGCTTTGTATACGCGTTCCGAAGAAGACATGTTAAGCGCGCCGAAAGAGAAATTCTGTTACGGCATATATACCGACAACGAAGGCTTTGTGCACGCCGGTACCGATGCTTCCGATCAGTTGACCTGGATGGACGTACGCATAGATGGCAAAGCCGTTACGCCCAGGCATGACTGTCCCATCGAAATTCAGGCACTTATGTACAATGCCCTATGTGTTATGCAAAAATATGACTCGTCCGACTCAGCTTGCAACTATAAGCTTCATGCCGACAAGCTTAGCAAAAACTGCATGCTTTTCTATAACAAAGAAGCCGGCTGCCTATATGATTACATTGAAGGCAAGCCCGGTAACCGGTCCTATAACATGCAACTGCGTCCCAATCAAATTTGGGCCGTATCACTCCCTTACTCTATGTTTGACGGTGAAGTTGCCCGCAAAATTTTAAATACGGTTAAGGACAATCTTGTAGTTGATTTAGGTCTTCGGAGTCTGAGTGCAAGTGACTTGGGATACATCGGTAAATACGAAGGCTGCTTAAAATTGCGGGACAGAGCATACCACAACGGAACTTCCTGGGGCTTTTTGACCGGACATTACATACTTGCTTACCTTAAGTTTTTCGGCAAGCAAAAAGACACCTTTGAATACATCCATAAGCTTTTAAAACCTTATCTTGAGCATTCCCGCGAAGACGGTTGCATATACGGCATAGCCGAAGTATTTGACGGCGATGCTCCCAAAACCGGCAAGGGCTGCTATAACCAGGCCTGGAGCGTTGGATGTCTTATCGAAGCAATCTATGCGATGTATAAGAGTATGTAAATTTTTGTTTACTTTTAACGACAATACTATATAATTTAAACAGATTAATCAAAGGAGTAAGGAATCAGGTGAAAAGCCTGAGCGAGCCCGTCGCCGTAAGCACGTAGCAATGCGGACACCTGCCCTGCCGCAAGGGAAGGCGTGAGCAATCATTTCATTGAGGATTACCTTGAGAAGAAATTCGCAAAGCACATACATGCAAGCCGGAAGACTTAGCCTTGACCGTAACGTATTTTCTGTGCGTGTGCCACAGCCTTTCAGGGCGTTACAGGGTTAATCATAAATGCAGGCGTTTAGCGCCTTATTATGCACAAAACATATGGAGGATAATCATGAACAAAATTAATTTCAAAAAAATTTTGTCAATGATCCTGTTTGCGGCCATGATCATGACAGTTGCAGCATGCAACAAAAAGAACGACACCGTTAATGCCGGCACGAAGGAATTTACCTTTGTGGTAGTAGATTTAGACGGTAACAGTACAACCTTTAACATTAAATCCGACAAATCAACCGTCGGAGAAGCACTCCTTGATGAAAACCTTATTGAAGGCGATGAGGGTGCTTACGGTCTCTATGTCAAGAAAGTAAACGGCATTGAAGCTGTTTACGAAAATGACGGCACATATTGGTCTTTCTATATAAACGGCGAATATGCCATGACAGGTGTTGACTCCACCAATATCGAAGCCGGTTCCACGTACATGTTTAAGGTTGAAAAATAATGAAAAAGCTTACGATAAGGGAAATGGCAATATTTTCCCTACTCGGTGCCATAATGTTCATATCCAAGCAGATTATGGCGCTGTTACCCAATATTCACATATTAGGGATGCTTACGATGCTTTACACGATTGTCTATCGTCAAAAAGCACTTATCCCCCTGTATGTATATGTCTTGTTAGAGGGAGTATTCGGCGGTTTTTCAATGTGGTGGATTCCATATCTTTACATATGGACAATTCTGTGGGCAGTTACAATGCTGTTGCCGCGAAACATGCCTGCAAAGATTGCGACGCCTGTCTATATGGCAGTCTGCTGCCTGCATGGTTTATGTTTCGGCACGCTCTACGCCCCCGCCTACGCTTTACTGATGGGGCTTAACTTCAAATCCATGATTGCATGGATAGTCGCAGGCTTCCCCTTTGACTTAATCCACGGCATCGGCAATTTATGTTTCGGCACTCTCATATATCCCCTTGCGAAACTTTTCAAAAGACTTAATCAACAATAACTTTTAAAGAGCGTCCCCTGTCCACATTCCCCGGGGACGCTTCTTTTGTCTTTTTCGAAGAGCGTCCCCTGTCCACTTCCTTGGGGGACGCTTCTTTTGTCTTTTCTGCTTTTTCTGTCCTTTCATATTCCCGAAAGAATATGTTGCTATATCCTTCAGAAAAGAGTACAATAAAGTGCTATATGTTCTTTTCGCACATATACATAACATACATAACACCATAACAAAAGGGGATAAAACATGAGAAAAAGAAAACATCTCTTAGCGCTTGCAATTGCGCTGGTCTTTGCTCTTTGCCTTACAGCCTGCGGTGACACTAACGGCGGCAACGGTGGTAATGGCAACTACGGTGGTAACGGCGGTTACTCTGACAATAACGGCAACAATGGTAACGGCGGCTACTCCGACAATAACGGCAACAACGGTAACGGCGGTTACTCCGACAACAACGGTAACAACAGTAACGGCGGCTACTCCGACAATAACGGCAACAACGGTAACGGCGGCTACTCCGACAATAACGGTAACAACGGTAACGGCGGTTACTCCGACAATAACAACGGTGGCTGGTTTAATAAAACCGAGAATTCATTAAGCCTTGCTTTTTACAAACTTGACCAAAATACCTTCCATGTTCTTGTTAAAGATGATACCGGGAAAGTAATAAGCCGGGCATCTCAGATAAGCATCAACATAAAAGGCAACAGCGACAGTGAATCCGGCTATATCAGTCTCCAGAATGATTACTGCAATTCAAACTTCTATTTCAACGATTCGTCGTACTACAGCAAAACCTATTACGATTATGCAGTTTACAACGATGTAGCATTTGCAACATTTTCATTGGAAAACTTTGAGCAATACTTAAAGCCCGGCTTCGAATACAGCATTTACTGCTACGGCAACGACCTTAACGGGGACACTTATGGTCTTGGCAAAGTCGAGCTAAGCACTCTCACCGCTCAGGAGTACAGCGATTTAAGACTTTACGAGCTTAACAACTTTACCCCTGCCAATAAAGCTCATGACAGTTGGGCCCAGCAGTTCTTATACAACTACTACGATTACTACAGTGACAACGGTGGATCCGAATACGGTCTTGTCAATGTAAGCATCAGTAATAACGGCGCTATCCTTGTTGACATAGACAAAAATGACACTCACGAATACTACGCGTTGGAAGAAACCAAGTTTGAGCAGATAGTATACAATTACGGCGAAATAGTTGAGGCTATCGCGACACTTCCGGGCAACAACGAAAATGTTATGCTTACAATGACAAGAGACGTTGATACCGACCCTTATTATTCGCTCTACGTATCCGGCACAAGTGCCAACAATTATCGTTCCAGGGATTACACTCTGATTCCTTTTTCTTCTAAAGCAGAAGCACCTTCTGACTATAACGACAAAGACGAGTACGGATATGTCGAAGAAATTCTTAAAGATTCTTCGAATTTCCTGTATCCTACAACGGACAACTACTTAATAAAAGTTTATAAAACAAATGATTACTACTACGATTACAACACAAGCACATCAACCGAGTATCCTTGCGTAGAGATTACACTGTACGAATATGATATTAACGATATTGAAATCGGCATGCGCAAAATGATGCTTTATGAAGATGATGCCGTTGCCAACAGAATGCTTGGTTACCGCAATCAGTACAGCAATTATTACACCAAGCAGGGAACCGCTCTTTGCTACGTAGAAACCTACAACTACTACGACAGCAAAACATCACGTTTAAACTACGAGTTTACCGTATATGAGGGCATGCATTACGCATATTGTTCAAGCAGCTATTACGACGTATATTACATATATTCGTCAAAACCTTTTGACACGCGCAATCAATATGATATTGAAACCGTTAAAACACTTCTTGCAATACCTCAGGGTGAGCACCGCAGTACTGATTCCAAGGATGTATCGATGTACACATACACATCCGTTTATACCGATGACGGACTTTCGTTCAGCTACTCGGTTTACAATCAGGATTACAACAGCCACTACGAGCCTTCTTCTAATTACAATACCGTATACAGGAACAATGTTGCTACCACGATTCGATATGAAGAGGATTATAACGACAACTGCTTTGTATACATAGACGTTGTTACATTCTCGAAAACCGAAGCTATTGCAACAAGATACGTATATAAAGTCGAAAACTTTGATAATGTACAGATTTCTTTAGATAACTACCAGACATTTACACCCGAATCGACTACCACTCATTCATTTGACATGGCACGTATCAAGCAGTCATAATCTGTAATGTAACATTTAAATTCCAAAAGGGCCGCAAGCGTTGATTGCTTGCGGCCCTTTTATAACCCTAACGTGATTTTCCGCCATTTGAGCGCGGTTTTTCGGGAACAGACGGTTTGTTATCGGACTGTTTGCCATTGTCCGCAGCTTTAGCCTTTCTGTTCGAAATTTTGGCAGCTATCTTTGCCGCAAAATCTATCAGCATCTGATTTGCAATTACACCCATTTAGCACCTCCGCACAATTAATCGTCAAAGCATCATAAATATGCCAAAGTTATGATATACTATATAATAATTCGGCAAAAGGAGATTCGCAATGTCTGACACATATTTTTTGATATTCGGTATTATTCTTGCAATATTGGGGGCGATAATTCTGTTTACCGCAGTTAAAAACGCCCTTACCTGTAAAAAGAAAATCTACGCCACCATCAGTTCTATCGCTACCCAAAAGACTACGCTTCGCGGCTCCACGATTTATTACTATCACCCCGTCGTAGCCTACGACGCAGGCGGGAATCATTATGAAACGCAAGCACCCTTTTCAACCGGCCGAAAAGACAAGTACATTATTGGCAACAAAATGGTTGTCTACATAGATGAATCAAATCCCGGCAGCTGCCGTTTTCCCGGCAAACCCGGATTGTGGATTACAGGGCTTCTTTTCCTGTTTGCAGGGCTTTTCTTTGCAATTCTTTACTTTGTATAGGCATATATTTATAAACCGTTCTTCAAAACTTTAACTACGTTTAATTCTTTATCAAGCATCACTATATCGGCTCTCTTACCGGGCAATATGCTACCGACTTCTTTATCTATACCGACAGACTTTGCGGCATTGACGGTAGCGCACTTAATTGCCGTTTCAAGCGGAATTTTTGAGACCGAAACAGCGATTTTTAAAATATCCATAAGATTCATAACCGATCCGGCAATCGTGTCTGTCCCCTTCACAACGGCACGTTTGCCGTTTTTACATATCACCTGACCTCCGAGGGAATATTCACCATCAGGCATGCCGCATGCTTCAAGGCTATCGCTTATAAACACAAGCCTGTCATCACCGACAATTTTAAATGCCATACGCACAGCAGCCGAGGCACAGTGAACGCCGTCCGCAATAAGCTCGCAATAAGCATTCGCCGAATCACTTGCGGCACCTATAATACCCGGATTACGGTGACTGAAAGCCGTCATTGCATTGTACATATGTGTAACGTGATCGGCACCTCGTTTAAAGGCTTCAAGGGCAATATCATAATCTGCATCGGAATGTGCTACAGACACATGCACCTTATCTTTAAGGGCATCAATAAATTCCATCGATCCATCAAGCTCGGGTGCAATATCCACAAGCTTTATAAGGCCATCGGCATCGTCCTGAAGTTTCTGAAACATCTCAATATTAGGATTCATGATGTACTTGGGATTCTGAGCTCCTTTGCGGGACTTTGATATAAACGGTCCCTCCATATTGATGCCACCGATAGCATGGTCGCCTAAGCAGTTATACTTTGCAATATTTTTGTAGCATGCTGAAAGTGCCTCATAAGGAAGAGTCATGGATGTAGGCAAAATGGTAGTAACGCCGCTCTTCTTTTCATACTCAACCATCTTCGCAATCGAATCTACCGAAGCCGTGCAAAAATCATTACCCATGCAGCCGTGAAGATGCACATCGATAAGCCCCGGAATTACATACAAACCATCAGCATCAAATACTTCTTCACCCAACGCGGTTTCAATATTATTCTCCGCAGCTACCTTGTCAATGACACCGTTTTCGATTTCAATGTCGGCACGCTCAAAGACGCACTTTTCTGTGAACACATTTCCGTTCTTAATAATCATCCTGCAACCTTCTCACAACGCATATTGCCGCAACGCCTCAAGCTTCTATCAGAATATATCAATCTGCAGTAGGCTCAACCCTATAAGCCCTACTGCCGCCAATACAAGCGGTCCCGCAACGGCAATCACACGTCTGAGCGCAGCCTTTTGGATGCAAATACCCATCACCAAAATTCCCGCAACGCAAACAGCCAGGCTGATTATGTGGTGCGGAAAATCCTCCACCATTTTCGTGAAATAGTAAAAGCCCATTGCCGCCAGAATCGTATTTCCCAATGCCATTACGATACTTCCGAAAATGTTTTGCTTTTTGCAAAAGAAGGCAATAAATCCTCCCGGCAAAGTAAGCAATGTTGCCTTAAACCATACAGCGCGGTAATAATACCAGGCCATTTCAAAAGAAAGCGAGCCGAAAATCATCTCTACCAGATATACCATAGGCTGACTTATCAGGAAAAACACAAAGCACTTGAGCATTGCTTCCCAACTTTTATTGCAGTTGACCACTACAATAACGGCAAATATTACCCACCATTCAAACGCAATGCCGATGTCCTGAAAAGAAGTGTTGCGAAGCGCCGGTATCAGCATTACCGCACCGGTATACGCCCCCGCCGCAATCGCAAACAATATCACGTTGCGCCACGTCATTCTCAATCCGCCGAATATTTTATTCATCCTTCATTCCCCCTGCTTACTGATAAATATATCTCGTTTATTGTTTTCTCATAATCGTTATCTATACATACATACGAAAGGCCATTCTGTTCACAGCCATTGCGAAAGAACTCATTCTCTTCTTTGAGCAGTTCGATTGTACAATAACCGTCATCAATACGGTTTTCTATGCAGCTTTCGTGGTTCATGATATCTGCATAATGATTTTCAATGTATTTTCCGCTAAAGCATAAGCAAATAAATTTTATATTGCTTAAATACCCGTCTTCAAACTGCTGCTGCCATGTAAAGGGCACATAACACCCCTCTACTATCAGGTTTTGTTTGTTTTCAACAGCAGTCTTAATCATTTCACGTGTTACCGGCCACAAATACTCCGTCAATGCTCTGTCAGGCGAATCCGGAGTCAGTAAGGTATATCCGCTCCTTATAAGCCCCATCTTAATGTGGTCTTGCGAAACATACGGCATCTTGTACTTTTCCAGAAGTTTTTGTGCAAGTGCTGTTTTCCCCGTATGTGTCGCGCCCGTAATAATAATTATCATGTAAGTCTCCATTCTGCCCGCCGAATACGAAGTTATGCTTTAAATACGTGTTTAAACCCTACTCACAATGTGTAATTCAATAAGTGTTTCAAGCGAAATAACAGCCGGAACCGCAACATTAAAAATTATTTTAGAGTTACTTTCCAAGTACCTTCGGCCCTAACTACAAATATATCGGGATTATAGGTTACAAGTGAGTATATCCCGAATATAATCAAAGCAATCGCAACTAATATGGCAATCACCACGCCCCCGACTATGCTTTCCACGAACTCACAAAATATCCATACCAGGTAAAAAAGATCCATCTGATTCCCCTTTCCGTCATCCGTGCGCCTTCAATAACGACTTTTTCGGTGTCTTACTCCTTCACCTGTATGCGTGCGCATGCCGGTGATTCGTACATATTCCCATGTACAAAGAAATTATACGACCTGCATCCCCCGGCGCAGAATTTTCCATATTCGCATTGGGCGCAGGCCCCGGTAAGCTTTGTGGCGTCAAATTTACGGTTATATGCAAAAGCGTTGGGATCGTTCCAAATATCGGAAAGTTTTCGGTTACGAATGTTACCCTCAATAAAACTTTCATCGTACATGGATTCGCAGCCCCTTATGTTTCCGATGCTGTCTATCCCCAAAACCGTAAGGCCTGCCCGGCAACCGGTAAAGCACGATACCGAATTTCCGCGAAGTGTTCCCTCGCTGTCGGTGAAGTAGCCTATATTATCGGCTATTCCCATTGCAAAGGGGGCGTCATCCTTATATTGTTCCACAAAAGAAATCACCTTTCCAAAGTCAAAGCGATACCCCATGCCGCTTTTTGCCGCATTCCCCATAGGTGAGCACGCCTGCAATTGCCACGCGGCGATAGGCTTATTAACAAGAATATTGTAAAATTCGGGCAAATATTCAACGCTGTCGCTGTTAAGCGTACTGATAACCGTAACGGTTATACCTGCATCCGCAAGCTTCTCAATTGCCGTGACCGCACGCTTAAAGCTTCCCTGCTGACGATATCTGTCATGTACCGTTTCAACCGAGTCCAGGGAAACCGCTACCGACTCCACGTTTACTTCTTTTAAGTCATTCAGAATACTTTCACCAAAAAGAAAGCCATTTGTAATAATGGCCGTTTTAATGTTTGATGCCGTAAGCTCCTTAACGATTTCTTTCCAGTCACGGCGCATAAAAACTTCACCACCGATAAGCGACACCCGACGACATCCAAGCCCGGCAAGCTGGTGTACAACGTCAATGCATTCAGCGGTGGTAAGTTCATTCTCTCGGGCGCGCCCTCCCGAAGAGCCACAGTATTTGCAGGAAAAACAGCACGCCAGGGTAATCTCCCACACCGCGCTGTCAAGTTTAAATATATTCATGACAACCGTCCTATAATGCTTACTTTAAAACCATGCCACAGTACTCGCAAAACTTGCCGCGACGCACTCTTTCGCCGCATGAAGCGCAAACAGTTGTTTCAACGTCCGCTTCATTTGAAGGGCTCGTGCTTTCAGGCGTTCTGTTCGTTGAAAGATTCTTAGGAATGCCAAGTGTTCCGCCTGCGTCCGGTGCCGCATATATCATATTAAACTGCGCATCGCCTTGCGGTATATTGTTAAGCGGATAGCCTAACCCGTTGACTTGCAATTCAGCAATAGATAACGGCTTTCCTCCCCAATATTCGGGGCCCGCATATACTGTTCCCATAAATGCTCTGTCACTTGGGTCTTGCTCAGGTGATATATTCCTTTTAAGCATCTTTTCCATCTGTTCGGGGCCTGCGTATACGTCTTCCATAAGATACTCCTCTCTTTTAGCCTTATCATTAGGTTCCGGACCTGCATATACATGACCGGTCTTAAAAAATTTTTTGCGCATACTCATCTTATCCCTGCACTCCCTTTCTGATTATCAGACACACTAACCCTACGACCACAAAAACTATGCCCGCAATCAAATGAACCATCATCTGCCTTTTTTGCTTGTTGTAAAGCGAAACCGACCCGTCCAGTGTATGTGCACTGATATATTTAATGAAAAGCCCCATCAAAAGACTCAGTACACCCACCACAATTACTACAATTCCAATAATCAGCAATGCTTTTTTCATATATTCCATACCCTTTTTCATCGCCCGATCGGCGTTATTTTTGCGAAATATGCATGCTACAGGGGTACAATCGGCAAATCTGTACACCAAAGTTACTTTTGATTATAGCATTTCAGACCGTATTCAGCAATTATGCGATCGAGTAGGCTGATTCCTACTCGATTGCACGTTAGGCGTCAAATGGATATTTGTTCAAGCACAATATCCACTTGACACCTTATCGCGCAAAAAAGACTGCATATCCCAAAGAATATGCAGCCTTTTATATTTTACCCCTTTTACTCAACTCCCCATACAGCATACAATTTCAAGGTATTTCCATTACCTATCGTATCGACTGAAGGGAACTCGGTTATCATTTCACCATTGGGCGTTAAGCTCCAGCCCAACAGTTTTCCGATTTGCGAAGCATACGTGTAAATGTATCCGTCTTCCTGCATTTGCAGCTGTAAATAGTCCCAGTCATCGGCTTCAATACCGGAACCGACGTAACTGCGATATCCGTCAATAAGCTCCTCGGTGGCATTTTTGTAGAACTCTACATAGTATTCCTTGGTAATAAAACGTGCCTTGATTGTAATCACCAGGTCGCCGTCCGTATCAAGCTCGGGCAGATATATTTTGTTGTATAACTCTGCACTTGGAGTAGCTCCCTGCACGTCCCATACTATGGCGGCATCCGCTGTATATTCGATACTGTCAAGTCCCTGTCCGAATCTCCAGTTTGCGATATACATATTCTCTACAGGGAACAAGTCACTCTCAAGAGTATATGCTTTGCCGACCTCATATACCCGTTCTTCTTTGACAGCCATAGCAGGATCGTATACTTCATCGCCGTTTGCGTCCCTGCTCGAAGCGTAAATAACAGTGTATTTTGCTTCACTCTTCGGAAGCACTTTTGCATCCACGTAATGACATACACTGCATTCTCTTTCCGCACGACCGTCTTCGGAAATAGTTGCCGGCTTAACCGTCACAAACTCTCCGTATGTATGTGCCGTTTTATCAATTGCATGTCCGGTTTCCACGCATACACCACAGTCAAGGCAGTACGTATCGCCCGAGTAACCCTCTTCTTTACAGGTTGCAGCTCGCTCGTTTCTGATTTCCGTGCGATGATTATCGGGATTTATGACACCGTCATCATCGTTCTGTGTGTAACCGCAATCACAACGATATCTTAAAATGTTACCATGAATGCAATTTGCACGCTCTATAACAACCTCGTCAAAATACAGCGAATGTCCCGTAGCATAAAGAACCGTTCCGGTCTCAAGTAACTTATTGCATTCTGCGCAATAAACGTCGCCTGTGTATCCGTCTTCTTCGCAGCTTGCCTCACGATAATTTTCTGTGCGTGTAGCTGCCGAAGCATGATTATCAGGATTAATCGCAACAATTTCGCCCTTTGTGCTGTTACATAATACACACTCATAACTGTCTAAACCTGTGTTAACGCAAGTTGCCCCAACTGAATTAACAAGCATCCAATCATGATTGTGAGGGTTTGCCGTAATGGAAACATCGTGCGCAGGCATCTTAAAGCTTCCCTTTACAACCTTTCCGTCTAACAGCCAGCCAAGTGCAAGACCGCTTTCGGTTGTACCTGTGGGAAGAAGAATCGTATCGCCGAATTTGTGAATCTCGGTTGTTTTTTCAGCACCATTTTCCCAGGTGAGCACGTAATCTGCAAGTTCATAGCGACCCGTTACATTAATGTCCATTGCAGGCATCGACAGGGATTCGTTAATTAACATTTCCTTCTCATCGGGATTTTCCGAATCTGTTTCAAGGTAAAGTTTAAATACTCTTCCCTCGAAGGATACGCTGTCATCGAAAAGCGCATCATATATGCTGTCGCCATACTTAATTTTGACTTCACTGTTAGTTGTTCTGTTCAATCTTTCCAGTGTATAGTGAACGGTATATTCCCTGCCGATTGTATACGGATACAGTGAAATATCTTCTTTTGGCATCAGCGTACCGTCTTTAAAGATTGTATCATCGGCATATTTCCAACCCAGGAACTCTCTGCCCTCAAGTGTTTCGGCCGGCGGTGCATCATGTGCACCGATGCGGTCCAATTCATACCTATATACTTCGGTATCAAACACTTCACCTTCACCGTCATACCAGGTTACGGTCTTTTCGCGCCAATTATCTTCTATACCGATAATAACGACATCTCTTGCCGGCATAATTGTATCTTCGGCAAATTCCAGCCATTTTTCTTTATTATAAAGAACCGTACCGGCATCATGATAAGCTCCGTCGGCCTCTGCGCTGTACTGATAATAGTACCAGTTGAAATTGTGATCGGAATGCTCATCCAAATATGCCTTAATGTAATCCGGCAGGTAATTCTTTATCTTTTCATCTTTCTGTATAGTAACGCGGCTCTCGCAATCATCCGAAAACCAATTGCGGCCGTCAGCATCCGTAAGCGCCAGGCGAGGGTTAATTATCCATTCCGCCTCTCCCTTTACAGGTGAATAATAAAGCCTTACAACCGTATTCTTTGAACACATCAGGAAGAACAGTGTTCCTTCACCCTTAGCCATTACTTCTTTTCTGCGGCTTTGGAACTCTTCGAGTGCTTTTCGGGCAGTTATACTGTCAGCACGAGCCTTGTCGTATATGCTTCGCGTTACGGTTACTTCACCCGTATAGCCAAGCTTATGCTGCTCGTTAAATTTTTTGCTGGTTTCAGCAAAAGTATCGGCATATCTTTGATATGTATCCCACAGCTTATCCTCGTCGTCGAAACCGACGTTTGTAAGCGTATAACCGGGAATCTTTTCGCACAAATCTTTATTAACCACCAAATCGTACTGTATACCGTCAAATCCGTTAAAGTCGCCAACCTGGAACAGGTCATACTCACCGTTTTCGTTCTTTACATAGTATTGAACCTCTGCGGTTGCGGCAACTCCTTTCCAGTGAACATTAACGGTACGTGTGATGCTGTTTGTGTTAAAGCCGAATGTATTGTCCTTGTAGGTAATAATTACCTGTCCGTAGAGTTCATCGACCCCCTCTGCAGGTTTAACGTAAATTTCGTTGGTGGCGGGCAGATAGCGAATCTGGTGCGTATCTGTTGCTTTGCCGCCCTTTTTGTCTAAATCCACGCAGCGAATGTTATAGCTTTTCTCGTTGTACTGAGTATATTCGACACCGTTTTGCGTAAACTTATATGCCTCATCACCGACCTCCGATGAATCCATGTCCTTTGATGAAACTTTGCCATCTTTTAATGACATAAGTTTAACCTTATAAACATCCTGCGGTATCTTTAAGGTATTTGAAAGCGCAACATTTACGTTTACATTTCCGTCAGTCGATGAGCCGTCAGTTGGTGTAGCAGTTGGATTTACCGTCGGGAATTCAAGGTCTAAGTGCGATTTATCCACATCATCAAACTCTATAGGCACCTCGGTTGCACCCAGATCCAATAACGGCCATTGGTGCTCATAGATTTTAATCGACTTGTTAAGTCCGGGGCCTATTAAGCGCGCACAGAAGTCAATCTTTAAGTAAACACCGATTTCAAAGAGCATGGAGCCCATCGCGCCCATGTCTGAGCCCTCACCGCTTTCCCACGAATAATATACATACAGGAAGCCGTAAATCTCCCAGTAAAGGCCGGCTTCGGCAACTATTCCGACAGAGTTAAGCTTAGTGGAAATAATGCCGACACGTGCATCAAATCTTACGCCTACTCTTGCACCGATATTACCGAATACATAGAAGTCTGCTCTAAAATTGGGTGTCTCCAGATCTGCTTGCGAAGAAGTACATGATGAATCTTTGTCACCGAATACATTTATGTGTATCTTAAAGCAGTACTCTTTAGCATTGGCATAACTGATGCCCCAGCCCATCATACAGTTAACCTTAATGCCAACCACAAAATTAATTCCGAGGCTGAATTCAACAAGGTGCAACGGATCGGGACTTATTGCCAGGTCAAACGGAAGCGCTACATTCACAATGTCAATATATTCGGCATCGTTGGAAAGCATTCCGGAGTACTTGTCCGGAAGATCTCCGCCTATTCCGCCGTTGGATTCAAACTGATCTTCCTTTTTATCTTTTACTTCTTCAACTTTCTTATCCTTTTCTTTTGAACCGCCCACGCCGTTTGAAATTGTCTTAAAGGTATCTTTCAGCGAGGAAAGTGTATTTTTAAGCGATTTTGAATCCTTCTTGTCACCGGATTCCTTGTTAACTTTATTGTTGGCCTCAACAAGTTTCTTCCACTCCGACTCATCATCGTCAACAGAAGTGGTAACCGCAATCGAAGCACCTATACCGGTGTACGTACCTGCCGTAAAAGAAACCTTAACATCAACGCTTCTGAGAACAGGGATAATAACTATCCAGTCCCAATCCGCATCGGCGCTTATCGAAACGCCAAGGGTAACCTCCTGCTCAAAAGCAGCAACAACCTTTAACTCCAGTTCATTCTGACCTTTGGCCGTGGAATTCAGCTTTATTTTTATGTCAAAGGTAGCACTTACTTCAGCGCGAATACCTGTCTTTCCCTCGAAGTGGTCGAGCTTCGGGCTGACAACGCCCTTTATTACCGGCGCACCCGGAATCTCATACCAACCGTCATCATCATCGGCGAGAAGTCTTATTTCTTCAAGCGTATAGTTTTTGCCCGTCAAATCCTCAAAAGTAAGATTTCTGACCGCTGCGGCATATTCTTCTTTGTCCAGTTCATCGTTGTAGATGAGATTTTCAACATAGTCTATCGCCTGCTGCGCAAAGTTATTTTCTTCGGCCTGGCGCGCAAATTCTTCCTCAAGCTTGACAATCTGTTCCTCGGTAAGCGGTACTTCGACGTTACTCTCGGCCGTATACATCTGGAAAGAAGAAATAATGTCCTCCTTAGTAACCTCAGAATAGTAAATTGTTGCCTTGTTGCCGCTTTCCGTCACTTGTGAAACAAGTCCGAAGCCAACAAGTGAATCATCACTTAATTTATCAAGTGCGCCTGTATAGAAAGCAACAAAGTCGCCTGCCTCCAGAGTTGTAGTTTCGTCGAGGTTATACATTCTGTATTTTTCGTCGCCGAATGACAATAATTCCATGGCAACCGTATTCTTTCCATCGGAAAAACTGCCATCGTCGGGAATCGGAATTACATTGGGCACAAAAAGAACATCTTCGAATTCCGCGCCCTCGTAATTGTATGAACCGTCTGCATTCTTGTCCGTAACGCGCAAATAAAGTACCTCGCCGTCTACGGAAAAATCGCCGTGCAATACACCGTCATAAACAGCAATGGTGGTACCCGGGGCAATGTCTCCCGCATACTTCATTATGCCCTTGGTTTCCTGCTTCTCCACGGTATCATCATTTAATCCCGCAACCAGATTGTAAAGACCGCCCTTAACATCAACGCCTTCCGTATCGTGTACGTCTATGAAATAAACATCTTTGTTAACTTTGAGCGTATTAACTTCTTTCCTGGCAACGGTGAAATTGTAGTAGGTAACGTCTTTACCTGAAACAACATTATCTCTTTCAAAGCGCACATGCTCCGTAGAAAGGATTTCAACCTGAAAAAGATCGCCCTTTTGCCATGAAGTTACGGGTGTAACCTGATAACGGCCCGTTATCACCGGCGTGTTCTCATTGGCACGCATTGATGTGGTAAATGCATTAACCGCATCTGCATCCATGCCCATTACCTCGGACTGATAGCGTTCGGGGCTGTCACCCTCCGAAAGCTCGTACATATTCGCATAATCTGCATACGTAAGCGAATCGTGGTCTTCGGATACAAGATATGTTTTAACCTCGGTAAGTTCAAACTCAACCGCTTCCCCGCCTTCTGAAATGTCTGTAACTTTCAGCATATTGCGGACCTCATCGAGGGAATATCCGTACGAAACAATGTCAATCTTAAACGTATCCTCAACGTCCTGTGACGACATGTAATTTATCTTAAACCGGCCTTCGGAATTCACACTGTTTGAAAAGTCGGCATACAGCGTGGTATCTTCTTCAATTGGGTCGTTTGAAAGCGCCATCTGCGCCCTTTCCGCATCGTAATACCACCCGGTAAAAACGCCGCCTTCCTTTGCGGGAGTTTCGAGTGCGCCTACAATAGTACCGCTCTTTACCATTACAGTCTCTGGAAGCGTTATTTTTTCGGTCTCGGCTCCGCCTTGATCTGATACGGTTGAAAACTTAACCTCATAGTAAATGTTTTCCTCGGTTTTGTTTCCTACGCCTTTCGTTTCTTTTCTCTTTTTAACGAAATTGACTCCCGCAAAAGTGCCAAGGATGAGTGCAATCGCCACTGCAACCGCTATTATTCGTTTTGCCGTTTTACTCATGTGTATTCCTCTTTCTTTGCCTTAAAATATATTTATAAGAATCGAATCCATTACTTTGAAACAAGTTTTGAAACCATCTCTATCGGGATTGCAACATTTATACCCTGACCTTCGGAATATGTGCCCCTTACCACACCGCAAACCTCATACAGGTTGTTCAAAAGAACGCCTCCGCTGGAGCCTGCATTAACCGGTGCCGTAAAAAGAATATACGAGTCTTTTACCACGCTGACATTCCCGCGCGTTACCACGTTCACTATGCCAAACTGACTGCCGATTGCCGTAACGCCCTCGCCACGTCTTAAAGGCGCCTCGGAAATTTTCAGTGCATTAAGCTTGCAATCTTTGGGCAGTACACATATTGCAATGTCGGACTTCTCATCGGTTTCGCAAATCGTATCTATCCTGAAAGTGTCGCCCGCTTCAGTGGTACATACCGCATATGCCATATTTACAAGTGCATGTCTGCATGTAACAAGACGCTTTGGCTCTAGCGCCACAAATCCGCTTGCATTAGCCGTTTTTGTGCCATTCTCGTCATAAACATCAATCTCAACTATACTCGCAAGCACATTTTCGGGAATTGCCGAATATTCATTTCCCAAGGTGCTTACCGTTTCACGGATGTCATCACGCGCTTCGGTATTCAAACGTTTGCCAAGTAAAAAAGAAACCGTACAGCATAATATGAAACCGATCGCCGTCAAAATGATTGGCAAAAATTTTTTATTCATATCACAATTTGCCCCCGATGTTTAATCAGTTTTCCAGTAGTTTTTCTATCAGTTTGAAAGAACGTTCTTAACCTTGCCTATAAAGCTTTCCATAAGATAGGGTTTTGATACATAATCATATCCGCCCGCCTTTATGGCGCTGAGTGTACTTTCAGCAGTCCCCAAAGCACTGAGAAACAAAACTTTAAAGCTGTTTTCGCGGCAAAGTTCACGGCAAAGTTCTATCCCATCCGCATCGGGAAGCATAATGTCAAGCACTATCAGATCAGGCTTTTCCTCAAGTGCACGCTTTTTGCCTGCTTGCGCCGTTGCAGCCGTCAATATCTCATAGCCTTCAAGCTCCAGCATAACCCTGTTGGCATACAATATATCTTCATTGTCTTCTATCAAAAGAATCTTTGACACTTCATTTCCCCTCTGAAAGGTGCATATTTGTTGTTATACTCCGAATTATATTTATTAGACCGCGCAAAAAAAAGAACCCAACCTAATAAATCAATTAGGTTGGGCTGTATTTCGGGCCATATATCCATGGCCTCTTTTAAATTCGATTGTTACATCCGTATCTTTCAGCTTGTCGCGAAGCGACGACAGACAATTGTAAACCGGCTGCACACTTCCATCCGCCATGTCCCAGACACGTTCCAATATAAACTCGGCGCTTAAGTATTTTCCCGGAGTCCGGCACAGCAAATCAATCACCGCATATTCTTTGGGATTTAGCAGTAAATCCTTTCCGTTGCATTCAACTATAAACGCATGCGTTTTAAACTTAAGTGAGCCAAAAGAAAAATCATCGCTTACATTGACAACATTGTTTCTTAATAAAGCCTTAACTCGCAGCAAAAGCTCTTCCATGATGTACGGTTTTGCCAGATAATCATATCCGCCCGCGCGAAGGCCTTCAAGTACATCGTTCTTTGTGCCCAGCGCACTTAGGAAAATTATGTTAAAATCTCTTTCTTTTTTCAACTCTCTGCAAAGATCCAGGCCGTTGCCATCCGGAAGCATTACATCCATGATAATCAGATCCGGATTTTCCTTTAGGGCAATTTTGCGCCCCGAGGTAACATCCTTGGCAGTAAATACATCGTAGCCTTCGAGCTCCAACATTATCGCATTGGCTTCAAGAATGTCTTTGTTATCCTCTATCATCAGTATTTTCGCCATCTTCTGTTGCCTCCTTCATGGCAAAGCTTACGGTTAAGCCACCACCCTTGGTGTCTGAAAGAAAAATCGTGCCGCCTTCATTCTCTACAAGCTCACGGCACAAGGGAAGCCCTATACCGGTACTTGAATCGCCTGAAAAGCCACGCTCAAAAGCATGTTTTTTTTGTTCTTCGGTCATACCGTCGCCATGGTCAATAACCGATAAAACCACTCCGCTTTCGCTTTTTGCACATACAAGTTCAATCACACTGTCACGACTATGCTTGGTGGCATTTGAAATCAAATTATATAAGCAATGGAACATTGTATTTGTGGAAGCAAAAACCTTTATATCATCAGCACAGTCAACCGCTATAGTATTGCCGTTTCGGGCGCAAAGCGGCATGCAGAAATCCGCAGCCGAATCCAAAAGCTTACCGATTTTAAGATTTTGCGGTTTTTCACTGTACTGGCCCTTGGCTGAATTTTTAAGTTTTTCAACCATTTTGCCAAGCCGCACGGCCTCTCTTTCAATGTTTCCGAGTCTTTCGACGGTTTTGTCATCAGCCCGCCCCATCGAAACCTGCTTGGCGGTCACCGCGGCATTTGATGAAATAACCGTAAGCGGCGTCTTAAGCTCATGGCTTAAATCGGACAGAAAAGCTTCACGTATCTTATCCAGTCTGGTAAGTGCCTGATTAGTCTGGTCAAGTTCGCGCTCCAAAGCCTCGGCCTGTCGCAACATTTCAATGGAAGCCCTGAAGTCTACGGCCAATGCAAGCGAGTTAAAGAACGCAAGCATTGCCACGCCGGTAGTCGTTCCCATAATGTCAAGATTTTCAAAATATTCCCCGTACCCCAAAGCTTCATTAAGGGAAATAAGTGCATAAACTACGACACCCGTAAGTGCGAGCCTGTTGCTGTTGGGAATGGTTTTGCGCCACTTTACAAGTTTAATTATCAAAGAAACCAGCATCGGTATCATTGTAACAGAGACAATTATTATGCAAATTTCATTGCAACGTGAGTAAATGATTGACGGTGCAAAAGCAAACAGTGCAAAAATCACTCCGGTTACAATAATTGCAATACGCAAAAGTTTCCTGTTAACGTATTGCTTAAACAAAACTCCCACATACAGTATCGAGAAAAACAGGATTGCGATTATCGAGCAAGTCTCGAGCTTGTGGCTTACATACCAGTTTATGTGCGGAGCTGTAAAATTTGTGACTTCAGGGAATAACGCGTTAACGGCGGCGCATGTACAAATGCTTGAAAACCACAGAAGCTCATAACGGCCCGAAAAACATAAAAACATTCCGAAATTTATTAAAGCGGCAGTAATCAGCACCACTGCAACAATAACGTTCTCGAACAGTACTTTTCTGTTGTACTCCGAAATTTTTTCGGCAGGTCCAAGCCTAAACCATACGGGGTAGTGCTTATGGTGGTTAAAATTAGCCTGCCAGATTACGATTTCGGCAGTTTCTCCTTTACCTGTAAAGAATGCTTCATAAGCCGCGGCTGTAGGCACAAATTCTTCTTTTGACTCAGCGACATTTCCTGTAGATGCTATCAACTCTCCGTCCACGAATACTTTCACGGCATAATCGGACTTTCTGCAGGAAATTGCATAATTCACGCCTTCTTTTACCGGAACGGTAAATCTGTACGTTGCGAAATGCTCAAATTCGGCAGTCGAATCTTTTGCATTGTATTCAGCCGTTTCACTCGGATAAAGAAGCTTATCCGGATACTTATCGCACAAAATTTCCTCCAGAACGGCGCAGTTTTCACTAAAATCGTATTGGGAAAGTTCCTCACGATTTGCAAAGTGAACCATTCGATTTACCTTCAAAACCGACATCACCGTTCCAAAAACCACAAAAATCAGTGCCGCATATATTAAAGAAATGCCTGTAATCTTCTTCATGCCCATTCCTTTATGTTAATTTTCTTTTACCGTTTCTTTTAACAAAAAAGCTTCTGCCCTATCCAAATAGAACTCTTCAAAGCTCTCGGTACAATTCTGAAACTCCCTTAGCAAGCTCACAAAAGCCTTAATGTGCGGGAAATTTTCCAGGTGCCTGCTTATTTCAGCCTCTACGGTCACGTCTTCAAAAGTGTATTGTTCCAGGAAAAGAAGTGTAAAAGAACGCACCAGATACTCATTCATAATCGCATAATCCGTATTATATGCAGATATCATATTTGTGTGGGCGGCAAAGAAATCCCGACACTTCTGCAAAATGTCTTTGTGAGCCTCCACAACAGGATTCACAAACGTGTGCGCATACTCGTGAATAATTCCGTTGGCCAATCGTCCCTCAGACCACGACTCTCGCCCCATCGAATCAAATACCGGCAGGCAACGGATTATGAAGTTTTCTTTTTGCCCCTTCCGTTCAACGGAAAAACCGTAATTACCATCAAGCATACAGATTACCAGATATGTGCGTTCATTAGCGCCGCGCCAGAAATCATCCGTCCACTTAACCCATTTTCCGAGATTATCATCCGCCGCCCGTTCAACGATTGTCCTGTAGTAATCGCTTTCTTGCGTAAAGAAATCATCAAACCTGCTTTCCGAGGCAAACTTTTCCACCAGAATAGCCCATTCGTGATACGATTCATTAACATCGCCAAGCAGCTTATGCAACTCAAGCGCTGCCCTATGCGTGCGAATATATGTGAAGCGGTCATGCAAAATCATCTCATGCGTTCTTTTGACAGCCTCGTGCTCTCTAAACCCGTCAAACCACTCATTAAGCCTCATTAAATATTCACGATTTTCCAAATACTGTGAAGGTGAATCGCCCGCCAAGTATATAATTGTCTGTACCAGTTCAATATCTTTGTTAACACCTGCTTCAATCATTGTATTCACCTAACCGTACCGGTTCAAAATTGTAAGCTTCCTGACAACATTATACTTTACACCAATAGCCAATGCACCTATCTTTTCATGAGCACATCAAATCTGTCCAGGATTTCCAACATATCTTTATTTACGCGTTTACGGCATTCCCCACGCATATCTTCAGGCAATCCGTAAAAAGCCTCTGCTATGCCGGTAGCAATGCATGTTAACGTGTCGCAGTCACCACCGAGTGAAACAGCACCGCGAATGACATCTTCAAAATTTTCGCCCTCTAAAAAGGCAGTTATCGCTTCGGGCACTGTTTTCTGACAGGATTCCCTGTGAAAGTATGTCGGTCGAATTTCATCGAGCGTTCTGGTAAGATCATACTCAAACTCTCTTGTTACATACTCCTTTATCTCTTCCTTGGAAACGCCGGTCCTCGCAAGATATATGGCAGCGGCAACTGCTTCAGCCCCCTTTATTCCTTCGGGATGATTATGGGTAACTTCTGCAGTAAGCCTTGCTGCATGCCGGGTTTCCTCAAGTGTGTCAAAAAGCCACCCTGCAGCCGAAACGCGCATGGCAGAACCGTTTCCATAGCTTCCGTATGGTTGCGAATCATCCGAAAGGACCCAGCGGATAAATCTGCTGCCATATCCCGCATACGGATATTTCTTACCCCATTTTTTCATCGAATCAATAATACTTTTCCTGATACATTCATCGGAATCCGTTTCGATTGCATTCATAAGCCCTTCCGCTACCGCTACGGTCATCACGGAATCATCCGTAAAAGCTGACTCATCAATAAATAGCGGTCCAAAATCCTTTCTTTTTTCACCGCGGTCAAACTCATAAGGGCAGCCGATAATATCTCCAAGAATTGCTCCGTACATAATATGCACCTCCTAATTTTTTATCTTACATTTTCAGAATATCATAAACACTTTCATAAAATGTCGTCTCACAAGCGACATTTTTAATTGCAGGAATGCTCCATTTCACTTGTGAAATCCTAAGCACCCTATTCTCCTATCCGCTTAAAGGCTGTGGCAGCCATGCCGATTAAAGGGTTTACATCACCTTGCGGCAGACCGAAAATCTTGACTGCCTAAGGGTGCTATGCTATGATTTCGGAGTTGTCACATCCAAAACATTGATGCCCCGCTTTTCCCCGGGGGCTTTTTTACGGAGGCCTATCATGAACAGAAATTTAAAACGCTTCTTCTATTACTGGCGACTGCCGATTTTCTTTTACATGCTCTTTTTTGTGCTGCTGGCAGTCGGCAATGAACCTGACGGCACCCCCAATACCCTCTGTAGTATCCTGTGGGTTTTTGTTGACGTTCCCGGTCTGATTTTCTTTACCGTTCGCACAATATATTTACTTATACGCAGCTATATTACTTATCGCCGTACCGGCATCCGCGATGAAGAATTTACGTTCCCTGAGGTTGACTTCTTCAAAGGCATTATTGCTTCCGCAGAAAACGAAATCGATTCCCTCCGCAGACTCTCTGTTCCCATGCGTATACGTTGCATATTGTTCCGCTTACTGGGCATCTTGCTGATTGCGGGCGGCATCGTCGGTGCATTCATATTCTCGGACTCCAACTTTGCACTCACAATCTTCACTCTCATTATCATCGCCGGTGCTACGCTTTGCATATCAGCCAACCCCGAAAAATACAACGAACAGGTAAGTGGCACACGCATGGTTCCCTGCCCCGAGGATTTCACAAATGAGCAGCTCTATCAGGCTCTCTGCACCATTCAAACATCCCTGGGCTACCCACGCTTTGCCACCATCCGCGGTTTCAAAAAGCCGGTCATTGTTTACGGTTCCGAATCAGACGATTACATCTATGTAGTATACCATGCACGCTTCTTTGATTTCTTTTACGTAAGCAACATTTCTTCATCAGCGCTTAAGGAATTTCTGTCCTCGGAAAGCGCTCAGGAAGACATGCCGCGGGATGAAGTTGTCAGCCGTGAGTTTGCTTCTTTCTTAAGCGAAATCACCACCGCAGTGAAAACTGCGCTTGACATGCACTAATCCCGTCACTACACATACAATATATAATATAAATATCATTTCTGCCATATATATCATATATCGTTCATATAACAGAGCACCTGCGATATTACAACGCAGGTGCTCTTTTCAGGTGTTCTTTTATTTACTTTTTCCTATCCGCACATCAACACAACTTCCGTCAAACAAAAACTTTATTTTCGACGGCGTCTTCTGATTACGAATATCGAAGCTCCCGCAACCACGGATAATGATCCAACTCCGATTCCTGCCCATGCTATGGGGCTTAAACCTTTCCGTTTAGCAGGCTTTTCTTTTTCAATCGGCGAAATGGTAATATCGTCCGCAGGCAGTTCCCCTGAAGGTTCAGAAGGCTTCACTTCCGGCTTTTCTGTAGGTTCAGGAGTCTTTGTGACCTCAGGCTCCACGGTCGGTTGTGCTGTAGGCGCAGGAGTCGCCGTAGGAGCAGGCGTAGGTGTAGGTGTCGGCGTTACACGCGGGTTCGTTCCGGGACCGGGTATCGGTGTAGCCGTAGGCTCGGGCGTAAGTGTAGGCTCAGGCGTAGGCTCCGGTGTGGGTCCGGGTGTCGGCTCCGGTGTAGGTGTAGGTGTCGGCGTAGGTGTAGGCGTCGGCGTGGGTGTAGGCGTCGGCGTGGGTGTAGGCGTCGGCGTGGGTGTAGGCGTCGGCGCAGGAGTAGGCGTCGGCGTAGGTGTAGGCGTCGGCGTGGGTGTAGGCGTAGGTGTGGGTGTAGGCGTAGGTGTAGGTGTAGGCGTAGGTGTAGGAATTACGTCATCCTCATAGCATGCCTTAATAATCCTGTTGCCTGTTACAGTATAAGTAAACGTCTTGTCTGCACTTATCTGTACACCGTTATCATCCTGCCATGCCGTAAACAACATACCGTCAATATCGGGTGCCGTAAGGCTAATGCTTGCCTTATCACGGTACGTTCCCGACTTGTCAGTATTCTTTGTGCCGTTAATATATACCTCAATATCATAAAGCTTTGTATATACAGCCTTTACCTGAATTCTGTCTCCGACCTTCTTTTCGCGGGCAACAACAGCAGCCAGCAATTCGCTGTCGGTCTTATAAGTAACACCGTCAAGTTCCCAGCCGTCATAGTCGTATCCGTCAATCGAAGGTGCAGTGGGGATTGTCATAGCCACGCCATAAACGACAGGCGTATTATTACCATTTATGTCAAAGTCAACAAATACGGTAGATACCCACTTTGCATAGCCAACACATGCACCGGCAGCAACTTCTGTCGTAAGTTCTGCGGTTTCGTACCAGCCGGCAAATTCGTACGCATCCGATTCGGGTGTTCCAAGCGTGCTCTCTGTTGTCTCTTCGAAAGAAAGTTCCTTGTAATCCTTGAGCTTAGCAAGTTTGAAATTGTATTCGAAGCGCACCTCGTGCTCGGGAGTTAACTCGGCCTTTACGAGTTGTCTTGCGATTACATTATCTTCCCGGTCGGTAAGCGTAATCCAATAATATTTGGTGCCTCTGTCAATAATCGATTCGTTACGAATTAATCCGGTTCCGCTTATTGTACCGCTTTCACCGGGCTTAGCCGCATCATCGGGAGTAATAACGGGTTCGGAAATATTCGTAACTATAGGCATTTCAGAATCCTTAAGCATTGATTTTAAGGATACCGGCTTGTAGTTTTCATACAAAACGCGTCCGTCAGGCTTATCTTCTTTTACCTGTGCAACAGCTACCAGGTCAAGGCCGCCTGTGGGAATTTCCTCATCAGTACCTACCGAAAGCTTAACTCCGCTCTTGTTTTCCCGTGCATCCATTGCTGCATTGTAAGCAGCCACATAATCATTGATAGCTACATCAAAAGAAACTGTTTCTGCGTCCAGGTCGACAAGTTCCTTCTCGGTAACGGTTACCGTGCTACCCAGCTGTGTCTGCATGCTCAAGTCTGTGTAGAGGCTTACTTCAAGTTTTCTGCCGCTGTCTGCCAGTGAAACAAGCGAATCGTTTTGCAGAAGAACAGATACTGTTCTTGCGCCCTCGCCTTCTTTTACAACCGAGGCAGATTCAACGTTAACCTTCGGTATATTAAAGCGAAGCGTACCGGTAGTCTTTTCAAACTCACCCGCAGGGTCGCTGATTTCAAATGTATGATCTGTTGCGGGGTTACTGATTTGTGTAAGAATCGTAACCATAGTCTGTTCATTGGGTTCAAGATTAACCGTCTTTACAGTATCGTCAATCTCTATGTCTGTAATCTTTCCGATACCCGTATTCTTAACTGTATATACTACCGGTATTGCAATACCCGGTATAACCGTTGACTGATCGTAATACAGTGATGTAAGTGTAAGTTCGTTCTTTAAGGTTACAGTCTTCTTTTCAAATTTGAAGTATCCGGGAATTCTTGTAACATCTATTCCGGCAGGATACTGCGCTTTAAAGGCAGCCACTGCATTTGCGTAAGCTTCTTCACCGGCTGCTCCCGACTCATAGTCAGCACGTAATATAACATCTTCGGCCTGAATTGTTCCTGTAACGATAGGCTCTCCTGTATATGAAGTTTCTGCAAGGAATGCAGATACCTTATTGGCGCCTTCGTCCAAAAGAAGGAAGCTGTCAACGCCTATTCCTTCATCGGTTGTGTATATCTGTGCAGGAGTAGTAAGCGTATACTTTCCTGATGCGGGTTCCGTGCAAAGTTTAGATACGTATACAATGCTCTGTGTCTTCTTAAGGTCATCTTTACCGGTGGCGATGTACGGAACCGCCCAGCCGATTGTAAGATCTGATTTTGATTTACCTGCAAGCGCAAAGTTATTTGTCACACGCAAGGTTGAATCTATAGCGGTTACGCTCTCGGGAATTGTTACATCAAGCTCGCCATTGGCCTTAACACCGAGCAGTCGGATATCAGAGCCTTCACTTGAATCCGCACATTCATCCGTATACCATGCAATAATTGCCTCATCGCCCACGGAAATTACCTTAACGTTATCATCCACACGTTGTGAAGCATTTGAAGCATTTGCAGTCATAACCGTTCCCGAAGTTGAAACAATTGAGTAATATGTTTCAAGTCCTGCGGCAGCACCGTTAGGATCTGTCTGAACAGTAAACACTATAACAGCCGTGCCGTCATCAAGCATACATGCATCAAGTGCCTGAACTTTACCGTTTGCCGTTCCGTTGTAAGCAATGGTAGCATCCGAAGACCATACACCATCATCGTAAATCTTAAATACAATGTTATCATCAACGTTGAAGTTCAAAGGATTCGTGGTATCCGAACCATACAAACTTCTCCATGCAACAATTGCCCGGTCTTCGTAAGAAGCCACAGCGGGTGACATATCAGGCGAAGCATTATTCGTAAGCAATGTTGTTGTCCAATTATCATTAACGGAATCATATACAGCAGCGGCTATTTCGGTTGAGTTAAGTGCCATTGCAAGCTCAGCCATACTATCCGATGCGGGTACGGTTCCCTCGGCACTCTTGTGCGTCTGTACGGTCCATGCCGCAAAATACTTACCGACAGCACCCGAGCCGTCAAGATAGAAATGTCCGAAATCAGTATCCGAACTACCCGGATTGTAAATGGCACCGCGATTTGTACCGTTCATGCCTGCATAGCTTGCCATATAGTTATCGGTAAAGAATATAAATGCACCATCATCGGAAAGTGTAATCTTTCCGTAATTGTCCTTTTCATCGGAAAGCGTCTTGTAAATATTGTCGCCTACCGCCATCATCATCGATTTGCCGGTATTAGCCTCCGCCTTCTTGGACATGAAGGTTGCCGTGCCACTTGCAAAACCACCCGCATAGGAATCGTCCTGCATAGTCGGGCTGTGGAACATCTCCGCAAGTCTTGTATAGGAATCGCTCTGTACACCTGCTTCAAACTGAACAGAAGCAAATTCTTCAACGTAATCCACAAACAGAATGGAAGCCTTAAACTGAAGCGAAATACCGCCTTCAAGCGATACGCCGGCACCAAATGATGCGCCGGTAGCTCCCGTAATACCTATAGCATAAAATCCTTTAGCCGTAAGTTTACCGGAAATACCGATTTTAAGTGCGATCAATGTATAGTCGAAACCGATGCCCGCAAAGGCCTCAACCTCACCCGTAATCGTTGAATCGGTCAGGAATCCGTATGTCTTTTCAACATCGTATTCCGGATAGGGGATATATCCGGTCGGATCGGTTCCGGGGGTGTATACAATCTTATTATTTTCGTCTAAATATCTTTGAATGTAAATCTGATCGACTGTAAACGACTTCATGAGGCTTGCGTTTGCAGCAAACGAAATCGTTACGGGAACCGGGCCTACCAAAAAGTTTTCCGTAGTTTCAAAAGCCTTGAACTTTACACCCATGGAAATGCTACCGCCTGTGATTGTATAGTTCCAGCTCTCTTTGTCTTTCTGATACGAAGCTTCACCTATCAAAGCACCCGCAAACCTAAGCTTAATCTTATCGTCGTCGTCGTCCTCTTCGGGTTCCTCTCCCATGAATTTATCCATGGCTTCATTGAGATCTTTCGGGTCGAGGTTACCGAAGTGAGTCATAACTCCTTCTTCTTTTTCTTCACCCTCGTTGGCATCGTCCCAGGTAAAAATACCGCTTTCTTCGCCAAGCGTGATAAGCACTTTATATACATTTGGATCCGCAGTGGGGCATATCATCATGTTAACCTGATAATCACCACCGGTGTGAAGTCCCGAAATATATGCCATTGAGGTGGCAAGCATATCTCCTCCGGGAACAACATCATCCAGCTTGAAGTCTTCATTACTCTTAAGGCCTTCAAGGTATGCCTTAACATTTGAGCGGAAAGTAAGGTCTTCCGAAAGCTTCGGCACATCAAGATTATTTGCAATCTTGTAAGGGAAACTCGAACGGAACATTATCTTCTGCCCGTCATTTCCGTAGTCCGTAAACAACGCAAAGTCTGCGGGAACCGAAGTCTGATATTCAAGCCACATCTCCCCGACTGCAGACTTCTTAAAGTAATTGTTTTCTTCCAAGTCCATATCTGTATCGGCAAAAGCAATTGTCGAGAACGGATAGAACCAGATTTTCGAAGTCTGCCTTGCTTCATCCTGCCCAAGACTCTTGTTGTGCTCGATGCCCTTCAAAACATCCGCAAGATAAACGCTGTATCTGTCAAAGTCTGCGCTCTTTGCACATTCCTTGTCTGTCGAGCTGCCATCAAGAATGCTCTCATAGCTCCACAGCATTGTGCGGAAATTAAGGTGTCTCGTAGGATTTTCGCTATCGGAACCTAACGATGTGACATTCGAATCGATTGTCATGGGAATCCATCTTCCGTCGGAGACGAGTCTTGTTTCCGTAATACTTGTAATGAACGGCTCGACTTTCTTTATTTCCCTGGGCATCAGACCCATGTTTTCATATATAACCGATTTTGTGGATTCAAGGGTAACTACCGATGCCGCATTGGCAGATCCTTCAGCATCGAAAAGGGTATGGCTCACAATAACGGGCTTATAGTCGTCATCGGCAAACTCCAACTGAAGCACAAACATAATGTCTTCACCGGCCGACAACTGCTTAAAGTTGTCCTTAAGCTGGTTCATGTTAAGGACAACAGCAATCATACCGTTTGCATCGGTCTTAAAGGTAAGCGCCTCAAGACCATTGGAAGTAGCGGTATTACCCTGTTCATTCTGTGCCGAATCTATTGCCTGGGCAGGGGTAAGAAGATCCATCTGCGGCTGATACTTGTAACCGGAAATCATTGTAAGCTTTCCGTTATCATACGCATTCTTACTGCCGTTAGCGGTTTCCTTGAAATAGATACCGCCGTGTACCGTAACATCCGTATTTGCCAAGGGTTTTCCGTCAGGTTTCTTAATAAAGAAATCTGCTTCTTCCATCTTGGTAAGTTCAAAAACATTTACGGGATAGGTCTCACCCAAAACGCCGTTTCTTTCACCGCTTAACAGGAACTCAGCGGTTGAAATACCCGAATAGTATAACGTTCTTTCTCCAACAAGTTTGTTGGAGTTGTAGTACATAAGGCTGTCGGGATCTATTCCGTCGGGCTCATATAAAGCAAGCTGTCCGTTGTCCTTGGAAGTAACCGTCTTTTCCACACCTTTACCGTCTGTATAGGTAAGCGATGTTTTGTAAAGAGGGTAGAACTGGAACAGATAAAACTTGTTTTCAAGTCGCTTAACGTCAACTTCTACGCTCGTCTCAAATCCTGTTTTTGCATGGGTAGCGGTAATCGTACTCTTACCATCCTTCTCGCCCACAAGCATAAACGAGCTTACCGGCATGTAAGAAGGTAAAAGCGAAAAGTCAATATTTGTATAAAGTCCGCCCTGTGAATAGTAAAGGTTTGCAGCATCTACCTTTGCATCAGCATCTGTTACCTTCCACTTTAACTGGTCGGAAACAAGACCCCAGACATATTCACCGTAGTTAATGCTTACGGCAGCTTTTAACGTAATATCTGTCTGAAGCGTTGCAAGATCTATATCAAGAACACCGTCCTCATCGGAGTTGTCACTTACATATTTCTCGTTATCAAGCGTTACCTTATTGCCGTCAGCGCTCACCGTTGTGGAGTGATGCGTATTACGTACGAGAATATCAAGCGCCTTGCTGTTGTATACGTAAACCATTGTCGAGGCAACGGAATAACCCTCACTTGCAAGATCATTGCTTATTGAAAAGCTTATCGTATAAATCTTTTTAAGCGTTGTATCTTTTATTGCGGGGTCATTGGAAATAACACCTGCCGAAATTACATGCGATAAAGGTATGCCGGCTGACCCGATGCCTGAATTATTTACAAGCAAAGCACCGGTTTCGTCACTGACGGTAAGCTTCCACTGTGCGCTGTCGGATATATCACCCTGAATAGCCCACTTAACTTCCGTAGCCGTATCATCGAGACAGTAATTGCTGTCCATTTCAAGCATCTCAGCCTTTAAAGGTGCATTTTTGACCTTAATCTTTGCGCCGGCAGCAAATGTATATGTACCGTCTCCGTTATCAATCAACGTATCTGCGGGTACATCTTTGTTAACTTCATACGCACGCCCCTTATACAAAGCAGTGATTTCAGCCACGTAACTGAATCCACCCGATTCAGATACATCGTTAAGAATTCCCGCGGGAATCGTAAAGGAATTCAAAGGCTCTGAAGCGGTAGCTTCACCGGTTAAAGGATTTTCCAATATGCCTGTACCGGTCTTCTTGCCATCCGCACCACACTTGTAAACCTGTAAAGAATACACGGTTTTGTAATCTGCATCTACAGCCTCATTGAAGGCGGGAATGTTTGATACAAAGTAAACGTTTGCATTGTAACCCTTAAGGGCCACAATGGTCTCGGATGTAGACGGAACGTAAATATACGGTTCGGTTGCTTCCGAAACGGTAACGGAAGCCGTCTGCCAACCGTCCTCAAAATCCTGATGCTTTAATGTAAAGTAAACGGTACCTTCTTTACCGGTAAAAGAAACCACGCCGGTCGTAACTTCACCTGCCACCGTATTCTCTACGGTAGCAATATCCGGAGCGCTGGATTCCCATGTAAAATAGCTTGCCGAAGTATTCTCAATTGTAACCCCGGCGGCATTCAATGCATCAACTTCATAGGAAAGCGTAATCGGTTCGTGTCCCGTAGTATATGTACTGTACTGGTTAAGAACCAGCTTGGGAATATTGTTCTTTGTGGCATCATTTGTATCCGTAGGATCCGTATAATGCTTCCACGTATTGTTATAAGAAACTCTTACATTGTCCTCTTTAATATAAGCCTTGGCAAAGTCAACGCAGGGAAATACCCAATACATACTGTAAGAACGGTCTCTGCCGCGATCCAAAATAGCCTGATTGGATTCCTCGAGTAAGCCCTCATCATATAAGGCTGCAATATTAATAAATCTGCAAAGTTCCCCGCTATCCAGCTTTTCAGAAACAACCACAGCACTCCACGTTGAAATATCATCAGTACTTCCTACATCACGTATACCGATAAACTCAATTGTTCCGCCAAGGTTAACCTCATTCAAAGCATCAAGCTCGGCTTTTGTATAAATTGCTACCGGCTTTTCGGTATAGTTTACGGGCTCTCCTGTAAGCGGATCTATGCAGGAAAAAGATTCATTACTTGTCTCAAGATACACCCTGTTATAAGAAGCATTGCCATTTGAATCTGTAACCGCACTTAAAAGGCTCTTTACGTAACTTCGGTCTGTCGCACCGGGTTCGGAAGCAACATCCGCGCAAAGCCATGCAAGGTACCCAAGATCAATATCTCCCTTAACCGGTACGCGCAGATAATACTCACCGTCAACAAGAACATATGTCGCCTTGGAGGCATCAAAAGTAAGCAGCTTATCCGGAGTACTGATTTTAGCTGTTGTGCAGCCGCCTGCGTTTTTAAAATCGCTGGCCGTATACTCAAATTTTTCCAAAAGAGTAGGTGACGCAACATATTCAGAATATCTGAAATGATTTTTGCCGGAACTGTCCTTTAATTTGAAATCAGCTGCACTAATTGCAAATGCGCCAAAATCATAGTCCACCGCATAATCAAAATACAGTCTGTCAGCATAGTGCACATTATTCATAAATGAATAAGTCGACGATGCCTTCGTGTTAAACAGTACATCAGCATTTATGGATGATGTATAGTCCGGATCGGACGAATCAAGTTCAAAGGTACAATCTCTAACCCAGTTATTAAAATTAATCGTAACCGGGATTCTGTCTCCCTTATGATATGTTCCTTCCGGAGTGACAACCTCAGGATTGATGCCTTTCGTAGCATCGCCCTCATTTACACCCGTAATATTATCCGAACCGCTGTCAGTCCTGTTAATTGCCAAAGGCCAAACCTGATACGTACCATAGGCAGGAACATATGTATAATCGGCATTGTCCATAGCGTGATGTTCAAGACCAATTACACAGTTAACACAATTCTTAAATGTAAAGTAGGAAAGAAGATCGAGCTGTTCATCTTCGACTTCTTTATATAACAAGTTAGGATCCCAGCAGCCTGCATAGTCTGCTATAAATGTAGAAAGTTCTACTACGTCCTGACCATCTTCAAAATGGATTGTATATTTTTCCTGGAGAGCATTAGCATTAAACTCAGAAAGTGGGAAGTTCTTTCCGGCGTCAAAAGAAAACGGAACTGCTTTTGCCAGGGAACCGTTCTCGATAGACACATCTACCGAACATTCACCAATTTTGGTATCACGTACGGCAAAGATAGCAAACTTAACCTTCTCGCCACTATTTGTAAACCTGTTAAGTTTAGAACCACTGTAATTAAGCGTATCCTGCGCAGGACCGTAACCGCCACTGGTTCCACTGATTCCGTCAATCAATAACCTGATGGTAACTCGTGACGCTTCCTCATGCTTTACAGGGGCAAGAAGCTTAACATCAATATACTTACTCCCGGAAGTAGGTTCCTGCATAACATGCATATCCTTAAAAGGATAAATCATCTCTGTAAAAGAATCCATGTTGTACGCACTTACGATATCGCTCCCGGTCTTTGCGGTATCAATCTTGTACTTACCGTCTTCAACAACCGTAAGGTAAATTCTGCTCATACCATCGGCAGGAGTATCTGTTCCCGGAATAGGATCCTCGCCGAGCATATTCATAATAAAACCGTTATCTCCGACAATATCAACGTTACCCGAAAGAAGGCTCGTGGTAAAATCGGTTACACGGTCTTTACTCAAAGCATACTGCCCATCCTCAGCCTCATTCATGGCATCCTGCATATCCTTAACAGCGAATAAACTCTGTAAGAATCTCCATGATACTTTTGTGCCGTCAACATAAACTGCCTCGTCGGCATCATCGATATGTGATTCTGCCACCGCACGCAATTCCTCGGGCGACATTGTCACCCCGTTAACATCAAAATTTCCGCCGTCTACAGGCATTCCCTTGCGATCAACCACACCGTTTTCATACAAGGTCTGAAGTATAGCTTCCGCTTCTTCTCTGTTTCCGGTAATCTTTTCCATCTCCGCAAGCATTTCCTGTGAAAATGCCGGAGTATTACCTATTGCCGCAAACGCTTCCACGTCGATTGACGTAAAACAAAGAACTGCCGCCAAAAGCAGTGCAAACAATTTGGATAATATCTTGCGCATATAAATCCCACACTCGCAACCGTTTGGATTTAACATTCCGCTGTCTCACAGCAAGCTGTTACGGATGCGATAAAAAATATGATTTTCCGGCTTGGTAAACCAAACCGCATTGGGTTTAATTTTAACATATTTCGGCCATAATATGCATTAATTTTTTGTTAATAGCGTTAACATTTCCCGTGCGAAAACATATGCACGGCTCGGTTTTAAGTCACATTATGCTTTGCTTTGCAACAGTATAGTTTGTCAATATTCTTATTTATTATTGATTAATAGTTTTTTGATAGATTTTCCTTAAGTTGCTTGTTTTGTGTAAAGGAGAAGGGAAATGAAAAAGGTTTTATTAGTTGATGACAGCGGTGTAATTCTCAGAAATATGAAAGCCCTGATAGAGGACAGCTATGAAGTAGTTATGGCCGTTTCAGGTAAAACCGCAATGGCAGCACTGGAAAGAGGTAAGCCGGATCTTATTCTTCTTGACTATGAAATGCCTGAAATGAACGGAGTTGAAACACTTAAAGCAATCAGGGAAATTGATGACTACAAAGATATTCCGATTGTATTTTTGACAGGCGCAGATACTCCGGATGTTGTGGAAATGCTCACCGATACCGGCTGCGAGGGCTACATTTTAAAGCCCACCAACAAGCCCACTATTCTTGAAACTATCGGCAGGATAATCGACCTATGAAAGAATACACCATTATATTTCACGATAAGAAAAATTTAAAAAAAGACCTGTTCGACTTGAAAGATGAACTTTCAAATACAGTTCACGGTGAAATGTTTTTCCGTATCTATTCCGAGCTTATGGACAAAAGCAGAATAGAACAGGCAATTGCGTGTCTGAATAAAGTATTCCCGAAAGTTCCATATACCGGCTGTACTACTGCTGCCAATGTTCACGGAGCCGAGCTTACGGAAAGTGATATCATGATTATCTGCGTGGTTTTTGAAAAAGAAACCACGCACTTCATCTATAATCAGATTGGTGTTGATGAAATAGACTCCGAAAAGATGAAAGTCATGATTGACCATATATGCAGTAAATATAAATGGGTCAAAGCGTTTGAAATGTTATGTACCATGCCGGTTATGTCCGCTGAATATTTTGTGGACTCCATGGAATACTTATCCAATCGACTTATCATTTTCGGTGGCGGAGCAATCAACAGACAGATTGACGTTTCCGAAAACTGGGTCTTTTCTACCGGCAACCCGATTTCGAGCAATTCCTTCGTGGTAATTGCTTATGGTGGCGAAGAGCTGTCATTTTTCCAAAAGACCATTATCGGTTGGCGTCCGTTAGGTAAAGAATACAAAATTACCAAAGCAGATAAAAATGTCTTGCAGCTGATTGACGACATCCCCCCTTTTGAGGCTTATTCCAAATACTTAAAAATAGATAACGACAAATCGTTCTTAATGAATTCAACAGAATTCCCCCTCTTGTGTAAAACAAAGGACGGCGCTGTCGCTTTGCGAACCGGTATGGTATGTAACAGTGACGGTTCCATTGATTTTGCCGCTCAAATCGATAACTTCGATACAGCAAGGCTTACATACGGTTCACAGGACAATATCCTTAAAGACGCCTATGAAGCCACCAAAGAAATGGCCCAATTCGGTCCGGAGGTTATTCATGCCTACTCATGCTTCGGACGCAAGCAATTCCTGGAAGAAAACTGCGTTATTGATATACGTCCCTTTGCAGCTTTGGGAACTCTTAACGGCTTCTTTACTTCCGGTGAACTCGTATCCAATGGCGAAGGTCATTTTGTGCACCACAACGAAACCTTAGTTGTCGTGGGCATGAAAGAAGGTCAAACCGCCCCTATAAAAAACTATCCTACGCTTGCCAAAGACGTAGTGGTACCTCTTAACAGAAGACTTGTAAACTTCATACAGGCAGCAACCGCAGAGCTTGCCGAAGCCAATACCCAGCTTGAAGGACTCGTGGCGCAGGTTGAAGAAAAGCGCCTCGAAGCAGATATGGCAAACCGTGCCAAGACAGAATTCCTGGCAAATATGTCTCACGAAATACGAACTCCCATAAATGCTATCCTCGGCTTTGATACAATGATATTAAGAGAATCCAAAAACGATGATATTCTTCATTATGCTTTTGATATACACAGTGCCGGTGAAAATCTTCTGACAATCATCAACGATATCCTCGACCTTTCAAAGGTTGAGTCGGGAAAGATGGAAATCATTCCCATAAAATACGAGCTGAGCTCACTTTTGAACGATACTCTCAACATGGTACGCATGAAGGGCGAAGAAAAAGGTCTCGATGTGAGACTTGATATCGATCACGAGCTCCCTGCATGGCTGTTCGGTGACGATGTCCGCATCCGGCAGATTCTCGTTAACCTTTTAAACAATGCGATAAAATATACCGAAAAAGGAAGCGTGACCTTAAAGCTTCGAGGCGACCGTGACGGCGATGACATTGTCTTACACGCTTCAGTCATCGATACAGGCTCCGGCATCAAATCCGAGGATATGGACCGCCTGTTTGAAAAGTTCCGCCGTATCGAGGAAGGCAAAAACCGAAATGTCGAAGGCACCGGTCTCGGCATGAGCATTACGGTAATGTTGCTGGGGCTTATGAACAGCAAACTTGACGTCAAAAGCGTATATGGGCAAGGTTCCGAATTTTCTTTTGACCTTCGCCAAAAGATTGAAAAGGATACTCCCATCGGCAACATAGAGGACAGAGTTGAAAAAGCAACCTTAGTGAACCTAAACAGCGGCGCTTTTAAAACACCGAACGCTACACTCCTTGTGGTAGACGATAATTCCATGAACCGCAAAGTAATCATCAGCCTTCTTAAAGGCATATGTAAAAACATTGACGAAGCTGAAAGCGGTCCCGAATGCCTAACGCTTACCGAGCAGAAAAAATACGACATCATTTATCTTGACCATATGATGCCTGAGATGGACGGTATCGAGACCTTCCACAGACTGAAAGAATCCGCGACCAATCTTAACAAAGAGACGCCCGTCATTATGCTTACGGCAAATGCGATTACCGGAGCAAAGGAAGAATACCTAAGCGAAGGTTTCGATTCATTCCTGTCAAAGCCCGTTGAGCCCAAGAAACTGGAAGCATCGCTGAAAACTTATCTGCCGAAAGAAATGATTGTCATCACAGACGAAGTCGCCCCTGAGCCTGAATCCGATACGGAAGACAAGCCCACAATTGACGGTATCGATTATGATTATGCACTTTCGAGACTTTTGACAAAAGAAAACGTTACGGATGCGATGACAAGTTTCGTGAAATTAGCCGCCAACGAGCGCAATTTCCTGAGTGAAAAGTGTGCTGCCATTAAGTCGTGCAGCGATCCGGAAAATCTTTGCGCACTGGTAAAGGATTACGAGATTAAAGTCCACGCCATGAAGAGCACTGCAGCACTAATCGGTGCACTGTCGCTTTCGGCGCTTGCAAGAGTATTGGAGCATGCTGCCAAGCGCGGTAACAATGCCCTTGTTGTAAACGTAACCGATTCGTTCCTTGAAGAGTGGGACGATATTACCGCCAAGCTTAAAGACTATCTTGGGACAGACAGCACACAAAAGAATCCTTTTGATAAAGAAAAATTTATTGAAGGCCTCAACAAAATTTCCGAAGCGCTTCCCATGATAGATATTGATGCTGCAGATGCTGCCATGAAAGAAATAAGCACATATGAACTTTCCGCAGACATTGCAAAGCTGTTCGAAACACTTGACGGTGCGGTAACAAATATTGACCTGGAGCTTGCGGATCGTACAATCAGTGAAATAAAGAATTTACTGTAATTAAAATGGGTTCATTCTGAATTTAATTTCAGAATGAACCCATTGAACGCACGCAAACACTGCCCTGGTGTATAGATTCTTTAATGACCTTTCCAGAAATGCATCTATCGTCATATGAAATAATCGAACGCTCGTAAGCGGAAATCTCCGTACCGGCAAGCTTTACATAGACATTGTGTAATCCGATAGCCGCTCTTACCCCTGAGAACAACAAATAAAACAGCAATGCCACAGAAGCAGCAAAAATAACGAAACTTAATACTTTTCTTTTTTCATAATCAATTCACCCTTTTAAAAATATGCTTACCTATATAGTTTAAAACGAATGCGGTTAATGTACTTAGCAGCAACAATGTTAAATATATAAGTGTCGAAATATGTGAAGCCATAACAATTTTCTTGGCATAATGATCGTAAAAGAATACATGTGTCAGCCATATATAGGTGGACAGCTTTCCAAAAAACAAAAATACGGGCTTAACAGGCTTCAACGTTTCTGTTATACATATAAATCCAAAAGAAAACACCGGTACGAATAAAAAATCAAGAACCGCAAAGGCTGCATCTTTTGCCAACATGACTCTTAAAATGATAACAATCAAAAAACCTGCTATGCCGAGAGCATATAATATTTTTGACGGAAGCAACGAATCCATAAGCTCATACACTCTGAAACGGCTCAACAAAAAGCCTATAACAAAGCACAAATAAAATGCCGGACGCATAAAGTCAATAATATTATTAAGTTGCAGCGGTGCCGCCAGTCTGAGTATCACCACTAAAACGATGCCCGCAATAATTATTGATGTCTGCGTAATCTTATCTTTTTTAGACTTATACCCGGCAAAAATAACATCAAGAACCGGAAGCGTAAGTATCATTTTCAAGTATTGCAAAACATACCACCATGCCCCGTTATAGGTAGATGATATACCCAACAGATTCAGCAAAAACTCCGAGAACACAAAACTCTTATCAAAAAAGAAAAAGCCTATGGGAACAAAGATAATGAATACCAATAAGTACTGAAGGTAAAACGAAACGTATTTTTTAAGCACAAATACATAATCATCCTTCAATCGTGTCCGGAAATTCTTGTCGGTAACATTAATGCCGGATAATCCCCTCGAAAGACCGTACCCTGAAGTGAAGGCATAAATCGCTACACATATTTTGAAAAACCACGCCATTTTAAGCTCTATATTTACACTGCCGAAGTTAAGAACAGATACATATTCTGTCCCCAAAGCCTCCGGCGTGGAAAAGAGATGATGGTAAAGCATCATCAATATGGCAAGCCCGTGCAACATTTTTGTGTGATCTTTTGTAAGTCCTTTATTCATTCATCCTGCGTCCATTCTAAAGTTATCATTGTTCAGAAGCCTCCTAATCACGGCACGACTGTGACAATCCGCAAACCAATTCACAACTTATATTTTAACAATTTACCATCCTAAAAGAAACATGTATTTTTTTGCCACGTATTGTTCTTTCTTTTGCAGATTAAAATATCATATCTTTCCGATTTGTATCTGTAATCATTGCATACTATACTGTACAATAGTTTCAGATTGGAGGAATAGTGTGAAAGAAAGTAGAGGAAAGCCGTAGATGGGCGCACTTAAATAAGCTGTCTAAATTAGACAACTTGTTTGAGGTTATAGATTTAGTAAATTTGATCAAGAAGCTAATGGTTCATCAGGAGGAAGTAATCCCTCT
>JAZLHV010000041.1:0-18698 GCA_045617045.1 Lachnospiraceae bacterium
AGAAAAAGGCAAGAAAAGTGGCAAACGATGCAACTACATAATATTTATCTTTGATATTTGCACACAGAGCATTTCTGTCTACTTGTATCAAAACATTGTCTACTTGTATCAAAAAAATGTCCACTTTTCTTGACAGCTACAGACAGCTACAAATCAAGCGTTTCTGCCTCTTGCCGACTTTAATTGCTACTTTAATTGCTACTTTTTTTGCTACTCTTTTTGCTACTGTTTTATTACATATTTGGATCTATATTAAAAAAGGGGACACGAATAGACACTATTCGTGTCCCTTTACTTGACTATAGAGAAACCCCTTATTTGCTTTCGAGTGCAGGGCACTTTGCGTTGGAGAAATCCATCTTCCAGTCTGTAGGGCCTTTCTTTTCTGCAGTAAACTGAATCTCAACATCGCCTCCGACGCCTAAGTTGTTGTTTCCGTTTCTTGCAAGAACGAATGTATATTTGCCGTTTTCAAGACCGTTCTGTTCAAATGCAAAACGGTAAGGGCACGTAGCATACTCTACACCGCCATAACCGCAATATGTTAAATCGACGGCGTCGGCTTCCCCGTATGTGGTATAGTCGCCCTCAGGGCATACAAACAAATAGTAACAGTCATATCCCTCGGGATCAATCTGTTCAAGATAATATCCGTCAAAATTAAATACAGCCCATTCGTCATAGCTTTCATCGGGCTTGAAGGTAAACCAGGATGCAACTTCATCCTTAAGACTGTCAAATTCCTTGACCTTTCTGTCCTCACCGGCACCGTAAAGGAAAGAATCGCTGTATTCAAAGTGATACTTGCCGCCACCCTCAAGAACAATGAGCCACTGTCCGAGAACAAGATCGGTATCTGAATTGTACAAAAGAACAGACCAGGTTCCCGGGGCCCATTCCGATTCATCCGAAGCAAGGTCCTTAATCATGGTGTTATCAACATAGAACACATAGTATCCGTCAAAATACTCCTTGTCAAATTTTTCAGCAAAACTACATAATCCACCAAATATCGACTGAGTGATAAACGCTGAAGCTCTTGTCAGATAGATTCCCGGATTTACAATGTCAATATTATAGCGATGGGGATTAATCTCGGCCGAGGTTTTAATCTTAAAATATAAGTAATCTCCATCAACCCAGTATGATATTGCTTCGCCGAGCTTTGCAGGGTCCGTTACCTTGCCGTCGGTTTCATCGACCGATGAGCCCGCTGTGTTGCCTGAAGCATTGTTGGTGCTGCCGGAATTGTTTCCCTGCTGTGTTGACTGATTGTTCCATGAACTGCCTTCGTTATCGGTTGCAGGCTTCTTGCCGCAGGCTGCCAAAGAAAGAATCATGGCAACCACCAAAAGAATTCCTAAAAACTTTTTCATTGTATTCAATCTCCTTGTATATATATTTAATTTATTCAAATCATGTGTACGGCCAAGGGCACTACACATTACATCACACTATAAGAAATTGCCTGTCTTCGCACCACCCCAAATGTCCAAAAGGGTGGGAAAACTAAAAAATCATAAATAAAATGTCTCTTTTTCCCGCAAATAGGGAAGGGTAGAAGAGAGTATTGGCGTCTATATTTTATAAACGGTAAATATGCAATAAGCCGGCCTTGCTGTTATGCAAAGGCCGGCTTGTTTTGCTTGAAGAAAACCGAATTATTTGTTATTGCAGTAAATCTGAATTTTTTCTTTGTGTTTTCCGATAGCTTTACAACTACGGCATCGTCAATCCATTCATAACTTTTAGAGAATTGAGTCCGGTTGGCTCTATTTAGCTCTGTTCTTCTTTCTTTCCGCCTTGACTTTATACATGGCTTCATCGGCATTCTTTAAGGCTTCATCAATCGGAAGCGGCGCCTGCCTGGTGGAAATGGAATAGCCAAGGCTTACACCGATAGGATACGGAAGATTCTGTTCTTTTACATCGTTTAAGAGCTTTTCGTTTAATGATATCAGAAGGTTATCCCAATAGGTATGATCGGTACAGAAGGATAGCACCACAAATTCATCGCCACCGTAACGTACCACAAGGTCATCTTTTCGAACTGAGTCTACAATAAGTGATGCCAGCATGGTAATTGCCAGGTTACCGTCCTGGTGGCCGAAATTATCGTTTATGTATTTCAAACCATCCATATCGAGCATGGCAAGAGAGTAGTTTTTGCGGGAACCATATCGGTCACTATAGCGCATAAACGCAAATCTGTTATAAAGATGCGTAAGCTGGTCCTGCATATAAAGCGTATCGAGCATGTCAACGTTATGCTTTAAAAGAAGCTTGCGTCGTAAGTTTTCCACGTTGTTACCGATGATGTCATGGCATATGCGGAAATTGTATTGATAAAGCGGCAAATACTCGTTTAAGTAAACCATGTAGCCGAATTGACGCTGCATATGATGTACCGGAAGCACCAAAAGCATATCGCCGGGCTGTATTTCTATAGGCAACAAGTCTTTGAGCGCAAAGGCTTTGTTGGTTATGACGCCTGTACGTTCGCAGTACCCTCTTATCAACAGCATTTCATCGTCGTACGGATTGGGGGATTCCCTTAAATCTTCTTCTTTGTTGCCGATCATGTACTCAATATCACTGCTGTTGGCACAGAAGAAATAGCTGTTGCAACCGGTTGAAAGAAGCATATTACCGACGGCATTGGCGAATTGTTCCTGCGTTTCCGTAGTTTCGAGTGAATTCATGAATTGCATCATGCCGCCAATCTGTCTGCCGGCATCAATTTTGTTAAGAGTTAAATTTCTGAAAGCTGCAACTCGTTCGTCTTGTTCCGTTTCACTTGCATCGCAGCCGCAACTGTGACCGTAGCTTACTTTTCCCTCGTAGTAGTTTTCAATATCAACGGATTCGCCGTCTATGAGCTTAAACAGCAAATTGCAGGCAAGGGTGGCAGCTCTTGAGTCCATACGATCAACGCCCGTGATATCGGGCATGAAAGAAATACTGTTGTTGCTACGGTTAATTGAAGCGATAATTATGTCATCGGGCACTTTTATGCCGCGATTTTCCAATTCAATACACAATGATATTGCGTTAACATCATGTTCGCAAACGATTGCCTCGGCATCGTCAAAAACATCCCGACTTTCAAATATATCAAGAATTTCCTTGCCTTTATCGGTCCCGACTTTTGTGAAACTTATACGATTTTCATCATAGGGTATGTTATGCTTTTCAAGGGTTTCGCGGTATATGCGTGCCGATAAATCCGTGAAAACCATTCCGCCGACATTAGAGCATAGATTGATTTTCCTGCACCCATGCTTGACAATAAGGTGCTCAAAAAGTTCACGGATGGATCCTTCGGCGCGAAGAGATACATACGGTGCTTTGTCATTCTTTATATTGATAAGAACGGCGGGAATATTTCTGCGGTTAAGAATATCGAGTATGTTGTTAACCTGCGTGTCACAGCCTAAGTTGGATTCAAGCAGGCATCCGTCGAGCTCTATAGTCTCAAACAGGCTGTAATCCGCCGATTCACCGTTCGATGAACAGTCTTCGTCGTAGTAAATGCCGTAGTTTGTGATTACGTATAATGCGCAGTTATCTTCCTGCAGTAATCGTTGGTGAATGGCTTCAATATTCTTCTTTTGACGTTCGTAATTGGATGCACATATAGCAAGCCCGATTTTCTTTAGTTTGCCCTTCATAATATTTCTCCCTCTTATGGATATCTGTCCACTGTAGTGCTTGTAAAGTATATACAATGAGAATTAACAAAATGCATAATGCATTGGCAAAATAAAGCAACAGTTTATTTGTGGCCTTTACGGGTGTATAATATTCCTATGGAAAAGCTAATTGAAATTTTATCAGAACTTCATCCGGATATTGATTTTGCAATCGAGGATAATCTTATTGAACGCGGAATACTTGATTCTTTCGACATAGTTACGCTTATTGCCGAAATATACGATGCATATGGGGTGACAATTAAGGCCGAGTATATTCTCCCTGAAAATTTCAAATCCGCGGAGGCTCTTTGGCAGTTGATTACAAATCTTTCCGAAAACGATTGGTAAACATATGAAAACTTTAGGTATTATCGGTGGCATGGGGCCCATGGCAACTGCGTATTTTTACAGGCGCGTAGTTGAGATGACGGATGCAACTGCCGATCAACAGCACATTACAACATATATTTCATCTAATCCATGCATTCCGCCACGCACGGATTTTATTTTGCAAAAAGAAGGCGCCCCAAATCCATGTCCGGCGATTGTCGATGAAGGCCGGAAACTTATTTCCAATGGAGCTGAAGTTATTGCAATGCCGTGCATTTCCTCACATACGTTTATTGATGAAATTTCGCAGAAACTTAATGTTCCTGTCATTAATGCGGTCAGTGAAACCGCCAAATATCTTAAAGCTCGCAACATTAATCGTGTGGGGGTTATGGCAGCTGACGGTACGGTTGCAAGCGGATATCTTCAAGGCTGCTTTAAAGAATATGGCATTGATGCAATTTTCCCGGATCCGGAAGGTCAGGCTTTTGTGATGCATATAATATTTGATGAGGTTAAAGCGGGAAAGCCTGTAAATATGGGCAGGTTTAACGCAGTGGGAGAGTACCTGTTTAAAGAAGGTGCTAAGGCTGTGCTGTTGGGATGTACGGAGCTTTCAATTGTAAAGCGCGACAATAAACTCGGCTCAGGATTTTTGGATATACTTGATGTGCTTGCGGCTGAATCCGTGAAAAGGTGCGCAAATCTTAAAACGGATTTTCAGGAACTTATTACGAGGTAATGCATGGCAAATAACGTTTTGGACTATCTTTACGAAGCGGTTGAGAAAGTCCCGGGTAAAATTGCATATTCGAATGGGGTTTTTGACATGACATTTCGCGAGGTTTACGATGTGGCCGGCAGTATAGCCACATACCTTGACTCTGCGAATGTTTACGGCGAGCCTGTGGTAGTGTTTATGGATAAGCATCCTAAAACAATTGCTGCGTTTTACGGTGTTATTATGAGCGGAAATTATTATGTTCCGATAGATGTTAAAATGCCGGCTGCCCGCATAAAGCTGATTCTTGAAAATGTAAGACCGCGCATTATGATATGTGACGGCAATACCATAGATTGGGGCGATACGGATTATCCGTGTGAGAAGCTTCTTTTTGACAATATAGCGTATGGTAAGGTTAACCGTGAACGTATTGGTGAAATACGCAGCCACGCAATTGACACTGACCCGATATATGTTGTCTTTACGTCAGGCTCGACGGGCATTCCCAAAGGTGTGGTTGCATGTCATCGCTCGGTTATTGACTATATTGAGCAACTGTCGGATGTTTTAAAGTTTGATAAGAATACGATATTCGGAAGCCAGACACCGTTGTATGTTGATGCCTGCTTAAAAGAGCTTTACCCGACGCTCAAGTTTGGTGCCACCACTTATTTGATTCCGGGGGATTTGTTTATGTTCCCGGTAAGGCTGGTAGAATTTTTAAACACTTATCGCATTAATACAATCTGTTGGGTAGTGTCGGCACTTGTAATGATATCTTCGGTTAAAACGTTCGATACCGTAAAGCCCGAATATTTGCGCCTTATTGCTTTTGGCAGTGAGGCATTTCCGATAAAGCAGTTTAATATCTGGAAAAGAACACTTCCCCAAACGCGGTTTGTAAATCTTTACGGTCCGACCGAGGGAACCGGAATGTGCTGCTATTACGAGGTAAACAGAGAATTTGGGCTTAATGATGTAATTCCGATCGGAAAACCTTTCAGAAATACGGATATTATTCTTTTGCGAGAAGACGGTTTGAGGGCGCAGAAAGGAGAAACGGGGGAAATATGCATACGTGGCACTTCGTTGACAATGGGCTACTATAACGACCCGGAGCGCACATCGGAATGCTTTGTGCAAAATCCGCTTAACAGTCATTATCCGGAACTTATATACAAGACAGGTGATTTAGGTAAATACAACGAATTCGGTGAGCTTGAGTTTATATCCAGAAAAGATTCACAGATTAAGCATATGGGATACAGAATTGAACTCGGTGAGATTGAGGCAAATGTCACGGGGATAGATGGTGTTGAAATGGCAGCTTGTGTGTACGATGCAGATGCCGGAAAGATTATTCTTTATTACACGGGCAATGTATCTAAAGCACAATTGACAGCGGACCTTCGAAAACGCCTTCCGGGATACATGATGCCGAACGTTATTGAAAAACCGGAGAACATGCCCCTTACCGGTAACGGCAAAATTGACCGGAACAGATTGCAAAAACGCCTGTGACAACGTCGTTGACCACAGGCATTTTGATTATTTGTAGTTAATGAGCCCAAGACCGCATAAGCATATCAGAATGCCTGCGATTTTGTTCCATGAAAGAGATTCCTTGTAAAGAAAATATCCTACAAATACAAGGATGACGGCAAGGATGGCAGCCTGTATAATCTGGCAGGTGCTTACGGCCCAACCGTTTTTGTAGGCGTAGATGTAGCCGACTTCGAGTCCCACAATCACAAGCCCGAGCACAAACGGTGCCCGGTTTACGGATTTATATTCTTTGATGATGTTGGCGTTTTGGGTCAATATGTAGTACAGCACCAGGGAAACTACGGCGCCGACAGCATATGTGATTGTGAGCGAGGCTAACGGGTTCATGTTTTCGGGAACCGACTTAGCCGTTATCTGGTAGAAGGTATTCGATAGGATTATTAAAACAAGAGGCCATATATAGTTAAACATAGTTAGACATTTCCCTTACGCAGCAGTCTTTTCGGCTGCTTATTTTTTAATGATGTGATCGTAAAGATCGAGTCCGAAGCTTGTAAGCTCCGGAACACTGGATATCATTTTGTAGGTACGCTTTCCGTCGGTCATTCTTTCGGCACACAGGAATTCGGTATCTTCGTGACCTTCATCGTAGTATTTGCGGGCAAAAGAAAGAAGATGGGTAACCGTAATTATCCTGACACCCGATTCGTTGAGCGCTTTAATGATGTCGTAAGCAATTCGTGAACCGTCTTTTTCGGTGGTGGTTGCAAAAGATTCGTTTAAAAGAATCATTGAATTGTCATCGAGGCTTTCGATAATCTGATTCATACGGTTTAATTCTTCGTCGAGACGACCGCTGTTCATCTCGGAATCTTCACGCCTGGTGAAGTGCATAAACAACTCTGAAAAAATACCGCTCGCGTATGACTTGGCAGTAACCATAAGACCGCACTGCATCATTACCTGTGCAATTCCGATACTGCGCAAAAAAGTGGATTTTCCGCCCTGGTTGGCACCTGTGATGATTATCAGATTACGATTGTCGATGTTTAAGGTGTTGCCAACAGGGTCTACATTTTGGCCTATGCACATCACGAATTCTTTCAACTCTTCAAAATCGAGATTTCGCTTGCCGGTTTCAACAGGGAAACAATAGTCGATATCGAAACGCTCGATTTGGCGTGCAAGTAAGACTGCGCCTTTGTAGAAAGCAATCTGGAAGTGAAGTCTGTCCCACATATCGCAGAAATCTTTGTAAAACGGCTCGCATTCGTCGATGATTTTTTTGACAACAGAATACTCAATCCCGGCAGCCTGCTCGGCTGTATGCTGATCCTGCAGACAATAAACGGTATCAGGCGAAAATTTGGCAAAATAATTGTGTATTGTTGCAATCGGACCGGTGGGATCGCGATATTTTACAGCCTTTGACTTGGCATTTATAAGCACAAAGTCATCCAGCTTGCCGTTCTCACCTATTCCGCATTCAACACTGATGGAAGGCTTGTTTACCATAGCCTTTTTGGTCTCGGATTTTACGTAAAAAGATACTTGGGCAAGAACCGCTTTAAGCTCCGTAACGCGTTCGGGGTTATACTCGCAGCATAGTCTTTTGTAAAACTCAATAAGCCCCTGTGACTTAATCTTATCTGTATGCTTGGAAAAAATATCGGTAAGCTTGCCAAGGTAGTCGTTAAAAAGCATTAATTCATGGATTCTGGTAACAAGCTTGCTGGCTGTGTCACCGCCGGGTTTGCCGGTAGTGTGTCGGCCGACTTTTATCCATTCATCGAGCATATTTGCAGATAGGGAGTACAAATTATCTGCAAGCCCGTCAATTGCCAAAAAGTCTTTGATGATGTCCTGACGATATTTTATTTCATCGAAGTTTTTAAGCGGTGTCATCATGACGCTTTGAAAAACATCTTTGATATACATATCCGGTTCAGAAACCTTTTTAACATTTTTGCCTTCGTAAACGATTTCTTTGGAGGCAACCGTAAACAGTGAGTTAAGGCTCAAGTCACGGATTATATTGAGATAATCTTTGTAAAAAGAAGGTCCGTTCCAATCATAGTCGCGGTAAAGAAGATTAACATTCATGCGCGCTCCCTCCTTTTAAAAGACGTGTACTTAATTCAGCGTAGGAAAGATGGTATTTTTCAACACATTCAATTGCCGGATTGTTATATTCGACGACGGATTTGCGTATCTTATAGGTCGCGGTTCCGTTGTCGCCAAGTATTGCGCAAAGCCCTACAGCACGGTCGTTTCCCTCGAGAAGTTCGTTTAAATGAGTTACGTATATACCATGACAATCAAGGTCGGTGAAACTCTTAATAACGCGTCGCCCCATAATGCAGGCATCATAATTGGCAGCGGTGGTGAAAAGTTCGTTTATTACTATGAAAGAGTTGCGATATCGTTCACTGAGCATCGGTGCAAGTCGGTTAAGCTCGTCCATAAGCTTGCCCCTTCCGGTTTCAACGCTTTCCTCGACACTGAAGTGTGTTAACAGATTATGAAAATACTTAATATTTGCGTGCTTTGCGGGAACGCTGAGCCCCATTTTGCTAAAGAACACCAATTGTCCGAGGCTGCGGGCAAAGGTTGTCTTTCCACCCTGGTTGGGACCGGTAAGCACAAAGAAATATTCATTGTCGCTGTAGTTAAAATCATTGTCGATTACGGGAAGCTTACGTTTGGTGTTTGCAATTGCCAGCGCCAAATCATACAGACCGTCCGCAAAAATCTGATTGTCATCTGAGATTGTCGGAAGACAGAAGGTATATCCCTGCCGACTCATGTTCTGCTCAAATGACATATATGAAAGGTAAAAAGCAATCTGGTCGAAAAACAGTGTAATCTGTTCGTTTCTGAAGTTGTCGTTCTTTTTGACATAAGAATCCAATGCACGTAATAATTCGGGACGTTCATCGGCAACGACCGTCAAAATTTCGCGTTCTAGACTTTCAAGGTGCGTATATGCATAGAAAGGGTTTGCGATTTTGCTGTCGCTGTTGGGGACAGAAACTGAATCCGAGTGCGGATTATCTGCGATTGAGACGCGAATCCGATCGTTTTCATAGTCGAGGCGGATTCGTAAGGTGTCGATATCCTGCCTGTATTTAAATATCTGCGCATGAAAGTCGGTGTATGGTTTGGATGTGACGTAATTTTTGATGGCCGAAGTTACATTTACAAGACCTTCGGCTTCAAATTCACGTTCGGAAAGGGCTTTATAAAGGGCATCTACGCTCTGTAAATATAGGTACATTTCACCAAGCTTAATGATTACCTGCTGTATGCGATGCATGGTGACGGAAGAAGATGCTGCCGTTTCATTGCATTGGGTCATTAATTCATAGGCACCCGACAATGGCTCGAAAAGGCCGGTCTTTGCAATGTCACGGTAAATATCACGACGATATTTCTCGCATTCTTCATCAAGCGGAAATGCTGCGTAAAAACGCTTCACATCTTCGCCAAAGCAAGAACTTATTTCTTTAATGATTACGTCAAGGTTTAAGTCTGTGAAAACATGAAAAGAAATCCCATCGTCCTTGGGATTTCTTTTTTTCTTGTCTAAAATATCAATCAGTGCCATAATGCTCTCCCTTATGAAGCTTTCTCAAAGATTGCTTTATAAAATGATATACGCTAATTGTGATTCTTTTCACACCAACTGATTATAGTTTCAATGTATTTGTCTCTGTTGTCAAGAAAATCGCTTATACATTTTGCGGAAGCATAACCGCCCTGTACGGCAATTTTGGCATTGCCTGTGCGGGGGTAGCGGTTAAAAAACTGTTCGTAAAGCGGAGAGTAGGTATCTGTAAAGCCCGTAAGCGTTTTTTTGGCATTTTCCTTTTCAAAGCTTTCGGTCGAAAGCTCGCGCAGCTTGTCATAAAAATCATTTCTGAAATTTTCGTTGGTCATGCAATACGCAAAGCACAAAACAGTAGGGTTTGTGGTATTAAAATCCAAAAGTCCCTTGGGCTTGTAATTATCTTCTTTGACAGTGTTTACATTGGCATCGCCGGAGCCTGATACACCGCCGAATTCAAGGTCGTAAAAGCAGAAGCGCCAACGCATGTCGCCGTAAGGGTTTCCTTCGTCAACGGAAGTAGTGCGCCACATTGACCAGTTTTTGCCGGGCCAGTCCCATTTGTTGTTTATAAAAACTTCAACAGCAAAATAGTTAAGAAGTGACTCGGGGTCAACAAGTTTACAGAAGGCTTCGTAATCCTTATCGCCCGCAAGTGAATCGTGAGTGGCGAAAAACTCATTCAATTCGGTAAAATAGTAGGCTTCATCGGTGACGTTTTCGGGAAGACTGCCAAGATCCAATTTGTAGCCTAAAGCATATTTTTCGGCATCACCCTTGTAGAGGACAACGTTTTCCTTGGTGACGTTGTGAGTGTCGGCAAAGTAATCCTGTGAGAAGTCCTCCTCTAATACATACAGTCCCCAGTATTCACCGTTTAAGTATACAATAACGGGACGTGATGCTAAAGTGTCAACCTTCATGCCGGCAGACATATAAGCCCAGTAATCGGCCGAAAACTTAGTGGTGAACGCGCAGTTACCGCCGTTTCGCAGTATTAAGGTCTTGAATTTGTCAATCGTTTGCCCTGAATCGTCTTTTAGGTCGTTTCCGAAAATCGGATATTTGAAATTCTTGGAGCCGTAACTTTTCCTTGCATAAAGACGGAACCCTTTTTGAAGATCCGAGCGCGAATAATTGCCCTGTATGCGTATGCCGCAGTCTTCACTCAGCACAAGGTTCGTATTTTGACCATCTGTTTCAAAGAAATCTATATGGACCGGACGTTCCCATTCACGTCCCTTTTGATTGTAATTGGCATCAATGCGCCGTGAGGTGTCTTCGGTAAGCTTGGCACCTGAAAGCAGCTCTTTCTTTATGGCATCATCGTATTTTTTACCCTTAACATAGATGCCTGTTTCGTAATCAAAAAAATCATCATAGTTACCGGTGATTGAAATTATGGCAAGTGTATCCGATAAGCCGGCCGCACGTGAAGCGGCTACGCTTTCAATAACTCCGGGAATATGGCTTTCCATATCCTTGTAAAAATAGGTGCCGGTGAGAACGTCTGTATATTCGCCGGAATCCTTTACCCCTACGGCTCGTATGACATTGCATTTGTCTACGTCCTTGGAGGAAGGATTGGAACTGTTTGTTTTGAACCCGTCTTTGGTTGTAAGAACGGATACATTGGCGGCGTCGTAAAGCGCAGTACTTACAGCACTTACAACGTTTGCGTCCTGCGAACGGTCACCTAAAGTAATGCCGTCGGAATACTCGATTCGACTGGCTGAATCACAAGGATTACTGCCGTCGGTTGTGTAATAAATTTTTAAAGGTTCCGTCGACGTAATCTGCAACACGAATTCGCTGTCATATACGCCGGGTTCTTTGGAAAAAGAAAGAATTTTGATTTCGTTTTCTTCTTCCGAATTACCATCGTCGATGTTGTTTTCCGATGTTGCCGATACTTTGCCGCATGCAGCAAAAAGAACGCACAATAACAGCGTTGCCATAACCCATAACTTTGCCAATATTGTTTTCATACCCCATAACCCTTTTCAGTGAATAATTTACAAAGACATACTCTGTGATGATACTTGGAGGTCGCCTGAATGTCAGATATCCCGCCACATATCTGATATAAAATACATTAACGCTGCCCACGTAAACAGCGGATAGAAGGTTCCGTCGGCACATTTGCCGTCTTTTATAAGTTTAACGGCATCCTCGCGGGTCAATAGCTCAAAACCGTTGAAACATTCGCTGTCTTCGCAGTTACTGCGGGAAAGAACATCTGTATTTTCAAGCTCAATTACAGCGGCTACCAAGGCATTGCTTTCGTCGGTCATTCCCGGAGTGCTGAACACTAAGGGATTAACTACGGCCAGCTTATCGCTGTCTTTAACTTTTATACCTGTTTCTTCAAAAATTTCCCGCTTGGCGGTTTCGAAGCGGGGTTCTGCGGCTTCTTTGTCGGAAGGGTCCATAAGACCTGCCGTAACGCCTAACAGAAACTGACCGACAGGATATCGGTACTCGTAAGAAAGCATAAGTTTAGGCTCTTGCCCGGGCGTTTTTATGATTACAAAACAGCTTACAGCATCGGGAAGAACTTTTTTGAATTCTTCGGTGTTTAATAAGCATGTCGGAGTATCCATTGGCTTTCTGGTGGCATTATAGTAATGGCGCCCCTTTTCGTATTGAATGTCATATACATTCAAATATTTTGACTCAAAGCATGGAACTATGCATTCTTTTGTAATTTCGGGTTTGTTCATTAAGCCTCCTTTGAGCATAAAAAGCGCATCCGTAAATCTTAAGTTATTTTATCACAGAATAATGTATGTATGGTACAATAGTAATTAGTTATTCATTACATTTCAGATTGCGGAGGCGTGCATGATTACCGAAATCAGAATTACAACTTTGGACGATTTGATGCAGCTTTTGACCGAGCAGGATTTCAGAACCGATCTCGATCGCAACAGAAGCTCGTTTTTGTATAGAGGTATGCCGAATGCTTCTTTTAAGATGGAAACAAGTCTTTCACGTAACTGCAAACATCTTCAGAAAACGCTGGAGCCCGCTATTCTTGAAAATTTTGCAAAATATGCGGTTATCGGCGAGCCTACAATTGCACAATCGGTATGGCATCAGATGATTTTGGGACAGCATTACGGTCTTCCCACACGCTTGCTGGACTGGACACATTCCGCATTGGTGGGGCTTCACTTTGCCGTAACAGAGCGGCATTTGGAGTGTATGGGTGAACATGACTGTATGGTGTGGCGTATTGACATGAACGAAATGTACTCATTACTGCCGGCAAACTATCAGGAAGCCGTAAACCGCAATCAGTCAACAATTTTCAGTGTAGATACGTTAAAAGAAATTACTGGAAGTTTGCAACAGTACGATGCAGACATGCAGGATAAGTCTATGGTTATTATTGAGCCTCCGTCGATTAATCAGCGTATTGTCAATCAGTATTCTTTCTTTTCACTTGTACCGATTGAAATGGATGATATTGAGGGCTTCCTTGACAAGTACACCAAGAACACGGTCAAGTACGTAATCGATAAAGACCTTCGCTGGCGCGTGCGCGACATGCTCGACCAGCTAAACATCAGTGAACGTATCGTGTTCCCCGGCCTTGACGGCCTGTCCACATGGATTGCCCGCCACTATTACGTTAAATAGCCCCACTACCCCATTCCCCTTTTCTGATGGCAAGGGGAGAGGGGTTAGTCGAAATAGCCGTTGTCGGCCATATAGCGCGTAAGCTTTAACTGTCCGTTGCAGTTAAGATGCTGGTTGTCCATCCAATCTTTGGATTCTTCGAGCCCTAAGTTGTCAAATTCATTGAAGAGATTGTAGTATCGAATTCCCCGGGCCGTGGCATAATCGGCAAGCGAATTAAAGATGCGTTCGCGATCTTTTAAACCTTCGAAATTTTCTTCGCCGTAGTAGACGGGGCCGAAGGGGGCTGCAAACAAAATCAATTCCGTGCCGGTACTTTCGCAAAGATCAACCATTTTATCAAGATATTCGAGACACATATCCGGAATAGGTGCTTTTTCGGATGCGTTTACGATTGGAAACGCGGGAACGTTGTCAACTTCGGTGGTATGGAAAGAGCCTCTTGCAGACGTAATGTTTCCCGTAAAATCGGACTCATGCAAATCCTTCCAGCGTGAGTGATACGTGCCAAGGGGTATCAGGTAGTTAAGCCGTTCACCGGGCGCAAGCAACGTCTGCATAGCTTCCCTGCGGGCATGGCACCGCGGCATTCCGTCAAAGAATGCATGTGTCATGCCGTCTGAAACCATTGTAAATGTATTTGGAATATAAGCTACTTCGAATACAATTTTTTCGGGATGCTTAAGCTCAATAGCCTCCATGGCAGCGTAGTATGACATCGGTACTGTCTGAGCACTTGAGGCAAGCATGAATGATTCGATGCCATATTCGCTGTATAAGATATCGGTACTGATGGAGCAAAAGCAATGGCTCTGCCCCACAAAAATGATGTCGACATCTTTTGCTTTGTAGGCTTTGAAATTGTCATGCATGCTTGTGAGAGTCTTGTCGCGCAGCACGTAGTTTACACGCCAAAGCGCGGCAAAAAGCACCAGAACGGTTATTAAAAATTCAGTTATGCCTATAATTATTTTCTTCTTTGCCATGGTAAATAAAATGTATTCCTTAAAGTCTAGAATTGAAAATATATGAACGATGCCGCATCGTATCCTGTACCGTATATTCCGTAAATTGTCACGAAAAGAATGCCGGCGATGAACACAAAGCTTTTAAAAATCCATCCCTGTTTCAAAAACCATGCTGCAATGTTTACTTTGCGGTATTTACAAATACTTACAACAATCAAAATGATGAGAGCAAATATCAGTACATTGAATTCATGCGCATCCATACCGCCTAAAAAGACGGAACCGTCAGTGAGCACCCAGGGATTAAACTTGGAAAAAATTAAACCGATGATGTCCATTGCCTGATGTGTGGACTCGGCTCTGAAAAATATCCATGCAAACGTTGTCATCAAAAAAGTGCCTGCAATTTTATAAAGCTTAAATGAGAAATTGTCGCGGGCGCCCAGTAAGCCATAAAAACCTTTGCGGGCTTTTGAAGTTAACTCGTCAAGTATGCGCAAAATTCCGTGAATAACACCCCAGATCACAAAATGCCATGCGGCGCCGTGCCACAGACCGCTTAACAGAAAAACGATGAAGATGTTAATGTATTTGCGGACTTTCCCCTTGCGGTTGCCGCCCAGCGGAATATATAGGTAATCTTTAAACCACGTAGTAAGTGAAATGTGCCAGCGACTCCAAAAATCGGTAATGCATTCGGCAAAATAAGGGGTATCGAAGTTATTCATAAGATCAAATCCCAATATTTTTGCCGAACCGATGGCTATATATGTGTAACCGGCAAAATCACAATAAATCTGTATGGAAAACAATACTGCTCCGATAAACATTAAAAGCCCGGGGTACAATGTATACGTATCTGCGGCAAAAACGGTGTCTACGTATATCTTGGCACGATCGGAAATTACCATTTTAAGAATGTATCCGTAAAGCATCGTGAGGGCACCGGATTGCATTCGTGCCACGTCAAATATTTTGGCGGTCGAAAGTTTTTTAAATTGCGGCAAAAGATTTTTGCTACGCTCAATGGGACCGGCAACCAGCTGGGGGAAAAATGAAACGAACAGGGCGTAAATAATCGGGTTCTTTTCAGCTTTAACGGTGCCCCTGTATACATCAATGGCGTAGCCTACCGCCTGGAAAATGTAAAAAGAAATGCCAACAGGAAGAACAAGCGAAAAAGCAGGGGTATTTATGGTAAGCCCCAATGCATTTGCCGCGTTGCCGACAGACTCGGAAAAGAAATTGAAATATTTAAATACAAAAAGAATACCAAGATTAAGAGTAAGGCATGTAATCATGGATGCCTTGGCAATACGCGTATTGTCGCGGTAACGATCGACAATGAGTGCGCTTGCGTATGTAAGAAGTGTTGAAGCAATCAAAAGCGCAAGATATGCCGGATTCCAGAAGGCATAAAATGCGTAGCTGGCAAGCAACAGCCAGCATGCACGCAATTTGCGAGGAATCACCATATAAATCGCTAATACCATTGGAAAAAATATAATAAAACCGAATGAGTTAAAAAGCATGTCGCACTCCACTTGTTAATGCGCAAAATCATAAACGTAAGCACGCATTATACAGGTTCATTTTAAGTGGTCGGCATGAAATAATCAACTTTAAAAGTTTGAATCTTTCGTAAGAAATAATTATTGTTTTTTTAATTTTTGTTAATCGTCAAATATAACACAGCCGATGCCGCAAGATAAGCTTACGACACCGGCTGTGTTATATTGTGTATTTTTGGAGTCAGAAAATGCGCTTTAAGAAATTAAGGAGACCCAAATCCCATACATTTCCGGAGTGACCTCCGCCCGGATGCTGGTACCATATGTGATCGACTCTGTTTTTGGCAAGGGCGATGTGATAGTTAAAAGGATTTGTCTGCACGGTAGAATCTTTATCGCCGCTGCATACCAAAACAAGCTCGGGCACATAGTCGCTACCATCGGTAGTCAGTAATGCGGTGTTAAGGGAAGGCGCTGCCGAAAACGAACCGATGTAGTTAAAGCAGTCAAGGCTGCTAAAGCCCAATGCGAGAGCTTCCATACCACCCATGGACAGACCGCAGACTGCGGTGTCTTCGCGTTTGGAAGATACGGCATATTGTGACTGAATATAAGGGGCAAGGTCGGTTTTGTATTCGGATTCAAAATCACTGAAGGCTTTAATGTTTGCGGCACTCATGGAATTTGAGTCTAAACCGTCTGCGGGGACTACACTGGGGAATACCGCAACGAACGGGCAAATTTCTCCATTGGCAATCATATTGTCAAAAATGTGGGCTGCGCTCATGCTGACCCATTGTGTGCCGTCACAACCAAGACCGTGAATCAGGTAGATGACCGGATACTCGCCGTTTGTATCATAATTGTATGGCGTGTATACAAAAGCCTGACGTGATGCACCGATAACGGTAGAATCGTAGCTGATTTCCGTCACGGTTCCGGCCTGTTCGCAACTTTGCTTGTAGGGCTTTACGTCAAAATTAAAATATGCTTCAAAATCTTCGGATTTTCCGCTTAATTTACCCTCGCTCCAATGCGGGTCACCTTCCTCGGGATTAGACATTTTTGCGGGAAGTGCAACGGGTTCGGAAGTAGGCTCGGCTGTAGGCTCAGCTGTAGGCTCTGCAGTAGGTGTGCTCCCTGCAAAAGTATCATCTTCCGAAGCCGGTCCCGATGCTGAAACAGATGTTAAATCATCGGATGGGTTTTGACATCCTGTGCACAAAAACGACATTGTAAGTGCCATGCAGGAGAAGAGTGCGATTAGTTTTTTGCTTTTCATAACTGTCTTACGTGAAAAAAATTCAACTATACCTCCATAATATTTGCTTATCGCTACAGATAATGCTACTATGAGCGTGACGGAATAAACATATGAAAAAATGACGCGAACATATCTTATAGCGACTTTTGGAGGACTTGATGTTTGTATTAAGCGGTAACGGTGTTCCCATGCTTACCTTGGCCGGCGAGGTATCTGTTGTGTCGCCGAACAAGCATTTCAAAAGAAAACCGGTCGAGTACATTATTTACATCGTAAAAGAAGGGCACATGAGGCTTATTGAGGGAAATGTTTTGTATGACCTTAAGAAAAACGATGTTATCCTTTTAGACCCGACGCGTACACATTACGGAGTTGAAACTTTTTCGGATGTAAAGTATGACTATTTGCATTTTGTGTGTGATTGTATTCAGGAAATGGAGCTTGAAGAAGATGCACTGAATGCAAAAATGATAGAAAACCGGTTACGCAAGACACAAGAGGATTTGATAATTCCAAAGTACATACATCTTTTAACGTACGATGCAAATCGCGTGCGTGCGCTTTCGGAAAGTATTAAAAATGAGTATCGCGAAAAGCAAAGTTATTACAAAAGGCGTGTGAATGCCATTCTTTTGGATATTATTGCCTGCGTGGCAAGAGCGGCGGTGGGCGATAAGGCAGACGGAAAGTCGGGACGCTCGGATATAACGGGGGCAGTGATGGACTATATTTATGAATCGTTTCACGGTAAAATTTCCGGGAAAGATTTGGAAAAAGCGCTCCATATGAATTTTGATTACATGAACAGATGCTTCAAAAAACAGACCGGGTATACCATTATGGTATATGCAAACCATATTCGCGTAGGCGAAGCCAAAAATCTTTTGCGAAGCGGTACTTACAATGTAAGTCAGGCTGCGACCGAGACCGGTTTTGCCAATGAATTTTATTTTTCACGCATTTTTAAAAAGTATGAAGGCATTTCGCCTTCGGAATATTTGAAAAGTGTTCGCAACAATTCTTTTTAGATAATTTCTTTGTGATTTGTGTTTTAAGCTGCGTCAACAATTCGGATTACTATTATTTAATTCGAAGATGGTAACATTTTATGCGCTATATCAAATTAATGTCAGAATATCAAATAATTGTACTTGCCAAGAAGAATATGTTTGGTAAAATGCGCTTGTAAGTATGATTATTGCGAGGCACAGAATAGTGTGAAAATAGATTTTTCACACCGCACTATTTGTGTCACCCACAAGGGGTGCCCTGCATAGTGCGCTCCGGATTTCACAAGTGAAATGGAGATTAGTGTGAAAGAAAGTAGAGGAAAGCCGTAGATGGGCGCACTTAAATAAGCTGTCTAAATTAGACAACTTGTTTGAGGTTATAGATTTAGTAAATTTGATCAAGAAGCTAATGGTTCATCAGGAGGAAGTAATCCCTCT
>JAZLHV010000042.1:0-58224 GCA_045617045.1 Lachnospiraceae bacterium
TGCAGCCGTGAAATCTGACAAGTCTCCTTACTACAAAAAGAAATACGAATCCCTTGTTAAACGCCGTGGCAAGAAAAGAGCCGTTATAGCTATTGCCCGTATGATTCTCACTGCCATCTACCAGATGCTGTCTACTGGAGAGGTATGGAATCCAAGCGATCTTTACAAAATCGATATGCCTGCACCTTTAGCTGAAAAGCAAAAGGCTAAGGCTATCAAGCAAGCTAAGAAACTGTTACAAAAAGAGGGATTACTTCCTCCTGATGAACCATTAGCTTCTTGATCAAATTTACTAAATCTATAACCTCAAACAAGTTGTCTAATTTAGACAGCTTATTTAAGTGCGCCCATCTACGGCTTTCCTCTACTTTCTTTCACACTAACCTCCATTTCACTTGTGAAATCCGGATTGCACTTGCAGGGGGTACCCCTTTACGGGGCGGCACAAAAGTGCGGTGTGAAAAATTTTCACACTAACCTTCTTTTCACCGATAATCAGTCATTGGTAAGATCGTTAAACTTAATTACCTGATTGCTTTTTACCGAAAGACCGTAATTTTCAAGAGACTTCTTAAGTCTTTCAACATTGGAAGGTTCCATCTCGGTCAGCGGAAGACGAAGCGGACCTGCCTCGTAGCCCATAAGATTAAGTGCCGTCTTAACCGGAATAGGATTAACCTCACAAAACAGGCTCTTAATTAAATCAATAGCCTCAAGCTGAAGTTTGCAGCTTGTCTTAACATCACCTTCAAGATATTTTGCAACAATATCGTGCGTATTTTTAGGCGCAATATTTGAAAGAACCGAAATAACGCCAACACCGCCCAATGACAAAATGGGTACAATCTGGTCGTCGTTACCGGAATATATGTCAAAATCGTCACCCATAATGGATGCTAAAAGTGCAATCTGTGAAATATCACCGCAAGCTTCCTTGATGGCAACTACATTTGAAGCGCGACGGTTAATCTCTTTAACGGTCGCAGGCAATATATTGCACCCTGTTCTTGACGGAACATTATAAAGAATAACCGGAAGTTTAACTGCCTCGGCAGTCTTCACAAAGTGTTCCGTAAGACCCTTCTGGGTTGCCTTATTATAGTATGGTGTTACCAGCAAAAGCGCATCGGCGCCTGCTTTTTCGGCTTCGCGTGACAGGTAAATAGCGGTTTCCGTACTGTTTGAGCCTGTTCCCGCAATAACCGGAACTCTGTGATTAACCTTTTCAACGGTATATTTAATTACATTGATATGCTCTTCATGAGAAAGAGTGGAAGCTTCACCCGTTGTGCCGCAGGCTACGATTGAATCGGTACCTCCCGCAATCTGAAACTCAATCAGCTCGCCAAGTTTGTCGTAATTAACCGATCCGTCAGCTCTCATGGGTGTTACAAGCGCTACTGCTGCGCCCTTAAAAATTGATGTGTGCATAATGCCCTCCTTAATGTGTGTGGCTCAAGGCCAATACTAGTTACTAAGCACACGGTTTCGAAATCGGAAAAAGCATCCGATTATTCAAAAAAAGCTGAACGTAAAAAAATACGGTCAGCCACAATCAATCCCAAATACTTGATAGCTCAACATCCCAAAGGATGACAGTCATACACCTGTTAAATGTATGCCCAGGACTCAGGCCTCGAATTCCCGCTCCTTCGGCGTCGCACCCTTTCAAATAGCATCAACTGTCTCGAAACATCCGCTATAGTACTTATGTGAAACGCAACCTCTACCGTGTTCTTATTAATTATGAGGTGATGTTATCACTACATATTAATATGTGTCAACATCATTTTGCCCAAATTTTATGAAAAATGCTGCATTCTTTGGGCATATCGCAATATTTTCGTTTATTTTTATATTGAACGGATAATTTGAGGGTGTTACAATTGCAACGTTGTTATTTTGGATGATTTATGAACAGATGAGGTATTTTATGCATACAAAACGTGAGGACATTCGTAACGTAGCGATTATTGCACACGTTGACCACGGTAAAACAACCTTGGTCGACGAATTACTAAAGCAAAGCGGCGTATTCAGAGAAAATCAGGAAGTTGCCGAGCGTGTCATGGACTCTAATGACATAGAGCGTGAACGCGGCATTACCATTCTTTCCAAAAATACTGCTGTAATATACAAGGGTACTAAGATTAACATCATCGACACCCCCGGCCATGCTGATTTCGGTGGCGAAGTTGAACGTGTACTTAAAATGGTAAATGGCGTCATTTTGGTAGTTGATGCATTTGAAGGTCCCATGCCGCAGACTAAGTTCGTGTTAAGAAAGGCTATGGAGCTTAAACTTCCCGTAATTGTATGTGTCAACAAAGTTGATCGCCCCGAAGCCCGCCCATCGGAAGTAATCGATGAAGTTTTGGAGCTTCTGATGGACCTTGATGCAACAGACGAACAGCTCGACTGTCCCTTCGTGTTTGCATCCGCCAAAAGCGGTTTTGCAAGCCTTGACCCTGATAAACGCGGCACCAACATGGAGCCTTTATTTGATACAATCATTAATTACATTCCCGCTCCCGAAGGTGACCCCGAGGCCGGCACTCAGCTTCTTATCAGCACCATTGACTACAACGAGTACGTTGGTCGTATCGGTGTCGGAAAAGTTGATAACGGTTCGGTTAAAGTCAATCAGGAAGTGCTCATCGTTAATCACCACGATCCTTCCAAGCAAAAGAAAGTTAAAATTTCCAAGCTTTACGAATTCGATGGTCTTAACAAGGTTGAAGTTAAAGAAGCAGGTATCGGTTCAATCGTTGCGATTTCCGGTATTCAGGATATTCGTATCGGTGATACGCTCTGCAATCCCGATAATCCCAAGCCGATTCCTTTCCAGAAAATTTCAGAGCCCACAATTGCAATGGATTTCTGCGTAAACGACTCTCCTCTTGCCGGTAAAGAAGGTAAGTTCGTAACAAGCCGCCATCTTCGTGAGCGTTTGTTCCGTGAGCTTAATACGGACGTATCTTTGCGTGTTGAAGAAACCGATTCTACCGACCGTTTCAAAGTATCCGGTCGCGGCGAGCTTCACTTATCGGTACTTATTGAAAACATGCGTCGTGAAGGCTTCGAATTTGCGGTAAGCAAAGCCGAAGTATTATACAAAACCGACGAAAACGGAAAGCGTTTAGAGCCCATGGAATTGGCTTATGTGGATGTACCCGAAGAATTTTCGGGTACAATCATCGAAAAGCTTTCCCTTCGTAAAGGCGAGCTTAAAGAAATGGGGCACGCAAGCGGCGGCTACACAAGACTTATTTTCTCCATTCCTTCCCGTGGACTTATCGGATATCGTGGAGAATTTATGACAGATACCAAGGGAAATGGTATCATGAATACAATTTTCGACGGCTACGGTCCTTATAAGGGCGATATAGCATACAGATCCCAAGGCTCCCTCATTGCTTTCGAAAGCGGCGAGACAGTTACTTACGGTCTCTTCAATGCCCAGGAACGCGGCGTCTTATTCATTGGTCCCGGTGAAAGTGTTTATGCGGGAATGGTTATCGGCCAAACCGGTAAAGCAGAAGATGTTGAAGTTAATGTCTGCAAAAAAAAGCAATTAACCAATACACGTTCTTCGGCTGCCGATGAAGCTTTGCGCTTAACTCCGCCCAGAATTTTAAGTCTGGAGCAGGCGCTTGACTTTATTGATACCGACGAATTATTGGAAGTTACCCCCACAAAACTTCGTATACGCAAAAAGATTCTCGATCCGTTATTAAGAAAAAGAGCAGGCTTTAAGAAAAACTGATTTTTGCCGGGCTTATCTTAACAGCACCATCGTTGCAAAAAACACAGCCCTGCAGTTTGCGTTTAAAGTAAAAAAGGTGAAGCAAATTTTTTGCTTCACCTTTTTATATTAGTTATTGGGCTAAATATCCACTTTCAGTTTTTCTTCGTAATCACGTATCGGCATGGGCTTTGCGTAATAGTATCCCTGAATGATATCGCAACCTTTCTCGGTCAAAAAGTCGGCCTGTTGCTTTTCTTCAACGCCTTCGGCAACGATTGTATATCCCAAATCCTTAGCCATTGAAATAACATGGGCGATTATTTCGTTACCGCGTCCGACGTTCTTGCCACCTCTTAAGAATCCCATATCAAGTTTTAATACGTCTATTGGAATGTCTTTTAACGAGTTAAGCGAAGAATACCCGCTTCCAAAGTCATCCATTGCTATTCTGAAGCCTAAATCTTTTATGCGCTGTATACGCTCTGTAAGTTGCTGTTGTTGCTTCATATACGCGCTTTCCGTGATTTCAAAATACAAATGATCCTTATCTATCGGATACTTTTCGGATAATTCGGAAAGGATATCAACAATCGCATCTTCTTCAAGGCTTACGCGCGAAATATTTACCGATATAGGCACAATCGGCGTCTTTTCTTTTTCCCAATGCTCCACCAGTTTGAAAGCACTCTCCCATACATAGCGGTCCATGTTTTTTATAAAGCCGCTCTTTTCAAATACGGGAATAAACATTCCGGGGGAAATAATGCGACCGTCCTCTGTAATCCATCGTGTCAACGCTTCGGCGCCGGTAATCTTACCGGTTTTATGGTTGTACTGCGGTTGGAAGAACAATACAAATTCACCGTTTTCCATCGCATCATGCATCTTAAGCGTTATTTCGGATTCATCCGCCATTTCCTTACGCATCTCATCGGTGAACATAGCAAATGAGTTTTTTGCCCGATCTCTAATAGTTTCTGCCGCGTAAAAAGCAAGATTTGTAATCTTATCAATCTTTTCAGTCGGATTATCTATAACATAAACTCCGTATCTGATTGTTACGGGAAATTCTATTCCAAGATGTTTACACTGAACCTGCTCATATTTCAGTAAGTCTTGTACTTCCTGCTCATCGTAGTCCATACAGATTTCAAACATACCGCCGCTTACACGGCCTGCGATACCGCGGCCGGCCACCAGTTCGCTCAAACGCTTGGCGATATAGCAGATAAGCCTGTCTCCTACAGATACACCATATAAGTCATTAACATTTTTGAGCTTATTAATATCACCTACTGCCACAAAATATTTCTTGTCGGGATTATGGCGCACCATATCTTCTACGCAGTTGTTAAAGGCTCTGTGCTTTAACAGACCGGTCATACGATCGTAGTTTGCCATAAATTTAAGGTCGTCATTCATATAGTGCACGCAGTCCTGCATTCTTGCATAACCGTTTGCCACGGCTTCAACCATCTCTCGACAGGTTGCATATCCGCATGAGCCGCAGTTTATGCTCTGCTTTGCCCTTGTATTCTTGTGCATTGTAGCAAAAATATTGTCAATCGCATCATCGGGCACCATAAACGGTTGCTTGTATTTATTATCAAAATCACGTCTGAAATCAATAACCCTGATTTCTGCGAATTTCTCGGAATAATATGCGTAATATTTTTCAAAATTTTCACATTCAAGCAAATGTCTGTAACTTTCGGTACGTAACGAGCGATACGTATTCATAGCATTTTCAATGTTAAATTTTGATGTTGCAATACCGGTTCCGATTAAGCAACTGTCCGCGCACGCAGACACACTGACAGCCTTGGGATGCAAATAACCGCCCTGTTTACACATATTTTCAAGATGATTGATTGTATCCTGATTTACCGAATTAAAATGCACAAAAAGTTCATCGGGTAAAAAGAAAGCGGATACTGCTTTTAAGAAACCATCTCTGTAGCAGGCAAGATTTCCAAGCCCGTCAGAATACAAGTCTGCTCGTGTTTCGCCGCTCGAACGGTATGATTCATGCATTTTTTCGTGAAGTCCGGCGAAAGTTACATTATATAGAATATGCCTGCCGCTGTTAAAAGAAGTAATCTGCGAAGTCATTGACACACATGGGCTTAAAAGAGCAAGCGGCGTCATATCTTTTAAGTACTTGCGTACATATATTGCCGTACATTCGGCGGGTGACTGCACGGGTATAATGTGAGACAACAATCCCGGATAATGATTTTCGCACAGCATCGTAAGCGCCGAACAATTATTCAATATGAATTCATTGCACGCATGGTCATTACCGGAATTTTCTTTAATATATTTCGCCTGCAGATATGCACTTATATCTGCGCCATAAGCAACATCGTATATTGATGTAACGCCTCGTTGCTTAAGAATCGTCAATATTTTGAAAGCATCCTTCCCATATATCACGTAAAAAGCAGGATCAACAAGCAACGCAATCTCTTTTCCGTTGGTAAGGTCAGTCAGGAAACGTTCACTATCATCCGAAAAGCGACGTGCATTATGTGCACACGCGCCCACGCATAGTCCGCATTCTATACACTTTTGGGATACCTTCACGCGGTTTAAACCGTTTTCAAGAACCGATACATTTGCTCCCAAAACCGGGCAACTCGAAATACACTTGTTGCAGCCTATGCATTTTTCGGTTGTATATATTTTTCCCTCATTATATCTTGCCAAAACATTTTCCTCCGCGTCTTAATTATTCGAACAGCGCAAGTATCATTGTAAAATTCATTTGTTCGTAATCTATCTGTTCACCGTAACCTGAAATTCCCACAAAATTTCCATATTCAGATGTAAGTTTTCGGTTAAACGCTTCTATCTTTCCCGCATTAACAAAATACTGGCTGCGCCCCAGACAGTTAATGCACACGGCAAAGGAAGGCTTAATGTTATCCATTTTTATCCGGCGTGCCGTATCATTCCAAACCCTTTCAGTTTCGTCCAGCTCAAGAAGAACAAGTCGTGTGCGATTATAAATTCGTGAATGATATGTGATTCTGCCATCGGGATAAACCTGATCGACCGCTGAAATATAGAGTTTTTCGCCCGAAATTCTTCCAACCATGCTGTCAAAAAAATGATTTGGCAGCTCGTTTTCCGGAATTTTCAAAGCACTGGAAACCACTTCCGCCGCAGGCAGATTATCGTATCCGTAAACCGCACGTTCATCGCAATCCACATCAGTAGCGATAAAGAAATGCTCCGTAGGTTTCAATATATCTTCTTTATAAATAAGTATCCGGCCGCCTAAGTTTCTGATAAGCACAAATACCGCCGCATCATTATAAACTATACCATTAAGCGAAACCTGCGTTGAATGGATGCCCTTGGGGGCACCGGCCGTCCCGCCGAATGCCGGGATGTTATAGTTAAAAAGAACGCTTCGCAGAGTATCCTGCACAAGCTCTTCACAATTGCCAAAGGCATTCGTAAACTCAAGGCAAACTGTGTTGTCGGTATCCGAAAGCATATGTACGGCGTTGTCAACCTCGCCGGCATACTTTAGCGGATAACGGGTTGCCTCCAGCAAAACGCCGGCCGCACACTCTATTCCGTCATATATTGCCAATACCGAATAGGCATTTTCGGCATACCCTTCACTGGAAAGAGCTATATACGATGATGCACCGATTGTAATTGTCTGCGGATACTCAGCTGAAATGCACTTTGAAAACGGCAAAAAACCGTCAAATGCCGCACTGAATATCATAAGAATCGGAGACGCTCCCGGATGTTTTGATTCAAGCTGAGCCTTGATATCGCAAACTGCTTCCATGCCCTTTGTTTTGTTTGAAAATGCAATTTCATTTTTAATCATCGATATTTCGGTCCTCTCAACCGTATTGATTTGGTGCTTCCGCCAACAGCGGACTGCTATAGATGTGACCTTGCGGTGTTCAAAAAAGCATGCTTTCCACAAAAATTCAGTATTGTAAAAAAAACACACACCTTAATAGTATAAGGTGTGTGTTAGACACAAATTAAACATTTAAACTATATATTCAGGAAAGTTGTTGCAATTCTGAAATAAATAAGCAACGACAACGCATCAACTATTGTCGTAATAAACGGACTTGCCATTACGGCAGGGTCAAATCCGATTTTTTTGGCCAAAAGCGGAAGCACGCAACCGATAAACTTAGCAATAAACACAGCCGCAACAAGGGTAAGACATACAACAATCGCAACGGTAATTGTAACTTTATCAATAAGTAAAAGCTTACCAAAGTTACAAACGGCAAGTGTAACACCACATACAAGTGCAACACGTGCTTCTTTCCAGATAACGCGGAAAATGTCCTTAAAATCTATGTCGCCAAGTGAAAGCCCACGAATGATGGTAACGCTTGCCTGTCCGCCCGCATTACCGCCTGTATCCATAAGCATAGGTATAAATGTTGTAAGCACCACGCAGGCGCTCAACGCATTTTCAAACTTACTGATAATTGAGCCTGTAAACGTAGCCGATACCATCAAAAGAAGCAGCCACGGTATACGTTTTTTGTAGGTTTCCCACACGGAAGTCTTCATATAAGGCTTATCCGTGGGCAAAATAGCAGCCATTTTTTCGATATCCTCAGTGGCCTCTTCTTCGAGAATATCGACAACGTCATCGACTGTAACGATTCCGACCATGCGGAACTCGTTATCAACAACCGGCAGTGCCACAAAGTCGTATTTCTGAATCATCTTGGCAACTTCTTCCTGATCGGCTGTCGTAGGCACCGACAGGAAATTTTCGTGCATTATTTCACCGATTACGGTTGTCGGATTGCTTAACAATATCTTCCTTAAGGTAAGTGTACCGATAAGTTTGCGCCCCTTATCGAGAACATAACATGTATTAATTGTCTCGGAATCCATTCCGAGTGCCCGTATACGTTCGAGTGCTTCAGCAACGGTCAGATTTTCCTTTAAATCTACATACTCGACAGTCATAATGCTGCCGGCAGAATCTTCGGGATACTTTAACAGTTGATTGATGTCACGCCTTGCCTCGGGGCTTGCGGCTGCCAATAATTTTTTAACTACATTGGCAGGCATTTCCTCAAAAAGGTCGGTCGCATCATCGGCCATCATATTATTGATAATGTTTGCAGCATCCTTTTCCGAAAGTGATGTAATAATCATCTGCTGATTATCAACTTCCAAATAGGAAAATACGTCTGCTGCGTCGTCCTTGGGGAGAATTCTGAATACTTTAATGATATCTTCCGGCGGAAGTTCCTCCATAATCTGAGCGACGTCCGCATCATACATTTCGGCTAATTTACCGCGAAGTTCAGTGTATTGCTTGGATTCAAGCAATTTGATAATTTCCTGCAGTATCTCTTCCATAACAGTTAGGTCTCCTATCTTCAATTGTGGTTTCTAATGTAAAAAATGTCGCTCGGGGAACTGATGTATCGCTACTACTGTGACTACTCATTGAAACCACCACCTTTCATATTATGGTAAAAGAACATAAAAAGATTACTATCAGTTTATACGTTTGTCAATAAAATATGACTCATTTTTCTTTTCGATTTTTGCCCGTGAAGCGGTAAGGGAAACGATGCTTTTACATAGGTCATCAAATCTGTCAAAATCTGTGCATATTGATGTTACAACATTCGCCCCATACTTTATGTCAACCACGGGATAGCCTTCTTTTTCGGCAAATCTTCTAACCTTTTCGCCATCCGGATAGTCTGTTGTTATGTCAACCTCTGCTCCGTACCTCATCCAGGCAACACCTGAGGCTGCAAGACCGAGTGTTGCAGCTTCCACATACATTCTTGTCAACGGACCCGCTCCCAAAAGCGTGCCTCCGAAATAACGCGTTACGACAATACACACATTCTTGACATGCGACTTTTGGATTACGTTGTAAATCGGCTGTCCTGCGGTTTGGGACGGTTCTCCGTCATCAGAAAATTTAATGCAATTGTCATCCTTTCCGATAACATAGGCATAGCAATTATGACGTGCATCGTAGTACTTTTTCTTTATGCTGTTTACAAAGGAAACTGCCTCGGCTTCTGTTGCAACCGGTGCAACCGTAGCTATGAAACGCGACTTTTTAAGCTCGGTTTCGGCTTCGCCGCCTTCGACCAGTATCTGATATGGTTCGTGCATAAATGCCTCCAAATGTTTTACACCCTCTGTCATTTTACAATATCTCCCCCCCATTTACCACCTAAACTTATGGACTATCCCCGGAAGACAAAAGAAGCGTCCCCGCAAAAGCCATTCGGGGACGCCTCTTTTGTCTTGCCGGCATCACTCTATATCCTCAACAAACAAAACCTTATTATTTTCTTATTTTTACTGCTTTTATTCCTATTTTAAGGATTATTTGGTATAATGCATAAGTTAAGGCTTAATTACAACCATCGTTCGCGATTGGAGGAAATATATGAATTACGGAAAACAGGGTATTCGCAAGCAACAGTTAAAAATGAATGCGCGCGGTCCCAAATGGTCACACAAAATTACATTACTTATAATTGAAATTGTTTTGGTGGCAATAATTGCAGTCGGCGTTTTCGGTTGTGCTTTCGGAGTAGGATTGTTTAAAGGTATTTTATCCACGGCACCTGACATTTCCAAAGTAACGGTTACTCCTTCAAAAGTATCTTCTTTTGTGTATGATACCGACGGAAATCAGATAGCAAAGCTTGTATCGGCAAATGCCAACCGAATTATTGTTACATCCGATCAAATTCCCGATATGCTTAAAAAAGCTATTGTTGCAATCGAAGACCAACGTTTCTACACTCACAACGGTATTGATATTAGAGGTATCGCACGTGCGGGGTTCAAAGCCCTCAAACAAGGTCATCTCGGACAAGGTGCCAGCACCATTACCCAGCAGCTTTTGAAAAATAATGTGTTTACGGAATGGGCTTCCGAAGAAAACAACGTTCAAAAGATTAAGCGAAAAGTACAGGAACAATACCTTGCAATTCAGCTTGAAAAAGAAATGTCCAAGGACGAAATCCTTACAAACTACTTAAACACCATTAACATGGGACACAGTACTTTAGGAGTTCAATCCGCAAGCTTATGTTATTTTGGCAAAGACGTATCTGAGCTTACCGTTGCCGAATGTGCACTTTTGGCCGGCATCACGCAGAACCCTTCCGCGTATGACCCCATTAATCACCCTGTTAAGAGCCGTGAGCGTCAGGAACTTGTATTAAGTGAAATGTACAAACAAGGCATGCTCACAGACAATGAGTACAGCGATGCTTTGGACGATCCCGTATTTGAGCGAATCGAGTACCACACAATTACCACTCAGTCCTCGGGCATCACCTCTTACTTTGTAGATGCATTAATAGAGCAAATTGAAGATGATTTGCTTGCCGCAGGGTACAGTGAAAATCAGGTTTACTCAATCATGTACAGCGGCGGTATCCGTGTTAATTCGACAATGGATTCAAGAATACAGCAAATCTGCGATGAAGAAGTAAACAATTCGGAAAACTACCTTACAGACATAAAGTGGTATTTAAACTACCGCTTAACGGTTAAGAAAGCGGACGATACACTTAAAAACTACAGTAGTGAAATGTTCCGCTCATACTTTAGGAAAAACGATCCCGACTTTAACAACCTCTTCAAATCCGAAGAAGCTGCTTACGAGGCAATTGAAAAATATCAGCAGCACGTTCTTGAAGAGGGTGATACGATATATGCCGAATCCATTTCAATCACACCTCAACCGCAGGTTTCGGTTTCTATCATCGATCAGGAAACCGGCTATGTAAAGGCTATGATCGGAGGACGTGGTGCAAAAACCGCAAGCCGTACCTTTAACAGGGCAACGCAATCAGCCAGACAGCCCGGTTCCTGTTTTAAGGTGCTTACAGCATTTGGCCCTGCAATTGATTCCGAAGGTATGACTCTTGCAACCACCTACAACGATGCGCCGTTTAACTATAATGACGGCACTCCCGTATGTAACTGGTACGGTGCCGATGTCTATAAAGGTATTTGCAATCTGCGTTACGGTATTTATTATTCCCTTAACGTTGTGGCAATCAAGAACATTACTCAGATTACACCGCAACTCGGTTTCCAGTACGCAAGCAACCTCGGCTTTTCAACACTTGAAACATCGAAAATCGTAGGCGACAAAATATACACCGATATCACCCAGTCTCTTGCACTCGGCGGTCTCACAAACGGTGTTTACAATATTGAATTGTGTGCGGCATATGCATCCATCGCCAACCAGGGTATTTATATCGAGCCCAAATTATATACTACAATCGAAGATGCCGACGGCAACATATTGATTGATAACCGCGCTCCCATCACTCACAGAACCTTCTCTGAGCAGACATGTTTCCTGCTTACCGATGCCATGAAGGACTGTGTAACAATCGGTACCGGTACACGTGCTTACATGAAAGATATGGCAGTTGCCGGCAAAACAGGTACAACCTCCAACTCACGTGACGTTTGGTTTGCAGGCTTCACGCCTTATTACACCGGATGTCTATGGTGCGGTTACGACAACAACGAAATACTTGACTCACGTGAAGAACGTATTCCGCAGGTGTTGTTTAAAGCAATTATGACACGAGTCCATGAAGGCTTCGAAAACATCGGCTTCAAAACCGCCGAAGAAGTCGGCGGAATCGAGAAGGTTCTTGTATGCCGCCAGTCAGGTTTATTGCCCGTCGAAGGCTTGTGCATAGATTGTTACGAAGAATACTTCACTGCAGATACAGTTCCCACAGAGCCCTGCAACATACATTATCAAGGTACGGTATGCCCTATTGACGGGCTGATTGCCTGTGGCACTTGTCCGTTTGCTTGTGAAGGCCAGGTACTCTTGGAGCCTGTTGAAGACGAATCATTATGGCCCGGTTCAACGGTTATCGTTACCGATGAATTTGACCCTCTCAACACGGTAACCTTTGAGCCCCATACCACAAACTACTGTCACCACGACGAAGAGTTCTTCGCTCAGCCTAATTGGGAAGAGATTCTTAACAACGAATACTCCGCCTACCAGCAGCGAATGTCTCTTGAACAGTTAATGCGTGAACACCCCGAATGGTTTGACTCGGTCGGCAATTACATCGGACCTACTTACTAAAAAACTTAACGCTTAAAAAAAGCCGGCTTCAGAAATTTCTGAAGCCGGTTCTTTTAACAATCTTTATAGATATTAATAAGATTTAAAACTATTTCAACAGCCTTTTCCATCTTCTCAATGCTTACGCATTCAAAGTTCCCGTGATAGTTACAGCCGCCGGTGCCAAGATTGGGACACGGAAGCCCTTCATAAGAAAGGCGTGCTCCATCGGTACCGCCACGCACAGGCACCTCAATCGGTGTAAGTCCTGCAAGTGAAATTGCTTTTTTGGCATTTTCAACAAGATGCATGTGGGGTTTTATCTTTTCAAGCATGTTGTAATATTGATCTTTAACCTCCAATGCGATTGTTCCGTCACCGTATTTTGCATTAAGCTTATCCGCAACATCCTGCATAAATGCTTTCTTTTTTGCAAACAAATCTCTATCGTGATCGCGTATGATGTATGAAAGCGATGCAAAAGAAGTCTGACCGCGCATATCCGTCAAATGATAAAAGCCTTCGTGATTCTCAGTATGCTCGGGACGTTCGCTTTCGGGTAACATTGAGTGAAATTCGTGCGCTACGTTTGAAGCGTTAATCATCACATCCTTTGCCGACCCGGGATGTACCGACACCCCTTTAACGGTAACATTTGCGGATGCCGCATTGAAATTTTCATATTCAATGCAGTTAACATCTCCGCCGTCAACTGTGTAGGCATAATCAGCCTTAACATAATCAAGGTCAAAGAAATCTGCCCCCTCACCGATTTCCTCATCGGGAGTGAAGGCAACCCATATATTTCCATGGGGAATATTCCCGGTAACCAACGTTTCAATTGCTGTGATTATCTCGGCAACACCTGCTTTATCGTCAGCTCCCAAAAGAGTAAGGCCATCCGTCGTTATCAATGTATCGCCGATATAATTTTTAAGCACGGGAAATTTTGAAACGCTTAAAATATCATGCGAACCCTCGAGTTCGATGTCCGTTCCGTCATAATTTTTATATAAGACAGGCTTTACATTTTCGCCGGAAGTTTCCGGTGAGGTATCCATATGTGCAATCAAAGCAAGCGTCGGTGCCTTCTCGCAGCCTTTTGTAGCCGGCAGGAGTCCATAGACGTAACACTTGTCGCTAACGGTTGTATTATGTAAACCCAGCGTATCTAATTCATTCTTTAGAATTCCCGCAAGATTCCACTCTCCGGCAAAGCTCGGATGTTGCCCGCTTTCCTCATTACTCGTAGTATGTACAGTTACATAATTTAAAAATCTTTCGAATGCTTTCATGAAACTCCGTTCGGGTGTTTTAATTATATCAACCTATGTTAATCTTTTGTGTGAACCATGTTGTAATTACAAATAATAATAACTACCCAAAGTCTACTATAAAACTACTTTAAAACTTTACCCAAAAATTCTTTTGTTCTTTCCTCGCCCGGATTGTCAAAAATCTCGCTCGGTGTACCGCTTTCAACCATTTTTGAGCCTTCCATAAATATAACTTTTGAAGCGACCTTTTTGGCAAACTCCATTTCGTGCGTTACCACAACCATTGTGGTGCCTTCTTTTGCCAGTTTTTCCATAACCGCAAGCACCTCCCCCGTAAGCTCGGGATCCAATGCCGATGTAGGTTCATCAAAAAATATTATTTCCGGCGAAAGGGCAATCGCACGCGCAATCGCAACTCTTTGCTGCTGCCCCCCCGAAAGCTCGGACGGATAAAACTTTGCCTTATCCTTGAGGCCAACCTTATCAAGCATCCTGGCAGCAATCGCTGACGCCTCGGCTTTGGACATTTTACGCGCCACAACAAGGCCTTCCATAACATTTTCAGCCGCCGTCTTGTTGGCAAAAAGATTGAAATTCTGGAACACAAAACCCATTTTAAGTCTCAAAGCACGCATATCACGATGGCTGATTTTTGCCATATCTTTCGTGATGTCTCCGATTGTAATGGTACCCGAATCCGCGCGTTCCAGAAAACTTGCGCATCGTAAAAGCGTAGTTTTTCCCGAACCCGAAGGTCCGATTATTGCAACAACCTCGCCCTTTTCAACTTTCAAATCAATGTTATCCAAAACTTTTTCGTTGCCGAAGGATTTTGTAAGACTCTTAATTTCTATCATTTTCTCACACTCCTCCCTTCTTTTGACTCAAATACAAGCCGACGCTCTATAACGCGCTGAAGCCATGTAAGGATTGTAGAGAAAATAAGGTATACTACCGCCGCCTCAAGATAAAGCGCAAAATAATCGTAAGTACGCGCTGCCGTCTGCTGTGTAACGGTAAATAACTCTACTACCGTTATGCAGGATGCAAGCGAAGTGTCCTTCAGCAAACCGATTAAGTTGTTGGAAAGAGTCGGAAAGGCAATCGGAAAAGCCTGCGGAATAATAATGCGCCGCATAGTCTGAAGTCGCGTAAGGCCCACAAGATATCCGGCCTCGCTCTGTCCCTTTGGAATTGCCTGAATGGATGCCCTGATAGTCTCGGCGTTATATGCGCCCAAGTTCATGCCAAAAGCAATAACCGCAGCGGGGAATGCCTTTAGCGTAATACCTATATTCGGAAGTCCGAAAAACACAATAAACAATTGTACAATCAGCGGTGTGCCACGGAAAATCCATATGTAAAGGTTAGCAAGTTGCTTTAAAACCGGCAGCTTGGCCACACATATAAGTGCAAGCAGCAATCCTATGACAAGGCTTAACGCGAAAGATAAAATCGTAAGCGGTATTGTTATTTTCACACCGGCAAGCAATATTTTCCCAAAGGAATTAACTAAAATTTCGAGTAATCTGTCGCTCATAAAATCATTCCCTTACGGTAATATCGCTTCCGAAATACTTAATGCTTAAAGCTGACAACGTTCCGTCATTATATAATTCCTCTATTGCCCGGTTAACCGCATCACGGAATGCCTTTGTGTTTTCACTCTTTACAATCGGGATTGAAACTTCAGAAGCATCCTTTGTGCGGGCTACAAGTGAAATAGGAGCCTCGGGATGTTCTTTTAAATAATCGTAAAAAGAAACCTCCGCATTTAACGTAGCCTCGGCACGACCCGACTCAAGCATTGCAATAGTCTCTGCAAGTGTGTCAACGTTCTGAACCGATGCACCGTAATCAGCCGCCATATTGGCATATGTCGATCCGAGTGAGTTCGCAGTTACTTTGCCATTTAAATCTTCAAACGTCTTTATGGAAGTATTTGTGTTTAAAACGCACAGAGCCGTTTTGATGTATGCATAGGGTGACGTGAAATCATACTTTTCGGCGCGCTCGGGAATGATTTCAACGCCGTTAATAATCATATCGTATCTGCCTACATCAAGGCCTGCAAACAGGCCGTCCCATTCTCCTTCCACAAACTCAGCCTTAACACCAAGTTTATCGGCAATTGCCTTACCGATTTCCGTATCGAAACCTACGAGCTCACCTGACTGATCGTGGTAAGTCCACGGAGCCCACTGTCCCTCCATAGCGATTATAACGCTACCTCTAGCCTGGATTTGTGCAAGAAGATCATCCTTGGATGAATCCGTTTTCCCACATCCTGCGACTAAAAGTGTGCTGTTGGCAAGTAAAAATGCCAAGATGAAATGAACTATTTTCTTCCTCATTTCATGTTCCTCCTTAAATGTTTAATATTATGTAAACCAAAGAGGCGGAGAATCCCGCCTCTCGGAATACTTCACGATAAAATTACTGAGCATAGTGCTCATATACAGCCTCAAGCATCGGGTACGTTGTTGTAACGGTTTCACCCTCCGCATTAAGGTGTTCGTAACTTACGGTAGTCATATCATTGAATGTAACCCCCGTAACAGCTTTACCCTCGGCATCTTTTACACCATCGCGCTGCAAATAGTAAAGCTCTGTGGCAATAATACCCGCAGTATTAAGTGCCCCGTGATATGAAAGGTGAAGCGTATCTTCCTCAGCATTATCTTTTTTGTTGTAAAGATGGAAATTCTGGGCTACATATGTACGTCCGAGTTCTCCGTACAGGGGACTTGTAATACTTAAAACGTCAATAATGAAAACATTTTTGTCTTTGGCAAGCTTGCGAATGGACTCAGCATATCCGTACATACCGCTTCCGATAGGTGCATCGAATTCTCCCAAAACATTACCCTCAGCATCCTTCCAAAACTTAGGCGTCTGCATTGCGGTAACAAGCACCGGAATAATTCCCTTGGCACGACACTCATCTATCATATATGTAAGATATTGAATCATTTCAGGCTGATTGCTGTACGTACGGTCGTTAATGCCTTCCTCAATTAAGAAAATGTCGCCTTCTTTACCATGCCGGATTACACCGGGAAAAGCAAGCTCGTACCAGCTTTTTGCATACGTGCCACCGCCTGCGATGTTTGCAACTACAGTATCATCGGTTACATATTGTGAAAATACCTGACCCCAACCTGTCTGATATCTGCCGCGTTCAGGCTCTTCAATTTCAATCGGATAATAATTGCTGGCAGTTGAATCACCACCGATAAAGATGTGAACACGACGTTCCTTTAAGGTTGTTGCCCTGCGAATTTCAAGCTTGCACATCTCGCGGTCTTTTTCACCGAGTGAAATATAGAACACGCCGTTATCAATATAAGCTTCCTGCATGTAAAAAGTATAAGGAGTAATGCCGCTTCTGCCGCCGGTACCGGGATTTCCGACATTTGTGCCAAGAGAGCCGCCGTTTATCTTAATGGTAGTACGTCCCGGATCCTTTTCACGCTTGTAAAGTCTGATATTGTATGTACCTTCAGGCATCACAAAAGCGAAACCGGAGTCATTCTTTTCATCACCTGTGAAAACCATGCTGCCGGTTCTGTTTGCAGCCATTCCGTAAAATCCGTAAAGAGCATCTTCCGTATATTCGGTATTAGCATTGATAAGAAGGTATCCCTCAGGAGTATTTCCCTTATCATACCCAAAGGTAAGCCACATAATCGGTGAAACTTCAACCGCAGAAGACGTTCCGTCTAACGTTATGTTAACCATGCCGTTCTCAGATTTTTGATCGTATGTTTCAACCGTTCCGTCCGCATGTAATACAGAAACCTGGTAAAACGTAAGTGTGTCGGCAAGTAACATTTTCGAAACACCCACTGAAAGTTCTGTAAGCCCCGTTGTGTTTCGGTTTACATAAATATACTCGTCTTCATTTACGTCACGATGAATTTTATATATTTTTAAAGAATCGTCATCCTCTGTAGATAAAACCTCATCTTCTTTTGCAGGGCTTACATGTACGGTTTTGCGCTTCAAAAATTCGCTGTAATGCGCCTGCACCATAATGTCCACACCGTTAACGTCACCGGCAATAAACTTGTCCGTAACTGTAATGACACCGTTTGCGTCAATTGAAATTCCGCCCGGCTCTCCTACGATACTCCATTCGGGAGTAACGTATTCGCTCATGGCACCATTTGCATAAAATCCGGCCTTGAAAGGTTCTATTGTAATGCTGCCTTCCGCAGGTGCCTCAAACGCATCAATTCCTTCAATCATAAAATCTTTCATAGCTTTTCTCCTTCCACATGCCACCGTTAACATTGCCAATAAAGCAATCATAACGATTAAAACTTTCTTTATACGCATGCGATTATCCTCTCTCCGAATATTTTTCTAAATCTCTTGGTATGCTGGTAACATTTTCCATCGTTACATTTTTGCAATATCTCATAAGAACGCTGCCGGCAAAATCAGGCGCGGCATTTTCCATAACAATATCTTTAAGGAAAATGTTCTCAATTTCGTAGTCTTTTTCCTCAAACCCCTGCAAATCGATTGAAGGGCAATCGTGCCACTCATTGTGCGACCCGTTATTGTCAAGGAAACGCCCCAAAAGATGCATTCTTTCAAATCTGCAGTCAGAAAACTTGGGCGGCTCTTCGGCCCCGATTCCGTCATCGTTGTAGCCTACCGAGTGCATTTGAATGTGGCTTGCGACAGTATCTTTAACATCAATATTCCTAACATACCCGCCGCGCTTTCTGGTGGCCTTAATCTCGATTCCCGACCATGTGGGGCCTACCTTCGTGTCCCAGATTTTGACACCGTCAATACCGCCTGACATTTCGCTTCCCATGCACATTCCGTGTCCGAAAGCAGTCTCGCAGTCAAAAATACGTATGTTGCGTGTGGGACGGTTTATAACGTTTCCTTCGGGATTTTTACCCGATTTTATGGCAACGGAATCATCTTCGGTATAGAACATGCAATTAAAAATTGAAGCATCTTCGCTGGAATCGGGATCCCAACCGTCACCATTCCATATTCCCTGCGACACGAACGTACAGGCATCGGTTACAACATTTCGTGAATATATAAAGTGAACGTTCCATGAAGCCGCATTTCCGAGCTTTAAACCGTGAATCCAGACATTTTCACAATTACTGAGGTTAATCAGTCTGCCGCGCGCACGGCTCGCAAGCGTTTCGGGCTTTTCAAATTCTTTAATCTTATCCCCCAGCGACGCAATGTAATCTTTAAGGCGTTCCGTTTCCAGCCTGCATATTGCCTTGGCAAGATTGGCACCACCCCCCAAAATCGCACCTTCGCCGCGAATAACTATATTCTTACAATTAGGACCTTCTTTATAATTAAGCTCACCCGCATTTAAAAGGCTCTGAAAGCACTCCATCTCATAGCCTTCAAACCTGCTGTGAATTTTGGGAAGATAATCCGCAGGATTTTCGCTTCCTTGAATTACCGCGTCCCTGCATACATATATTTCCATGTCGGAGTGAAGTTTGAGCGCGCCTGTTAAATATATTCCCTTAGGGAAAAGAACGCCCTCACCCGCACCGCAATCATCTATTGCACGCTGCAGGGCTTTGGTATTTACAGTCTTTGCATCACCGACAGCATTATAAGGAGCCTTTGTGACATCAATATACTTGCGGCATGCACATGTTGTACACGTAATCGCAGCAATTTCCGTTGAAATGTCACCCTTCAGGAAAACCTTCAGTTCATAAGCTGTCGACGGCTTAAGCCCCGAAATTTGGGCATCGGTCCTATCAACAGTCACATAATCCGCTCCGTTAAGCTTTACGGTATACAAAGCATCGGGGCCTGCCGTGCAGGGCTTGTCCCAATACAAAACTATTTCCGAATCGGTAGCGCGATAATCAATATACGACATAAGCTACTCCTTAACAGTAATCCACATCATAGGGCGAACGCCGTCATGATATTCACCCGTATCGTGTCCGTTTGTGCGAATATTTCCAAGTGAATCCACATCCATTGCCTTGGAAAGTTTTGAACCGTTACTGCGAAGCCACCACCAGCCGCAACCGATAACAGCTTCATCGCCACCCTGAGCCTTATATCCGAGTGTTTCGTACTTTTCGCTGTTCAATACCCACACTCCGTTTGCAATCGCATAAGCGGTCGCTCTTGCGAAAGGCTCATCAAACAACAATTCCGGATCATCCGGTAAATACTTATTAAGTTCAAAATCGCTCATTAAAAATACATTATCCATCGTGCCTGTCACTTCGACGGTATCTTGGATGTCGCCATCCGCCCCTAAAGCATCTTCCGCACCCGAAGCAGCATCCCCAAACGGAACATCCGGATTTGCGGTAGGCGCAATGAATTCATGATCGGGCACAAGTGTCTCAATAATCTGAGCCGCTTCCGTAGCATTAAATGCCGTATTGTAAAAATCACCGTTTAACCATTTTCGAATCGATGACTTTTCCCATGTTGCCTCACCATAACCGTCCATAAAGCACTTATTGTCAAGAATATAACGGCTGATTACCAAAGCTTTACCGTCTTCTTGGGCAAGCACCAGCCATTCTATCGGTTCTGCACCGTTTGAAGTATCATTATCCTGCTCGTATGTTCCCAATGTAACAATTTCAAGCTTAGGCATCTCCGGCTCCGGCGTAGGCTCAGGAGTCGGCTCCGGCGTAGGTGCCGCAGTGGGCGTATTTACTGTTGTATTTGAAGATGCACCCGGAGAATTCGAAACCGAAGTTCCCGAATCTTTACAGGCCGCAAATGTTGATATCATTAACACTGCAATTATGCACAAAAAAAGTTTTCTTTTCACTGACATGCTCCTCTTAACCGTGTATAGTAACAAGCTTTACCTGCACTGTGCACACTAACATAAATTGTAATCTTTTTTAAAGTTTTTATCAAGCAAAAGCCATTTTAACTTGTTGCCAATCGGCATTGTTTAAACTACAATTAAACTATAAAAATCTCTAATCGGAGGTATATATGAAAGTCATTACGTTAAGCCGCGAATACGGTGCCGGTGGTCACTCTATCGGCCGCAAAGTTGCAACAGAACTCGGCATTGAATTTTATGACAGGGACATTATTAAAGGCGTAGCATTGGAAAGCGGAATCGATCCTCAGCTTGTAGAGGCCGACAATGAGGAAATATCCCGTGCCGATACATTTATACGCACAATTACACCTATCTCATACGACCAGAAAGATTCAATTTTTAAGGCGCAAAAATCAGTTGTTCTGGACATTGCCTCCAAAGGTCCCTGTGTAATCTTGGGCCGTTGCGCCGATGCCATTTTGTCTGAAGCCGGCATTGATAGTTTCAACGTATTTCTGTATGGAGACATGGAAAGTCGTGAAAAACGTGTCGGTGAGCTTATCAACTCCGACAACGTAAATGAGATTCGCAAGACCATCAAGCGCATCGATCATAACCGCCACTCATATTACACCTATTACACCGACAAGCACTGGGGCGATTACCGCAACTACAATCTTATGATTGACACCGGAGCCATCGGTTATGAAGCCGCCGTAAAAATGATTGTCGAAGCAGTTAAAAACATCTGATAATCTATTGTTACAGGCTATCGTGCAGACTGCAAAAGCCGTTACTTTCCGACCGGAAAGCAACGGCTTTTCTTTAAATAAACCGGGTTTAATTTACATAGTTGCCTTGATATCGTCTATTTCGCTTTCAAGGTCCTTAATAGCTTTTTCGGCATTGACAATATCTTTCATACTCTTTTCAAAATCAGCGCCGTATCCGCCGTCTTTAAAGTTCTCGTAATACTTCCTGCCGATTGCCATATATGCACGGTTAATAACATCTTCGCAACTTGAAATCTCAGCCTTAACTTTTAAAATATCCTTGGCACCCTTGCCTTTCTTTAATACTTTTTTGCCGCCTTCTTCCAGCTTATCCACAAATTCATCAAAATTCATGTTATTTACCGCTCCTTTCAGATAATGTTGTGTTTATGTGTTTCTTAATTTTTGTTTTGGCTCTGTTAAGTGCATTGTCGGTTGACTTTTCATCACGCCCCAAAATCCTTGCAATTTCGCCGTAATTGCAGCCTATCAGATATAAATCCAACGCCTGACTTTCAAAAGAAGACAGTTCTTCTTCAATCCATTTTTCGAGACTTTCAACGTTTTCCCTGTCTATCAGGAGATTTTCCGGATTATTATCAAGGCTCGGCGCTATTGTGTCTTCAAGCGCAAGCGTTGAAGCTTCACCGTTTTCGTCTTTCATCTTCTCGTAAAGAGAAATGTACGAGTTGAGCGGTTTATGCTTTTTGCAGTCCGAAGCAGAAATTGCCGAATAAAGTTTGCGGGTAACGCACAAATCCGCAAATGTGAAAAAGCTTGCGTCTCTTCCGCTGTCAAAATTTCTGATTGCCGTTAACAGACCAATCATTCCTTCCTGAATCAGGTCCTCAACATCGGCACCCAAAAGATACATACTTTTTGCCTTGCTGCTTACGAGCTTTTTGTATTTTTCGAGTATATACTCCTCAATGACGGCTTCGCCGTCACGAAGCATCGAAATCAATTCTTCGTCGCTGTAAGCCGAATATTTATTTTTTAAGTCTCTGCCGTCTGATTTCAAAGCTCAACACTCCCATTGCAACAGATGCATTCAGTGAATCAATATCGCCTGCCATCGGAATGGAGGCAACATAATCGCATGCTTCCCTGACAAGTCTTGAAACACCCTCTCCTTCATTACCGATTACAAGCCCGATGGGGCCGGTAAGGTTGAGGTCGTACATTTGAGTGCCATCCATGTCGGCGCACACAAACCATAAACCCTTCTTTTTAAGTTCCTCAATAGTTTTTGTGATATTTGTGACCTTAACCACAGGAGTATAATTGATGGCTCCGGCCGATGTTCTGGCAACTGTGGGGGTAAGCCCGACCGCGCGGTTTTTGGGAATAATTACACCATGTGCCCCTGCAAGATTGGCGGTTCTGATAATAGCGCCGAGGTTATGCGGATCTTCGATATTGTCAAGTATTATCACAAAAGGCGGCTCACCCTTCTTTTGGGCAAGTGCAAATATATCATCCATTTCCGCATAGTTATAGGCGGCCGCAACGGCAATAACACCCTGATGCTTGCCGGTTTCGGACATTTGGTCGAGACGTTCCTTGTCCACGTATTTTATAATCGTATCCTGCTTTTTGGCCTCGCGCTTAATTGTCGATACCGGGCCATCCTGACATCCGTCAAGGACATAGAGCCTGTCAATGGTTTTGCCGCTTCGAAACGCCTCTATTACGGCATTTCGCCCTTCGATTAAAGATTCATTATCATTCATTTACAATCACCTTATTCAATAATTCATGTATTCTTTCGGTCCTTCCCTGCAGAAAAAGAAAGCCGATTAATGCCTCAAATCCGGTTGCTTTGCGATAGTCGCCGGTCGTGGCGTTTTTTGCCTTGTTATGAGAATTTGCGTTACGGCCGCGTTTATAAACCGTAAGTTCTTCGTCGGTCAAACTGTCCATCAAACGCTCCGCAAACTCAGCCTGTACGGCCGCATTGACAAGGCTCGTGGAATCCTTGTGCAATTTGGACGACTGGCGATTTCCCTTGGAAATAACAATCGTGCGCACAATAACCTCATAAACGGCATCTCCTATATATGCAAGCATTAAAGGTGCCATTTCATGGGGATTTACATCGCACAGATTAAAGTCTTTCCTGATTATATCGTACAGTTCACTCATTTTTCGAAAGTGCCTTAACCCTTTCCTCGAGTTCAAGAACACGGTTCACGAGCTCGGTATTCGCCTTCTGCAAAGCGGCAATATCCTCCCTTACCGGATCGGGTAAATCTATCTGGTTCATTTCAGCCTGCGGTGCGAGAGGGTCGTTTCTTTTTACAACTCTTCCGGGAACACCCACAACCGTTGAATTCGGCGGCACCTCGTTAAGTACCACTGAACCCGCACCGATTTTGGAGTTATCGCCTATTTTAAAGCTGCCAAGCACCTTGGCGCCGGCACTTACCATTACGTTGTTGCCAAGGGTAGGATGACGTTTCCCCTGTTCTTTACCGGTACCGCCTAACGTTACTCCCTGATAAAGCGTACAGTTATCACCGATAATAGTTGTCTCGCCTATAATAACACCGTTACCGTGGTCAATAAACAATCCGTCACCTATTTCAGCACCGGGATGAATTTCAATCCCGGTTTTACGGACAGCACGCTGGGAAATGTAGCGCGCCCAAAAGTAATGGCCCTTTTTGTATAATTTATGGGCTACTCTGTAGTGAAGCATTACTTTAAAACTCGGATACAGAAACACTTCCATGTTCGAGTGAATCGCAGGGTCTCGTTCCCTGATTATTCTGATTTCTTCTTTAACGCTTTTTATAAAGCTCATCGTTCTCTGTATCTTCCTTTTTTGCTCTTTTTGTGTCTGGAATTCTGAAGTCTTATATAGTATATCGCAAACAACGCAAAACCGGTTGCACCTATTCCGAATATTACTTTTCGACCGGTCGAAACCGTCCCCGAATTTTCTTTTGCCCCCGGATTGTCAGCCGGGCTGTCGGCTGCGGGCACATCGGTCACGCTGCCGTCCTTTTGCGGTTTTGCATTGCTTTCTTTACCGGTTTTCGTTGCCGAAAGCTTTGCGCACACATCATTGTAAACCGCGAAAACATCAACCGTCTCGCCCTTTACAAGATTGGGTGCCTCTTTCGGCGCAACTCTTTTGTTATTGTTAAGCTCATAGGCATACGCAAGGTCAAAAAGAAGCTGCTCGTCGAAGTCTTTTCCCACAATTTCGAACCCTATTCCCGACCCAAGGCTGTGAAAGCCCATCGGAACGGTTATTTCGGGCACTCCTATTATCGAAGATAAAGAAGCCGAATTGTTAATCCACACCTGACTGTTTGCCGCAAAATCTCCCTTAAAAAAGCCTGCCAAAAGCGGCGAAGACAAAAAAGTGGGGAATATTATTGCGTCAAGGTCGTCTATCAGCATCAAAGCGTCAAACTCTGCTTTGAATCGCTTAAGCATTTCTTCATCGCCGTAAGCGCAGTCTTCCACGTAATCAAAAATGGTTGCCAGTGAAACCTCCACCACCTCGGCACCGAGTGACGTATACACGGCTTTGACATTTTCAAAAGCGGCCGTTATTTCACCGTCCGCGCCATATTGTTCGGTCAATGTTTTGAGCACACCTAAGCGCTTGCCCGCAACATTTGATGCATTTAGGTTTCCCGCATAATTTTCGCCGTTATCTGCCAAAACGTCAAGCATCAGTGCATTATCCTTAACTGTTCTGGTAATGGCGCCGACCACATCACGCTTACTGTTGACCTCTATTGTACCCGTCCGGTCCACCAGGCCGAACGTTGACCGCATTGCCACGCAGTTGTTAAAAGAAGCAGGTATTCGAAGTGACGAATTGGTGTCTGTTCCAAGCCCCGCCAGGCAAAAGTTAAGCGCTACGGAAACTGCCGAACCGCCCGACGAACCGCCCGCTGAAAGTTTTGTGTTATATGCATTCAGGACTTCCCCCTGAATGTTGCTGTACGAAACTCTGGCCGAAGAAGCCTCCGTACTCATATTGGCCTTACCGAGTATAATTGCGCCCTCTTCTTTAAGCCGTTTAACAACATATGCATCTGCCTCGGCCATATATGCGCCGCGGTCCAAAAACAGTCCGTTTGTGGTGTAAACGCCGGCCATATCAATATTATCCTTAACGACTACCGGAGCACCAAACAACGCGCCCTCGGTGTCGCCTTTTGCAACTCTCTCATCAAGTTCGGCAGCCCTCAACAGAGCCTCGTCCCTTAAAAGAGTAATAAAACAGTTATACGACTCATTATATGCATCTATTCTGTCAAGATAAAACTTTGTAACATCCGTTGCCGTAACCATTCCACTCTTAATTGCGAATGTAACGTCCTCGATATCTGCCTCAAACAGACTGTAAAGGACGTTATCGCGTTCACTTTGAGTAAGACAATCGGGTGTCACCTTCCCATCCACACCACTATTAAGATTATCTGCATAAGCATTGCCTGCATACGAGCCGACTGTTGTCAAAGCCACCAGCACAGCTGCCAGGCGCCTTATTATACCCCGCATAAGAACTCCTTGCCCCCGAAATGATTATAATTTCAATCTTACTGTTTAGCTATGCTTTCTTTTATCTTTAACAGATAATCATATACTGTTGCGAATTCCGCATTGTTTTCCGCAAATGTATCCAGTTGCTTTGATGCATACAGCTTTTCGGCAACCTGTACAGCCTCACCGTTATAGGCGGCAAATTCATTAATCACCGAATTGCTTGCCCCGTTTTCAACGTATCTCATCTCATGATAGCTCTGAATGACCAGCTGCACGAATTCCATTTCACCGCCGACCCAACGATAATTTTCTGTTTTACGATGCATATATGCGTCAAAATCCCTTATATGCATGAACCCGCAATACGGATCTTGGGCCGCATATTGCAGTTGCCCGATATTTGACATAACCGCCGTTCCCAGGCACATAGGGCAAGGCTCCATTGTGGAATACAACGTAAGTCGCCGCGGTTCAAATGCTGTAGTATCCAGTCTTTTCAACACATTTGCCTCGGCATGCGCTATTTTTCGGTTGAGTACCATGGTTTCGTTGCCCCTGTTGTGATCGCTTAGCACGATACATCCGTTTTCGCCCGCCACAACCGCTCCGATCGGAATACAACCGTTTTTAAAAGCTGTCCATGCCTCTGTAAAAGCAGTTTGCCACAGCGTTGAAATATCATTCCACATAGTTTCCCCTCTTTATATATCCGTATAATCTCCTGTACGGTTTGCACCATTTTCTACTAGGATAATACATCTTCACACACAGCCGCAAGCCCTTAAATCTATCTGTTTGCTTCTTTGCGTGCTTTAAGCTCGGCACATATTTCGTCGAAACGTTCTTCGTCAAGTTTGTAGAACTTTTTGTAAAGCAAGCAGGAGGTAACCATGAAAATGCAAGGGATTACAGTCATTGCAATTAAGAGACCGATTTTCTGCGTGGTGCCGACAGAACTGATAACTTCCGCAATTTGAGCGCTCTTTTCGGCCGCGCTGATAAGTCCCTGATTAGCCTTTGATTCGTAATCGGAAATCTGATTGCTGAAAAACGTAACGTTTGCAATTAAGTATGTAACCGTTGTAATAATTACGGTAATTGAACTTGACAATTTCGTAAGGAAAGGTCGCATGGACGTAATGATTGCCTCATCTCTGGTACCCTTTGTAAGTTCATTGTACTCTACCGTGTTGATGATTGAAATCATCATTACAAGATATAAGCCGTACTGTCCGAGATTGGTAATCATATAGCCGGCAGTAATAACCACAAACTTAAATGTTGTTGCCGGCAACAGTAATCCGCCCGCAAGCTGGATAACATATCCTATGAACCCCGAAATGCACATATACTTCACAAGCTGCTGTCTGTGAAAGACCTTGGATATAGCGGGATATACTATCATAAGAATTCCGGTTGCAACCATACCGATTGTAGAGAAAATTGAGTAAAGGCCGCCCTCATAACCGAATTCGAAATAAATGTAGTTTGAACCGATACCGCCCAGAACAATGCCGTTGCCGACTTCCTGAATCAGGAAAATAACGGAAATCCATACCAGCTGATCGTTCTTGAAAATAGTCTCTCCGATTTTCCGAAGGCTGACCTTGGCTGCGGGAGTGTCCATATCATCACGGTTTTCGCGAACGCCAAAAAGAGTAAAGCACAAAAACAACGGTGCCAGTACCGCAATAATCAAAGCAATTCGTCCGTATGCCGTTGCAGCGTTACCGCCGATAGCCATGTCGCCTGTTGTAAGAAGCGGAATACCGATTGACGCAATCAAACCTCCTATGCCGGCAAACAGTGATGCATTTGCGGTTATCTTATTGCGCTCGTTTCCATCGTCGGAAAGAGCCGGAATCATACCCCAGTAGGAAATATCGTGCATTGTATATGTAATTGAATATGCAAAATAAATTACGCCGAAAAACACAATGAAATTCCAGCCTTGAAGCGTTGTATTGAATGTAAGGTAAATAACAACGCTTGTAGCTAAAATACCGATTACCAGCCATGGCTTAAACTTACCGTATTTGCCACGTGTACGTTCAATAATGTTACCCATAAGCGGATCGTTTAACGCATCAAAGATACGCGCAGCCACCATAATTGCGGTAATTGCACCAAGTTGTGCCGCCGTCAGCTGTCTGGTGTAGAGAATAAACAGCAGCGTATAGTTCGTGAAGAGGTTGTAAACCATATCACGGCCCACAGTACCCAACGGGTAAAAAATACGATTCTTTTTCTTTTGCTCCATAATGTCCTCCAATACATTGTTTACTTACAAAAGGCCTCGCAATCGCTGATAGTTACAATGCCTCAATAAAATACATTCTTGAATAAAAATCCTGAAACAGCCTTGTCTCGTCATTATAGCCGGTACCGCCGAAGGCCTGCTTAAGCTTAATACCCGCATTGTTGAGCACAATCCCGCTTAAGTTGTAATCTTCCGTTTCGCCGTCCATTTTTACAAAATGTGCAATAACGTTATGCACCGCCGAATCCTTTTTGATATGCACGGGAGCCACCTGATTTACAAGATCTCCGAACAGTTTAAGATTAAACTTCAGCTTAACGTTATATATGTGATACATCAAAGATTCATCAAGACCGACAGTTCGCAGCTTCGCATAAAAATCATTCGGGTTGCACAAACCGTTACAAAGCATCGTAACGGCCTTCTGCTTATCCGGCGATACAACCATCCATTGTTTATCCGAAACGCGATAAAAATCTCCGAAAAAGAACACATCCCGCCATTTTTTGTAGCATTCCACCTGCATTTTGATTGCATCGAATTCTTCTTTCGTGGTTTCGCATAGATTAATTTCATAACCGAGTACGCCAAAAGCAGCTACGTTGAAGCGCGTCTCTATCGGCGTATTGCGAAGCGTCTGATGATTGGGGCACTGTGAAACGTGTGCAGTTACAACAGACATCGGATAGCCGTAACTGTAGCCCGACTGAATTATCGTGCGCTCGTAAGCATCCGTATCATCGCTTGCCCATATTTGAGGAAAATACGAAAGTATTCCGAGGTCAAACCTGTTGCCACCCGATGCGCATCCTTCAAAAAGTATATCCGGAAACTCCTTTGTTAGGGTTGACATAATATCGTAAAGGCCAATGTAATATCGATGCAGCGTTTCGCCCTGCCGGTCAGGCGGAATTACCTTTGAATAAATGTCCGCAAACATACGGTTCATGTCCCACTTTACGTAATTGACACCTTTAGTGCCAAAAATACCGCGCATTGAGTTTTTGACATATTCAACCACTTCGGGGATAGTTAAATCGAGCAGCATCTGATTGCGCCCCGGCGAGTTATCGCGCCCCGGCACCGTCATCGCATACTCGGGATGCGCCCGATACAAATCGCTGTCCTCGTTAACCATCTCGGGCTCAACCCATATACCGAAATCAAGCCCCTTAGCGTGAACTTTTCGCGCAATCCCGGCTATACCCGCCGGCAATTTCCGGGCATCGCATACCCAGTCGCCCAGCGAAGATTTATCATTATTGCGGTCTTTAAACCAGCCATCGTCCATTACCAGCAGTTCAATACCCGCTTCACGGGCTTTGTCGGCAAGTTTTAAAAGCCTGCTCTCATTGATATTAAAATAAGCCGCTTCCCATGAATTCAGCAAAATCGGGCGCGGCTTGCCCTTGTACTTACCGCGCACAATGTGCTCTCTCACAAAATGCTGCATGTTGAGCGAAATTCCCCTGTACCCTTCTGTCGTGAAGGTCATCACAGCCTCGGGCGTTTCAAAAGAATCATTCGGCAAAACTTCCCACGAAAAGCCCTCAGGATTAATACCCGATAAAAATCTCGTCTTTCCAAATCCGCTGACGTCAACCGCCTCGTAGTGATTTCCCGAATATACAAGATTGAAGCCGTAGCCTTCGCCTGCGGTTTCACTTGTATCTGTTTTGGCCAGCATTACAAACGGATTATTGCGGTTTGACGACACTCCCGTGTTTGTTTGGTTAACATAAGTTCCGTGTTCTATCACCGTATCATGCCGGTGCATCTCGCGCCCCCAGTTACCGCCAAACGTAGTAATCCTGAAACCCGAATCATCAAAATCGACCTGTGTGCTCATAAGCTTTTGAATTGATATTGCGGCATCCGAATCGTTATAAATCTCTGTATATCTCGTAATTACGTCACATTTGGGATAAACATTGTACGTAACCACCAGCCTTACAGACTTAACTCTTTCCTTGAAAGTGACTTTAAGCTGTTGCCTGTCGCATTCATTATCAGCATACGAGGAAGGCAGTGTTTTAAGCCCCTCTGAGGTTGACATAACTTCATGCGTTTGATACACAAAATCACTTGTACAGCTACCGTCTGCGTACCTTAGTATTGCAAACGGGTTTCGGAAATCTCCCTTTCCCGTCGATGAAATTTCCAACAGCATATCTTCGGTTACCAGATTACTGTCCTTTTTATAGTTAACGGTCGTGCCCTTGGAATGGCTCACTTTTTCGCTCAAAGCGCGAGCCGTGTCATCCCCCTCAAGCAACGGGGCCGGCACGAAAGCACCGTAATGCAGATGCTCGGGAAGTCCTTCTGCATTAATCTTGAATGCATAAGATGTGTTTTGAGTGCTTAATATGAATAATCCGTCTTTTTCGTAAATCATTCTTTTCCCTCACTGTAGGCTTATAGTTTGGATACATCTTCGGTTTTAAGCTTAAGCTCGAGCGTAACCGGTTCACATTGCGGGTTAGAAACCGTAAGTGTTCCGCTTCCGGCGCTGTTGCCCACGGACTTAACATATACGCCGCCCATACCGCCTTTAAGTGACAAAACATTCGGGCCGATAATTTCAAAAGGTCCTAAAACCGATATGCTCACAGGCTCGTTAAAGCAATTGGAAATGTTGCCAAAATCATCCAGTGCACGAATGCGGACCTCGGTAACATCATATGTGCGACCGATTGTAAGCTCATTGTTTAAAGCCACGGCCCACAGCTTAACGCTCTTGGAAGGAGCTTTGGTGACGGTTTTAACTACTTTACCATCCCTAATTGCCTCGAATTTGTAAACCGTTGCATCGGTGCCCCAGTTACCTACATACTGCGTGTAAAGCCTTGTGGCATCGTCAAAGCTCATGCGATATACAAGCATCAGCCACGCTGCCTTAACCCATATGGACTTGGGCAGATTTGTGAGCCCGTAAATCGCGGTTGCATTCATAAGTTCCTTGACAAGTGCAGCCTGTCGGGGCTTGAAATTCTCGCCTTCCACGATTGTATTTCCCACATAATCGTCCACTCTGATCGGACCGCGCTTTAGGTTTACATAACTCGATTCTTCTGATTTGTATTCTTTTATTAGTGTATCGTTTTTATACATCTTAACGCTGTCTGCGTTAGTAAATATCCACGTGTCGCCACGGTTACATCCGGGATGTTCTCCGATATCCATTGTTGAGGAAATTTCAAGTACCGGTTCGACAAGTCCGTTTGATGCGTACACTCCGGCTGCCATCTTGGGATTCCTGAACATATCCATAACGCCATGGTAGCAAATTCTGTCACCGCTTCCGAAATCTTTATGCGTATTGTAGTCAAACATGCACCAGCCGAAGCATCCCGCGATATCGGATTGTCCGGCAACCGCATCAAGTACATTCGCGTGGCGCAATGCATGTTCAAGCCTGTGTGCCTCGCAATCAAAGGCCTTTGTGGGGAACATATGCCCGTTAAATTCACTGATAAAATAAGTTTTCGAAGTATCCGGGGTTACCTTTCTTTTGGGCTCACACCCGGCTGCCTTTCCGTCATGCGAAAAGTCGTTGTATGTATACACATCCTCCAAAAAGCTTCCCTTTTTGCCGGCACGCACGCCGCCTGTCGGTCTCGTGGAATCGTAGGTATGCGCTGTCTCATTTGTCTTTTTGTAAAAAGCATCGTTGTCGACCGACTCATTTATACGCACGCCCCACAAAATAACGGACGGATGGTTGCGATATTGCACCACCATGTCGCGCACATTATTTACCGCAATATCCTGCCATTCTCCATCCCCGATATATTGCCATCCGGGAATTTCCGTGAACACCAAAAGGCCCAGCTCGTCACAACGTCTTATGAAATCCTGTGATTGGGGATAGTGTGAGGTTCTCACGGCATTAACCCCCAATTCGCGCTTTAACATATCCGCATCTGCCATCTGCATCGATGCTGGCATCGCATATCCCACGTACGGATATGACTGATGGCGGTTAAGTCCCGTAAGCCTGACTTTTCTGCCATTCAAATAGTATCCGTCTGACCTGAATTCGGATTTTCTGAAGCCAAAAGAATCTGTTCTCTCGTCTAAAAGCTTCCCGTCTTCGTAAATTGCCGTTTTAACACTGTACAGTTTGGGATTGTCTATATCCCACTTCGTGATATTGCCAACACCGGCACGTATTGAAACATAATTATCACCGCGAATATTCCACGATCCCAAGTCAATTCCGTCAAGGAATGTTTTCACGGTCAAGATTTTTTGCCCCGGATTTGTGACGTAAATATCCTGGCACAGAAACGATTCACTGTCCCCGCAATCGGAATACATAAACACATCTTTAATGTAATAAGGATCGTATATCGTAATATACACATCACGGTATATGCCGCCATATGTCATATAGTCGATTACATGCCCGAACGGAGGCTGATTAAGCGTCTCCCTGCTGTCAAGGGAAACCGCAATCAAATTGTCCTCGCCGTAGTTAACATAATCAGTTATATCAATGGTAAAAGCCGTGTATCCGCAAGGATGTGTCAATGTTTTCTTTCCATTTATGTAAACCATTGTGCGATGTGCGGCGCCCTCAAAAGTCAGCTTGCAGATTTTACCTTTAAATTCCGCCGGGATATTTATAAGCCGTCTGTAGCAGCTTAAAAACTGATAAGAGCTCTCATCAAAGCAGTTATACGGGGTAACCGTAACACTGTGCGGAATATTTACGGTTTCAAAAGAATTGTCATCAAAATCCGGCTCTGTCATTTCCGTGCAAAACGATGCGGAAAATTTCCAGTCATGATTTACATAGTATTTTTGTCTCATTTGCCGTTCTCCCCAGCCGCATAAAGGCTGTATTTACACAACGTTTCAATCGTTAATGCATATGCCGTCCATCAATACCGTTAATACCTCTTTAAGGGCATCCGAATACGAAAGGCGGTTTCTCACAAGAATGTCTCTTTGGAAAAACTGCTCCAGCGATGCTTCAAACATCATCTTAACAATCTGCAGGTTCACCGGCTTTATAACGCCTTCGCCAATGCCCTGCTCCATCAGGGAAAGCGTTGTCTCCCAGCCGGTCTCAAGCCGTGCTTCAACTTTTTTATATATTTTGGGATATCTGTCTTTCAAAGAATACAGTTGCGAAAAATCCACATCCTGATAGCCTTTGGGAAGCACACACAAAATTTCGCGGATCTTTTCAACCGTACTGAGAGAATCATCCGCAAGCACTTCAGCTTCGGCAAGCTTTATCTGATCGAACAGATAGTCAACCATTGCCAAAAACAAGTCTTCTTTGTCGTCAAAAAGAAGATACATCGTCTTCTTGCTGATGTGACACGAACTTGAAACATCGTCCATTGTAAATTTAAGGCCCTTGTCGTTGAACACGGCAATACAGGCTTCCATAATATCGTTTTTGACTTCCGTCTGACTCTTTGAAACTTTAGGCATATGCCACTCCTTTGGGAAACTAGGAAACCATTTTTAGTTTTATAGTTTCCTAAATGGTACCAAATTGCCCTGTTTTCGGCAATAATAAAAGCGCCGAAATTCGGCGCTCTAATTTGTTTAAAGTAACTATACGAATGACTGCACGATGGCAAAACACATTTTCAAGAACCTTCTTTTGTTGTATAATAACCAGGATTGAATTCAGTGGAATTTATCTTAGCATGAAAATACTATGCATTTTCACGTGACACTTTGTGTCGCATCCGTAGCCGACACCTGCAACGTAGCAGCGGAAGGCTAAATCTCAACGGATGCGCGTGCATGATACAGAACAGATAGGATAGAGATATATGTACAACAAAAAAGCAACACGCCCGCGCGTATATGTATGCCACACATTTTATCATGTCTATGTTTCGTACTTAAAAGAGCTTAACCTGCCCGTTTCAGAGCGTGGCCGGGCCGACATTGTGCTAAGCACCATGTCTACGCAATTCGACGAACTGCCATCACGAATCGCAGCATCCAAAATTTTCGATAAGGTAATAATGTTCGACGAGCATCGCGAAAACACTTTTCCGGAGCTTGATAAGTACAAAATCAACCGTGGCAACGCGCTCTTAAACCTTATGCCACGCATTCTTTATACCCGAAAGCTTGCCAAACTGGAGGCACAGTATATTCCTTGTGATTTTCGCGATTACAAGGATATCTATGTATTTTGTGACAGCGATCCCATAGGCTATTATCTGTCGCAAAGTCACATATACTACCATGCCGTTGAGGACGGCCTTGATGTCATGATGGAATATACCGAGGCAATCTACGACAACCGCGGAAGCTTTAACCTGAAAAGATTCCTAAGCGAGAAACTCAACCTGATTTTTATACATCAGGGGTTCAATAAATACTGTCTGGATATGGAGATTAACGATTTGTCGCTTCCGAAATACAAATATGACAAGCTCATCGGGCAATCCCGTGAACAGCTCGCCGCAAATCTTTCCAAAGACGATTGTAATCTTCTGATTCGCGTATTCGTGGCCAATATAGACGAGCTTAACAATCAGATAGAGACGTTTTCGAGCAATAACGACTATATACTTCTTTTGACCGAAACCGTATGTGCCCTTCCGGTCAGACTCCGGATTTTCAAAGACCTCGTTGAAAGATATTCAAAAGAAGGTACCGTTTTCATAAAGCCACATCCGCGTGATGACCTTGACTATGTTGCAAATTTTCCGGGCTGCATGGTCTTTGACCGCAAAATTCCGATGGAAATATTTAACCTTTTTCCCAACATGCGTTTCAAAAAGGCTGTCACAATCACTACACCTTTGGGCGAAATAAAATTTGCCGACACCTCAGAGCGTCTCGGCAACGAATTTTTGGATCCGTACGAAGATCCGTTCATACATCAGCGCGCTAAGCGTTTCGAAGAAGAAATACAACACCTTGACAGCAAAAAAAATTAGCCTCACGTCATGTCTTGTCACATGTCATGACATGACGGCGGTTAAAAGGACGGGGGTTATGTGACATTTTGTGTAATTTCAAAATGTCACATAACCCCCGTCCCTCAATGTCAACTGTTCCACACAGGATCTTTCAATACCCATTTACCAAAAGAATCCTTTTCAAACAAATCCCTGTTATAAAACTTATCTATGATTTCCCAAAATTCTGTCTCACGATAGCCTGCGAATTCGCAGAAATCACGCACGCATAACGGGTCAAGCGCATGATCGTATTCTTTAACAAGCTCACACGCCTCTTCTCTTGTAACCATACCGTAGCGTACCATTCTGGCAGCGTGATCGGTTGCCGAAGCATGCCCGAACTTAGGATATTTAAGCCACGAATGCACCAGATATGCTCTCGAATCAATCTGATCGAAATCATCAAGGCACTGTGAACGGCGCCATTCATGCTGTAAACTTCTAAAGCCGTGTTTGCTTGCAAACTCATAGTTTTTGAAGCTGTTCCAGGGTGTAAAATATGAAATGTAAATCGGATCGAGCTTTTCAAGCAAATCAGGCGACAGACTTCTGGTCAAAGCCAGATCTTCGGTTGTAACACCGGCCTTTTCGATAAGCTCTGCCTCACTTACATTTGAAGCCACACCATTCTTTAAAATCTGTCTTGCCGAATATGTTTCCTCGTAATCGGCACCGCCGTACTCATAGCTTACATTTTCACCGTACACCAAAAGCGGTGTGTTAAATTTCTCTGCCATCAGAAGTGGGAAGGTATATATCAGTCGATCGATAAACCAAGTCGGCTTTCCGTAGTTTTCAAACATATATCGCATAAGCTTCTTTTGCGCCTTGATATCAGGCTTTAAGCTTATGATGTTACATCCGAATTCCTCGGAAATATTCTGAATGTTATGACGTCCGGCCTCTGTCATGGGGAAGTTGTCCTCTACACTAAAAAGAATGGGATTCATGTGCATCACATTCTTCATAAGATGTACCTGGAAGTGTGAATCCTTGCCGCCCGAAACAGCTACGGCACAGTCATAGTTTCCGGGGCCGTTCATGCCGCGATACTTATCGCAAATTGCCTCGAACTCCTGCCATCTTTTATCCCAGTCAATGTCTTTGCGCTTTTCGTAGGACTGACAACCCGAGCAGATGCCCTGTTCATTGAATTTAATGCCCGGACGCGTTGCCGGCATTACACATTTCTTGCAATACTGCATAAAGAATCTCCTTAAGCGTTGATACGTTAAGTTTATATCTAATTTGTGACAAGTTCAAGTAAATACTGCCATACGCGCTCTGCGCTTGAAAGTGACAGGCGTTCCTTGGTAGTGTGTATATCAAAAAGATCCGGGCCAAAAGAAACACAATCAAGGTCGTTAATCTTTGTGGCCAAAACGCCGCACTCAAGGCCTGCATGAAGCGCCTCCACGCGCGGAGTCTTTCCATACATTCTTTCGTAGGTAGCAACCATTTTATTGCGAAGAGGTGAATCCTTGCGGTATGCCCAGCCGGGATAATTTCCGTGAACATGTACCTTGGCACCATGCGAACCAGCAATGGCAACCAATGACTTCACAAGCTCGTTCTTGCGCTCATCTATGTTGCTGCGTACCGAAAAGCTTAAGTCAACGCCCTCTGCATTAAGTCTGATAATGCCGTGATTAAGGGACGTTTCGACAAGACCCTCTATATCCGCGCTCATGGCAATTACGCCATTGGGAAGTGCTGCCATAAAGGAAGTAAAACTATGCTCATGGTTGGTATACCATTTCATACTTTCGGGATCTTTGGCGACCCTGTCAAGTGATATAACCGCGCCGGTTTCAACCTGAAAATATTCTTCCATAACCTCAAACTTTATTATTTCAAAAAGTTCGGGTTCGATAGGTTTACATAATACAGTTGCGTTACAAGCGGCACATATGGCATTGTCCGCCGTACCGCCGTAAAATTCGTGAATGGCAAGCAATAATCTCGCATCTGACAATTTCTTTAAAATACGCCCCATCAGGACAATTGCATTGGCACGCCCTTTGTTTATCTCGGTACCGGAATGTCCACCCGCAAGATTCTCGATTGAAATCTCATAAACGGCGCCCATATCTCCGGGAACCTCCTGCATCGGAAAATGCATATCCACACGGGCACCGCCTGCACAGCTTACCAAAAATACGCCCTCATCCTCGGAGTCTATATTCAACATTGTGTGCCCCTTAAGCATTGATAAATCAATGACATCGGCACCTAACATGCCAACTTCCTCGTCAACCGTAACCACGAGTTCGATTCTGGGAAATTTATAATCTGAATCAAGCAAAGCAAGGCCGTACGCTACAGCTATTCCATCGTCACCGCCCAGGCTTGTTCCTTCGGCAAAAAGAAAGTCGCCTTCTTCTTTGAGGCGTAAGCCTTCTTTTTCCATATCAATGGATACATCCGCGTCATGAACCGCTACCATATCCATATGACCTTGAATGATTACCGGTTCACGGTTTTCGAAGCCTTCAGAAGCTTCTTTGATAATAACAACATTATTGGCCGAATCCTGATAATGTTCCAAATTATGTGATACCGCAAAAGCAACCAGCCAGTCGCTAATTGCCTTGGTGTTTCCCGAGCCGTGCGGAATAGCGCACATTTCCCTGAAAAAATCTAAATATCCCATGTTACCTCTAATAATAAGCATTCCCGCAGATTACTCTGCGGGAAGAATACTAATGATATCAAATTATCAAGATTGAACTTATGCTTCAGCCTCTGCCTCTGCCTTTTCAGCAGCCTTCTCAGCTTTCTTGGCAGCCTTATCCATTGCCTTCTTGGCAACATCGCAAAGTGCCTTGAAATCATCTGCATTGTTAACAGCAAGTTCAGCAAGCATCTTACGGTTCATGTCTACGCCAGCAAGCTTTAAGCCATACATAAACTTAGAATATGATAAACCACTTAAACGAGCTGCTGCATTGATACGTGCAATCCATAACTGTCTGAACTGACGCTTCTTACCCTTACGGCCTGCATATGCAGATGTAAGTGCTCTCATAACTGCCTGTTTAGCTGTTCTATACTGGTTGGAGCGCGCTCCTCTATAGCCCTTAGCGAGCTTTAATACTCTGTTATGTTTCTTCTTGGCATTCATGCCACCTTTAATTCTAGCCATTTCTTATCTCCTCCAATCGACTTACATGTAAGGTAAGATTTTCTTCATATTCTTAACGTTTGTCTCGTCCGTAATAGCGGGCTTTCTTAAATTACGTTTTCTCTTTGTACTCTTTTTTGTTAAGATATGTCTCTTGTAGGCTTTGTTTCTCTTTAACTTACCGGTTCCTGTAGCTTTAAAGCGCTTTGCAGCAGCTCTGCTTGTTTTCATCTTGGGCATTGTTATTTCCTCCTAAATCTAAATATATTTTATCCGGATTAGTTCTTCTTACCGGTTAAAAACATTGACATTGAACGACCCTCAACCTTGGGAGCCTTTTCGATAACCGCACAGTCTGCAAGACCTTCGGCAAAATCATCCAGAATATGCTTGGAAGTCTGCATATGTGCCATCTCACGGCCTCTGAATCGAAGCGTAACTTTAACGCGATCGCCATCTTTTAAAAACTTCTTGGCAGCGTTAACCTTGGTGTTTAAATCATTTGTATCAATATTGGGTGTTAAACGAATTTCTTTAATTTCAACGACGTGCTGCTTTTTCTTCGCTTCCTTCTCGCGCTTAAGCTGCTCGTATTTAAACTTACCGTAATCAACTATGCGGCATACGGGCGGTGCTGCGTTAGGCGCAATAAGCACCAAATCAACTCCGGCCTCCTCGGCCAATCCTAATGCCACCTTGACATCCATAATGCCAAGTTGTTCGTTGTTTTCTCCGATTACACGTACTTCCTTGGCGTGAATCTGTTCGTTAATCAATAATTCGCTAATAGTTTTACCCTCCATAGTGTGCAAAAAAAAAGATATGCATAGCATATCCACTCACATTAAAAAGAAAGCCTGTACGGCATCTTTAAAATATTAACGCCCGTTAAGCCACATGCCACGGGGTGAGAGCGGACACTCTGCTTGATGTAAGTACAATTCGTACTCTGATAAGTTACCACAATCTCAGTGCTGTGTCAACACCTAAATACAATCGGGCAGGCAACCCCCTGCCCGATTGTCCGTAAACTACACTATTATGCTTTTCCGCAGCACTTTTTATACTTTTTGCCGCTACCGCAAGGACAGGGATCGTTAGGATATACCTTTACGTCTTTTCTGATGGTGGTAGACTGCTTCTGCTCTTTGTAAAGTTCCTTCTGTCTCTCGGGTGTGAAAATTGCGTTCCACTCTTCAAGGCCATAGAGCCAGTCAGCACCTGCAGCTACCATGTTTTTGTAAAGCTTTTCCTTATCAAAAGCAAGACTTACCTCTGTATTGGCGTCCATTGTTTCGATCGGGTTAGGTGTAACAAGCGAATCATTGATACCGTCAAGGAAGCCCGTCATAATAAGCTGTGTAACCTTATACTTCTTTGCAAGATCCGCAACCGTTCCTGTAACAGGTTCATCGGGTGTCTTTAAAAGCTTCTCGTATATACCTTTCTCTTTTTCAAAATAATCGTTCCAGAGAGCCTGAAGCTTTCCGGGATCCTCTTCATTTGAATATGCGCTTGTGCGCCATTTTTCAAGTAATGTCTGTGCCATAAAATGAATCCTCCGAATTACTGCCAAAACACTGCCAAACACTATATAAACCGCTCAGCCGTATATCTTGGGGTAGTTTAGCATATTGAAATAATTATTGCAAGTCACAAGATTTCGACAATCTCAAACCGCATAAAGTATTTACTTCTTTTTGATAACCAGTGCAAGCGCAACCGACAGACCTACTATAAGTGTTCCGCCAACTCCAAACAGAACATATACCCAGGGTGCATATGCATCATTAGCGGGCTCGGTTACCGTGCTTACCGCAGGCTGTGCTTCCGCTGTAGGTTTATCCGCTTCCGTAGGTTTAGCCGCTTCCGTGGGCTTGGCTTCTTCCGTGGGCTTTGCCGCTTCCGTGGGCTTAGTCTCTTCCGTGGGCTTTGCCGCTTCCGTGGGTTTTGCCTCTTCCGTAGGCTTTGCCTCTTCCGTAGGCTTAGCCGCTTCCGTGGGCTTTGCCTCTTCCGTAGGCTTAGCTTCTTCCGTGGGTTTTGCCTCTGCCTTTTCTTTAACATCAATAATAAACGAGACATTCTTTCCCTTATATGTTATGTCAACCATCGTTTTGCCTGCAGACGCGAAAGTTTTAGGTTCCCAGTCTATTTCCGTCATATCCTTAAGATCGTACGTCCCCATTGAACCTTCTACATGAATAACCATTCCCTTGGGGTCAAAACTTTCGCCCTGTGTATAAAGCATCTTATCGGGCGCAACCGTAATATCCAGTGAAACTATATCTTCTTTTTCGAGCACACCGCTGTCATCGGTAACGTTAACCAAAATGTCCATTTCCGCATCGCCGTATTTAGCCGTAACCGCAGTCATGCCGGGTTCGGTAAATGTTGTCGGCTCAAACGTAAACCCTTCGAATGTTGCCGTATCCATATAGCCGTCACCGGTCAACAGTCTGATTGCCATTCCATCCGTTTCAAAGCTTTCACCTACCTTATAGCTGAGCTTTTTGGGCGGATTAATAAGTGACATTGCAACTACATATAATTCTTCTCCACCCTCTACTCCCATAGGTGCCAGCATACACGTAAAATAAACTTCGCATGCATTTGTTGTGCTTCCCTGAGCCACGCACTTATAGTATAGCGGCTCGCTCATTTTTTCTTCGGGAATTCCGTACACAACATACGCAGAGCCGTTTCCCAGCGGGGTATATTCCGGATTGTTGATTATCGTTCCGAACTTGTCGACTTCATACCATGCAAACATGACATCGTCCGGTGCGTTCAATGCCTCAACTTCAAAAATTACTTCCTCGGCCGAAGAATACACAAATATTTCTGCGGGTGAGACTGCCCTTAAAGTAAACTCACCACCCGCTTTTGCACTTATTGAAGTTGCAAAAAGCATCAACACTCCTGCCATCAAGGGCAGCAATTTCTTAACAAAGCTCATAACGAGCCCCCTCCTTACCCGCATTATTTTTCAAAAAATTTAAAGTCAGCGATTGTATCTTTGTGCTTAAGCTTTCCTATCAGCCAAATATATACCCATGTAAGAATCGGAAGCACCAAAGTACACCCTAACCCCAGGCGCAGCATAACCTTCGCCCAGTCGGCCTTTATGAATGCAAATATTAAAGTTGAAATATACAAAAGAAGTATAAGCCCTATGCATGCAAGTGCCGCGATACGCTGCCCTTTTGTATATGTCGGAATGCTTCCTTTTGAAGCTTTATCTTTTTGGGCATATTCCTCTATAACTGCCTCGGCGGTTTTAACATCCGTAAATATTTCGGCATTCATGCCGTTTTCTTTTGCAGCATCAATATTAGCCTTAAGATCATCAAAAAACAGGCATTCCCCGGGATTTAAATCATATCTTTCAAAAAGCAGACGATATATTTCCTTTTCGGGTTTAGTGACCTTTTCGTTGCAGCTTAAAATGTATCCGTCAAGCATCGGCAAAAAATCAAGCGCATCGTCACATTCTCGGACAGCCTTATAAGACATATTTGAGAGACAGTAAACCTTGTACCCGCGGCGTTGCAAATCAATAATCCATCCCTTTGTATATGGATACCGGTTAAGCATCCCCGAAAAATCTTCATAAAATATTTTCAGCTGGCTTTCCACGGACGGATCGTTTTTAATAAACGCTTCCAAAATTTCGTCTTCGGTCATCACACCCCTGTCAATCTCGTTCCAGGTAGGCGTTAAAACAGTAGCTGCCGCAATCTTTTGGGCGGTTTCGCTATCCCAGTTAAATCGTGAAATAAACTGTTCCCAGTCAAATCCCACCAATACATTTCCGATATCAAATACTATATTTTTAATCATTAATATCCTCCTCAATAAGCTCAAGCAATGCTCTTGAAGCAGGCGAAAGCGCGTTTCTGTTATCCGTAAGCACCGCAATATCGCGCTTTGGCAGTAAATCTCTGAATCTTAATTCAAACAGTGTTCCGTCTTCTATCTTCTCGGTTGCAAAATCTTTCATAACGCAGCCGATTCCAAGGTTTTTGACCGTAAATTCGACTATCATATCGCTTGTTGCAAGTTCGAATTCCGGTTTAATGGTAACCCCACGGTCTTTCAAAAAGTCATCCATAAAGCGACGTGAAGTCGTATTTTTTTCAAGTGCGACAATCGGTAGTTTTTCAAGTTCCTGAATATCCAGTGTCCTGTTTTTCAGCCTTAAATAACGCCTGCCTGCCACAAATGTATCTTCTATTTTGCGTACCGGCAGCACATTCACAAACTCAGGAAACGTAAACGGTGTAGACGCAACCCCAAAATCAACCGAATGATTGCGAAGATTTTCAACCGTTTCGGGGGTCGGCGCATTTGTAACACTTATTTTTATTTTGGGGAAAAGCTCATGAAACCTTTCCAGATATGGCAGTAAAAAGAACCTTAACGTCATGTCCGAAGCCCCTATTCTGACTTCGCCTTCATTAAGGTTTAAAACTTCACGCAGCTTGCTTTCCCCTGCCTCAAACTCATTAATTGCGCGCTTTACATATTCATAAAGCACTGCTGCCTCACGCGTCATTTCCACGCCTCTTGAGGCTCTTTTAAACAGTTTTACGCCAAGAGAATTTTCAAGCTGCCTGATTGCCTGGCTGACCGCAGGTTGTGATACATTAAGCTTACCCGCAGCCACCGTCAGGCTCTTATATGTAGCTACATAATAAAATACTTTATAATATTCAAGATTTGTCGTCATTTCAAATTAAACATTTATCTCAGCCTTAATGCCGAGAAGTTCTTTATGTGCCTCAAGAACAGGATTTACAACATCCTTAAGGAATACTTCCGTCTGCACAACCGCACGACCCACGTATTTTGAAGGATCCATTGTTTCCTTAAGCTCGTCTAATGTCATGTTAAAAGAAGGATCGTCGGCAATCAGCTCAAGGAGATTATTATCAAGACCTTCAGCCTTAACATTACGCCCTGCTTCCATTGACAGGGTGCGAATACGCTCGTGAAGCTCCTGCCGATCGCCGCCTGCTTTAACGGCATCCATCATAATGTTCTCGGTAGCCATAAACGGAAGCTCGCTCATCAGGCGCTTGTTGATAACCTTAGGATAAACAACAAGTCCATCGACAACGTTTAAGCACAAATCCAGTATGCCATCGATTGCCAAGAAGGCTTCGGGGATTGAAATACGTTTATTGGCCGAATCATCAAGCGTTCTTTCAAACCACTGTGTAGCCGATGTAATTGCAGGGTTTAAAGCGTCTATCATTACATAACGTGACAATGAAGCAATACGTTCACTGCGCATAGGATTACGCTTATACGCCATGGCTGATGAACCTATCTGGCTCTTTTCAAACGGCTCTTCCACTTCTTTCAGATGCTGCAAAAGTCTTATATCATTAGACATTTTATGAGCAGAAGCAGCTATACCTGCAAGTATATTGCAAACCCTCGTATCAACTTTACGTGAATAGGTCTGTCCCGATACCGGGTAGCAGGCCTTAAAACCCATCTTTTCGGCAATCATCGGGTCAATCTGATTGATTTTTGATTCATCGCCTTCAAACAGTTCCTTGAAAGAAGCCTGTGTGCCCGTTGTACCCTTGGAGCCTAAAAGTTTCAAGGTTGACTGCACGTACTCAAGGTCTTCGAGGTCCATCAAAAACTCCTGAGTCCATAAAGTGGCACGCTTTCCGACCGTGGTAGGCTGTGCCGGCTGAAAGTGTGTAAAAGCAAGCGTAGGCTGTTCTTTATACTTGTCTGCAAAAGACGCAAGCTCGCTAATAACATTGACAAGCTTACGCTTTACAAGCTTTAAAGCCTCGTTCATTACGTAAATATCCGTATTGTCGCCAACATAGCAGCTGGTGGCGCCAAGATGAATGATGCCTTTTGCCTTGGGGCACTGTACTCCGTACGCATACACGTGGCTCATAACGTCGTGACGTACTTCTTTTTCGCGCGCCTTGGCAACATCATAGTTAATATCGTCTGCATGCTCTTTAAGCTCGGCAATCTGCTCATCGGTTATATTAAGCCCCAATGCCTGCTCGGTTTCGGCAAGTGCAATCCACAATTTCCTCCAAGTTCTGAATTTCATATCCGGCGAAAAAACATATTGCATTTCCCGGCTTGCATATCGCTCCGATAACGGGCTTTGGTAAACATCTGTTGGCATTTTTAGTTCCCCTTTGTACTTTATTTATTCTCTTCAAAAGAATTGACAAGATTAATTACCGAATCTGCGCTTTCAGGATAATCCGCGATGATACCTTTTATCTCATCACTTGCTTCAAACGCAATCTGCTGGTTGTATTCCATTCGCTTACGAAGTTTCTGACGTCTGCCAATGTAGCTGTGTCTGATTTCAACCATTTCACGATTGTCATACAGCGCATCCGACTGATGAATCCATATTTCCGGATCCTTAATCTGATAGGATTTTAACAATTTCACAAGTCTTGAAAGCTCGTCCTCATATATGGCTTCATTACGTTCAAACTTGCGGCGTTCTTCCTTTTCGCGGGTGTATCTGGTGTATAAGTCATTAAGCTCCGCAGCACTTTTAACATCAAACTTTGTGTAAAGATAGTCAAGAAGATTTTTGTTGTTTACATATCTGATTTTTACTTTGTTTTCAAGCAGAATCAGCTCGTTTATGGTATTGTCGATGCGCTTCTTTTCCCTGACCTCGTCGGTATAGCGCACGTATATAATCGTAAGGGATATTGCAAGCGCCGCAACCGTAATGTAATAGCCGATTGTAACGTCGAGCTTTAATGCAAGTTGAAGCGCCAAAAGAATAAGTATCAGCACCACGCCGGCTACCATAACTATCGTAGCGATGCCGCGTGCGTTTAAAATGTTGCCCTTAACCTCATTGCGACGATAATCATAGGCACTTCTTTCCTTGCCTATGCGACCCAAATCCTGCTTTACCTTACTGCGATAGTCTTCCTCGTCGCGAAGGCGCTTGTAGCCCTCCGGCACTTCTTCGCACAAAAGCTCCATCCGATTATACTCAGCCTCGGTCATCAGGCTTTCCGAAAGCACATATGTATCGTGTTCCTTGCGAAGATCGTGAAGATGACGGGCAATCTGTTCAAGCGTTTTGCGTTCTTCCTTGGGCAGTGCATCTATCTCTTCCATGTCTGTAAGATACGATGTCACAAGGGAATATTCTGCGTTAACACGGTCAAGCTCCGCAGACGCTTCCTGCATTTCTTCAAGGCAGTTTAACACAAAGCGCTCTCTTACACCGGCATCCTTCAGATTGAGCGATTCCTTCTCATTCTGAATTTCATCCCAGTTATCGTTTAACACTTCTTCAGTTGTTTTTCTGTGAAAAAGCTTTTGAAAAAAATTCATAACTCACCCAAGAATAATGCTATGCAAGCTGATCGGCCTCAATTGCCGTGTCCCGGTACTCATTCTTTAAACGCTCTGAAATACGCGCGACTTCCTCGTAGTACAAAGCAGCTTCTTTTTGATTCTTAAGGTCAAAAAGCTCGTTTAGACGCTTAGCAAAATCACTTCTGTCAAACTCTTCCAAAGTTTCCTTATATTCGCTTTCGATGGGGATACTCATGCGGTATGTCTCCTCATCATCGGCTATCATGCGAATGTATTCGTTTTCGGTAAGCTTAAGCCTCTTGGCGGTAAGGTAATGCTTGTGCGCCGCCTCATTGTTGTCTATCTCATACGACTTTTTGAAGTTTTCAACAGCCATATCATACAGGCGCAGCGACATATAGCACACACCTATATTATTGTAAACGCGGCTCATAAGCAAAAAATCTTCATCTTCCAGGCTTGCAAGCAGGTTTTCGTATTCTCTTATTGCCAAAAGAGCATGATTGTTTTCATACAGGAAATCTGCTTTTGCCTTCCACTTTTCGTATACATTCATGGAAACATTCATTTTAAGAATGCTTTCCACCTTATCGATTTCATCTGTAGAATAAAAACCGACGTATTCCAAAATCATTCCCACGAAAGCGCTGGCCGCAGTCCCCTGATTAAGCAACGAATAAAGGTTTCTGGCCAATTCGTGAAGGTGAAGCTTCCCGTCAATCCAGTCAACAAGATTTTTGTCGACAATATCCTGTTCTATTAAGAATGCATTTTCGTATAAAACATAGCACAGTTCTTCGGCCGTATATACGTTAACGTAAGCTTTGTCAAAATAATACGGAGTATCTGCAACATCACCCGTACATATAATGTAACGGTTCATACGTTAATGACCTCCTTCCATTCGATATTGGAGGAAGGAAACAGTTCGCCAAACCCTAAATCCCTGACCGTAACCTGCATCTTTGACTCTGAAATCATTTTAACGGACAAGTTAAGTCTCGTTGTTTTGATAGGTCTTTTAGGGAGATCGGATAATGTTATGTCAACCAATTCGGGGCTTTTCCCCGTTAATGGTGTAATTACAAAAGAAATCTTATTGCCCTGGTCTAAATAAAACTCGCATTCTTTTTGCGCTTCAAACCAGTTAACGCCGGCATCAAGGAGCGCAAGATATCCGTTTTCGCCACGGCGCCTTACATTCATGCCTATATTGGACTTAAGCTTATCATTACCCAAAAATACATAATTATTGCCTATAATGCCGGGCTTAACCTTATTACGGGCACTGTACGCAGCGCCCTTTGAAAACAGGTTGTTGCCTTCGAAAACACGGCCCTTCCGGCACATAAGCTTAACGGATTCCTTGAATATATCCTGTTTGAACCTGTCCCCGATAAAGAATACCGAAGATATAACCCGACCTTCGGTAAGTTCCGAAACTATGTCTGAAAGCTGTCCGTCAACAGTGCGCGCTTCCACCGACTCCGGTGTTAACGTATCAATCAGTGAAGTTTTAAAACCGGTATGCGTATTGGGATCGATAAAAGCCACTACGGGCGTAGTGTTATTGTTGCACTCCATGCGAAGTGAAGAAAGTATTTCATCCGAAAAGTCCAAAAGAATGACATCATGCATCCAAAGAGTTCTTTCCTGGAAAATCATATAATGATAAAAGCTTTCCATATGACTCTGGAAAAAGATATTTGAAGTTTTAAGCCCCAATGATGCAACCGCTTCACTTAAAACCGAGACCATAGTGGTATCAAGCGTATCTACCGTCACCATAAACGAGCCGATTTTGTTTATCGGTGCAATCATGTTTACCAAAGCCAGCGTGCGCTTCATAAAAAGAGCAATCAAAGCAGAGGGTCTGAAGCTCTCATCTCCGACCATAACGTCTTCTCCGGCCACCGCCTTCTTTACGATATCGTCCACAAAGAAGCCGTCAACCCCCTTGTTTTTAACCGCTTCGCGTCCCACAAACCACTGATTTACCTCACGACGCTTAAACAGTGCGGTCGGCACCATATAATTATGTGTCCCCGCAACACAAGGTATTGTTTCAACGTTTTCCTCGTCGATATACCCATAACTTACCTGCGAAAAAGAATTTGAAAGGTCAAATCCAACCGCTATTTCTTTATTCAGTTTGTTGTCCTTAAGATTAATATCCAAAGAGACCTCCTACTGAAGCGTAAACATTTTCTTGACAACATACTCTTGCTTGTAATAATCGTATACAAGAGAATCGACCGTGTCATAATCTTTTAAAGTCTTGGCAATTACAATGTCGTTAATCTCGTTAAAACGGCTGTCCGAAATGACATGGCTGATATCGCTCTTTGAAATGCTTGCGCTTTCCGTAAGCAATTCCTCGCCGCCACGTTCCTCGGTAATATAGTAAAGAAGGTTTTCACCGAAGAACAGAATAAACGCCTTGGCATGAACACCGCCGTACATATCGGGCATTTCCTCGGTAACATACTCGCCGTGCGACTCTTCGTCATCTTCGATGATGTAGTGAATCCATACGCGCGTACCGGGATCTGTCTTATATTCAATAATTGTTTTGTCCGAAAATCTGTTAACTCCGGATACCGAATTTTCCAGAAATTCTTTAAAGAAGGACATATATATCCCTTCGGAAAGAACGCTATCCAAAAATACCCTGATTGCATCCAGTATTGTTGAATCGGTTTCTGACTTATTTTCCGAATAAAACTTTAAGTAAGCAAGCTTGCACACCGTCTGAAGATTATCCCCACGCAAAAACGCTTTGGTGATTTCTTCAAACACGAATGATTCCATAATTTGTTCTTTCACAAAGAACTCAAACGCACATTGCGACAAAAATGCCATTTGGATATCGGAATTTGCGCCACCTTGAATATACCGCTTATAGATACTCATTCTTTCTGCAACAAAATAACCTGTGTAGAGCATCTGAATTATCATATTTTCGCAAAGCGGATATACGTCAATGTTAAAGTTCTCGGCAGCCTTAAACACGCGTCTCATGTCTTTGGTCATACCCGTGTAATTCTTGACAAGATATTCAAGAATGGTCTCGTCATACTTACCCTTAAAGAAAACGTACGCCGCTGCTCTTGTAATCTTTTCATCGGGAACATAATCATTGCGCACAATCAGCTTATCGCATAATGTAACAATATCCTTAAGCTCGCAGCATTCAAGTCCGTACTCATATACCCAGGCAAGCGCCTTATCGTACATGCCGCGCGATACCATAAACCGTATAACAATACCTCGTTCGTGCCGGTTAAGGTCTGCGGGAAGAATACTGTCAAGAAGTTCATCAAGCTCCCTTATCGCATCATGCTCCTGATAGTACTGCATAAGCTTGTTGCGAATTTCATATTTATACGAATCCTCAACATCGGGTGAAGTAAGTATTGACTTGAAGCGGTCTCTGTTTTCATCGTTTATTTCAACCATTTTTGAACTGCATTCACAGGAATAAATGTCAAATTCGAGATTGTCATGCACAAACGGAATAAGCATGGTTGCGGTTTTGCCCGGAATCATCAGCTTTTCAAGATCGTATTCAACACTCGCCATATAGCGGTTTGACAATGCATCTTCAAAAAGAATCGTAAAATCTTTATTGTATATAGGCACAAATGCCTCACCGTTTTCAACAGGAAATGACTGCTCAACCTTCTCATGGTCCTGATAAACGATGACTTTGGTGATAATACTGTTCGATATCGAAATCTTATGCATAAAGATAAGCTTCGAAAGGTTTACGGATATAGTATTGTCAAGCACCACATCCGAAAGTGCAAACTTAAAAATAACGGCAAGGTTTTTATCGATGTGCCCGGCAAGAATCTCGTCCAAGGCAAAACGCTCAATGCGTTCCCTGTATGTTTCAAACACTTCGGGCATTTCATCGCGTGCCATAATAACATTTGCATAAAGATATGCCGCTGTCTTGTAGTCAAGATTTGTTTCGTACGAGAAGTACAAATAAACCATCTTGGGAATTTCACTGTGCTTATTAATGTCCAGTGACTGCATGTAATACTCATAAAGACGCGTAATTCTAAGCTCAGCCTTGATAGCCTCTGTATACCAGTAAAGGTAATCCGTGCCCTTCTTGTCGCCTTTAATCAGCAGTTCACATATTGCCGTTACCACATCCGGAGTAGGGCTTAACTTATAGCATTCTTTTAATATATAGAAAACCACGTCGCTATATGTGGTTTCCCGGGATGCAAGATAAACAAACTGATTAGCCAAATCTACCGTAAGAAGGTTATTGGCCGCAGTATATCTGAGTATACGAAGCTCAAATTTTTCGAGTCTTGTGACCATTGCCGGATTGGCAACAATCATATTTACGGCTTCAACGTAAATTACCGGGCTTGAACACTGCATTTCGATAAGGCGTTCCAAAAACAGCCATTTACGTGAAGGGCTTACCGCGTATTCCTCGGAAAGATATAAAAGCATCCATGCAATACGCCATTCGGAGGGGTCGCGTTGGTATAGATTCTCAACCTCTCTGGTAATATCGTTTACATATGATTCTTCACGATTATACAGCGTTGTCAGATACAGATAATAAGCCCATCCGGCCGAATAATAGTCCTGACGGTCCGCAAACTCATTCTCACATTGATCTAACAGCCACTTTGCCTCATTGTAACGTTCCTCGGCGATAAGAAGCTGAGCCTTAAACAAGCGTCCGCTTATGGTCTTTTCATCAATAAGCTGCATGTGGTCTACTATACGATTGCTTTCGGCAAGCCATGTATCAAAAGAAATCTTATGAGTCCTAAATGCCGTATAATATGTCATCAGATCATGATATGCATGCTGCTTTTCAAGTGCTTTGGAAAATTCGGCTTTTGAGGGCATGTTCTTGGTAGCCACTACTTTAACCTTGAATTCCGTAAATGCATTTGCAAAAATCACAGAAGCATAATTGGTACCGTCATGAAGTTTTGACGCGTCAATCTCGATTTCAAAATTCAGATAATTTCCCAGAAAGTCATTGTCCGAAACAATCGTCTTAGGCAAAATAACAAACTCGGAATCGGTAGTTGCCAAGAGATGTGTATAGCCCCAACCATTACGTGTAATCTGCACAAACTCGGCCGCAATGCCCGAAGGATCGGAGATATTCACGGTATCACGTTCGAGAATATATTCAATCTTGTGTTTCTTGTTAACTACCAGCAAAAACTCCTCAACATTCTGCTCGTTACCGTAAAAACGTGAAAGTCCCAAATATGCGGTCTTAAACTGTCTGTCGTTACCGTTGAAAATATTGATGAAATCATCGGAATAAAACAGTCTTACGGCTTCATCCCAATTGCTTTTTGCCAGATTTGTGAAATGGAAAAGATTTTTGATGCTTCCGAGGCTGGATTCAATAGAACGATGCTGTATTGTAACTACATACGGAATATAGTATTCGCCCTGATTGGAAATAATGTGAAACTCATGGGACACCACGTCGCCTTCTTCAAGGCCGACGGCCGAAAAAGTATATGCAATTTCCTGCGATGCTCCGCTGAACGAATCCGTAATCAGTGTCATGCGCAAATCATCACTGTAAACATTTCCCTCGGATAACCGTTCATTGCTTGCGAACACGCCAAAAGAACCCGTGTATATTTCACCCGGGTTAAGCGAAAGTTCAATACGGGGCACGCTGAAATCAAGTGCTCCCTTTTCATAATCAAATTTTCCCTGTAAAATTCGCTCTACAGCCTGCTTCATAAAGGGGAAATCCTTTTAGATTTTGGGGCAAGTCAAAATTGCCCCTATTTTTGACATTATAACATTTACTGCACTATAAATAAAGGTTACCGATAACATTCTATTAGATTTTAATTCTACTAAGGCCCGGGCTCCCCTTTCGGAGTGCTCGGGCCTTGTGAAAATCTTCTTGCTTACCTGATGGCTAAAATTAATATTTAAGAATCTGCCCCGGATAAATAAGATTTCTATTCGTGATATCGGGGTTTAACCTTAAAAGCTCATCAACTGTGGTATTGAGCTTGGCGGCAATCACATTAAGGGTATCATCCTTTACGATTACGTACTCGCCATGAATGCCGGCATCTTTGGAGCCTATTGCAGGCAATCCTGCCAGGTACAAAACTCCGTACCACGGTACATATTCTTCGGGAGCATTGTCCCTATTAATGAAAATATCGTAATCTTTGCCTTCATAGGTGCACTTAAATTCCACCGTTATATCGGATTTCTTAATAAGTTCCATTACATCATAGGGCAGCGCATCCCCGACTTCCCAGACAACGGTATCACCGGTCATATTAAGAATGATGTAATTTCCAAGGAATTCTCTCAACGGATCCAGATAATCCGTATAAGGTTTTGTTTCCGAAATACCGTAAATTACATATACGGAGAACTTATCGGTTTCAAATGTAATGCATCTTGTTACAGGATCGTAGGTCGAAGGAATAATTTCTGCGACGCCTTCATGATAACGGACTATTCCGATGCTTGACGTTTTGTCGGCGATTTCATCGGGAACTTTTACCGTTATTGTAATGCACTGCTTTGTTTCGGTCACGGGACGGTTCTCATTTGTTGTAACGTTTTTAAGCAAAAGAGAAATATCGATGTAATAGGTGTCGGTTACATCCGCTCTATACGCCGGCAAACAAAGCTGCTATCTGTTCGGGAGTGAGCATTGCATTTCCGTCCTTGGGAAGTTCAACCGCAGGTGCTGGTGTGGGGGCGGGCGTTTCTGTCGCAGGGGCTTCAGTTGCAGGTTCTTCTGCCGCAGGCGCTTCGGCTACAGGCTCCTCCGCTACAGGAGCTTCTGCCGCGGGTTCTTCTGCGACAGGAGTTTCTGCTACAGGTTCCTCTACCACCGGAGTCTCTGCTACGGGTTCCTCTACTACAGGTTCCTCTGCTACGGGTTCCTCTACTGCAGGTGCCTCGGCTACGGGTTCCTCTACTACAGGAGCTTCGGCTACGGGTTCCTCTACTACAGGTTCCTCTGCTACGGGCTCCTCTACTACAGGAGCTTCAGCCACGGGCTCCTCTACTACCGGCTCCTCTACTGCTGGTTCCTCGGCTACAGGTTCCTCTACTACAGGGGCTTCAGCTACGGGTTCCTCTACTACGGGTTCCTCTGCTACCGGCTCCTCTACTACAGGTTCCTCGGCTACAGGTCCATCTGCTACGGGCTCTTCGACTAAAGGGGCTTCAGCTACGGGTTCCTCTACTACCGGCTCCTCTACCATAGGTGCCTCTGCTACAGGCTCCTCTGCTACAGGCTCCTCTACTGCAGGTGCCTCGGCTACAGAATCCTCGACTACGGGATCCTCGGCTACAGGCTCTGCAACCGCATGGTCTTCTTCTGCATCAATTTCATCTGCCATATTCTGCATATCCATCTTATTGGCTTCCATAAAGCCATAGGATGCATCAGTTGTCGCTGACTTGGGTTCTCCCGCCTCAAAAGCAATATTAATATTGGATGTGTCTGAAATATCTCCCAGACAATCCATATAGCTTTTAAGTTCGTCAAACTTGGACTTTAACTCTACCAGTTCATCCAATTTAGCCTGAAGCACTTCGTTCTCATGCTTTAAATCCGCATTCTTCTTCATGGTCTTTTCGACAAGGCTTGCCAAAAAGAACGAACTGAATACATAGTTTTTTAACACAGGCTCAAATTTGCTTATGTCCAAATTATCAATTGTATCGATATCTGCAGGTAAATCTTTCAACGTTTTTCTCCGTTTCTGTCTGCCGCTGTTGCGGGTTATTTTATGTTATACATTACTTTACATTTATCGAATAAACAATTTGTTACAAGTCACCGGCTAAGCCGGCATGGGTAAAAAGGATGCGAAAAAAATTGAAGCCCGAAGCTTTCGCTTCGGGCTTATATCTTCAGTCAGGTTTTCGTTATTATCTACAGAATACCGGAATTATTCTTCTCCCGGCTTCTTTTTTGATACATTTGCTTTTTTCTTAAAAACAAATGTATACATCAATAATGCTATGCCCCCTAACGCAAGCATACCCAATGCTCCCAATGCCATCCACAGCACCGGACTTTTTTCTGCCTTGCCGTTATCGGTATCAGGCTTTACATCATCCGTTACCGAAGTGTCTGTAACGTTCGGTGCAGCCGTTTCGGTCGGAGCAGCAGTCACAACAGGGGTGCCTGTTGCATCATTCTTTTGCGTATCCGCACCTGAATCGCCGGCGTTCGTTTCGTCCTTACCGGCAGCATCCGGGACGGTTACGTCATGCTCGGTTGTACCGGCTGTGGCTTTGCCGGAATCGTCGGGCTTTGGTTCAGTCACCTTGGTATCATCCGTAGCAGTCGTATCAGAACCTGATTTACCGGATTCCTGCTTTGTATCCGGAGTACCCTGTGTTCCCTGATTTTCCGACCGGTTTTCCTGAGGTGAAGTTTCCGGTGTAGGTGTAGGTGTCGCCGTAGGTGTAGGCGTAGGCGTGGGTGTAGGCGTCGCCGTAGGTGTAGGCGTCGGCGTGGGTGTAGGCGTCGGCGTAGGCGTAGGCGTGGGTGCAGGCGTCGGCGTAGGTGTAGGCGTCGGCGTAGGCGTCGGTGTAGGTGTAGGCGTCGGCTCAACCTTTTCTTTCCACTTAGCATACAACACGGTGTCGTGATTAATTGCTGAGTTGAAGGAAAATCCCGACTTACACGACGAATCGATGCACCAGCCTATAAATTCCCAACCATTCTCTTGCGGAGTAGACGGCATGGTTGCTTTTTCTCCTCTTACCACTGTCTGAGCATCAATCGCCGTACCATGTCCCATTAAGTCAAAGGATACGGTGTATTTTGCTTCCGGCAAATAGTAATCAAGCTTAAATCCGACTCGGTTCAAATTTCTGTATACATACTCGGCCGGCTGACCGTTGACGGTACATTTGATTTCCCTGCTCAGAATATAATTTTCCTTCGGTTCGAATTCGATATTCAACGTGTAACTTCTATTGCCCTCATATATATAAGAACTACTTAGGGATTTAGCGGATCCGTTTTCTGTCAAATACCAATAGCAGCTTACAAAATCTACCCCGGAATAATCACTGTGTGCTTTGGACGGATAATTTCCCACGACAGGAAACTCTACGCCGGTAATCTCGACGCAATTTATTACCTCTTTGCTCGTCGGACATTCATACTCGTAAATAATTATTATACTGTCAAGTCCACCCCGTTGAATTTCAATCGGTTCCCCGTTAAATGTAGCCTGGACATCATCTGCAAAGTAGTAATTATCCCTTGCAACAAACTGCACATGATAGCGATATTTCCGCAATCCTTCAAAGGTTTCTCCGCTTTTCATATCAACTAAGCCGTTTGACTGCGGAACCTTCCATCCGTAACTACCGATAGTATCAATGTTATTTACAACGCTGATATATGAATCATTTGGCGGCGCACCTTCAACAGGCAGCTGAATATTATAAATATCAATGTTGTGTATCGGACTCGGGCAGAGATATTTCGCTTCTATAGCCCAGCAATCCGCTCCATTCGTCCATTTAGGTAACGTACATCCTTCATTTCGCAAATTATCAGCGAAGTAATAGTTGGACATAAGGTCAAAATATACCGTCCATGTATATACCTTGCCGGGCTTAAAATCCGCATAACTGCATTCATGTCCGTCCGGATCGTACCAGCACGGGGGATTGTTTTTATTTACAGTCACACCGCCAACGTCGGTGTCCATTACATATATAGGATAACCTTCATCCGTCTTGGATATTTCAATAATTTTAACGACACTTATTGCCTGATCAGCCTTTACATCAATATGCGGCAATAACGAACCGCATAATACCATGGCAAAAAACAGCAACACACGACCAAACTTTTTCATTGTACTTACTCCCTAAAACTTTTATATATCAATCCGAGTATTTTATCACACTTGCCGAGCATATACAATATGGAAGAGCAATACACTGAATTTCAATTGGTATGTTCAGCCACGATTAGCGATCGGCAAGTTTCAGCAGAATATCGTTGCTGCGCTGTATAAATGCAGTCATTTCATCGGGCTTTAAAGGTGCCTGTGAAAGCTTTGCAAGATCGTATAACTGCTCGGCAAACATTGCAACATCTTCGTCTTTATGCTCTGTCATGTATGCCACAAGCGGATGATTAGCGTTAAGAACGAGTGTCTCACCGTCGCTGCCGCCAAACATTGAAGGATCCATGCCGGGCATAGCATACATTTTCATCATATCCTGCATGCGACGGCTTTCTTCCGAAAGTGTAATCATTGAAGCAATCTTCTTATTCTTAAGTTTTTCGACTTTGAGCTTTATGTCTTTCTTTTTAAGAGCTTTTTCAAATACACCCTTTAACGTTTCTGCTTGTGCATCAAGCTCTTCCTGGGCCTTTTTGGATGTTTTGTTTTTCAAAGCCTCGGTTACATCCGAGTCAATTCTTAAGAACTTGATGCCCTGATTCTTGGACTCAAGCTGTGACACAAAAGGCTGGTCAATATTATGTGTCAGAATAACCGCATCCATTTTAGCCTGTTTAAACATATTAATGTACTGGCTCTGCTGCTGCTCATCGGTCACATAATAGATTGTCTTTTCTTTCTTTTCGCCTTCTGCAGCTACTTCAGACTCCTCAACTACCTCAGCCTCTACCTTATTGCCGTCTGCATCAGTTGCATTTTCGTCGGTATCGATAGGTTTAACTTCCAGGCACTCCGGAAGTGTCATATATTTTCCGTCAAGATTTTTGAAAAGTATGTAATCTGTCATCTTTTCGCAGAACTTGCCGTCTTTTAAGCAGCCGTACTTGATGAAGGGACTGATGTCTTCCCAATATTTCTCGTAGGTTTCTTTTTCGGTTTTGCACATACCCGAAAGCTTATCGGCAACCTTCTTGGTGATGTACTCGGAAATTTTTGTAACAAAGCCATCATTCTGAAGTGCGGAACGTGAAACATTAAGCGGTAAATCAGGGCAATCGATAACGCCCTTAAGAAGCATCAAAAATTCAGGAATAACTTCCTTGATGTTATCGGCAATAAATACCTGATTGTTGTAAAGCTTTATGGTACCTTCAATGGACTCGTATTCCATATTAATCTTGGGGAAATACAAAATACCCTTTAAGCTAAAAGGATAATCCATGTTAAGATGGATCCAGAAAAGAGGCTCCTTGTAATCATTAAACACATCACGATAGAACTTCTTGTACTCTTCTTCAGTACACTCATTGGGATGTCTGGTCCACAAAGGATTCGTGTCGTTCAAAAGCTCGGGGCGCTTCTCAATCTTAAGTTTGATATCGTCGCCTTCCTTTTCGGGTGCAATCGTTTCAACGATCACATCGGTATCAAGCTTCTCATCAAGCTTGATGGTCTCTGTACCCTTGTCGGGAGCTTCCTCGATGTATATCTCGGTAGGCATAAACGAACAATACTTCTTAATAACCTCGCGAGCTTTGTATTTATTGCAAAATTCAAGGCAGTCATCATTTACAAAAAGTGTAATCTTTGTGCCGACTTCAGCCTTGTCGCCGTCTTCCATTGAATATTCGGTACCGCCGTCACACTCCCAGTGCACGGCTTTAGCACCGGCCTTGTAGGAAAGAGTATCAATATGAACCTCTTTGGCTACCATAAATGCCGAGTAAAATCCTAAACCGAAATGTCCGATAATCTGGTCGTCATTTGCCTTGTCTTTGTATTTTTCAATAAAATCGGTTGCACCGGAAAAAGCAATCTGGTTGATGTATTCCTCAACCTCATCTGCCGTCATACCAAGACCATTATCTATGAATGTAAGTGTCTTATCCTTAGAATTTACAATGACATTAATGCGTCCCTTGTAGCCTTCCTTAAACTCATACTCTCCCATCATGTTAAGCTTTTTAAGTTTGGTAATTGCATCGCAACCATTCGATATCAGTTCTCTGAAAAAGATATCGTGATCTGAATAAAGCCATTTCTTAATAATTGGGAAAATGTTCTCACTGTTGATTGATAAGCTACCCTGTTTTGACATTACTAATTCCTTCTTTCTCAAATTTAGAACCGCTGATAATACTACGATTCACTCAACAAATGATAGTGTAATTCGCCCCCAAATAAAAGTCAACAAAGAATTAGCACTCTTTTTGTCAGAGTGCTAATGATGTATCATAAAGCCGCATAAAATCGGCATTTCTTCAATTGTAAAATTTCTATAAAGCCACAGCCACAGGGGACAGGTTACAGCCACAGGGGAAAGGTTATAGCGCCCGCCGGACATAACATGTCCCCTGACGCTCTCTCAAAACGCA
>JAZLHV010000043.1:0-5190 GCA_045617045.1 Lachnospiraceae bacterium
CTTTGGAAAACTATATGGAGGTGCCGGATTATCATATTGAGAGTACATATGTACTATCAACTTATAATGTGGAAAAGGATGGTAGAGTTATATATTTACCGATATACATGAGCTATCTTTTACAGGAGCCTAAGACAGAACAGCTAATTGTGGATTTGGATATGTCAGGGCTGTAACATTCTCTTGTCAAAGCTCTTTCGGGAGAGGCCGAAACGCCAGATCCCGTTCCCGGACAGACAGCAAACGTAGTCGATTTTTCATCTGCAAAGAAGGAAATGACCGCTGTCCCCAAACTGTCCCCAATTGTCCCCAAAATTTTTAACGCATAAAAAAATCAGAAACCCGCATAAATGCTGGATTTCTGACTCTTCCGCAAAGAGCGCGAGACGGGGATCGAACCCGCGGCCCCCACCTTGGCAAGGTGGTGCTCCACCGCTGAGCCACTCGCGCATATATATTGTTGTCTGTGTCGCAACAAAAGTTATATTACATTAAGGATTATGCTTTGTCAAGAAAAAAACAAAAAAATTTGACCGAATTTGATAAAAGTATTTGAATTATTTGAAAAACTTGTTATCATAGCATATATATTTTTTAATTGGAGGATATCATGAGAACCAGAATTAAAGAGCTTTTCAGAAACAGTTCTGAATATGCGTCCAAAGAAGTAACCGTTTGCGCATGGGTACGTACAAATCGCGCACAGGCACAGTTTGGATTCCTTAACGTAAATGACGGATCATTCTTTGATAATTTGCAGGTGGTTTACGAGCAGGGTCTTAATAATTTTGACGAAATCTCAAAATTCAGAGTTGGCGCAAGCGTGGAAGTAGTAGGTACTGTAGAACTTACTCCCAATAATCAGCAGGCTTTGGAGCTTAAAGCTACCAAGGTAACATTGCTCGGCGATTGCCCTGAAAATTATCCTATTCAGCCTAAACGTCACACCAGAGAATATTTAAGAACCGTAGCACACCTTCGCCCGCGTACAAATCTTTTTTCAGCTGTGTTCCGTGTACGTAGCGTGGCAGCTATGGCTGTTCATACTTATTTTCAGGACAAGGGATTCTTGTATGTTCATACACCTTTAATTACAGGTGCTGACTGTGAAGGATCCGACCAGATGTTTAAGGTTACCACTTTTAATATGAACGACCTTCCCGTGACAGAAGAGGGAACTGTTGATTTTTCCAAGGATTTGTTTGGCAAGCAGTCATTTATTACCGGCTCCGGTCAGTTGCAGGGTGAAACGTTTGCCATGGCATTTGGCGATATTTATACATTCGGCCCTACTTTCCGTACCGAAAATTCGAACACGCAGACTCACGCTAACGAGTTCTGGATGATTGAGCCCGAAATGGCTTTTTGTGATTTGCAGGGACTTATGGATGTAGAGGAGGATATGCTTAAGTATGTAGTTAATTATGTACTCGAGAAATGTCCCGAAGAGATTAACTTCTTCGACAAGTTTGTCCAGAACGGCTTAAAGGCCAAGTTGACTGATTTGGTTAATTCTAAATTTACAAGAATTCCCCATCACGATGTCATCGATATTTTAAAGAAAGCTGACGTTAAGTGGGAGTTCGAGCCCGATTACGGCGAGGATATTGCAAAAGAACACGAAAAGTACATCGTAGAGCATTTCGGCGGCCCTGTATTTGTAACAGATTGGCCCAAGGACATCAAGGCTTACTACATGAAGGTTAACCCTGATGGCAAGACCGTTGCAGCCGTTGACCTTTTGGTTCCCCAGGCAGGTGAGCTTATGGGCGGCAGTCAGCGTGAAGAGAAGCTTGACGTTTTGCTGAAGCGTATGGAGGAGATGGGCGTAGATAAAGAACCCATCGACTGGTACCTCGACACACGCAGATACGGCGGATGCGTACACTCCGGTTTCGGAATGGGCTTTGAGCGTTTGATAATGTACTTAACCGGTGTTGAGAACATTCGTGACGTTATACCTTATCCCAGAACCCCCCGCTCATGTGATTTCTGATGAAGAAAGCGTATTTTGCCGGTGGATGCTTTTGGTGCATTACACCTATGTTTAAAGTATATGGCGCCGATAATGTTGTGTGCGGATATTCAGGCGGGGACGAGGTAAATCCTACATACGAGGATGTCAAGAAGCAAAAAACCGGTCACCGCGAGACGATATGCGTGGAGTATGAACCGTCTAAAGTTTCGTATGATACTTTGCTTGAGATTTTTCTTGCAAATATCGATCCCAACGATGGCGAAGGCCAATACATTGACAGGGGGTATTCTTATACAACTGCCATATATTACAATGACGAGATTGAGAAGAATGCAGCCGTTGAGGCATTAAAGTCGCTGGAATCGGAAAACGGTATGGTACCGAAGGTAGCCTTGGAACAGTTTAAAACGTTCTATGCGGCCGAAGAGTATCACCAGGATTATTATTTAAAGAATCCCGAGGCTTTTGAGAAAGAGTTGAAAGAATCGGGCCGAAAAAGGGATTAATACGCTTATAGCATGTTAAAAGCGGCTTTCGAAAAGATTGATTTCGAAAGCCGCTTCTATGTTAACTGAATGCAGAATAAATTGATTAACCTTTTGCATTGATGCCGATAGCATCGGGGAAGAACTGTAAGATTGTTTCTTCGGACATATCGTTAAAATCCAACAATGCAGTAGTGCCGTTTACGGATGCGGTATATGCACGGTCATATTCTTCGTAGGATACTTCGTTCCCCCGGCTGTAGTAAGCTGTAGAAACGGTCTCATTGTTGTTATCATCGTAGTCAGTAGCCTTCTTGCATGCTGCAACTTCGCTGAAACCGACAAAAGCAAGCTCGTAAACGTAGGAATCCTCATAGTAGGTAGGAGTTTCAACACTGTAATCTTCGTAGTTTACAAGAAGGTAACCGTTGTTAATACCTGTAATATAGCCGTCAAAGGTGTTTGCGAAAAAGCTGCCCGTTGCCGGATCGAAGGAGTAAACTTCGGTAATCTGGTGGTCACGTATGCCCGTATCGCCCCATACAACAACATCGGTGTAACCGTCGCTATTAACATCTGCTACGGCAAACTTAGGAGAATATAAATATATTTCCGATATGCTTGACTGGAAAGTGCCGTTGTCGGGCTGATAGCCGGTTGCAAGATAGTTGGATAAGTAGGGCTTAATGGATTCATTGCGTGCAGCAATGTCGTCATCAGCACCGGAATTGGGAGCAGTAGTTGGCTCAACGGAACTTACGGAGGGGCTGACCGGATTATGCTCAGGAGACGCCGCACATGCTGTGAGCGAAAGTAACACTGAAAGTGCCGCTAAAGATGCAAATAGTTTCTTTTTCATTATTGTGTCCTCTTCATATAAGTAAATTGCTTATTTTATTTTTGCTAATAATATCATACGGGAAAGTCTGTGACAATTTGTTTTCATGCGAAAAAGGTAACATATTGTGGATAGATTTTCACAAATATATGGTGTAAGAAAGGCCCGCACGGCAGGCTATACTTGACAGAAAAATTATATTGTGTGATAAATGTACGGACAGAGTTTTTAGATATAGGAGATAGGAAGTTGGAAAACGTTCAGGAAAACAAGATGGGTGTAATGCCTGTCAACAAATTGCTGATTTCAATGTCACTGCCAATGATGATATCAATGCTGGTGCAAGCTTTGTATAACATTGTAGACAGTATTTTTGTGGCAAGAATATGCGAAAATGCACTTACGGCCGTGTCAATGGCATTCCCGTTACAGACGTTGATGATTGGTGTATCAATCGGCACCTGCATCGGCGTAAACGCAATATTGTCCAAGGCCCTCGGTGCTAAAGACGGCGAACGCGCCAATCAGGCTGCGTTAAACGGTATATTTCTTGCAATTTTGAGTTATTTGCTGTTTCTGATAATCGGCCTTACATGCGTGAAACCTTTTTATATGAGCCAGACTGACGACCCCGAGATTATTCAGTACGGCGTTGACTATTTGTCGATAGTCATGATTCTTTCGTTCGGTGTTTTTTTGCAGACTATGTTTGAACGACTGCTCACATCGACAGGTCGCACGATGCTTACAATGATTACACAGGGAACAGGCGCGATTATCAATATTATTTTGGACCCCATATTAATATTCGGATTGCTCGGAGCCCCTGAAATGGGTGTAAAGGGCGCGGCCGTTGCAACGATTATCGGTCAAATAGCGGCAGCAATTTTTGCAATAATATTGAACCTTAAGAAGAACAAGGACATTCAGCTTGAATTTAAAGGCTTTAAGCCCGACTTACGGATGATAAAGGATATATACATTATTGCTGTTCCGTCTATTGTAATGCAGTGTATAGGTTCTGTAATGACATATTCCATGAATCTTATACTGATGGCTTTTTCATCAACTGCGGTCGCTGTATTCGGTGTTTATTTCAAACTGCAGAGCTTCATATTCATGCCTATCTTTGGTATGAACGGCGGCGTTGTACCGATTATTGCGTATAACTACGGAGCCGGAAAGCGCGAGCGCCTGGTTAAAACATGGAAGCTTGGCTGGCTGTATGCTACGATTATTATGTGCATAGGTACAATTTTGTTTGAGTGTATTCCGGAAACTTTGCTTTCCTTCTTCAAGGCATCGGATTACATGCTTTCAATCGGCGTTCCGGCGCTTAGAATTATCGGTATACACTTCCCGGTAGCAGCATTCTGCATTATTACCGGTACGCTTTTCCAGTCACTCGGCAAAAGCATTTACAGCATGATTACTTCAATTATGCGTCAGCTTGTCGTGCTTATACCGGCAGCATATTTATTGTCATTACTCGGTAATGTAACGTTTGTGTGGTGGGCATTCCCGATTGCCGAGGTAATGTCTGCAGCGGCAACTGTTTTTTATCTTATACGCATAAAAAGAAAGATTATTTCAAAAATTTAAGCAAAAGGGGCGCTTCTGCTTCGGTGATGGTATCGAAAGAGGCGTCCTTTATTACTTATTGGCTTTTTCGCTTTTTTGAATTTGTAGGGCTCTGGTTAGGTTGCCCCAAAATCAAAAAAAGTGATTGACAAAGCGGCTTCGTTCGTGTAATATCTTTGATGTTGCTACTGACAAGTAAACATATGCGCGAGTGGCTCAGCGGTGGAGCACCACCTTGCCAAGGTGGGGGCCGCGGGTTCGATCCCCGTCTCCCCGCGGGAAAAAAAAAAAGAGAACCCAGTGGTGGG
>JAZLHV010000044.1:0-37250 GCA_045617045.1 Lachnospiraceae bacterium
TTGGTGAAGGGTGGAGAAAGTTTTCCGCGACTTTTATGGAGAGCGATATTATCGTTACGGTGTTTACGAAATAAAGTCTAATAAAACGGATTAATGGGATTGCGAAAGTTGCCATTAAGCCTCTACTGTGGGCGCTTGAGCTTCATCTGACCGAATTGGCAAGGCAAACCTATCTGGAAAAAAGGAGAAATATTTCAAATTTGTTGAGCTGATTCTCGGAATATGTAATGAAGAAAGGGGTTATGGATAATATGCTTTTTCACGGTTCTGAACATGCAGACTTGCCATATATAAAGGCAAATGCGAAATCACATACCACAGGCAAAGAGGTAGCCTATTTCACAAGTGACAGGGTTTACGCATTAGTATGTAGCCGCCACAAGCAAAATAGATTTGTTACTATGGGGTATCGTAATGATGATGGAAAACAACATTATTTTGAACGATTTCCGAACCAGCTTGAATTGCTTTATAGAGGGCTGACAGGGTACTTGTATATTTTGGATTCAAGCGAAGGATTGGAAAATCTTAGAGATCATTCTTGGGAAAGCAGTGAAGATGTCTATTATGACCGTTGTGAACGCGTTGACGATTTGTTTCAAGCCATTCTGGAAGAGGAAAAACTCGGGAATGTTGTAATCCATAGATATTCAGAGATTGATCCGGCAGAACAAAAAATGCATGCGAATTATATTAAAGAGCATATGGATGAGTATTCGGCAGAACAGAAGGAGTTTTACTACAAGTATTTTTCTTCTTTATGGGACTAAATCAATATCCTTCAGGCTATTATAAAGATCATAGTTCTTGAATGCCCAACTTTGCCCCATTTTGCCCAAATCTGCCCCAAAGTTCACCTTTACTTTCTAAAATCCGAAGGATATGATTATACTGGGAATGATGAATGCTGTGATAAAGTCATGATAAGGTATTGATAAGGTATTGCTAATTTACAACTTCTTTAACAGCTGATATTATTATCCTGAAGAATTAGAAATGTCCACGTAATGTCCACGCAATGTCCACGTAATGTCCACATAATGTCTACCTGATGTCCATTGCGTAAAGATAATAAAGTGGTAAAATAGTATTATAGAAAAAATTGAATATTAAAGATTTATGAGCGGTAGCAATTTTTAGCGTCTTGAGAATTCAGGGCGCTTTTTTTGTTGTCATTTTTGAAGAAGGAGACAAACCATGAAGACTATTTTTTTAAAAATAGGGATACCTCCGCCTCTATAGCAGATTTGGAAATCGAAGATTCCCAAATGCGTTGCTCCGAAGCAAAGCTTCGGTTTTGGGGATTGGGGAGTACCCCCAACAAGCGAAAGCGGGCAACGGGAGAAACGAAACATTTTGTAAAAATGCGATGTGTCCGTACGGTTGCCCTGCTTGCAGAAATGTATGCGGTGAACACCCATACATTGCTTGCGAAAAAGCATGAGGTGGATACCCATGCCCTGCTTGCCGGGTTTTGGCAAGCGGGCATAAAACTTTTTTAAAAGAGAGGAGAAAGAAATGTCAATATTTCAAACGGTAAAGGAAAACATATCCCCGCTTGAGGCAGCAAGGCATTATGGATTGAAGGTCGGAAGAAATCGGATGTGTATCTGCCCATTCCATAATGACAGGCATCCGAGCATGAAGCTGGACGAGAACAAAGGCGGCGGCTTCTATTGCTTCGGATGTCAGGAAAGCGGTGATGTTATTACCCTTGTTGCCAAACTTTTCTGCATGAGTAATTTTGAAGCAACTCAAAAACTTGCGACGGACTTTGGGCTGAGTAATGATATCGGAGTCTTGTCGCAAGTGCATACTGATTATAAAAGACAATCGCATGAGGATAATCAATCGGAGAAAAAGCGAAAAGCTTTACTCAAAGAGGTGGAGAATTACCTGGGGGATCTGCAGGATACAAAATGGAATTCAGAAGAAAGAGCACTGCGCGCACTTGAACAGGATGATGCATATTGCTATGCAATCAATCAACTGGACAAGGTACAGGATTGTTGTCAGTTTCTTCGAGACTGTTCGGAAGAAGAAGTACGTGAGCAATCAGACAGAATAAGAACGGAGGTGAGAAAAAATGCTGACAGACTCAGAAAAATCCGTAGCGGATGTGCAGGAACTACTCGAAACGGCGAAGAACGGTAGACCTTTTTCAACGATAGATAATGCCGTTATTGTTTTCAGAGAGGATCCGATTTTTTCGGGTTTTATAAAAGGTGATCTGTTCAGAAGTCGCATAGACCTCACCGGACCGGTACCATGGAGGAGAGACGGAACGGATATTTCAGAAATGGATGAGATTCATATCAGACATTATTTTGAAACAAAGTACCAGATTTCAAATGACAAGAAAATAAAAGAAGGCCTGCAGATTATCGCATCTGAAAATTCATTTCATCCTGTTCGGGAATATCTTGATTCTTTGTCCTGGGATGGAACTGAACGCATCAGATATGTTTTAAAACATTTTCTCGGGGCAGAGGAAAATGAGTACGTGTATGAGGTGATGAAGTTATTTCTGCTTGGAGCTATCTGCCGCGTGTTCAGACCGGGGATTAAGTTTGAGTATATGCTTTGCCTGGTTGGTGGGCAGGGTGTCGGTAAGTCATCTTTCATACGCTTTCTGGCGTGCAATGACGCATGGTTCTGCGATGACCTGAAACGTCTTGATGATGATAAAATCTACGAGCATCTGGTTGGGCACTGGATATTGGAAATTGCCGAAATGCTTGCATTAAATAATGTGAAGTGTAATGAAGCAACCAAGGCATTTTTGTCGAGGCAATATGACAATTTCAGGCTTCCGTTCGGAACGAGAGCAGAGGACAGACCGAGGCAGTGTGTTTTTGCGGGGACATCAAACCTGACCCATTTTCTACCATGCGACAGAAGCGGAAACAGAAGATTTCTTCCGGTGCAGTGCGATGGTGCGAAAGCGGAAACTCATATTTTGGAAAATGAAGAGGAATCACGAAAATATATTGAGCAGCTGTGGGCTGAGGCAATGGCTATCTACAGGTCCGGCAATTTCAAATTGAGACTTCCAAAAGAAATAGAGTGCCACCTTGAGGAATATCAGGCTCCGTTCACACAGGAAGACACATGGGCTGACCTGATTAGGGATTTCCTCGACAATTATACAGGAGATATAGTGTGCTGCCGAATGCTTTACAGAGAAGCACTTGATATGTATGGAATGCCCAACAAGGCAGAGACTTCTCAGATAATGGAAATAATGAGTCACATGCGTGGCTGGAGAAGATTTCAGAATCCGAGGAATTTTAAAGATTATAAACGTCAGAAGGGGTGGGAACGCCTGACAACCAGCTCTGACAACCAAGGAGTGAAAAGTGATTTTCATCAGATTTCTATCGAGGAGAATCCCTTTGAACAAAGGAATGAGACTAGCCTGTGAACAGCCATTTTACGGTGTTTGCAGATATATCTCACTGAACGTTTACCGTTTCGGTCAACGCATCAAAACAAAACAGAATAAAGTTTTTTTACATCGGTTGTCGGACCTGGTTGTCGGCAGCCGATTTTTTATATCTTTAAGAAGGGAGGGTGTCAATGACAAAACCGAACACAGTGCCCATATGGCACAAATATGCGCTGACAATACAGGAAGCGGCAGAATATTACGGAATAGGCGAGAAGAGAATAAGATGCCTTGTGAGTGATCATGTGAATGAACCTTTTATACTTGAAATCGGTTCGCAGATCAGAATCAAACGAGAACTGTTCGAAGACTATTTGAATCAGGCTTCAGCGGTATAACGGGAAAAACAAAACTATTTTTAGGTGGCAGACGAACTGCCCGATTGGTATAATTACCTTACCGGGCACTCTTCCGCCACTTTTATTTTTGGAGGACGTGCTACTATGAGTGAAAAAAGAAAGGACAATAGAGGAAGAATATTACACAACGGAGAAGTGCAGCTTAAGGACGGACGGTATCGTTACAAGTATATCGGAACTGATGGCAATGAGAAGTATGCTTACAGTTGGCGTCTCGAACGTCACGATCCGATAGTGAAGGATAAGCCTAAGGGACCATCACTGCGTGAACTCGAAAGACAGATACAGGCGGACCTGTTTGATAATATTGCTTCGAATGGAGGCAATATGACTGTCTTGGAACTGGTCCAGAAATATGTCGGAACCAGAACCGGCGTAAGAGCAACTACAAGGGCGGGATATGGCACAGTAATCAATTTCCTAAAAAAGGATTCGATGGGGAAAAAGAGAATTGATACCGTAAGGATATCGGATGCGAAAACTTGGCTGATTAAGCTTCAGAGCAACGGGAGAAGCTTCAGCTCGCTTCATTCCATCAGAGGAGTTATGAAGCCGGCTTTCAAGATGGCACTCGATGACGATCTTATCCGTAAGAATCCATTTGATTTCTTTTTGGCGGATGTTCTTGTGAATGACAGTCATACCAGGGAAGCAATTTCTCGTGAGGATGAGCGCAAGTTCCTGAAGTTTGTCAAGGAAGATGAGCATTTTGGAATGTATTATGAAGGGATATATGTACTCTTCAAGACAGGAATGAGAATCTCTGAATTCTGCGGTCTTACAATATCGGATATTGATTTTAGAAACCACAAGATAACCATTGACCATCAACTGCAGAAACGTGGCAAAAAGGGCTACTATATCGAGGATACCAAAACGACCTGCGGAGTTCGCGAAATACCCATGACACCGGATGTTGAGGATTGCTTCAGGAAGATTATCGAAAAGAGAAATCCTCCGAAAGTGGAACCCATTATTGATGGCTACAGCGGTTTTTTGTATTTTGACAGAGACGGAAGCATTACCTATGCTCTTCACTGGGAACATTACTTTAAGCACATTGTCGATAAGTACAATTCGATCTACAAGGTTCAGATGCCAAAGATTACGCCTCATGTTTGCAGACATACTTACTGCTCAAATATGGCAAGGTCAGGGATGAATCCGAAGACACTCCAGTACCTTATGGGACATTCGGATATAACAACCACAATGAACGTCTATACTCATGTCAAATTTGACGATGCAAAAGAGGAATTATCAAGGTTGAATGTTGTGTAATACCGCTAAAAACCCGAGGTGTAAATTTTCAATTCATACACCTTTTTTTACACCTTTTGCCGACTAAAATATGCCAAAATATGCATATATTATGCTGACATACATATTATGAAAGAATTAGAAATGCTTGATTTAAAGGGAAATATTGAGATGATAAAGGTATTATTCATCTGCCACGGCAATATCTGCCGCTCTCCTATGGCTGAATACATGCTGAAGCATGTATTAGAGCAAAATGGACTTGAAAATAAGTTTGAGGTTGCTTCAGCCGCAACTTCAACCGAAGAAATATGGGGTGCCGTGGGCAATCCTATATATCCTCCGGCCCAAGAAGAATTGCGTCGCCATGGAATCGGCAACTCGGTCTATACGGATTTTAGGCAAAAGAAGGCGGTGCAGGTAACGCGTAAAGATTACGACTACTATGATTACATACTGTGTGCTGACCGGGCAAATATTCGCAACACTATGCATATTACAGGTGGTGACAGCGCCGGGAAAATAAAGCTGCTTTTGGATTATACAAAGACGTCGGGGCGTGCAATTGCAGACCCATGGTATACAGGTGATTTTGCAACCACATACTCGGATATAGTTGATGGTCTTGACGGATTTCTAAGTTTTTTGGGATATGAAAATATAGTAAAAAGTGTTTTATAATAAAAAGGCTCTGCGAGGATGTATACTCGCAGAGCGTTTTTAACGTGCAATCATTTCAATTATTATTCCGGAAAGAGTTCCAAATAAATAAAGAAGACCTACAACTTTAAGCGTTCTTTTGACATTATGCGAAGCTCTGGCAAGTACCAGCCAGCCTACACCGGCGCCGGTAAGAAGGCCTGCCATCATAGAGCCAAAGCCCATAGCGCCTTCAAGGTATAATTCGGTGATTACAACGCTTGCGGCACAGTTGGGAATTAAGCCGATTAAGCCTGCAATCACAGGACCCCAAAAAGCATCATTCAGCACAAGATTTGCCAGTGAATCTTCACCTATAAAGCATATTGCGACATTAAGTGCCGCCGATATTACAAGTATAAAAGCCGAAATTTGAAGCGTATGCTTAACTGCCGACATAAATATGCCTTTATCGCAATTACAATGCTCCTGTTCGCACATATTGTGAATTTGAATGTGCTCATGAGCTCCCTGATTTCTAAACAGCACCAAATCTGCCAAAAAGCCCCACGCAACACCGATTGCCAGTTTCAATCCCAACACTTCAAAAATAAAGCCGACTGACGCATGCTCGGAAACAAGAATGGGAAGCATTTCATCGGAAGTTGATAAATAAATAGCCAATAGGGATCCTATGGAAATAATCTTTCCGGCATAAAGGCTTGAAGCCGCCGCCGAAAAACCACACTGAGGAACAACTCCGAGTGCTCCGCCGATTAACGGTCCGAAATTTCCGGCTTTTTGAACTGCCAACAATCCTTTCGTAGACATCTTATGTTCCAGATATTCCATCAGCAGGTATGTTATCATCAAAAACGGCAATATTTTTAATGTATCCAGCAAGGCGTCTGTCAAAGCATCCATCAAAACGTCTGTCATTAGTTATCTCCTATTGATTTCAAGCCCTGTTCTCCATCTTTGTAAGCTTGGCAGCCTGATCGGCTGCTATAAGGCTGTCAAGAATTTCGTCAATATCTCCGTCCAATATTCCCTCAAGATTGTGTGATGTAAGACCGATTCTGTGGTCTGTAACACGTGTCTGCGGGAAGTTATAAGTACGGATTTTTTCGGAGCGGTCGCCTGTACCAATCTGTGAACGGCGAAGCTCAGCTTCCTCGTCATGCTGCTTTTGCAATTCAAGATCATACAACTTAGCGCGCAGTAACGCAAAAGCCTTGTCACGGTTCTGAAGCTGCGATTTTTCCGTCTGAGAGTAAACAACAATTCCCGTAGGATAATGCGTCAGACGAACAGCCGAGTCGGTTGTGTTGACACACTGGCCGCCGTTACCCGAAGCACGCATAACGTCAATTCGTATATCTTTATCGTCAATAACTACATCTACGTCCTCAACCTCAGGCATAACAGCTACTGTTGCTGTCGATGTGTGAATACGTCCGCCTGATTCTGTTTCGGGCACGCGCTGTACGCGGTGAACACCGCTTTCATATTTGAGCCTGGAATAAGCACCGTTTCCGTTAATCATGAAGTTAACCGACTTCATGCCGCCGATACCGCTTTCGTCGACGTTTAACAATTCACATTTCCAATGACGTTTCTCGGCATAGTGGATATACATACGATACAGTTCTGCCGCAAATAATGCAGCTTCATCGCCGCCGGCACCACCGCGAATTTCCACAATAACATTTTTGTCATCATTGGGATCCTTAGGCAAAAGAAGGATTTTGAGTTCTTCTTCCAGCCTCTCAACATCATCCTTGGCGTTGGAAAGATCTTCTTTAAGCAATTCTCTCAATTCTTCATCATTTTCCACGTCAAGCATTTCAAGACTGTCTTCTATTGTCTGCTTTGCCTTTTTATACTTTTTATAAGCTTCAACGATAGGGGTTAAATCGCTCTGTTCTTTCATAAGAGCGCGAAAACGCGACTGATTGTCCGTAACCCCGGGTGAAGCAAGTTCATTCATTATTTCTTCAAATCTCTCCAAGAGATTTTCAAGTTTATCAAACATATATCACTAATCCTCCAATTAATAAAAGCCTTTTACCACGCGGTCGTTGCCGGCAAGGTCCTTCACAACCGTTACCTCCTTAAAGCCGGCAGTTTCCATTAACTGCTTTACCGCAAGGCCTTGGTCATTACCGATTTCAAAGGCTAAAAGCGAACCGATTTTCAGGTAATCGCAAGCATCTGTAATTATCTTTCTGTAAAAATAAAGCCCGTCCTCGTGGCCGTCAAGTGCTATAAAGGGATCGTGGTCTTTGACTTCAGGCATCAGCGTGTCTATTTCCCCGGTACGAATATATGGGGGATTTGAAACAATTACATCAAACTTTCCCGTGATATCCGTAAACAAATCACTATGCACAAACTGAGCATCTGTCTGTAAGCGCTTGGCATTCAGCCGCGAAACTTCAAGTGCTTCTTCGCTAATATCTGCGCCGACACCCTCGCAATTATTTGAATATTTAAGAAGACTCAAAAGAATGCAACCGCTTCCGGTACACATATCAAGTACACGCATACCGTCGTGCAAATCTTTCAAAACTTCCTCGACCAAAGTCTCAGTATCCGGACGTGGCACTAAAACGTGTTCATTAACGCAAAACTCCAATCCCATAAACCACTGAACACCGGTTATGTGCTGGAGCGGTATATGAGACGCACGTTTGTCACACGCTACAAGAAATTCGCTTTCTTTTTCATTGGAAACCTCTTCGTCACCATGAGCGTATAAATCGCTACGTGTTATATTGCACACATATTCAAGCAACAGGTGTGCATCATTACAATATTCCGAAATATCGGCTGCCTTAAGCTTAAGGCAGCCGAGTTTATAAAGTTCTGAGTATGTCATAGATTATCAATTTGAGGATGTTTCGTCCTCGATGTAAATCTCTACGAGTTCGTATTCTTCTTCTTTAATGTCAAACTTTTCCTTCAGGAAATCCTTCCAGTCAAATACAGCTTCAACAGCCGCAATCGCAACCTCAACCATCTGACGATCGGGTTCCTTGGTGGTAAGACGCTGCATCCACATTCCGGGCGCGGAAATAATGCGCACCAAAATGTTGTCAAATCGGCCTGCCAATCTCAAAATTTCATAGGCAACACCTGCTATTACGGGCACCAGCAACAATCTGATACCCACGCGCAGCAAAAGTGTATCTACATGAATAAAGAAAAACAAAATAACACTTACCAAAACTACCAAAAGTAGGAAGCTGGTGCCGCAACGTCTGTGAAGTCTCGATGATTTCATGACATTATCTACGGTAAGCGGATGCCCGTGCTCAATACAGTTGATGCATTTATGCTCGGCACCATGGTATCTGTATACACGTTTAATATCCTTATTTAACGAAATCAGGAACACATACAGCACAAAAATAAATATACGTATTATTCCCTCGATAAGGGCAATATATGTATCATTTAAAACATTTCGGGTAAGAACGGCCGTTAAATAAAACGGTAAAAGAATAAACATACCGACGGCAAGCAGAATTGAAAGCACCGTAACAAAACCCGAAAATACCTTTTCGGCCTTGCCTTTGAATACTTTATTCATAAGCTTGTCAAATTTAGTCTCCGATTCAACATCGTCTTCGTAGAAGCTTGCCGAATAGTTCAAAGTCTTCATGCCAAGGACCAACGAATCAATAAAGTTTATGACGCCGCGTACAAACGGAATTTTCTGAAGAAAACGTGCTTTGCTGACGCCTCGATACTCGTCTATGTCTACTTCTATCTCACCATCCGGTTTTCTGACAGCTACAGCATATTTGTCTTTATTCTTCATCATAATGCCCTCGAGTACGGCTTGCCCACCGATGCCCGAATAGCGGCCTTTTGACTTACGCTTACCCATATCGTAACCTCACCTGAATATTTAAAAAGGTTGAGACAAAAGCCTCAACCTTATCCGCCAAAATTATTTTACGCCGTACTTCTTGTTGAACTTTTCAATACGTCCGTCTGTTCTAGCGCTCTTTGTCTGGCCAGTATAGAATGAATGGCACTTGGAGCATACTTCTACGTGGATTTCCTTCTTGGTGGAGCCTACAACGAATGTGTTGCCACAGTTGCAGGTAACGGTTGCCTGATAAAACTCAGGATGAATTCCTTCTTTCATGATGTCACCTCTCGATATATGATGCATGCAAAGCATGGGAGCTTACGCTCCGATTATTAAGTAATTTGTTCTCATCCGCTACTGCCTATGTCCATAAACAGCTTTTACATTGTAGCATAGAGTTATTTGCAGTGCAAGTATAAAAATAATTATTTTTCAGGTTCTTTTTCAGGTTCTTTTTCGGATTCAATGCTTTCAAACAGTGATGCAAACAAAAGAACAAGCGATGTCCCCAGTAAAGCACCCGCTACAATGTCTGTAAGCCAGTGCACTCCGGAAACCATACGCGCAACTACCGTAAGTACTAAAACGACCATGCATACCGCATCAAGAATTGCCGTAAGCTTTGCACTCTTGCCAAAATACGTGCCAAACATTGTAATAGCAGAAGTCATTATCACAAATGCAAGCATTGTGTGGCTTGAAGGGAAAGAAGCAGCAAGTGCTCCGTCCTCCAAAACGGGTCTGTAATTTATTACAATAACCTTATCAAACAGCACATATAAAACCATGGTTACAACGTAAAGGCCTGCAAGCAGATATATTTCCCGGTCAACCTTCTTTAAACTCTTACGCTTAATTAACTGCCATACTCCGAAAAGGCAAAAACCAAATGCAACCCCGAGTGAAATGTATCCGCACCATTCACTGATGTTGTACCAGACGGCGTTGTACGGTGCAAATTCCGCGAAGCCTAGGTTAACCGATGCAAGACCTACTGCCGAGCCCAATGGCCCTACAGCCTTAACATCCGTAAATGACACTAAAAGCATCAATGCTATAAACAACAAAAAGAACACGCCGCTTACAGCCAAATGTTTTTTGTTAATATTACTCATTTATTGCCTCCTAAAAAAGCTGAATTTTATTAACCATTGAAATAAAATCTTTGTTGCCGCGTGTCTTAGAGAACATATCCAGTATGCGATCGACGCTTTCATCGGGCTTTAATCCGTTAATGCCTTTGCGAAGAGTATTAACCGCATCAATTTCTTCTTTTGAAAGAAGAAGGTCATCACGACGCGTACCGGATTTTGCAATATCTATTGCAGGGAATATACGCTTTTCGGACAATTTACGGTCAAGAACCATTTCCATGTTACCTGTTCCCTTAAATTCCTCGTATACAACATCATCCATCTTTGAGCCGGTCTCAACAAGCGCAGTTGCAAGAATTGTAAGACTGCCGCCCTCTCGCATGTTACGCGCTGCACCAAAGAATCTCTTGGGCATATGCAAAGCCGCCGGGTCAAGACCGCCGGACAATGTACGTCCGCTCGGCGGAACAGTTAAGTTATATGCACGTGTAAGACGCGTGATGCTGTCCAAAAGAATCATAACGTCCTTGTGGTGCTCAACAAGTCGCTTTGCACGCTCGATTACCATTTCGGATACTCTCTTATGATGTTCGGGAAGTTCATCGAACGTTGAATAAATTACCTCTACGTTAGGTCCTTCGATTGCTTCCTTGATATCGGTAACTTCTTCGGGACGTTCATCAATAAGCAGAATAATCATGTGAATTTCGGGATTATTTCTTTTTACCGACTTGGCAACTTCCTTAAGTAAGGTTGTCTTACCTGCCTTAGGAGGCGAAACAATCATACCACGCTGTCCCTTACCGACAGGGCTTAATAAATCCATAACACGCATGGCAACCGTAGCACCGGGAGTTTCCAGGCTGATACGGTTATCCGGGAATATCGGTGTCATGTTTTCAAAGCTTACACGCTTCGTAATCGTATCCGGATCAAACCCGTTTACGGATGTTAAGCACAGTAAAGCCGAAAACTTTTCGTTACCGGATTTAATCTTTGTGCTGCCTTCGATAATATCACCGGATTTGATGCCGTATTTACGAATCATGCCGGGTGCAACATATACGTCATTTTCACCGGGCAAATAATTTTCACATCTTATGAAGCCAAAGCCATCAGGCATTACTTCCAAAATTCCGTGAGCCTTAATGCCGCTGTCCATGCTTTCGGGGGCCTGTGCCTGCTGCGGCTGTGCAGACTGCGCTGTGGACTGCGCTACGGGCTCACTTGCAGTCGCATTTTCGGGCTGTGACGTTGCGCCGGCTGAAGTTGCCGCCGCAGAATCATTTACAACAATTTTTGTGCGCGGACGTCCGCGTGTAGGCTTTGTGGGCGCACTCTTTTCCTCACTTACCTCGGTTGCCGGCTGCTCCTTGGGAGCACTTTCAGCATTACCTGCAACTTTATTTAATGCTTCTTCCTCATCAATCTGTACCAGACGTTCAATAATCTGGCCCTTGCTCATGCTTGAAGCACTTTTAATGCCTCTTATTTTTGCAATGGCACGTAAATCGCGTATAGCGAGTGTTTCATATTTTTCTCTCATCAATACCTCCTGAAAATGTGTGAGATGGGAATAAATAAAGAATCAACGATAACTGTAACGAATTTGTAGAAACCTTGATATTCTTGAAAAAAATCTAATTTTCGATTATGATTATAAATAACATATAGATTTTTGTAAAGAGATTTTTAGATAAAAGGATTGCACGAACATGTCACAAGATCCGCTTACTCTATACAAATTAATAGTGCTGTACATGCTCGATAAAGTAAGCTTTCCCCTTACCCAGGCACAGGTTTTTGATTTTATTCTCGAAAAGGAGTATACAACGTTTTTAACCTTACAGCAGGCCATTTCCGAGCTCATAGACGCCGACATGGTCAAGGCCAAGCCCATTCGTAATCGTACGCATTTGGAAATTTCAGATGAGGGACGCGAAACGCTTTCTTTTTTCGAAAACCGCATAAGTACCACCATCAAAGAAGAAATAAATGCGTACTTTAAGGAAAATAAATTTGAACTTAAAAATGAAGTCTCCGTCATTTCCAATTATTACAAGTCTACTTCGGGCGAATATGAAGCAGATTTATATATTAAAGAAAAAAACATCAATCTTGTACATATAACCTTGAGTGTTCCTACCGAAGAAACGGCTGCATTCATATGTGAGAAGTGGGACACCAAAAACCAGGACGTTTACAAAGCGCTTATAGAAAATCTTTTCTGATAAGGAGGCAACATATATGGCTTCTTTTTCAAACAACAATTCAAAAACAATCGCAGTTTGTACAGGTCGTTACTATGGGCCCATGGAAACGGAATTTGTTAAATCGCTGTATACCACACTGAAAGATTACAATTTCCGTATTGTGGTTTTCGGTTCTTCATTTGATTTCTACACGCCCAACCCTGCCGACGAAGCTGAGGGACAGATTTTTAAGCTGCTAAATCCCTCTGATTTTGATGCTGTCGTTATTTACTCCGCAACCTTCTATTCCAAAACCATAGTTCGCATGATAGCCGACAAGTCACTTGCCGCCGGCGTTCCCACTTTTGCGGCGCTTCAGCCTGTCGAAGGTTGCATCACGCTGCGCTTCGATTACTCCTCTATTTTTGAAACAATAGTTAATCATGTCCTTGACTTTCACAACGTAAAAGACACTGTAATGATTGCGGGCTTTAAGGACAATTCTTTTTCCAATGAACGCATAGAATGCTACAAAAGAGCATTACAGTCCCACAATATTCCTTTTAACGAATCAGATGTTTTATATGGAGATTTCTGGGAAGAGCCTACGGCAATGCGCATGAATGAACTGTTTGAATCAGGGCGTAAAATACCCGAGGCAATAATCTGTGCCAATGATTTTATGGCCATGGAAGTCTGCAGACAGCTTGCTTCACGAGGCTACAAAGTTCCTGACGATGTAATTGTCACCGGTTTTGACGGCGTATATGTTGAGCGTTTCTTTTTCCCCAGACTCACAACTGCCGTGCAGGATCTTGCCACGCTGTCGCTTAAGATTTACGAAGTTCTCGACAACATCGAAAACAACCGTCCCATTGAAAATGAATACGTTGTTAACTTCAAATTCAGGCCCTCACAGTCGTGCGGTTGCCGCAAACACCGCGGCAGCGAGCTTGAGCTTACCGCGTTAACTACCGAATTTGCCAAAGAGCACAAGGCTTCCCGCCAGTTAATATACAATTACGAGCGTTTGAATTCCGTTGTGTCAAAATACAGCAACGTAAACAGTCTTAACACATTTTTCGACGATATGCCCGGGCTTTTGAGAGAGTCCAACATTTCCGCCTTTGCCGCAATGTTTAATACGGATTATCTTGACAAGGATCTTGAGCCCACAGCGCAGGCATTGTCTTACAACCGCGAATCCGTTACGCAACATTACACTCCTACCGTTTTTTCGGGAATAAATGTAACAGACCGGACACCGTGCCGGCTAAAAACAATCCGCACATCGAGCCTTGCACCGTTTGCAGGCAAAATGCTTGCCCGCAATCAGGTGATTTTACTGACACCTTTGTATGTTTCGAATGAAACCGTCGGCTATTTTGCCGCTGCCATGAATCCCGAAACCTTTGTTGCCGATATTTACTACTCATGTACAGGTGTATTCAACCAGATTATGGGGGCGTATACCACTAAAATCCGTCTTGAAAACCTTTACAGTCGTGACCAATTGACGCTTTTATATAATCGCCGCGGATTTTACAATCGTATTGAAAAGCTCTTTACCGCAGCCGTTACTGCCCGACATGAGTTTGCTTTTATTTCACTCGATATGAACTGGCTTAAACAGATTAACGACACCTACGGTCATGCCGAAGGAGACCGTTCGCTCGCGATGTTGGCGCAATTTATGCTTTCTGCCTGCGGGGACAAGGAAATATGTGCCCGCTTCGGCGGTGATGAATTTGCCATTGCCCTGGAATCTGAAAATGCCGGCAGGAGAGCTGCCGACATTATACGCAAAATAGATTCTGAAATTGATAAATACAACGCAAAACATTTGCATAACTACAACATTTCCGTAAGCCGGGGGTACTACGCCGCAATACCCGGAAAGCAACATCGTCTTGAACGCTTTATCAGCAAAGCCGATACCGAAATGTACGAGTTTAAACGTAATTTCAAAGCGACCCATACTTGGGGGCAAAACTGACGGATTACAAGTCCAGAATTTCGCTTAACACTCTGCCATCAACGTTTTTAAGCTCAAAGCCCATAAGTTTAGCAATTGTAGGGCCTTCATCCCAAAGGTGCATCGATTCATTCCTTGCACCTTTTTTGATGCCGTAACCGGAGGCCGAGAAAAACGTAATATTGTCTTCCTTGGTGGGTAAGCATCCATGTGTTGCATGTAAACCTGCAGCCCCAAGTTCATCGACTGATTTAGTCAATACGTCAAAATCATTCAGAAAGTAATATCCCGGTTTTCCCTCTATCATCACAAAGCATTCGCTGTCTGCTCCCATTTGGGCTGCTTCTTCGCGTGTGAAGATTGTCTCAATTCCGAGTCTTTCATCATTTTTCATCTCATTGAGCAAGTCAGTCAATTCTTCCAGGAACGCTTCTGTCAAAGACTCTTTAGGATTCAAGTATATATATGCAGAGCCATCACAGCTTTTTGCAATTACCCTGTAATCGGTTATTTTACCATTCTTTACGGTTAAATAGCCTTTATCTGAAAACAGTTTGTTCAAGTATACAACGGTATGCATATCAACCTGACAATGATCGCCAAGTACAATAACCGTCGTCTTGTCCATGGGACGTTTTTTCTCCAGCAGACTATATATCTTACCGAGACGTTCGTCGTGCCTTTCCAGCGCCTTTTTGATTTCAGGTGCATCAATACCGTAATCATGACGGTTTGTATCCACATCCGTTAAATGTATAAGCATAAAATCGGGATCGTATTTTTCAATGGTATATTCCACGCAGGCCATTATGAAATCATCAAGCGCAGGCTGTGAAATACCCTTGCGGATATGTCCGAACTTTTTGTTGCACTCCAGCAAAAACTTGGGCGTGCCGTTTGCCAGGCATGCGGTAACCTGTGTCTGAAACTTACGCGTTACCAATACTTCCGGAATATTATACTCAATATTCGCGCCACCCATTACAGGCCACAAAAAAGCAGCCGTCTTGTATCCATGCTTATGCGCCTCGTCAACAATCGTTGTTCCTCTAATGTATTTTCGCTTATAAAACCAATCCGGATTATTTCGCGAAGGTTGAAGCTTCTTGTTACCGACAATACGATGGTGATCGGGAGTCAGTCCGGTAACAATGGATGCATGCGCCGGATATGTCAATGAAGGATATACACTGTACGTCGTATCGCAAAAAGCACCGTTTTCGATATGCTTTTTGAAATTCGGAAGGCTCATTAAGTACTCCATATCACGCTTTCCGGTTGCATCGAAAGAAATCATTACAACACGCTGTTTTGACTTATTATCCATACTCAATCCTCTGCCTCTTCCCTAATCTTCTTCATATGTTCTTTGATTTTTACCTCATACCCGTTATCGGAGGGTCTGTAAAACGTTGTATCTGTAAGCTCATAAGGCAAATACTGTTGTTTGCAATAATCATTCTTATAGTTATGTGAATATTTGTAGCCGATTCCATGCCCAAGTTTCGCTGCGCTCTTATAGTGAGCATCCTGCAGATGAGTCGGTATAGGAAGACTTCCCTTTTCACGAATGCATTCCATTGCTTCATCAATTGCAACACACGATCTGTTTGACTTAGGCGCCGTGGCAATATATGCAACTGCCTGTGACAAAATAATCTGTGCTTCCGGCATTCCGACACGCTCAACCGCCAATGCGGCATTAGTGGCAACCACAAGTGCCTGAGGATCTGCATTTCCGACATCTTCCGATGCACAAATCATCATACGCCTCGCAATAAACGTAACGCTTTCGCCCGCGTACAGCATTTTCGCAAGATAATAAATTGCCGCATCCGGATCGGAGCCTCTCATGCTTTTAATAAAAGCAGATATCGTGTCATAATGGTTGTCACCGTCTTTGTCAAATAAAACAGCTCTCTTTTGGATGCACTCTTCGGCAACATCTATATCAATATGGATTTTACCATCGGACGATCTATCCGTTGTCATTACGCCAAGTTCGATTGCATTCAGTGCACGTCTGGCGTCACCGCCTGCCTGATCGGCCAAAAAATCAAGCGCTTCGGGTGTTATGTCCGCATTAAAAGCCCCCAGACCGTTTTCTTTATCCGTGAGTGCCTTTTCAATAAGCATTTTTACGCTTTCAAACGAAAGCGGTTTAAGCTCAAAAATCTGTGACCTTGAAATCAAAGCGCCGTTCACTTCAAAATAAGGATTTTCGGTAGTCGCCCCGATAAGTGTAATGGTACCGTCCTCCACAAACGGAAGCAGATAGTCCTGCTGCCCTTTGTTAAAACGGTGTATCTCGTCAATAAAAAGAATCGTCTTACGACCGAATCCCCCAAGCGTAGCCTTAGCCTTCTCAACTACCTCTTCCATATCTTTTTTGCCTGCAATGGTTGCGTTAATCTGGCAAAAATCCGACTTCGTGGTATTGGCAATAACCTTCGCAAGCGTAGTCTTTCCGGTTCCCGGAGGACCGTAAAAAATAACAGAGCTAAGCTTATCGGCTTTAATTGCTCTGTACAACAATTTGTCGTGGCTTAAGATATGCTCCTGCCCTACGACCTCATCAATGGTTTTGGGGCGCATCCTGGCTGCAAGCGGCGACTCTTTCTCTTTATTCTTTTGCTCCATCATTTGAAATAAGTCCATAAAACACCCCACAAAAGTATGCGTATATTACGCAAATGCCCTCGACACATTATATCATGTGCGAGGGCAAATTTGAATCATTTGAACTGATTTTGCGAAGCATCGTATCGATAGCCGGCTTCGCTTAAACGATTTAAAAGTAAGGCTTCATCTTCGTCAAGGTCATCACATAAATCCATAAGATTTTTGTATTTATCCCTCAATTTAAGATTCAAAAAGCTTACTAACATTTCGGGATTCTGCGGCAGCATAATGAATCTCCTTCCACATAAATTTCAATACTGTCACCGCCACTTAGTGTATCAGAAAGAATAAGTTTTGCAACCATCGTTTCCACATTCTTTTGAATATAACGTTTAAGCGGACGTGCTCCGTACATAGGCTCGTAGCCGTTATGAGCTATGTATGCCATAGCCTCGGGCGTAACCTTTAACTCAAGATCTCTGTCGGCCAGTCGTTCATTCAAAGACTTGATGATAAGCCCCGCAATCTTACCCATATCCGGTTCGGTAAGCGGCTTAAAAAGAATTGTTTCGTCAAGTCTGTTTAAAAACTCCGGTCTGAAGGAACGATGCAATATTTCCATGACCTCAGCCTGCGCCGTATCCGAAATATTGCCGTCGCTGTCAATTCCTTCCAGCAAAGCCTGTGCTCCGAGATTTGATGTCATTATCAGTATTGTATTCTTAAAGTCTATGGTTTTGCCCAGAGAATCCGTTATACGGCCATCATCCAGCACCTGCAAAAGAATGTTAAATACATCCGGATGTGCTTTCTCGATTTCGTCGAACAGTACTACCGAATAAGGTTTACGACGCACAGCTTCGGTAAGCTGTCCGCCTTCTTCGTAGCCTACGTATCCGGGAGGCGCTCCAATCAGACGGGATACGGAGAATTTTTCCATATACTCACTCATATCGATTCTTACCATGTGGGTTTCATCATCAAACAAGGCAAGTGCAAGTGCTTTTGCAAGCTGTGTTTTCCCGACACCGGTAGGTCCCAAAAACAAAAACGATCCGATTGGTCGGTTGGGATCTTTTATGCCGGCTCTGCTTCGTATAATAGCCTCCGATACCTTTGTAACGCCCTCATCCTGACCCACAACGGTCTTATGAAGCTGCTCATCCAAGTGTAAAGTCTTACTGCGCTCGGATTCGGTAAGCTTGTTAAGCGGAATATTGGTCCATTTCGATATGATTTTTGCAATTTCCTGTTCCGTTACACTCTCGTGCACAAGATTCAAATCTTTATTCTTAACTTCATCCTCTGCAGCTTTCAATTCAGCCTGAAGTTTAGGAAGTCTTCCGTACTGAAGCTCTGCTGCCGCATTATAATCTCCGTCGCGTACAGCCGCCTGCATCTTGTTGTTGGCATCTTCAATCTGCTTTCTTAATTCGGAAAGTTTCCCTACGCTCGATTTTTCGTTCTGCCACTGAGCCATTCGGTTTGTAAGTTCTTCTTTTTCGGTCGCAAGTTCTTTTTGAAGATTATTAAGCCTTTCCCTACTGAGATTATCGGTTTCTTTTTTAAGCGCTGCTTCTTCAATTTCAAGCTGCATAACGCGCCGTTTACACTCATCGATTTCAACCGGCATGGAATTCATCTCGGTTTTTATGAGTGCACAGGCTTCATCCACCAAATCTATTGCCTTGTCGGGTAAAAATCTGTCCGAAATATATCGATGTGAAAGTGTGGCAGCACTCACAAGCGCATTATCCAATATCTTAACGCCGTGGAATACCTCATAACGTTCTTTTAAGCCTCTTAAGATTGATATTGTGTCTTCAACCGTAGGCTCTTCGACATATACAGGTTGGAAACGGCGCTCCAAAGCCGCATCCTTCTCTATGTACTCGCGATACTCATCAAGCGTTGTTGCCCCGATACAATGGAGTTCTCCGCGGGCAAGCATGGGCTTTAACATATTTCCTGCATCAAGGGCACCGTCGGACTTTCCGGCTCCCACAATTGTATGAAGCTCGTCTATAAAAAGAATAATCTCACCGTCGGATTTTCTGACTTCTTCAAGTACAGCTTTCAGACGTTCTTCAAACTCACCGCGATATTTTGCTCCTGCAATCAATGAACCTATATCCAGTGAAAAAAGTCTTCGGTTCTTAAGTCCGTTTGGAACATCACCGGCCACGATACGCCGGGCTAGACCTTCAACCACGGCAGTTTTCCCGACGCCGGGTTCACCTATCAGTACCGGATTATTTTTTGTTTTTCGCGAAAGAATCTGAATGATACTTCGAATTTCGCTGTCTCTTCCGATAACAGGGTCAAGCTTGTTGTTGCGTGCGACTTCTACAAGATCCCGCCCGTATTTATTAAGTGTGTCATACGTATCTTCGGGATTATCGTTTACCACACGCTGATTGCCCCTTACGGTTGAAAGTGCCTGCAGGAAACGTTCTCTTGTCAGTTTCATTTCACTGAAAACCGCTTTGACTGCCTTATTGGGATTTTTCAATATGCTCAGGAACAAATGCTCAACCGATACATACTCATCACCCATTGCTTTTGCCTCATCCTCGGCAAAGTTCAGGGCTTTATTAAGGTATTCTCCCACATACGGTTTTCCACCGTTAACCTTAGGACGCTTATTTAGCTCTCTTTCAATGCGCTCGGTGAAATACTGCGTGTTGATGTCCATCTTTTCAACAAGCTTAAGTATCAGACTGTCATCAAGTCTTAAAAGTGCCAAAAGAAGGTGTTCTTCCTCTATTTCCTGATTGCCAAACTCCATTGCAATCTTTTCGGTAGCGGCAAGTGCCTCGTTTGATTTTTGTGTAAATCTTGTAATGTTCAATCTTATCCCTCCCATAAATTTAAACAACGAGTGCATATGGCAAAAATAAAGAAGCTTAAGATTTCTTAAACTCCTTTAATCCTGTGAATCGGATTCAACCTCAGACCATGTTACGGTAAGCTGCGGAGGCGACCAAAGTGTCGCATGAAAATCTATTTTTCATGATACACTTTGTGCACCTACATTCAATTTCTTTTTAATAAACAGATTATAAAAAAAGTATTACGTGGCGCTGATATATCGGCCTTAGACCGTTACTTGGCTAATTTACATCACTTAACGTAGTGAACCTTTTCGGCGGGTAACAGTCTTGCAATCATTTCTTCGTATATTCTCGGAACCATCGGCTTGGATATATAATCAGCAAAGCCTTCACCCACGAAGTAATCTTTCGCGCCCTCGCCGGCATCTGCCGTCATTGCAACAACGGGAACCCCGTTACACTTATGATTTGTATCCTTGCGCATCAGCTTTAACGTTTCAACGCCGCTTAGCTCACCCATACGATTATCCAGGAAAATTATGTCATAACGCTTTGCCCTGATCTTCTCAAGACATTCTACACCGCTTGTTGCCGTGTCAAATCTTATGAGCGAATTTTTCAGTAACGCTGTCGCTATCGTCAGATTCATGTTAGTATCATCAACTATCAGTATATCTGCATCCGGAGCTGTATATGTTCCGTTTTTCTCGAATACCGCATCAGAATTTTCCAATTCGGTACGGTCAAAATTACCGATTTCTTTATCATTAACCAACTTCTGCGGAATCGAAACGGTAAATGTTGTACCTTGTCCGTATACGCTTTCGACTTCCAGCGTACCACCCATAAGTTCCAGAAGCTGTGTTGTAATGCTCATTCCCAAGCCGGTTCCTTCGGTCTGGTGATTTTCTTCTGTTTCAATTCTTTCGAACCGTTCAAACAGTTTATGAAGATCTTCGTTTTTGATGCCCACGCCGGTATCTTTAATAACAGCAATAAGCATAACCGTATCTCGGTCAAATTGCTCGGCCTTTACCGAAAAAGTAACGCCACCCTTATGTGTATATTTAACCGCGTTGGTAAGCAGATTCGTAATTACCTGCTTAACTCTCACGTCATCGCCCTTTAGCTCAGCCGGAACGTTCGGATCGACATCAACTTCAAATGATATGTTGTTATCCCTGACTCGCATTTCCGTCAATAAAGCAAGATCGTTTATCATCGAAGGCACGTTGTACGGCTCATTGACGATTTCCATCTTTCCGGCTTCAATTTTTGAAAAGTCCAAAATATCATTAATCAGTGCCAGCAAAGTCTTCCCTGCACGTTTAATGTTGCCTGCGTATGTTTTAATGTTTTCTTCTTGCGATTCACGAATAATTAACTCATCCATACCGAGAATTGCGTTCATGGGAGTTCTGATTTCGTGCGACATATGCGCCAAAAAGCTTGACTTCGCCTTATTGGCATTTTCAGCCTCACTCTTTAATTCGTTGGCCTCATTAATGTATAGCTGCTCTTTGGAAATATCTCTCAACCACTGGATACAACCGATAATATCATCGCCGTTCTTTATATCAAGAATCTCACATGCAAAAGTTCTGTCGCCAAACTTTACGACTTCACCGGCCTTCAGGTCCAAAAATTGGTCAAGCGCGGGGTAAATATTTTTAAGCGTTATCCCGTACGTAAATGCATTATCCTTATCAAACAATTTTGCCGCCGACAAATTGTTATATACCAACCGATAAGCGTTGTCGTAAGAGATAAGCACATCATCAATCGAATCCAATACTATGTCTTCAAAGTCCAACTGCATCGGAAATGCCCTTAATTTATATACGATAATCAAAAATATCAGCAATCCGATTGATGCACCTATCTGCGTAAAATCGTATTCGGGTGAAAAAAGAAACGAAAAGAAAAAAACAAGAAATACGCCCAGACCGGTAAATGCACTTGATAAATAAAGCTTCTTCATGCGCTTAAACGCCACCGGACGGGTCTTTGCGGCACGTATAAGCATCACGAACGAAACTACCAAATACATAAAATGCCATGCGACGTATGCATAAAACATAGGCCCGTACCATACAACACGTACCGATGACATTCCTTTTCGCGGCAGATAATAAAGCACCTTATAATACCAGCCTCTGGTTTCTTCAAACAAAACCGCAGCAATGAATATAAAGTTGCCGATAAGCATCCCTATACGCACAAACGGAATGGGCTTTGTGTGTATGATTACACCCAGCACGAAAATAAAGGCATAACTTAAAAATGCTCCTCCGAAATACGATATAACGATTCCGGCTGTGCTTGCATCCGTTGAACTTGCAATAACCGACATCATTGTACCGATATTCAAGAGTATGCAGACCGTAGCTGTAACACTGAATGCCTTCTGCTCCTTTGTGGGCGGTCTGAAAGAAATATAGACAAGTTCACCAATTGAAAGCATCGTACTAAGCAATGATAACAAATACAAAAACTTTCCCATCTTTACTCCATTCCCGAAAAATCCGATGTAGCCTAAACTATGTCCCCTTATAAATCAGTCTATTATACCTATGACTTTATTTAGTCATATTTATGCACTTTTCATATGATGCGATAACCGCATCCATAACGGTTCCCCGAAAGCCGTTTTCCTCTAATTTGCGTACACCCTGTATGGTTGAGCCTGCAGGGGAGCAAACTTCATCTTTAAGCTTTCCGGGATGCTTACCCGATTCCATCAGCAGCCTTCCCGTGCCGACAAGCATCTGACCAACAATTTCATAGGCCGCATCTCTCATGAGTCCGCATGCAACCGCACCGTCAGCTAAAGCTTCCGCAAACATATCAACAAAAGCAGGGCTGCAGCCTGACAACGTGCCGCCTATCGGGTGCAGGTGTTCGGGAATATCTCTCACAAGGCCGCACTTGGAAAGTGCCTGCAAAAAAATTGCTTTTTCTTCTTCTTTTACATCATATGAGCATGTATAAAGAACTGTTCCCTCGCCGATGGCAACCGGTGTGTTCGGTGATATTCTGATAACCGGAGCGTCCTTGCAAGTCATTTTCTTGATATCTTCAATTGACAAACCTGCCGCCATTGACACCAAAACATACCGGCGTGTTCTGTTCTTTAAAATGTTGTCAATTTGTGCCCCCAAAGCCGACATCATCTGAGGCTTTACACCCAGAAAAATAAAATCAGCTTCATAGCAAACCTCTTCGTTTGTAGCTGCACGTGCCCCTAAAACACCGGCCAAAGCCTCAGCCTTGGCACGCGTTCTGTTGGAAATCATAACAGAGGTCGGTCCCATTGCCTTGGCAACTGCCGTTGCAAGAGCACCACCCATATTTCCACAACCAATAAACCCAAATCCTGCCATTTCACTCTACCTCTTCTTTGTTTATATTTTTCACATAACTGCATCAATTGTAGTCTGCATTTGTTAACAAAACGGAAACGTTTTCACAACCGGGAATGCACTATTTATCGATAATTCAAAGCTCTCATTGCATTTGTAATTGCCAGAAACGCAACACCGACATCCGCAAAAATTGCTGCGTTCATGTGCGCTATTCCCAAGGCTGCCAGCAAAAGCACAACCAGCTTAACCGAAAGAGCTAAAACTATGTTTTCACGAACTATCATAAGCGTACGTCGTGAAATTGCTTTGGCCTCATATAGTTTGTCTAAATCGTCTGTCATAATAACAACATCGGCAGCCTCTATAGCCGCATCGGAGCCCATAGCGCCCATTGCAATTCCGATATCCGCACGCGACAAAACAGGTGCATCGTTTATGCCGTCGCCCACAAAGGCTACTTTGCCGGCCTTTTCGGATGCCATAATATTTTCAAGTTTTGCAACCTTATCAAGGGGTGATAAAGAAGCAAAATACTCATCAATTCCGAGTTTACGGGCAATCATGCCGGCCGTACGCCCGTTGTCACCTGTAAGCATATATATACGGCTTGCAAAATTCCGCTTAAGGTTTTGCAAAGCATTTTCCGCATTGTCCTTAACCTCGTCGGCAATACATATAATGCCTGCCGCAGTATCATCAACCGCCACATAAATACAGGTTTCGGGCGCATCTGCAATGTCTTCACGCAGGCATGTCTTAAATTCATCCAACGAAGCCTGTGAAAGTCTCTCCTGCATCAGCTTGAAATTTCCCACGCAAATTGTCGTACCTTCTTTAACCGCTGCAATCCCGCGGCCGGCAACTTCCGTTATCTTAACATCCAAGACATCGCTTGCATTGACCTTTGAAGCCTTTACCAGGGAAACGGCTATGGGATGATTCGAATAGTACTCTGAAATTGCCGCCATATTTAATATTCTTGCCCGGGCATCGTTACCGTAGGTACCCACAAAACGTTCTGTCGGAAAAATGCCTGCAATTGCAAAATTGCCCTTTGTGAGAGTACCGGTTTTATCAAAAACAAAGGTGTCAATTTGAGCCAGCGTCTCCATGTACTCTCCGCCTTTAATTAAAATCCCCCTGCGACCGGCTCCGCCGATACCTCCGAAAAATGACAGCGGAATACTTATAACAAGGGCACACGGACAGGAAATAAGCAAAAACGTCATTGCACGATAAACCCATGTTCTGATATCACTTGTTACAATGCTTCCGAGCACTGCAAGCAACAGAGCCAGCGCAACAATTATCGGTGTATAATATTTTGCGAACTTTGTGATAAACTGTTCGGACTTAGCCTTTTTCGATGAAGCATCTTCCACAAGATTAAGTATCCTGGAAACCGTAGATTCCGCAAATGCAGCATTGACCTTTACGGTCAATGCGCCTGACAGATTTACGCACCCGCTTACAACGGTATCATTTGCGCTACACTCACGCGGAATGCTCTCACCCGTAATCGCAGATGTATCGAGTGACGACACGCCCTCTGTTATTATACCGTCAAGGGGTATACGTTCGCCCGGTTTAATGCGTATAAGTTCTCCGATTTCGACGTTTTCCGGCTCAATCTCCGCTTCAACACCATTGCGAACAACTCTTGCAAAATCCGGTCTTATACTCATAAGCGTTTTTATGGATTTACGCGATTTGTTAACCGCAACCGACTGGAAGCATTCTCCGATCTGATAAAACAGCATTACCGCAACGGCCTCGCTGTTTTCCCCGCAAAAGAAAGCTCCTATAGTGGCAACTGTCATCAAAAAATTTTCGTCCAAAAAATTTTTACCGAAAAAATTTCCCTTTGCGGAAAATCCGTTTATAAAAGACTTAAAGCATTTAATAACAATATCATACGCAACAATCGCATACGCCGCAATGAAAATTAATAAATCCGTCAGCTCGCTGACTATGTCGGTCAATATGTATCCTGCAATCATTATTGCAAGGCCGATTACGATTCTTACTATTTTCTTTTTGATTTTTTTCGTCATAGTAATGTTGCAACCATTTATTTAACCGTAACATCCGGTTCAATTGATTTAACTATTTTTTTGATCTCTTTTTCAACGTCGGCAACCTTGTCATCTTCAACATCGACGCTAAGCTTCTGTGTCAGAAACGTCACCTTGCATTCGCTGACTCCCGCAACCTTGGCAACAGCGTCCTGAATTTTCTGAGCGCAATGTGCGCAGTCCAAATCCTCAAGCAAATATGTTTTCTTCATGTTATTCTCCTATTCTTTTGTGAAATACCAAGTCTCTCAATTATTATTTTCCAATACATGTTCAAGACCGATTTTAATAATGTCCTCTATGTGATCGTCAGCAAGCGAATAATACATTGCCTTCTTGTCCCGCCGCGCTCTCACAAGGTCGCCCTGCTTAAGCGTACTTAACTGGTGCGATATGGCAGATTGATTCATGCCGAGCGAATCGGCGATTTCGCCTACGTTCTTCTCACCCTCCAACAGTTTTTCAAGTATTCTGACCCTTGTGGAATCAGCAAACAGTTTGAAAAGATCGGCTAAATCATATAAATTTTCTTCTGTATACATAAGCCCTCCCGTCATCATATGTTCAACTGTTCATACGTTCATTATATCTCCGTTATTCTTTTTGTCAATAGCTTTATAAAAAAACGTTTCGCTTGCGGAATGGTCGCGACGGGGATATTTTCCGCTCATGCGAGTGCACATTTAAGTAAATTCAAGGCCCGGTGGATAATCCATCGGGCCTTATGTTATGCATAATATTCTTTTAACACCTGCTCGGCTTCCTTGCCGTAAATCAAAAAGCCGGTATCATTTTCGCGCTTTCCGATTCTCGAAACGCTTGCGGGCCAATCCCACCAGAAAAAGCCCTGCATATAATCTTCGTCTTTAAATGTTTCAAGCGCTGACTTGTAAAAATTCGCCTGCTCCTTTTCATCAAACGGCAAATCAACCATTATAAAATCCCAGGGCTGACATGCACATCCCCTTGCGCTTCGGCAACCTATTTCCATAAAAAGAACCGGCTTTGAATAACGATTGCTCAACCGCCTCATTTCGGCTTTTACGGGTTCCCAGGATTTAAGCATATCTTCATAAGTCAAATCCATTATTACTTCGCCGTGGTGCGAATTTTCTTTTTGCATTCTGAAATATGCACTCGTGCCGATATAGTCAATATCGTCGTACCACTTAGCATCAAACTCACGACCATGATTGGTATTGTAAGTAAGTTTGCCGTTATATAAATTTCTCACCTTTTTTATTAAAGTGCGCCACTCAACCTCGCGTTTCTCGGTTCCCAACATTTCACAGCCCAGGCACAGCATCTCACATTCCGTAAACTGTGCAATTTCAGCCATATGTGTCATAAAACCTGTGTACTCATAAAACCACTTGGCCCAGCAACCGTCATCGTCCCTAAAGTCAATTTCAGCGCGCCATTTTCCGTCAGCAGAATTTATCATCGGCTTAAGGCATACCTTAAAACCGTTTTCGTGGGCGAACTTTATGAACTCAATTACCTCAAGATCGGTAAGATTCTTGTTGTAATCGTAACGAATATTCAATTCTTTAACGCTGTCTACAACCTGTACAACGCACAAAGAAATCCAGTCGACGTTGTCCTTTTTAAGCAACATTAATGAATCGAACGCTTCCTGCTTTTTTAAATCTCCGCGCTTTGACATAAACGCAAAGCTCATCCCCTTTACTTCGTAGCTCATACTTCCTCCAAAGAAGCGTTGCCGTTGTTTGAAACTTCAACGGGCACGTTTTCTGCCGTTTGCGGTGCATCCGATCCATTCTGCTGTACCGGCTGCATTGGCTGGGACTGCTGCATATACGCCTGCATCATTAACTGATTGTACTTATCCTGCTCTGCAAGCTTTTTCTGCGCCATATCCTGCCACTCTTTTGCATATTTTTCGTTGAAAGCCTCTGTATTTGCCGGAGTCTTTTTGTCAACCTTAAGAATAAGTATTAAGCCGAAAATTACAGCCACAACGCCTGCAACAATCTCTATTATCAGACCTATGCCTTCATCTATGCCCGACTTTTCAAACATCCACGAAACTATATAAGTACCGGCAAAATTGAAGGTCATGTGTGCAAGCACGGATGCGATAAGCGAATTATATTTCTTGTAAATGTAGCCCAACATCAGTCCAAGCACGAATGCATATGTGCCCTGAACCCAGTTTCCGTGAGCTATTCCGAAGAACAAAGCCTGAATAATATTTGCTATCCAGAACTTGCGTGTAATCTTTCTTGCAAGCTTCATCGTCATTCCGCGGAAAATAATTTCCTCGGCTATCGGAGCCAAAAGAATTGTTGCAATAGTACTCATGGTGCTCATTTCGACGAGTCCCGAAGATTCTATCATCCTAAGATACCCTTCCATAATCTTTGTAAGGAAGGGAATTTCAAAAGCAAAACTCATTGCTGCAGACGTTAACATCTCCAGACCGATAAACAAAAGAATAATCGCCAAAGGTGAAAACCATGAAAAAATTTTCTTAGGGTTTGCAAGTTTGCGCTCCTTAAGTGCAAATACATATACCGGAACAACACATACAACTGCAACAATATCAGTATAAACGACAATGGTCATCAGGATATTCTGATCCTTTACAAGATCCAGTACACGGCTGGTAAATGCAGCCGGATCCCCGCTAAGAAGATATACCACCATAACCACTACCATTACAATAATCTGAACCGCCATAAAACCGATAAGCGGTACAGAGCTTAACAATAAACCAAGAACAATTTCTCCGAAACTTTTTCTTTTTAATTCCATTCTACATTTCCCCCTTATTTAATACTTCATCCAAAAGTGCATATATTTCATCGCGACCGGTCTTGGTCGTTGCGGAAAACGGAATAATAACCGTGCCCGGTCTGACTTTAAGTTTGTCCTTTATTACCTTAACATTTGAAGCCGTTGCACCTCTGCTGATTTTATCGGCCTTTGTGCATATTATTACGGGATTGTACCCGTTGTCAACTATCCAGTTATACATCAAAACATCGTTGGCCGAAGGCTCATGGCGAATATCGATAAGCAAAAATACCTGTTTCAACTGTTTGGAGGTTTTCAGGTATTTTTCAATCATCTTCCCCCACTTTTCTCTTATTTCGGCGCTGACCGAAGCATATCCGTATCCCGGTAAATCCACAAGATACAATTCTTTATTAAGATTATAAAAATTAATAGTCTGCGTCTTGCCCGGTTGTGAACTTGTACGTGCAAGCGACTTTCGATTCATTATCGCATTTATCAGCGAAGATTTCCCGACGTTGGATTTGCCGGCAAATGCCACTTCCGGAAGAGTGTTTGCCGGAAGCTTGCTGGTGATGCCTATAACAGTTTCAAGTTCGGCTGATTTAATTACCATACATAGACCTCTTTAAAGAGAAAGCGCCACACAAAGCGGCGCTCCCTGTTACTTGCTTTTCTTTTTAGCCTTCGATGAACGTTCTACAACAGGCTCACTCTTTCCGAGCACACAATCTTTTGTGATAGTACACTTTACGATTGTATCATCTGAGGGAATCTCATACATGACATCCATCATAATGCTCTCAAGTATTGAGCGCAATCCACGTGCACCGGTTTTGCGTTCCATTGCTTTATCAGCAATAGCTTCAACAGCATCCGTATCAAATTCAAGCTCTACATCATCCATACCGAACAGCTTCTTGTACTGCTTAACAAGCGCGTTCTTGGGCTCGGTAAGAATACGTACCATTGCCGCACGGTCCAACCCTTCTAATGACACATTGATTGGAACACGACCCACAAACTCCGGAATAAGACCGAACTTAATCAAGTCCTGAGGTGTAACGTTCTTCAATACATCGCTTATGTCACGCGAGTGTTTCTTTTGGACGGTAGCGTTAAAACCGATTGAGCTCTGATCAAGACGTGCATCAACAATTTTATCAAGACCGTCAAATGCGCCACCGCATATAAAAAGAATATTGGTGGTGTTGATAGGTATCAACTCCTGGTGCGGATGTTTACGACCACCCTGCGGAGGAACGTTTGCATCGGTACCTTCGATAATTTTAAGAAGAGCCTGCTGAACGCCTTCTCCCGAAACATCACGTGTAATTGAAACGTTCTCGGATTTCTTGGTGATTTTGTCAATCTCATCGATGTAAACAATACCGTGAGAAGCCTTCTCAATATCGTAATCAGCAGCCTGTATCAATTTAAGTAAAATGTTTTCAACATCCTCGCCTACATAGCCGGCCTCGGTAAGTGTCGTGGCATCGGCAATGGCAAAGGGAACATTAATAATCTTTGCAAGTGTCTGTGCAAGATAAGTTTTACCCGAACCTGTAGGGCCAATCATGATAATATTGGATTTTTGAAGTTCAACATCATCATCGTCGGAAGGGCCTGACAATATCCGCTTGTAGTGATTGTAGACCGCAACGGAAAGAACCTTCTTTGCGGTTTCCTGGCCGATTACATAATCATCCAAAAATGCCTTTATTTCAGCGGGCTTTAATAATTTGATATCATCCCCGCCATTTGATTTTTCATCGTAACCGTCAAGTTCTTCCTCGAGAATATCCTCGCAGACTTCAATGCACTCGTTGCAAATATATATATCGTTCGGACCTGCAATAAGCTTCTGCACCATATCCTGCGTCTTGCCGCAGAAAGAACAGTGCTTGGGCTTCATTTCGCTGTTTTTAGCCATAAATAATGTCTTCCTTAATCTCAAACAGGGCAAAAGAAACTTCTCCTGCCCTGCCTTGGTTATTTCATATCGTGATTGTAAATTACCTCGTCAATAAGACCGTATGCCTTGGCCTCTTCGGCAGTCTTCCAGTTATCGCGGTCGGTATCGGCTGCAATTTCCTCGTAAGAACGACCGGTTTTTTCAGCAAGGATTTTGTTTAACTTTTCCTTGGTCTGTAAAATATGTTTAGCAGCAATTTCAATCTCTGTTGCCTGACCTTGAGCCCCGCCTAAAGGCTGGTGAATCATAATCTCGGCATTGGGAAGAGCAAAACGCTTGCCCTTTGCGCCACCTGCCAGCAGAAAAGCACCCATAGATGCCGCCATACCGATACAAGTAGTGGAAACATCACACTTTACAAACTGCATAGTGTCGTAAATTGCCATACCGGCAGTAACCGAACCGCCGGGACTGTTAATGTATAAATGAATGTCCTTTTCGGGGTCTTCAGCCTCAAGGAAAAGAAGCTGTGCAACAACCAAGCTTGCGGTTACATCGGTAACCTCTTCGCCCAAAAAGATAATTCGCTCTTTAAGTAATCTTGAGTAGATGTCGTAGGAACGTTCTCCACGGCTGGTCTGCTCAATGACATAAGGTACTAAACTCATCCTTATACCCCCTTTATTTAACTTAAGCTTCCTTGGCGTTTGAAACTACAAACTCAACTGCCTTCTGAATAGCAAGATCTTCCATAATCTGCTTCTTGGCATCGTCGTTAACCATTTCCTTAACCTTATCAAGTTCCATCTTGTAAGACTCAGCTATACGCTCAAGTTCTTTTTCAAAATCTTCCTCGCCGGCAACGATATTCTCAGCCTTAACTACACCTTCAAGCACAAGTCTTGACTCGATACGCTTCTTGGCATTGGGAGTTACCTGCTCCATAAGTTTCTCGTTTGTAAGTCCGGTAAACTTCATGTACTGATCCATTGAAAGACCCTGCTGCTGAATGTTCTGAGCAAAATCCTGAATCATCTGACGCTTCTGTGTTTCAAGCATTGCATCGGGAATATTAATCTCGGAAGCTTTAACAATTGCCTCGATAACGGCATCTTCTTTCTTGTTCTTGGCCTCTTCAATCTTCTTGTCCTGTAAACTCTTGATAGTAGCAGCTTTGTATTCATCGAATGTATCGTACTCGGAAACATCCTGAGCAAACTCATCATCAAGCTCGGGAAGTTCTTTTTCCTTAACTTCCTTAACGGTGCACTTAAATGTTGCAGCCTTGCCCTTTAATTCATCTGCCTGATAATCTTCGGGGAAAGTAACGTTAACTTCAACTTCTTTGCCGATTTCCGCACCGATCAACTGATCTTCAAAGCCGGGAATAAATGCACCCGAACCGATTGTAAGGGGATAATTCTCACCCTTGCCGCCTTCAAATGCAACGCCGTCAACGAAGCCTTCAAAATCAAGAATAACTTCATCTTTAGCCTTAACAGGTCTGTCTACGGAAACGGAACGTGCGCTGTTCTCGCGTTCTCTTTCAATAACAGCGGTAACTTCATCATCGGATACGTTTGTATCAATCTTTTCAATCTTAACGCCCTTATACTTGCCAAGCTTAATTTCAGGCTTTAAAGCAACCGTAGCTGTGAAAATGAAAGGCTTTCCTGCCTCAAGCTGCTCAACGGCAATTTCGGGAGCGGAAACAATTTCCTCTGTGCACTCATCATATGCCTTGTCGTATGCTTCGGGAATTGCGATGTTTGCTGCATCCTCAAAAAATACTTCCTTGCCGTACATCTTCTCGATTATTGCACGGGGAGCTTTACCTTTACGGAAACCGGGAATGGTAATCTTGTTCTTATTCTTATTGTATGCCTTGTCAATAGCCTTCTCAAAATCCTCAACGGATACTTCGATGGTAAGTTTAGCCATACTGTTTTCTAATTTTTCAACCTTTAAACTCATTAAACGGACCTCCTTGTGTGGCTTAAGCCACAATCTCAAGGTATTATAACACAACGTTTCCTGCTTTTCCAGTAAAAAAGGCTGGTTTACAGCCCTTGTTTACGGTTTTTTTATATTTATTATGCACAGTATCTTACGTCTGTTAATGAAATGCTCGCGCTGAACGTTTTTTGCATATTGAAAATTCGATAAACCTTCGTGCGAAGCAAAAACGAGCAGGCAAATGGGACGTCCCATCAAGACCTGCTCGTTTATATAAACCGTTTTACTTTACTGATCCAACTTTTTGAGTGCCGCTTCCGCTTTACCGGCATGCCATGTACCGGGGAAATTATCAACAACCTTGGTGTAAGCCTTACGGGCATCTTCATTACGTTCAGCCGACTGATATGTAACCGCAAGCTGGTAAATTGCATCAACATCCGCTGCATCAAAGAAAACCGCTGCTTCAAGGTAGGCGATTGCATCGTCGTATTCCTTGGCCCTATATGCTTTATAACCTTCAGCGTAGTAAGCATCGCAAACCGACGGACCTATTGAAGCCTTTAGCGCATAGTAAAGATTCTTGTAATTTTCACTCGTATCAGTGCCCCATGCATCGGGCTTAATGGCAGTAATGTAATCCGCCGTCTCGAGAAATTTCGTGCTGTCGGTCACATATATGGACGCTGCCTTTATGAGGTCATCCATGTCGCGGACCTTACCTTCCATGCCCTTGTAGGTTTCCAGTTCGTCACTTAAACTGCTGATTTTAGAGTTTAAATCGCTCACGGATTTATTAAGCTCATTAATCGTAATATTCTTGGCATCAAGCTCGGTACCGAAATTTTTGACGGATTCACGCGCTGCCGCACGCTCTTCCTGAACCTTTGCGGGAATTATCAAAAAGAAAGCTATCGCAAGGCCGATTGCAATGCCAAGGATAATATTAAGCACGGCTGTAGTGCCCTTATGCTCTTTAATTGCAGCAGGCTGTATAATCGTTTCATTATCGTGAATGTATGTAACAGCCTCTTCCCTGGGCTTATCCTTCTTTTTGGAAGAATCCTCTGTCGGATTAAGAATCGAATCAGCTTCTTTCAGATATTGCAAAGTCAGCGTATTGTTAACGTCAATAGCCCTTGCCTTATCCAGTTCACGTTTTGCAAGCTCGGCACGACCGGACTTTAAATAACACAGTGCCAGCAACTGGTGAGCACGCACAAATCTCGGATTTAAGCCGATAACCTTCTTTAACTGTATGATGGCCATGTCAACGCCATCTTCCTTTTGGCAATACTCCAGTGCGGTATTGTACTTTTTGGCCGCCTGATTCAATGAATCAAGCTTACCTGTATTGGACTGCACCATTTCGATATAGTCAACAGCGATATTCTTCTTGGCACGAAGATTTTTGCTGATAACCCATTCGCTTAATGCAGCGGCAACTTCACCGGTTTCAAAATACACAAGGCCCAAAAGGTTACGTGCCTTAATATTGTTTTTATTAAATTTTAAACTTTGACGAAGGGATACAATTGCCCCCGATAAATCCCGTACCTTGGCTTTTTCAAGTCCCTTGTTGTAAAAATAATTTGATGTGCGGATTATTTTTTTGTACAAGGAAACGTCAGCGCCACAATTGGTACAGAAGCTGTGCTCGGAAAGCTTTGCCCCGCAAGAGTAGCAAATCATACGTTATTTGTCCTTATTGTCTTTAATCATACGGATTAATATATCCGCAACATCGGTAATATCCTGATTATATATAGCTTCCTGAACCTCTTCGACTTCAAGGCTCGGATTGAATTTCTTGATTTCTTCTTCAAAATTAATCATAACTTGTCTCCACATGATTCCAAACTGTTTAAAGTCTGAAACCACCAACACGGTTTGAAAATAAATTTCGAACCAACAACTTACAGAAGTTCCTTAACTTCCCCTACTAAATAAAGCGAACCTGCAACATACTGCATGCGACCGGCTTCGCGCTCGGAACGCATTTTCATGAATCCTTCGGTGACGGAATCGTGGAAAGAAACTTTCACGCCCTTTGCCGTTTCAAACGCCAGCTTAAGGCGTTCCATTGATGATGCACGGTAACTTGAAAGACCACATACATAAATTCTGTCAAACAAATTGGAATTGATAAGCTTAAGACTTATTTTCTCGACTTCTTTGTCGCTTACCTGTGAAAATAGAAGGCTTCGCCTAATAAAGCCGTCGCCTGAAACACTATCAATAAATGCCAAAATGCCGTCTTCATTGTGAGCGCCATCCAAAACAAGATCGTCTGAAACCAGTTCCATACGACCCGGCCACACCATTTTTGCAAAGCCCGAAAGGAAACATTCGACATTAATCGGACGATTGCAGACTTTGCTGAAAACCTCAAGTGTTCTATACGCAATCAAGGCATTGTCTGCCTGATAAAATGCTCTCGTATAAAGCGAAATTTTAACACTGTTATCATACAAAGAATCAATGTAAAAATCAATCCCTTTGGAATTTGTTTTGAAATTCTTTATGTTTGCGTGGGAAACCTTAAAAGCTTCGGAATTAAGCAAAAGCGCTCTGTCCTCAATTACCTTTGTGTAGTCGGTTCCCTTGCTGAAATGCACTACCGGAACGCCGGGCTTTATGATACCTGCTTTTTCACCTGCAATTTTTGAAGGAGTATCTCCCAAATACTCGCAGTGATCCATACCTATTTCGGTTATCACACAGACTTTCGGACTCGATATACTGTTTGTGGCATCAAGCCTTCCGCCAAGCCCTGTCTCAAGCACCACTACATCCGGCTTTACGCGGTTATAGTAAACTGCTGCCATGAAAAATAACATTTCAAAAAAAGTCGGATGATATTCGCTAAACTGCTTTTGAGTTTTGAAGCTTTCAAGTGAATCCATCACACAGTTAAAACTATCGGCAAAATCCTCTCTAGATATCATATCATTGTCAATGGCAAAGCGTTCTCTTATATCCACAAGATGAGGTGATGTAAATGTACCGACGCGTAAGCCCTCTTCCATCAACGCAGCACGCAAATAAGCACAAACGGAGCCTTTTCCGTTTGTGCCTGCAACGTGAATCGTAGGTATTTCGTTACTGAAATCGCCGATGTATTCCAAAAAAGCCCGCGTGGCTTCCGGCGTGTTCTTTTTGGTAAATCTCGGGATATTTGCGATATAATCGCATGCTTCTGAAAAGTTCATGGTTTAATTAAGCATAATCACACCGGGTACTATTCTTCCGGCTTCGTTTTTATATTTCATATATACGGTATTTTCGGGAACGACATATTCGTTACCCTCAATACACAATGTTACGCCTCTGAATATTTTCTCGTTGGCCAATATCATGCTGCCCTTACCTTTTTCAATGGTAGCCGCAAAATTATCCTTGGCTGTACGATACTTGTCAAGCAGCCCAAAGTACTTGTCTTTGTCTTCGTTTAACGCAACAAGTTCACGATCGGTTTCGGTTGAATTCTTTTCACGGCCGAGACGCTTTTCTTTAAGAATCTTAGTCATACGATCGACAACTTCTGTCAAAAGCTTCTGATTTTCGTTTTCCTTCTGAATTGCCTCAACGTAGTTTTCATAGTCTGTAGCCGTATAACCGGATGCGACGTATGTCTTCGTTTCGGCTTCATTACCGATGGAAACCGCGGACACCCCCAAAAGGCCACGCACATTACCGCCCAATATCAGGCCATGTGTACCCTCGGCAAGCACTCTGCCTGCCGCAACAACGTTGGCATTGATAAAAGAATTTGAGCGAACATTTCCGCCGGCTTCGATAGTTGCATGCTCTATAAACTCAGCGGAAACATTTCCTTTGGCCGAAATTAATGCCTCCTGATTTCCCTGAATACCACGAGTCATTACTATATCGCCGCCCGCATATATTGTAGCAGCCTCAACAACTCCGTCAATCGTAACGTTACGGCTTGCGCGAATAACTACGCCGCGTCCGACGTTACCCGAAATATGAATATCTCCGAAAAATTCAACCTTACCTGTCGTTAAGTCTACATCGCCACGGATTTCATACTGATCTTTAATATCGATATGACCATCGCGATAATCAATCTTGCCCGAAACAGTTGCAAAGTAGGAATCCCCTTCATTAACGAAGCCGCGACCTTTTAAAATCGGCAAATCTTTGGAAGCGCCGGCAACAGTCTCTCGGCCTAATACATCATAACCATTCACGCCCTGAATGGCGTGATGGTACTGAGCAATCTTGGTGCCGAGCTCAACGTTCGAAACTTCGGCCATGGACGAATAATCAACCGTACCGTCCTCGCGGATGGTAGGTTTACGTTTCTTGGATGTTTCAAAGAAGAACTCATAATATCCGTTTTCGCCTTCGACAGGTTTACTGCCCTGTGCCACAAGTATTTCCCTGCCATAAACATGCTTTTTGGCAACTGCGGAAATATTCGACTCGTGATAGCCGCGCACGACGTTATGTTCTTTTAAAAACTCAACAATTTCATCTCTGCTGAAATCATTTTCACCGGCTTTCGGCGGTTTTAAGTAAAGCCAAGCCTTCATGTTATCATCTTCTACCCGAAGATATGAGCCGTTCTTGATGTTATACGGGCATTCTGCGGCATCCGGACTTTCGGCCGGGTCTAAATGCGGTTGGATGAGCTCTTCATGCGGTATGCCTTCAAGCAATTTATTTAATTCATCCATTGATTGCAGCAAATCCTGCGTCATAAGCTCACGTATAATCCAATCATCTTAGATGGTGATTGGATTTATTCCTTTCTCCCAATTATCACTGGGTATCTAAATCCATCTCTGATATATTTTGAAAAGGCACTGTGGATCTGTACCTATAAACTTACAGCTTTGACTGGTAC